>NZ_JBHUQN010000005.1:0-59701 GCF_042674385.1 Paenibacillus sp. NPDC056933 | reverse complement strand
CGGTAGGACCACTTCGCAGTCTCGACTGTAAGGAGAGCATCCCTCCCGGGACGTAAAACAAGAAGCTTGCATCATTCCCCCGTTTACGGTTTCTACAGACTGATGGGTATTTGATCGGTGATATCATTTTTGGCTGTGAGATGGGATAACCATCCCAGACTATCGTCCCATCGTGAATCAAATCCAAAAAGAACTGTGGGTTTCGGATCTTATCCACCGGGCAGCATTATTGAAGTGGATCGTTTGAATCAAAATGATATTGTCGAATTGGAAGGGACATTTTATGCACCTGAACAATAGAAAAAGATAAATCACAAGGTCTCCACTGGGTGGAGGCCTGTTTTAATGAAGTGAATGATTATTTTTCATGGAAAATAGATGTCGGTTTATAGGTAGAACTTATTAAATAGATAGAATTTATATATTTAAATAATAAACCATGATGTGCCACAATGAGGATATCAATCATGAAAGCGACGGTGGTATCCATGCAATCGATTAATCAATGGCAGGCTGATGAGTATGACAACGACGGTGGTATCCATGCAATCGATTAATCAATGGCAGGCTGATGAGTATGACAACAAATTGGCATTTGTATCTGGTTACGGTAGGAACTTAATCTCGTGGCTTCAACCGGGGAAAGGGGAATACATCCTGGATCTGGGATGCGGGACGGGGGATTTGACGTACGAAATTTCTATGGCGCAGGCTGAGGTGGTTGGCATGGATGCGTCACCGGATATGATTCGTCGTGCAAGAGAGAAGTTTCCCCATATCACATTCATGGAGGGAGATGGACATCAGTTTGAGACAAGCAAGCTGTATGATGCTGTCTTTTCCAATGCAGCCCTGCATTGGATGCGAAGTCCGCGACTTGTTGTCGATAGCATATGGAAATCATTGAAGCCTGGCGGACGTTTTGTTGCGGAGTTTGGTGGCAAAGGTAACGTGCAGATTATTGTTAACGGGTTAGAGGAGGTATTTGAACGACATACTGGGATTCGGGCTTCAGAGCGCAATCCTTGGTACTTCCCAACGATCGGTCAATATAGCCGCGTTCTGGAACAACGAGGGTTCTTGGTACGACGGGCCTACCACTATGACCGTCCTACCAGACTAGCGGATGGCGAACAGGGTATTGAGGGCTGGTTAGCCCATTTTGGAGGGGACTATTTTGAGGGATTGGATCAGGAGAAGATTCAGGAAATCTGTCATGAAACCAGCAAAATCGTTCTGCCAAAACTCTGGGATGAAGATGCGATTTATGCCGATTATAAGCGGCTGCGCATTGAAGCAGTAAAGCCGGAAATTGAAATAATCACATGAAATGCCTTTGTTAAATGAATAAATACGCTCTGTTTAAAAATACATTGATTCATGCATAGGCTGGGAATCTCCTCTCGATAAGAGGCTCCCTGCCTTTTTGCCTATGCCTTAAATAAAAATTGAAATATTTTAACGACAAATAAATACAATTCCACATTTTTCTCTTACCAAAGAACCATATAAGTAATTTTTATATCATAATTGTAATTATTTAGAAGGGAAGTGTGCTATTTTAGTAGAATAATTTACCGAGGGTCAATCGTTTTGCAGATTGGAAGGTGAAGTGGTTACAAGTGTTGCAGCGCTTGTCATAGCAGGGCCCGATTGGTGAGGTACTTTTATATTGTAGAAGGAGGGGAATAGCTTTGAATAAACGTTTGATATCCATATTGTTAAGTGTTCTTATGATCTTCTCCATGATTATGCCAGCGGCTGGAGCTGCTCCTGCAGATGTTCAGCTTGAGGATGTTCTAAGCAAGTCTGAGGCCACGCAATGGAGAGAAATTCTTGATCAGCGGGAAGACAAGCTTGCCGCAGATCCTTTTCTGGACAAGAGTCTGGAAGGTCTTGGCGGAGAGGAAACCAGAGTTATCGTTGAACTCTCCAATAAGCCGGTTGCTGTTGCACAAGGTGAATCTACCCTCGAAGGAAAATCATTTACCTCCTCTATGGAAACAAATGCTGTGACTCAAATAGAGCAACAACAACAGTCATTTGTACATAGCCTCACTCAGAAAAAAATCAAACATGAAGTATTGGAAAATTATGCATATGCCCTGAATGGTGTAGCTATTGAGCTCAAAGGAAACCAATTGGGACAATTGCTTCGTATACCGGGTGTTGTTAGCGTATATCCTGACATTGAGATTACGTTATCTCCGGAAACAGATGAAGTGGATCCATATATGAAAGATACAGCGCCTTTTATTGGTGCACCGGAAGTATGGGATCTGGGGTATAAAGGACAAGGCATTAAAGTAGGCGTCATTGATACAGGGATCGACTATGAACATCCTAATCTGCAAGACGCTTATAAGGGTGGATGGGATTTCGTTGGAAATGACAATGATCCTTATGAAACAACACGTGAAGAGTGGAAGGGATCGGGCGAACCTGAATTTAATGAAAAAGGAAGTGCTTATTACACCTCTCACGGTACTCACGTAGCGGGTACCATTGCTGCTCGTGAAGCTGGAGATTATGGCATTGTTGGGATTGCACCTGAAGCCGATATTTATGCATATCGTGTGCTTGGACCTTATGGAAGTGGGCAAACTTCATGGGTGCTGGGTGGAATTGACCGTTCCGTTGCCGATGGCATGGATGTAATCAATCTCTCGCTGGGTAACTCCGCAAATGATCCAAGTTATATCACTTCCGTTGCACTTAATAATGCCATGCTGTCTGGCGTGACTGCAGTTGTGGCAAGTGGTAATGATGGTCCGAATCGTTATACTTTGGGTTCCCCGGGAGCATCGGCTATGGCAATCACTGTAGGCAACTCGACAGGGCCTAGCCAGATCATTACGGCTAATACGCATTTCTGGATTGGTGAGGAAGGTAAAGGTACACTTCCTGAAGAACAGCCGGTACCTGAGGCAGAGCAATCACCTGAACTGGGGTCAGCACCGGGGACGGATAGTCCTAAAGTGTCGGATCAGGGTGAGCCAGTGCCGACACCAGATGCAGAGGGTGACGTTTCAGAAGAGGATACTCAACCAACCTCACCTTCTGCACCTGTCGCAGCTTCTCCGGAAGTTGAGCCTGTAGAAGAAAAGCCAGCGGCTGCTCCAACTGAAACAGAGCAAAACCCGCTGGCTGTGACAGAGTCTGTCTATCGCCTTGATATCATGGGCTGGAGTCTTTCAGCAGACCCGGAATCTGTTTTAACGGATTCATATGAACTTGTTTTTGCCGGACTCGGCAAACCAACTGATTTTGAAGGCAAGGATTTTACAGGTAAAGTGGCTTTGGTACAGCGTGGTGAACTGGCATTTGTGGAGAAAGTAGCCAATGCCAAAGCAGCTGGTGCAGTTGCCATTATTGTATATAACAATATCCCGGGACCGATCGGTGTGAGTTTGGGAGATAATTTTGAGTTAATTCCTACTTTGAGCATGTCGAAGGAGGATGGGGAAGTCATCAAGGCTGAACTGGATGCAGGACAACCGGTTAAAGTGAGCTTTAGTGACTTTGAGCGTGGTCAAACGCCGGGAGATGAAATGAGTACGACCAGTTCCCGTGGACCAGCCAAGGTGACCCTTGATATTAAACCGGATGTGGTCGCGCCTGGTGCCAGCATTCTGTCTACCATTCCTGCATACGGCAAGGATGAGCCTGGAGCAGATTATTCACAAGCTTATGATCGGAAATCAGGTACAAGTATGGCGACACCACATGTTGCCGGACTGGTTGCCCTGTTGATTGAGAAACATAGTGACTGGACACCTTTTGATATTAAGGTGGCACTTATGAACAATGGTAAAGTGCTCGACACGACGAAATATGATGTGTTTGATCAAGGCGCAGGACGTATTCAGGCGGTGAAAACGATTGATCCTGCTGCATTTGTTAAAGTATTGGATGTAACGAAATACACAGAGAATGGCGTAGTTGTTGAGAAGCCTAATGTCACAGGAAGTGTCAATTTCGGTAATTTCCTGAGCACGGACGAAAAAACCGTCACCAAAACGATTAAAGTGGAGTCGCTGAATGGCAGTGGTGGAGACTACACTGTAAATGTAAACCCAACACGCACGGTGCCTGGCGTTTCTGTAGCGGTGGACAAAAGTTCCTTCACATTGAATGGTGAGGAAGAGTTGCAGGTGACCATCACTGTTCCAAAAGGTGTGACTGCAGTAACAGAAGCACAAGGATATCTTCAATTGTCCAATGGAACGAATACATTTACGGTTCCTTATGTTGCGCATTTCAATATTACGCTGGCAGGAGTTAAATACATTGAGACTGTAAAAGGTACAGAGAAGAATCCGTTCCATTATCCATTGAAGTCTGATGGTACGCTGGATACACTCAATGTTGCCATGGAATTTTATAATCCAATGAATTTCGCTCTGATTGAGATTTTTGATGGTCTTAACCCGGAAGGGGGACACTATCATGACGGATACATCGGTTACATTTTTGGTAGCAACTATAACTTCGCTGCCAATACAAGATATAATCTGGCATGGGATGGCGAATATGCGGATTACACAACAGACGAAGTGACTGAAATTCCGGATGGTTTATACACGGTTGACATCACGACGATCGGTGTGGATGGCAAAACCTACAAGGAAGACACCTCCCCATTCCTGGTGAAAAAGATAGCTCCGGCTGTAACCGCTCCAGAAAAGCTGGAGTTCAAACAGGATGAAACTGCTGTCATTAACGGTAGCGTGGACGACTTGTACTTCCGTGTCGCTCCTGCTCTCCGAGAGGGCTGGAACATCGAGTTTGACCCGTCTGCTGCCTTGGAAGCAACGTATGTCGTGAAAAAAGAGAATGGTTCAATTTATAAGGACGGTGTTTTTGAAGTAAAACAAGATGGTAGCTTCAGTCTTCCTTTGGAAGGAATTGAAGCAGGGGAATACATCGTTGAATTTACGGTAACAGACCAGCAGGGACTTTCGGGTAAGGCCAGCACGGCACTACATTTGGAATCCAAAGAGACCGAACCGGAAACCCCGGCTGTCCGAGCGCCTGGAACGCCTGCATTGTCTCACAATAACGGACAAGTTAACGGCTTGCTTGAGGGCTCGTATACCGTCACTATGAACATGTGGTGGGGCGAGAACGGCACGAGCTATAAGCTTTATGAGGATGGAGTTCTGATCGATACACAGAAGTTGACCTACAATGCTCCTTGGGCGCAATTTGCTCGGACGAAAATCACGGGCAAAGCCAACGGCACATATACGTACGTAGCCGAGTTAACCAACGACAAGGGGACAACGCGGAGTCAGACGTTGACGGTTCGGGTGACCAACGCATCGCCGGGTAAAGCTGTTCTCTCTCACGATAACTGGGATGGTGACGGCAATTATAAGGTTACCATGAATTTATGGTGGGGAACCAATGCCACGGAGTATCGCCTCTATGAAAATGATCAGTTGATCGACACCCAGGCACTCAGTGCAGCTACGCCTTTTGCGCAAAGCGCTGTGAGTAAGCTGTCGGGACGCACATCAGGAACGTACAAGTATCGGGCGGAATTAATCAACGCTTCCGGAGTTACCAGCACAGACACCATCACGGTTAAGGTGAAGTGAATCCTGCGGCACTAATTTATTGAAGGAATGGTTCTTCGCATAAACGGCCTCCATCTCGATTTCGCGGGATGGAGGCCGTTTGGTTTTATATTTTGCTGCATATATGGAATGGATATCCATTTTTTAATCTAACCGATTACTCTATTCTTGCTGGCCTTGATCCCTGCGATCAGTAAAACAATGGCAAGGATAACCTGGACCAGCAAAGGAAGGGTCCATCCTTTTGTCCAGTCATGAAGCACCCCGAACAGCAAAGGTCCGACTGCCGCCAACATATATCCGAATGACTGAGCCATTCCTGATAGGCTTGCAGCTTGTCTGGCATCGGCTGTACGCAGTACAAAAAACATGGTTACAAGTCCGAATGAAGCCCCGGCTCCCACGCCGGCCAAAGCAACACCGACGGTTATGAGGGAGGGGATACCGCTTAAAAGGAATGCATATCCCAGAATCAGACAAGAGCATGTGATTGCTGTCAACCCACGTTGATCTTTCATGCGTCCTGCCATAATGGGAACGATGAACGTTACCGGAACACTAACCATTTGCATCAGGGATAGCATCCAACCCGCCGAAGAGGAACTGAAACCCTGATCAGATAAAATCTCGGGCAGCCAGGTAATCGTGGTGTAAAAAATTAAAGATTGCAGTCCCATGAACAGTGTGACAGACCAGGCTAAGGAAGAAGAGCGCAGACGAACCGGCTTCGCTTCCGTTCTCGAAGCCACGTAAACTTCACCACGACGTCCTGTACGGACGTGAGGCAGCCAGAGAATCAGTGCCAGAATGGACAGTACGGCCCACATACCCAGTGATGCGTGCCATCCCATGGAGGTCAAGCCTGCCGCGGGGACACTTATTCCTGAGGCGATGGCACCCCAGATATTCATGGATACGGAGTAGAGGCCGGTAATGAGTCCTACTCGCAATGGGAAATCCCGCTTGATCAGACTGGGCAGCAATACGTTGCTTAGGGCAATGCCACATCCGAGAATCGCTGTTCCTGCGAAGAGAATGGGAACAGAGGGCATGAACCGGAGGGTTACGCCTATGGTTACAAGAATTATGGCCGTTAACAAAGCCGTTTCTAATCCGAATCTTCGCGCCAGTTGTGGGGCAAACGGAGAAATTGCCGCAAAGGCAAGCAGAGGAAGAGAGGTAAGTAACCCTGCCATCGTATGACTTATTCCTGTATCTGCACGGATCAGTTCCACGATAGGACCTGTTGCCGTAATGGGTGAGCGCATGGTCGCTGCGATAACGATAATGCCTGCCAGCAAGAGTCCAAGTTTCATGGAGGCTGACGATGAATTATCGACTGCAGCACGGTCAGGTGAGTTTTGATGTAAAGATGAGGGCATGGTAAATCTCCTATGGGTTATTTGTCTAATATGTATACATTGATACATACATATACACCAATAAGCATAACATCTCGTGTCAACAACAGACAACGAACGGAGCAGATTATCCCCGGAACGCAAAAAGCTCCCCGAAGGAAGCTTTTTTTAATACGTCCCAGAAGGGATACTCTCCTTACGGGTCGAGACTGCGAAGTAGCGCTAACGAAGCGGATGCTCCGACGAACCATTGGGGTTCACATCCCCAGGACACAAAAAAAGCTCCCCTAAGGAAGCTTTTTTTAATACGTCCCAGAAGGGATACTCTCCTTACAGTCGAGACTGCGAAGTAGTGCTAACGAAGCGGATGCTCCGACGAACCATTGGGGTTCACATCCCCGGAACGCAAAAAAAGCTCCCCGGAGGAAGCTTTTTTTAATACGTCCCAGAAGGGATTCGAACCCCCGACCGACGGCTTAGAAGGCCGTTGCTCTATCCAGCTGAGCTACTGAGACACGAAATTTTTCAAGCAAAAATTATTTTATCATAAATAATCATGAATATCAACCGTTTTATTTTAAATTATTTTTCGTATATTATATTTGGCGGCAGTAACGTTTTTTTCATTATAATTAAGGTTATGTTAGAATATCAGAAGAACTCAAAAAATAGATCGATTTTCGTTTAATATACATCTATTTATGGTTGATTGCGACTGGAGATTCTGGATACAGAGGAGGTGCTCCCATTAAGGAATCCACGACCCCGGAAACCGAGCACAGCAACAATATCGTGCTGTTTCCTAAGACGCTGGACTATTACCAGATTCAATTGACGGTTATGCTAGAAAACGAACGATACGGTGAAGCGATGGACCTGCTTCGCTTTTTACTGCAATGCCAAGGGCAGGAAGAGCGGCATTACGACGAATGGCGAGCGTTGCTCGAATGGCTTCAAGCGGCTTTCCCTCATTACGGGGAAGATCCACCGATGGTCCATGAAGAGCGCGAGGAAGAGGAAATCAGTGAAGAGGACATGGCACGTCAACATGCCCGGTCCAAACTGGAGCAGGATGATGGTTATGCTGATAAACTGCTTCGAACTGTGATGGAAGAGCCGTTATCCGAACAAACGATGCTGGCTTTGGAGCAGCTTGCCTATCTCGATCGGCCGGAGATTGATGATTCGCTGACTGGTTGGCTCAAAGACAAGACATTGCATCCCTTGCTTCAGTTTCGTGTGCTGCAGACATTGCGCCGTCGTGGAGTTCAGGGTGTTATTGCATTTACTCGTGGGGAAGAGCCGGTTGAAGTGGAGATAGATACCGTTCCTCTTAGACCTGAAGATTTCCCGCTCCAGATTGTTCAGATTCTTGAACGGGTAGCGGATCAGACGGAGGTTCATGAACCTACGCTCTTTTATTTTGCCCAGGAATTGTGGATACAATATGTCATGGCGGTGTACGGAACCCGTGATTATATGTCCATGCTGGAAGAAAATGATTCCATGACAGATATATGGGCAGCTGCTCTACATATGACCGTTGCAGACAGTCTGGGAGGTTCACATGACGAGGAAGATACTCGCTCAATGTACGCTGTGACAGGGGCGATGCGCTTTCGTCTGGAGCAGGCATATCGATCGATGAAGCAGTTTGTTTCAGCCGGTTTGGACGGTCAATAGGAGTCGGAAACGTTTTCCTCAAACCGTATCAAGGGATTCCCCTTGAAAAAGAATCTAATCTTGTTTATACT
The DNA here is from genome assembly GCF_042674385.1 of Paenibacillus sp. NPDC056933. Taxonomy (NCBI): domain Bacteria; kingdom Bacillati; phylum Bacillota; class Bacilli; order Caryophanales; family Paenibacillaceae; genus Paenibacillus; species Paenibacillus sp. NPDC056933. Next base: position 51,004 of record NZ_JBHUQN010000005.1, on the reverse strand, counting down.
AAAATGGTTATTTTGTACGTGATTGCCTACGTGAACATGTGAATTTTGGAGGGGAAAGTATACAATGAAAGCAACTTGGGAAAAGATAGAGAAGAACCTAGGGGTTCTTGAGGTTGAAGTGGGTGCAGATCGTGTAACTGCAGCACTCGACAAAGCTTTTAATAAAGTGGTTAAACAAGCAAACGTACCTGGATTCCGTAAAGGTAAAGTTCCACGTCCAATTTTCGAGGCTCGTTTTGGTGTGGAAAGCTTGTATCAAGAAGCCATCGACATTTTGCTTCCTGAAGCTTATACAGAAGCCATCGACCAAACGGATATTTTCCCGGTTGATCGTCCTGATGTAGATATCGAACAATTCGCTAAAGGACAAGTATTCAAGTTCAAAGCGAAAGTAACCGTTAAACCTGAAGTTACACTGGGTGACTACAAAGGCGTTGAAGTTGCTGTAGCCAAACATGAAGTAACGGATGCAGAAGTGACTGAAGAGCTCGAGCGTCTTCAACAGCGTCACGCTGAACTCGTTGTTATCGACGAAGGTTCTGCACAAAACGGTGATGTTGCTGTAATCGACTTTGACGGTTCCGTTGATGGTGTACCGTTTGAAGGCGGACAAGCTGAGCGTTATTCCCTGGAACTTGGCTCCAACACGTTCATCCCGGGATTTGAAGAGCAGGTTGTGGGTCTGTCCACAGGTGACTTCAAAGACGTTGAAGTAACTTTCCCAGAGAGCTATCATGCAGCTGAACTGGCTGGCAAACAAGCGGTATTCAAAGTGAAAGTACATGAAATCAAACGTAAACAGCTCCCTGAACTGGATGACGAGTTTGCAAAAGATGTCAGCGAATTCGATACGCTTGAAGAGTACAAAGCTGATCTGAAAACACAATTGGAATCCCGTAAAGCAGACGAAGCCAAAGCAGCTCAAGAAAATGCTGTTGTAGAAAAAGTGGCTGAAAATGCTGAAGTGGACATTCCTGCTGCAATGGTTGACAGCGAAGTACAAAACATGATGCGTGATTTCGACAACCGTCTGCGTAACCAAGGGATGAACCTGGAAATGTTCCTGAGCTTCTCCGGTCAAACACAAGCTGACCTTAGAGCGCAAATGCAGGAAGATGCTTCCAAGCGTGTTCGCAACAACCTGGTTCTTGAAGCAGTTGGTAAAGCGGAGAACATCGAAGTGTCTGACGAAGAAGTGAATCAAGAGCTCGAAAAAATGGCTGAGTCTTACAAGCGTCCTGCTGAGGAGATTCGTGGCATTCTCGAAGGTAATGGTTCCCTGGACAGCCTTCGTGATGAAGTGAAACTGCGTAAAACGATTGACGTTCTCGTTGAAAACAGCAAAGTTGTTGAAGCTGTTGAAGCTCCAGCTGAAGAAGTTGCTGCAGAAGCTGACGAAAAATAAGACAAGCTGTTACGTAATGAACAGCTGAATAAACGATAAGGCACGTGAATCATTGCGTGCCTTATTTTTAAATTATGGCATCCATTTTATAGATGATTCAGTGATAATATGGGTGTAAGTCGTTGCGATATTTGGTTATGCATATTTAACATCCCATGGTTCCACTTTAAATAAAAAAAAGGTGAAACGGCATAGGAATGCTCCAATTTGCACATACATAGAAAACATGGTTAAATATGATCAGGCTAAAAAGTAAACTCACTTCGTCTTGACACTACTTGTGAAAAATGACATTGTCATAGGAACGTGTTAGAATGAATTTGGGTTTGCTTTACAGGTAGCCTATGTCTAATTACATGTAGAAAAGAGGTTGGTCTCATGAGTCTGGTGCCAATGGTTGTTGAACAAACCAATCGAGGCGAGCGGTCTTACGATATATATTCGCGTTTGCTGAAGGATCGCATTATTTTTTTAACCAGTGCGATTGATGACGATGTAGCCAATCTTGTCATAGCGCAGCTTTTGTTTTTGGCAGCCGACGATCCAGAGAAGGATATCAGCTTGTACATTAATTCACCTGGTGGTTCTGTCACCGCAGGGATGGGTATATACGATACGATGCAATATATCAAGCCGGATGTATCGACCATTTGCGTAGGTATGGCAGCAAGCATGGGCTCGTTATTGCTGACAGCCGGTGCTCCTGGCAAACGATACGCGCTGACGAACAGTGAAGTGATGATTCATCAGCCGCTTGGCGGCGTTCAGGGACAGGCTGCGGATATCAAAATTCACGCAGAATGGATTATTAAAACACGTCAGAAACTGAATCAAATATACGTCGATCGTACAGGTCAACCCCTTGAGAAAATCGAGCGGGACACAGACCGTGACTTTTTCATGAGTGCTGAAGAAGCCAAAACGTACGGCATTATTGACCAGGTGCTCAGCAGACCGATCAATTCCTAAAGGGGTGGTTTCATGTTTAAATTTAACGATGAGAAAGGGCAATTGAAATGCTCTTTTTGCGGTAAATCTCAGGAACAGGTGCGTAAGCTGGTCGCTGGACCAGGCGTTTACATTTGTGATGAATGTATCGAACTTTGCACCGAAATCGTTGAGGAAGAGCTCGGTCATGACGAAGAACTGGACCTTAAAGATATTCCAAAACCGAAAGAAATTCGTGACATTCTTGACCAATACGTTATTGGACAGGATCAGGCGAAGAAGTCTTTGTCAGTTGCGGTTTACAATCACTATAAGCGCATCAACACACAAAGCAAGATTGAGGACGTTGAATTGCAAAAAAGTAACATTTTGCTATTAGGACCTACGGGTTCTGGTAAAACGTTGCTGGCGCAAACGATGGCCAAAATCCTTAATGTTCCTTTTGCTATTGCTGATGCAACTTCATTGACTGAAGCAGGTTATGTCGGCGAGGATGTAGAGAACATTCTGCTGAAGCTGATTCAAGCTGCTGATTATGATGTGGAAAAAGCAGAACGCGGCATTATTTATATCGATGAAATTGATAAAGTAGCGCGTAAATCCGAGAACCCATCCATTACACGTGATGTATCGGGTGAAGGTGTTCAACAGGCGCTCTTGAAAATTCTGGAAGGAACTGTAGCTTCCGTACCACCACAAGGTGGCCGTAAGCATCCACATCAGGAATTCATCCAGATTGATACCACCAACATCCTGTTCATTTGCGGCGGTGCCTTTGATGGCCTGGAACAAATGATCAAACGCCGGATCGGTAAAAAAGTGATCGGCTTTAACACTGTTACGGAGCAAAAAGATCTGAAACCGGGCGAATATTTGGGTATGGTGTTGCCGGAAGACTTGTTGAAATTCGGTCTGATTCCGGAGTTCGTAGGTCGTCTGCCAGTCATCTCCACGTTGGAGCCGCTGGACGAAGATACATTGGTACGGATTCTGTCCGAGCCAAAAAATGCGCTGACCAAACAATATCAAAAATTGCTGGAGCTGGATAATGTGAATCTGGTGTTCGAACCAGCCGCATTGCTTGCGATTGCGAAGGAAGCCATTAAACGTAACACGGGTGCACGTGGACTGCGTGCCATTATCGAAGGCATTATGCTTGAGATTATGTACGAAGTGCCTTCCCGTGATGATGTTACGAACTGTGTCATTACAGAAGAAGTCGTTGAGAAGAGAGTCGTGCCTGAACTGAGCCAATCGAAGGACGACAAGCAGGAAGAAAGTGCCTAATTCAAGGTGAATATTCCGTTTCAACACTGAAATATAGACTTGTCAGTTCTCCACTCCTGGCAGAAGGCGAATCATGTCTCTGTCAGGGTGGAGCTTTGACGTTGTGGGGAGAGAAATCACTCATGTTTTTAAGACAAGATACACGTCCCGTAAAAGTGGGGAACTTAACGATTGGTGGCAGCAACGAGGTCATCATCCAGAGCATGTGTACAACGAAAACGGCAGACGTTGAGGCAACCGTGGCAGAGATATTGCGGTTGGAAGAAGCAGGCTGCCAGTTGGTGCGTGTAACGGTAAACAATGAGGAAGCCGCCGCAGCCATTAAGGAAATCAAGAAGCGGATCCATATTCCGCTTGTAGCGGATATCCATTTTAATTATAAACTGGCTCTTCTTGCGATTGAGAACGGCATCGATAAAGTACGGATTAATCCAGGCAATATCGGTAAACGTGCCAAAGTAGAAGAAGTCGTCAAAGCTTGTAAAGAGAAAGGTATTCCGATTCGGATCGGGGTAAACGCAGGTTCTCTGGAAAACCATTTGCTCGAAAAATATGGTTATCCAACAGCTGATGCTATGGTAGAAAGTGCACTTTATCACATTGGTATCCTGGAAGAATTGGATTTCCATGATATTATTGTGTCTCTCAAAGCCTCGGATGTACCGATGGCGATTGCGGCTTATTCCAAAGCGGCTGAGATTATCAAGTATCCGTTGCATCTGGGAATTACCGAAGCGGGCACGTTGTTCTCGGGTACAATCAAAAGTTCTGCGGGTATGGGTGCCTTGTTATCCATGGGCATTGGTTCGACGATGCGGATATCGCTTAGTGCGGATCCGGTTGAAGAAATCAAGGTTGCTCGTGATCTGCTCAAAACCTTTGGGCTGATTTCCAATGCAGCTACGCTGATTTCCTGCCCGACCTGTGGCCGTTTGGATATCGATCTGTTCTCCATTGCTAATGAGGTGGAAGAGTATATTTCCAAGCTCAAGGTGCCGATCAAAGTATCGGTGTTAGGTTGCGCTGTTAACGGTCCCGGCGAAGCAAAAGAAGCGGATATCGGTATTGCCGGTGCACGCGGAGAAGGCTTGTTATTCCGTCATGGTAAAATGATCCGTAAAGTGCCGGAAGAAATCATGGTTGAGGAATTGAAAAAAGAGATCGACAAAATCGTGGAGTCCTATGAAACGACAGGGGTTATTCCAGGTCGCTCGCACTGATTCGTTTATATATGTTCCTGCAACAGCCCGTCAGCAATGACGGGCTGTTTTGCATTCTCTGACATACAAATTGCCGTACACCCGTTTACGTCTCGGTGAAAAGGCTATACTACCAAGTATTAGCATGATCTCTTATGAGATAGGGACAGAACAGGAGGATGTGGAGACATGGAATTTGGTATGGTCATAATGATGATTCAGTTATTTTTTGGTGTAGTGATTGGTTTGTATTTCTGGAATTTGCTTCGTGGCCAGAAAACAAATCGCAGTGCCGTTGAGCGGGAATCCCGCAAGGAGCTGGAGAAACTGCGGAAGTTGCGCTCCATCTCACTCACCAAACCCTTGGCCGAGAAGACACGTCCAGCAACGATTAATGACATTGTGGGGCAAAAGGACGGACTCCGGGCCCTTAAAGCTGCGCTATGCAGTGCTAATCCACAGCATGTCATTATATATGGCCCCCCAGGAGTGGGGAAAACAGCTGCTGCAAGGGTGGTTTTGGAAGAAGCTAAAAAGAATCCATCCTCTCCCTTCAAGCCCGATGCCAAATTTACGGAACTTGACGCCACAACGGCCCGTTTTGATGAACGGGGGATTGCTGACCCTTTGATTGGTTCAGTTCATGATCCAATCTATCAGGGAGCAGGAGCGATGGGTGTAGCAGGCATTCCTCAACCGAAACCTGGTGCTGTTACGAAGGCACACGGAGGTATGCTTTTTATTGATGAGATTGGTGAATTGCATTCCATCCAGATGAATAAGCTGCTTAAAGTGTTGGAGGATCGCAAGGTGTTTTTGGAGAGTGCGTACTATAACTCGGAAGACACGCATACTCCTGCTTATATCCACGATATTTTTCAAAATGGTCTGCCAGCCGATTTTCGCCTTGTCGGAGCGACGACACGTTCGCCCCATGAACTGCCTCCAGCTTTGCGGTCGCGGTGCATGGAGGTCTATTTCCGTCCATTGTTGCCTGAAGAGATCGGGCGAATAGCGGAAGATGCCGTGCAGAAAATCGGATTCAGTCCATGCCCGGAGGCTGTCGATGTGGTCAAGCGATATGCAACCAATGGGCGTGAAGCGGTGAACATTATTCAGCTCGCTGCAGGGCTGGCCTTGACCGAAAAAAGGGAAACACTGCAGGCGTCCGATGTGGAGTGGGTGGCTGGCAGCAGCCAGATTCAGCCTCGGCCAGATCGCAAGGTGCCTCAGCGGCCACAAATTGGTTTTGTCAATGGCTTGGCTGTATATGGACCGAATATGGGTACCATTTTGGAGATTGAAGTATCTGCTGTTCCGGCTCTTCGGGATCAGGGCCGAATCAACATTACGGGCGTTGTGGATGAAGAAGAGATTGGAGGCGGTTCGCGCACACTCCGGCGAAAAAGCATGGCTAAAGGCTCGGTTGAAAATGTGTTAACCGTATTAAAAGCCATGGGTATTCGTCCTAACGACTACGATTTACACGTTAATTTCCCGGGTGGAACGCCAATTGATGGTCCGTCTGCCGGGATTGCCATGGCCACTGCCATTACATCAGCCATCCAGGGACGTCCTATTGATCATGAGACAGCGATGACGGGTGAGATTAGTATTCATGGCCGGGTGAAGCCGATCGGCGGTGTACTGGCCAAAGTAGAGGCTGCATTCCAGGCAGGGGCAAAGACGGTCATTATTCCGGCAGAGAATTGGCAGTCCATCTTTGATAATCTGGATGGCTTACGAGTTATCCCGGTGGATACTGTTGAGGACGTGTTCCGAGAAGTATTTGACTGGGTACCTGAACAGGAGCAAGCGAAACAAATGGACCTTGCCGAAGAGTCAGCGCCACCTTCACCGGAAATTTTTCCACCTGCATCCGCTTCTTATTTGCGTGCTGACTTGCCGCGTCCAGGACAGGTAACAGATTCGGGAAGCTGCTAAGCGCTTCCCTTCATTGGTTTTTTATGTGAACATTTGATAGAATAATGAATGACTACAACCTGAGAGCCATTGGAGGTGCGAAAGCGATGGGACCGAGCAAAGCGAAAGGTCGTCGTTTTCCTTTACTGCCTTTAAGAGGACTTCTCGTCTACCCGAGTATGGTACTGCATCTCGATGTGGGCCGGGAGAAATCGGTCAAGGCTTTAGAAAAAGCGATGGTAGAAGAACATTTGATTCTCCTATGTTCCCAAGCCGAGGTAAATATTGAAGAACCAACACAAGAGGACATTTTCAGAATCGGAACCGTAGCCAAGGTCAGACAGATGCTGAAGCTTCCAAACGGAACGATTCGTGTACTTGTGGAAGGCTTGGAACGGGCTGAAATTATTGAATATACGGACAACGAAGAGTATTACGAAGTGCTGGCACAAGAGCTTCCAGAAGAGGAGAACAGCCGTCCCGAAACGGATGCGCTAATGCGTACCGTTTTGAATCAGTTCGAAAATTATATTAATTTGTCCAAAAAGGTTACACCTGAGACACTTGCGGCTGTGTCTGATATCGAAGAACCAGGTCGATTGGCCGATGTTATCACAAGTCACCTGTCTCTGAAGATCAAGGACAAACAGGAGATTTTGGAGACGATCGATGTACGGGAACGGCTGGAGAAGCTGCTGGACATCCTGAACAATGAGCGGGAAGTACTGGAGCTTGAACGCAAAATCAGCCAGCGCGTGAAGAAACAAATGGAGAAAACCCAGAAAGAATACTATCTGCGCGAGCAGATGAAGGCGATTCAGAAAGAACTGGGCGAGAAAGAGGGCCGTGCAGGCGAGGTTGAGGAACTCCGAAATCAGATGGAGGCTCTTGGCCTGCCGGACAAGGTGAAGGAAAAGGTTGAAAAGGAAATTGATCGTCTGGAGAAAATGCCATCGAGTTCTGCTGAAGGCGGGGTAATCCGCAACTATGTGGATTGGCTGCTGGGACTGCCTTGGACGCAGATGACAGCCGACGATCTGGATATTCAGAAGGCAGAAGATGTGCTCAACGCAGATCATTACGGTTTGGAAAAACCGAAAGAGCGTGTGCTTGAATATCTGGCTGTTCAAAAGCTGGTGAAAAAGCTTAAAGGGCCGATTCTCTGTCTTGTTGGACCTCCAGGGGTCGGCAAAACGTCACTGGCGCGCTCCATTGCCAGATCGCTTGGCCGCGAGTTTGTCAGAATATCGCTTGGCGGCGTGCGGGATGAAGCGGAAATTCGTGGACATCGTCGTACCTATGTGGGCGCAATGCCAGGCCGTATCATTCAGGGCATGAAGACGGCGGGTTCACTTAATCCGGTTTTCCTGCTGGACGAGATTGACAAAATGGCCTCAGACTTTCGTGGGGATCCTTCCGCAGCGCTGCTTGAGGTACTTGATCCCGAGCAGAACAACACTTTCAGTGACCACTTTGTGGAGTTACCGTTTGACCTATCCAACGTTATGTTTATAACAACCGCCAACACGGTGCATAACATTCCGCGTCCGCTTCTGGACCGGATGGAGATGCTCAACATTCCGGGGTATACCGAACTGGAGAAGCTGCAAATCGCCAAGAATTATTTGCTGCCGAAGCAGAAACAGGACCATGGTCTGAAAGAAGATCAGCTGCATATCGGGGATGACAGCTTGTTGCGTGTCATTCGTGAATATACACGGGAGTCCGGGGTGCGGAATCTGGAACAGCAGATGGCTTCGTTATGCCGAAAAGCGGCCAAAAACATCGTATCTGGTGTAGAAGGTCAAATTAATATCACATCGGATGAAGTGAAGGATTACCTTGGTCCAGGTAAATTCCGCTACGGTATGGCCGAACTGGAAGATCAGATTGGTACGGTGACGGGACTGGCGTGGACTGAAGTGGGTGGAGATACCCTCGTGATAGAGGTTACCGTTGTGCCTGGTACAGGCAAGCTGACGCTGACTGGTAAACTGGGCGATGTTATGAAGGAATCGGCTCAGGCGGCATTCAGCTACACCCGCTCCAAAGCTGCACAATTGGGAATTCCGTCTGACTTCCATGAAAAGAACGATATCCATATTCACGTTCCGGAAGGGGCTATTCCGAAGGATGGACCATCTGCCGGGATTACAATGGCGACAGCGTTGATCTCTGCTCTGACGAACAAACATGTATCCAAAGATATTGCCATGACAGGCGAAATAACGCTACGTGGCCGTGTGTTACCAATCGGCGGACTGAAGGAAAAATCACTGGCAGCTCACCGGGCCGGTTACAAAAAAATACTATTGCCCAAGGATAACGAGCGGGACCTGCGGGATATTCCGGACAGCATCAAGGAAGATGTGGAATTTGTCCCCGTGGCCCATATGGATCAGGTGCTGCAACATGCACTTGTGGAACAGGCAGGATTACAGCTGTAGCCCGTTAAACGAGGGATCGTATGAAGAGTAAACCGTTCTGCGGAAGCTTTGGCGTCCGTTGGAACGGTTTTTTTGGTATGATAGAACAATCCATGGCATAATACGAACATCAGCTTTTAATTAAGAGCATACGCGTTCAAGAGAGGACAGATACAATATGAAAGTAAATCAATCCGAATTTATTATCAGCGCCGTTCGGCCTGAACAATACCCCGAGGACGGCCTGCCCGAGATTGCCTTGGCGGGAAGATCAAATGTGGGGAAATCATCTTTGATTAACCGTTTGATTAATCGCAAAAATCTGGCACGGACGAGCTCTACCCCTGGTAAGACACAGCAATTGAACTATTACAAGATCAATCAGGATCTCTATTTTGTGGATTTCCCTGGATATGGTTATGCCAAAGTGTCGAAACAGCAGCGTTTTGCCTGGGGCAAAATGATGGAGAAATATTTGCTGGAACGGAAAGAACTGAAGTTGGTCATGCAAATGGTGGATATGAGACATGAGCCATCCAAGGATGACATGATGATGAACGACTGGCTTCGCCATCATGGTCTGCCTCTCGTTGTGGTAGCGACAAAGATGGACAAGATTCCAAAAACGCGTAGAGCCAAACATATCAAAGTGATCAAGGAAGCTTTGGATCTTCGTCCTGGCGATCTGTTTGTACCTTTTTCATCCGAAGAGGGGTTGGGTAAAGAAGAATTATGGGAGATCATTACCCGCCACGCCGGGATCGGTGAAGCTTCTGTGGAAGAAGACGCACAGGCTGACGAAAGCCACGAAATTAACGGATAAGCGAGAGATTGCGGCGTTTTAATGCAGGAAAGTGAGCAACCTAGGTGTATCTTTAATGAGATCCAAGATTAATCCGTAATTTTCTGGATTTTCGTAAGAAATCCTGTTTTGGTTTGGAGCGAAATAGTGAGGCGACAGTGTATAATGAATATAAGTGCATTTGTGCCAACAGTAACCAAAATACCGGCCTTGCCGGCCTGAAGAATTTTGAGATCACTGCCACAGGTACAGGAAGGCAAGACAATCGGGAAAGAATTGAGGAGATTTGTATGGCTCAGCGGTTAGCCACAGAGTACGTTAAAGCCACTTTTAAATTGTCGGAACCCCAGATGCATCAGTTTTTGCACATGACAGAAGACGGCCGGATTCATCATCGAGTAAAGGTGCTGGAGAATGGTTGCCAGGAGATCGTGCTAGAGGATGTGAGTGGAGAGGAAGTTCATTTCCCTTTTGACCGCCTTGAAGGGTTTTATATCTGTGAGTTATCTTGCCGCCTGGTAAACCCTCATCTGACCAACGTAGTCCGGAAGCTCTTTATGGCCTTTAAGGGTGACGGCGTTGTTCATCGAATTTACGAAGAGTTCACTATGACGTATGTTTATGCTCATGGCACTGTCCGTAAAATTGTGGAGCAGACCGGGGAGAATGTCCGTGTCATTTACGAATACAAAAATACGCTGCTTGAATTGCAGCATCTGTTCCAGGCTCGGGATGTTGAGCGCGAGATTAATCGGATATACGCCGAGATTGACTCACTCCTAGATACAAGAAATCATGCTTCTACTTCTGAACAACTCCATCAGATTGATGAGCAAATCGCTCTCCGCCGACAACGGATGTTTGAGCTTGAGGCTTATTGATCTAAGGGTGAACGTCATACCCGATATATGCAAGTAAACATCCCCTGAAGCTCTGACCCATGGCACTTGCCTGGTTCCAGCAAAAGGGGATTTTTTGGTCTTTGCAAGTTTAAATCTTTTATTTTTTTACTTCCGGAAAAGGGTTGCATTCCATTTGAATAGATGTTATTTTTAATCTCGTTGAAAAGAATATAGGAACCAGGATTCACTCAGGACATTATATGTTGCGAGAGATTATTACCTCGGGAAGTGAATGACGTAGGTCCTAGCGGATGAAATTTTTTCAAACATTTTATTCCTAGGAAGGGGGAGCCGAAGGATGGAATATTCAACTTTCGGAAGACACGTTGCTGTTGATGCCTGGGGTGTCGACTTTGATCTACTGAACAGTGCGGAGTATTTGCAAGCTCAACTGGTTGAAGCAGCGGAGGCATGTGGCGCGACAGTGATGTCCGTACAATCCAAGCAGTTTGAGCCACAAGGAGCGACAGTGCTTGTACTGCTGTCTGAGAGCCATCTCTCGATTCACACGTACCCTGAAAGAGGTTTTGCAGCGATTGATTGCTACACTTGCGGGGAGACGGTAGACCCACAACTGGCCATTGACTACCTGGTATCCGTATTAAAACCTGAGAAAACGTACGCAAAGAAACTGGTACGTGGATTGGGCGAATTTCAAGTTGAAACACCAGAAATGAAACAAATCGAGTGGATCTAATGTTGAATAACAACGCATGAATAACGTTCACATATTGGGATGGAACATCTAACTAACATCCCCACCCTTGATAGTCATGGAAATTCCATGGCTATTTGTTTTATAACAAGTTTCAGAAAATCTTCATCATTAAAGAAGGATTAACGAATAACGGTGAAGATTGGTGAGACACTACAATAAATAACAATGCATAAGATGATCTACATGGGGATTTCATAAACATTTCATAAAAATGGCCCAGTCACCGTATGGATGTGTGATATAATTAACCATGTCAATCATAAATGGATGAACATATGTAGAAAACACTTTGATTGGAAATTTATTAGGCAGGTGAACTTGCAATGCACATCGTTGTCGTTGGTTTGAATTATCGCACGGCGCCTGTAGAGGTTAGGGAACGATTCACATTTGCAGAAAAGGACTTGTCTGAAGCGCTGCAGCAGCTCAAGCTGACCAAGAGTGTATTGGAAGGTGTAATCGTAGCCACATGTAACCGTACCGAGTTGTATGTTGTGGTAGACCGTCTTCACATGTGTGGTTATTTTATTCGGACATTCATGGAACAATGGTTTGATGTTCCGCGGGAAGAATTTACGCAACACTTATATATATATGAAGATGATCAGGCTATGCGCCATTTGTTCCGTGTTATTTGTGGACTGGACTCCATGGTCATTGGTGAGACTCAGATTCTTGGGCAGGTGAAACAGGCTTTTTTCAAAGCTCAGGAAGAGAAGGCCACCGGAACATGGTTTAACAAGCTGTTTAAACAAGCAGTTACATTGGGTAAACGGGCACATTCGGAAACCTCGATTGGGGAAAGTGCGGTTTCTGTAAGTTATGCTGCCGTTGAACTGGGCAAACGGATTTTTGGCATGTTCACAGACAAGAAGGTGTTGATCCTTGGGGCCGGCAAAATGAGTGAACTTACCGTGAAGCATCTCTATGCCAATGGGGCATCCGAAGTGATCGTAGCGAATCGGACACTTGCGCGGGCCGAGGAACTGGCAGCCAAGTTCCGTGGAACTCCTTGTACGATGGAACAGGCCTTGGATCGGTTAAATGAAGTTGATATTGTGATCAGTTCCACAGGGGCTGAGCGTTATATACTGGATGCGACCGTTGTCCGGGATAGTATGAAGCGCCGCCAATCGCGCCCGCTGTTCCTGATTGATATTGCCGTTCCGCGGGATATTGATCCGGCGATTGGTGAGTTATCCAATGTATTTCTCTATGATATTGATGATCTGGAAGGAATCGTGGAGAGCAACCTGGAGATGCGCAAGGTGGAAGCTGCCAAGATTGAGAGAATGATTGAACTCGAGATGGAAGACTATTATCAATGGCTCAAAACACTGGGTGTTCGTCCTGTGATTCGTGCCTTGCAGGAGAAAGGTGCTTCCATCCATGAAGAGACGATGGATAGTCTGTTCAACAAGTTGCCTGAACTGGATGAACATCAACGGAAAGTCATTCGTCGCTTGACCAAGAGTATCGTGAATCAAATGACGACAGATCCGATTAACCGGATCAAGGAAATGGCAGGAACCAAGCACGGTGATGAAGCGCTGCGCATGTTTACTCAGATTTTTGCCCTGGAGAATGCAGTAGAGGGGGCCGCTGAGAAAGTGAACCAGAGCGATGCTACGGCATTGCGCAAACCAGCCGCCGTTCATCTTAACGATACCCGGCAAGATCCCGTGCCGGCTTATGCTCCGGCAGGCGTATAAGGTGGGTGGGCAGCTTGACCCTTGCTGAACAAGTCTATGAAGCTCTAATTTATATGTATGCCCTGAGCCTACTGTTCTATTTCTCGGACTGCATTCGACGCAATGTGGGGGCGAAGCGGACAGGCACAGGGTTTCTTGTTGTTGTTTGGGGTCTGCAGGTGACGCATGTCATTCTGCGTATGTGGATCGAAGGCCACTTTCCATTCTATACAACTTTTGATTTTTTGTTTCTATTTTCATTCAGCATTGTACTGATGTCTCTTGTAATGACACGTGTCCAGCGTTCTGAATTTGTTATCTTGCTGCTGAATGTTGTGGGGTTCTCCGTAACCGTTTTGAACCGATTGTGGTTCACGGCAGGAGAGATTTCATTACACAATTGGCAGACCGTGCATGGACTGCTCATTATGCATATCACATTGGCCAATCTTGGATTTGCAGCGTTAACCGTTGCTGCAGTGTTTGCCATGTTATATCTGTTCCTGCACCGCAAGCTGAAGCATAAAAAGTGGAATGATACCGTCCGTCGTTTGCCGAGTTTGGAAGTAATTGGTAAATACATGGATACGGCCACATTGATTGGTACGCCTCTCCTTGGTGTTTCGGTCATGCTCGCGGTGTTGTCTATAGTGGCCGAAACACGCTGGAGTCTGCTGTTGGATCTCAAAGTTATAGCAACAGGGCTTGCCATAGCTATTTATGTGGGGTACTTCGTCTTCAAAAGAAGGAAGCAATTCTCTACAGTCATTATGGCAAGATGGACGCTGATCGGTTATGGCTTTGTCATTATTAGTTTTTTATCCAATGCATATTCAGCGTTTCATCGTTGGACGGGAGTGTGAAAGGGTGGAACGATACACGCCGATATTTGTAGATTTATCGAGGAAGTCATGCTGTGTAATTGGAGGTGGGCGTGTTGCTGAACGTAAAATAAAAGGTTTGCTCCATGCGGAGGCACAGATCACGGTGATCAGCCCGGAAATTACGTCAACATTACAACAATTGCATCAGGATTCCCGAATTCAATGGATAGCCCGGTCCTACCGCAATGGAGATTTGCGGGGGGCCTTTCTCGTATATGCAGCAACGGATCATAGTGAAGTGAACTTATCCGTTGTACGTGAAGCTGAAGAAGCGGGTATACTGGTCAATGACGCCATGTCGGCCGAGAACAGTACCTTTATTACACCAAGTGTGGTGAGACGAGGCAGGCTGAGTATCGCGATATCGACTGCTGGAGCAGGCCCTGTAGCTGCAGCAGAGATTCGTGCCACGCTGGAACAGCAATTTGGAGAGGAATACGAGACATATATTGATTTTTTGTATCAGATGAGGATGGAAGTGAAGGCACGTGTATCTTCTCCGAGTCTGCGGGGAAAATTGCTCCGTCGTTTAACCGAGATGGATGTGCTGGAACATATTCGTACAGGTCAGTTTCAGTATTGGACCGAAGAACAAATTGGGGACTGGATATCCCATAATCAGGAGGACGTGTAGATATGCGGACAATTAAAGTGGGAAGCAGACAAAGCGCACTTGCTTTGACTCAGACTGGTCATGTCATTCAGGACTTACGTGATATTTGTGAGCGAGAAGGATTAGCATTTGACTTTGAAGTACATAAAATCGTTACAAAAGGAGATTTGATTCTTGACGTAACACTGTCCAAAGTCGGAGGCAAGGGACTGTTTGTTAAAGAGATCGAACAGGCAATGATGGATCACGCGATCGACATGGCCGTTCATAGTATGAAGGATATGCCTTCAGAGTTGCCTGAAGGATTGACGAATGGAGCTGTTCCGCGTCGTGCAGACCCACGGGATGCCTTGATTTCCAATGGAGGACTTACGCTCGATCAACTGCCTGAAGGTGCAAAAGTCGGGACAAGCAGCTTGCGCCGTTCCAGTCAATTGAAGGCATGCCGCCCGGATTTGCAACTTGAATCTCTTCGCGGCAATATTGATTCCCGTTTACGGAAGCTGGAGACAGAAGGTTTGGATGCCATTATTTTGGCTGCGGCTGGTTTGTATCGAATGGGATGGCAGGATCGGATTACGGAATATCTGTCAGAGGAGGCTTGTCTTCCCGCAGTAGGTCAGGGGGCGCTGGGCATTGAGTGCCGTGAAGATGATGTTGAGCTGCTTCACCTGTTACAGTTGTACAATGACCCGGAAACGGCATTACCTGTGTTGGCTGAACGACGCTTCCTTAGCGTATTGAATGGAGGCTGTCAGGTTCCGATTGGAGCTCATGCCGTATGGGTGCCACAGCAAGATGCAGATTCCCCGAATGGACAAAACGCGTTACAATTAACAGGTATGGTGGGTACACCGGACGGTGGGCTGATTCTTAAAGAAACTATGACAGGCAAAGATCCGGTTCGTCTTGGTGAAGAAGTGGCTTGGAGATTGATTGAACGGGGAGCAGAGCAGATACTGGCAGAAGTTAGGGGATGAAGAGATGGTGGGAAAGGTCTTTTTGGTAGGTGCTGGTCCAGGGGATGCCAAGCTGATTACGGTTAAGGGCTGGGAAACGATCGGTAAAGCGGATGCTGTCGTGTACGATCGGCTGGCAAGTCCAAGATTGCTTAAACAAATGAAGCCCGGCGCGGTGAAGATATATGTAGGTAAACGGCCGGATCGACACACGATGAAGCAGGAAGAGATCAACCAGTTACTGGTGGACCTTGCTCTTGAAGGCAAAGTTGTGGTCCGGCTTAAAGGGGGAGACCCGACGATATTTGGACGCGTAGGTGAAGAGGCTGATTTGCTCCGCAAAAACGGTGTTCCTTATGAAATCGTACCTGGGGTAACCGCAGCCATAAGTGTACCTGCTTACGCCGGAATACCCGTGACCCACCGCGACTATGCTTCATCCATCTCCATTATTACGGGGCATGAAAGTCCGGACAAGCTTGATCGCAGTATCCACTGGGATAAAGTGACAAATGCAACGGGCACACTTGTGTTCATGATGGGTGTCGCCAAAATTGGTTATATTAGTGAGCAATTAATCCGTCATGGACGTCCGTCGCAAACACCGGTGGCATTGGTCCGCTGGGGAACCAGAGCAGAGCAGGACACGATCACAGGCACACTTGAGGATATCGAAGCAAAAGTCATCGCTGCGAACTTTCAACCGCCAGCTGTCATTGTTGTCGGTGATGTTGTAAACCAACGGGAACAATTGAAATGGGCGGAAGCACTGCCGCTGTTTGGCAAACGAATTCTGGTGACCCGGGCACGCAGTCAGGCTAGTGAATTGGTGAACCGGATTGAAGAACTGGGCGGCGAACCTTACGAGTTCCCGGTGATTGAGACCGTGATGCCATCAGGGGAGTTGGCACAAGAAAGTGTCAAACAAGCCTTTGGTGCGTTAAATACATTTGACTGGGTATTTTTCACGAGTGTAAACGGGGTGGAATTTTTCTTTCGTCATTTGCAGGAACAGGGCAAGGATGTCCGCTCCATGCATCAAGCTAGAGTTGCTGCGGTGGGACCTTCCACCGGGGAAGCTCTCCGTAAATATGGCATTGTTGCTGAGGTCATCCAGGGACCATTTCAGGCAGAAGGCATGCTTGAAGCGTTCGAAAGTGAACTGAAGGAAGGCCAGAGGGTTCTGTTACCGCATGGAGACCTCGCGCGCTCCTGGCTGCCTGAACAGTTGAGGGAACGGGGACTGCAGGTCACCGAGGCGATTATCTATGACACCATTCTGGCTGGTGAGGATGATGATGAACTGTTGAAACTGCTTGAAGAGGGCGGCATTCACGCGGTGACCTTCACGAGTTCATCCACCGTCACCAATTTCATGAACATTCTTAAACGAATGGGATTGCAGGACCCTTTGCCTTTATTGAAAAATGTAGAGGTTGCTTGTATCGGACCCGTTACAGCGAAGACAGCTGAGGCAGCCGGGTTGAACGTCACTTTGATGGCTGAAGAAGCTACCATTGAGAGCCTGATCTCTGTTTTGTGTGAGTGGAAACGGAAGCCGGCTACAGAAGCTGCATTTCCTCATTGATGCTATAAATTGAACCGCAATCGATAGATGAAGCGTGCTGATTTCGTTACGATACCGGCGCGCTTCGCTTTTTGCCCACCAAATGAATAGGAGGTTTCACACGTATGAGTTTTCCAATAGTGCGGCATCGCCGTTTACGTCAATCCGCAGGTATTCGCAATATGGTGAGAGAGACCCATTTGACTGTGGATGACTTTATCCAACCGATCTATGTTACCTATGGTGAAAATGTGAAATCCGAGATCAAATCCATGCCTGGCGTATTCCGCTTCTCGCTGGACCGTTTACAGGAAGAAGTGAAGGAGATTGCGGAACTCGGTATTCCAGCTGTGCTGTTATTCGGTATTCCGGAAACCAAAGACCCTGTCGGTTCGTCAGGATTCGCGGAAAATGGCATTGTCCAGGAAGCCACGAAGTTGATCAAATCCTGGTATCCGGAGCTGCTCGTTGTTGCAGATACCTGCCTGTGTGAATTCACGGATCACGGTCATTGTGGCATGGTACACACGGTTGAAATCGACGGTCATATATGCGGGGATGTTCTCAATGACGAATCGCTGGATCTGCTCGTGAAAACAGCAGTGTCGCAAGCCAAGGCGGGTGCGGATATTATTGCCCCATCCAACATGATGGACGGATTTGTACAAGCCATCCGCGCCGGACTGGATGAGAATGGTTTTAGTCACATTCCGATTATGTCCTATTCTGTAAAATATGCGTCAGCATTCTATGGTCCATTTCGCGAAGCTGCGGATTCCACACCTCAATTCGGAGATCGCAAGTCGTATCAGATGGACCCGGCGAACGCTCGTGAAGCGTTGCGTGAAGCGGAGACGGATGTGTTGGAAGGCGCGGATATGTTGATGGTGAAACCTTCACTGTCCTATCTTGATGTCATGCGTACGATTAAAGATCAATTCGATCTTCCGCTGGTTGCTTATAACGTAAGTGGAGAGTATGCCATGGTGAAAGCAGCTGCGATTCAAGGCTGGATTGATGAGAAGAAAGTCGCCATGGAAATTCTGCTCAGCATGAAACGCGCAGGTGCAGATATGATTATTACCTACTACGGAAAAGATGCTTCACGCTGGCTGGCTGAGAAATAATAACTTGTTTTGATAACAGCTATGATGAACAAGATCTTTTATGGCTTCTCAAAAAAATAGATAAAAGGCCTCTACCAGTAAGTTTGGAGAGGCCTCATCACTAAGGAGGATGTTCATGACCGCACAACAAGGAACTCGTCGCAATGATGAGCGCTCACGCAGCGCATTTGAAGAAGCAAAGCAGTACATACCCGGGGGGGTAAACAGCCCGGTTCGGGCATTCAAATCGGTTGGACTTACCCCAATCTATGCAGAGCGCGGAGAAGGCTCCAAAATCTATGATATTGATGGAAATGTTTTTATTGACTACGTAGGATCATGGGGTCCGCTTATTATGGGACATGCGCATCCTGAAGTTGTAGAAGCTTTGCGTGAGGCGGCCCTTAAAGGAACAAGTTTTGGCGCGCCAACGCTGCTGGAGACAGAGATGGCAAAGCTCGTCTGTGAGCGTGTGCCTTCAATTGATATTGTACGCATGGTGAATTCCGGTACGGAAGCGACCATGAGTGCGATTCGGCTGGCACGTGGTGTAACAGGACGCAGTAAAATTTTGAAGTTTGAAGGATCATACCATGGGCATGCCGACAGCTTGCTGATCAAAGCAGGTTCTGGTGTAGCAACACTGGGTCTGCCTGACAGCCCAGGTGTTCCTGAAGGCGTAGCCATAAATACGATTACGGTTCCATACAATGACCTGGAGTCGGTGAAGCTTGCTTTTGAACGTTATGGTGAAGAACTGGCAGCCATTATTGTGGAACCTGTTGCGGGGAATATGGGTGTCGTACCACCGGTTCCGGGTTTCCTTGAAGGGCTGCGGAGTCTGACGGCTCAATACGGAAGTCTGCTCATTTTTGATGAAGTGATGACCGGTTTCCGTGTGGGACTGAACTGTGCTCAGGGACGTTACGGCGTAACACCTGACCTGACTTGTCTGGGCAAAGTTATCGGTGGTGGACTTCCGGTAGGCGCTTATGGCGGCAGACGTGATCTGATGGAACAGATTGCTCCAACTGGGCCGATCTATCAGGCAGGTACACTGAGCGGTAATCCGCTGGCTATGGCGGCAGGCTATACGACCCTCAAATTGTTGACACCGGAGGTTTATGATCGCCTGGAGACGCTGTCTGCTCGCTTGCAGGCTGGATTTGAAAAGAATGCAGCAGAGACGGGGGTAGCGGTGACCATTAACCGTGTTGGTTCCATGGTTTGTCCATTTTTCAGTGCGGTTCCGGTGACAAATTATGATATTGCCAAAGAAAGCAATCTGGATCAATTCCGTCGTTACTTTGCGGCTATGATTGATCAAGGTGTCAGTGTTGCCCCTTCCCAATACGAAGGCATGTTTGTTTCTGGCGTGCATACGGAGCAGGATATTGACGATACGATCGAGGCAAACCGTAAGGCTCTTCAATCATTATGACCATTAAAAGTTGGAAACGCCGTGGGGAATGGATTGAGCTGATGCCAGGCAAGGTGGTGACAGGCAGTTCAGACAGGCAAACGGCTGCAGAGCAATGGCTCTTGTCTGAGCTTCAGTTACCAGAAAAAATGCTGCGTCAGCTTAAGAAGAACCAGGGGGTACAACTTGCAGGGGATCGGCTTCGGCTGGCCCTTTTTGCGTCTCAGCCAATAGATGTTGAACCGCGGTGGGCCGATATTGATGTACTGTATGAGGATGATTTCTGTCTGGTTGTGCACAAACCGGCGGGAATGAAACTTCATCCCGATGGGAGTCGAATGGACCAAGCGATTACGCTGGATCACGCGGTGGCTTCCTATTACGAAATGAATGGAATTCAGGCCAGTGTACGCCATGTTCATCGTCTGGATGAGGATACCACCGGACCGGTTTTATATGCCAAAAATGCTTTTGCCCTCGCCAAATTGGATGAAGCGATGCGTAACAAAGATATTGGACGCCAGTATGTCGCCATTGCAGGCGGTCAAATATCTCAGGAGCTCAGGACAATTGATGCTCCGATTGGCAAGGACAGGCATCACAAGCAACGCAGACGTGTCTCGGAAGGGGGGCAGGAAGCCGTCACCCATTTGGAGATCGTGAAGGTGTGGGACAAAGCTACTCTTGTTCGTCTGACACTGGATACAGGACGTACACACCAGATTCGGGTGCACTTAAGTTATGCAGGACATCCCCTCGTTGGAGATGAGCTGTATGGAGGTAGAAGAGATTCTATTGGACGACAGGCACTTCACGGGGAGACACTGAGTTTTGGTCATCCACTGACTGGAGCACGAATTGAAGTGACTGACCCTTGGCCTTCGGATCTCCTACAACTGGCACAACGTGAAGGCAAGGACCAATAAACCGGTAAGGTTTGCACAAAAGGTGGCATGCTCATCTCATTCAAGGCATATAGATGGGGTAACGAAGGATTTGGACCATGGATCAGTCCCATGAGAAGGATCATGGTGAACATATGCCGAAAGGAGGACGCCACCTTTGTTGAATCAACCTTATGGTTTGCGGTTCGATATTTATGAGCGCGTTCATTTGTCAGAGGGAGTTCCTGCGATAGAGGAACTGGAGGAAATTGAGTTATACCCCCGCATTCAAGTCATAGGTCAGGATGATCATGCTACCTTGCGTGGCCATCTACTGCTTACAGGTGCTTATCGGGGAGAGAACGAAATCTCGGAGGAGCTCAAACATTTTATTCCGGTAGAGATCACGGTACCCTTGAACCGGGTGAGATCCATTGAGGATATTTCCGTTGAGATTGAAAATTTTGATGTTGATCTGTTATCCAACCGAAGTCTGAACATTACGGGCGTACTGTCGCTTCGAGGCATTGAGGGCTTTCCGGTAGAGGAACCGCAGGTGTGGTCAGCAGATGAGTTTACCGTCGTGCATTCACCCGACTCTCAGCCAGACACTCGTTCTGCTGAAACAGAGCAGACAGGCAGCTATCCCAATACGTTTGCCCAGGAGTATTTGCTTCAACGGAGTGAAGAGGAAGGGCTTACGAGTGCAGCGGGACCTGTCTATGGCGCTCAGGAATTTGTTGTTCCTTCTGCTGGCGAAGATGTGTTACGAAACGAAGAGGAGTTAAAGCAGGAACAACTATACCAGGCCTCAGCTGAACAATTTCAGTCACCAGAGCAAAAGGCTGAAGCGCAATCCAATGAGTTGTTCAATCCGCCTTCTCCAGTTTCATCTTTTATGGCGGAGACAGCAGACCGTTTGGCTTCATATCCTGAATCTGAGCCGTTGCTTCCTTTGGCTGAAGAGTCGTCTGTCTGGTCCGAGCCTTCCGTCGAGACCTTACATACGAACTCAAGGAATTCGGAGCAGATCGATTCCAAACCGTATCCACAATTTTCCAATGGAGCGGCAGCACCGAATGTATGGCACTTTGAATCTGCCCGGTCTGAACCAAGGCAAGAGAACCAGGAAGTTGTTGATGTCTCGGCTGGTTCACAGCCAGAGAACTGGCAGGATGTATTCGCATCGTCCGAACCGGAGATTTCGGAGGAAGACAGACCTCTGGAAGCAGTGGAGGCGAATGAGTCTGCTGCTATCGAAGCCTTCATCCCCGAACCTGTGGCTGAGACGGAAGACAAGCCGGAGCTCAAGGTTGCTTTTGGCAGCAAGAGAGAGTCTGCACCAAGACAGGAAGAGGGTGTAGGTATATCCTCCTTGTTATCCTCCGGCAGAGCGACACGTGAGGCTGAAGCGGAGCGGGAGCAAGAGGCGCTCGCGGGAGTACTCCAGGAAGAAGCATACCAGCCTGATGATGTGGAGTGGAAGAACCTGTTCCTCGGCACCATTGTGGATCAGACGCCGTTCCGTAAGGTGAAATTATGCATTGTACAGCGTGAAGAGACACTCGATACCATTGCAGAACGATATCAGTTAAGCACCAGAGAGCTTCAGTTATATAACCGATTATCCGAACAGGTTGTGGAAGAAGGGCAGATTTTATATATCCCTTAACCTATTGGTTCCAGCGTCCATTGCGAACCCGTGATCCCTTGAGGATGACGGGTTTTAGCCTTGTCAGCCCTAAACCTGCATTGCAGCGCTCTTGTTCCGCTGTTGTCAGGTTGACTATCGGGCACGAGCAGGGTATGATGTGTTTATGTTTTTTGAAGAACAACGTGGATCGGGAGTAGTAGACAGTATGGCCTTTCAGAGAGCGGGATTGTAGCGCTGGAAAATTCCGCAGGAACCAACTGTTCGAAGTCGTCCGGGAGTTGCCCGTTTGAATACAAGGGATGTTAAGGTTACGATCATTCATTCCTGAGGTAGGATGGGCCGGTAGCAGCCGTTATCTGCTTGAAGTGTCACGTATATGCAGAAGACGTAGTCTGTCTCTTTCTGTCTGCGTGAAACAAAGGTGGTACCGCGAAAGCTAACCTTTCGTCCTTTGATGGATGAAAGGTTTTTTTGTTTTTTGGCGAAGATGATTAAGTAACGGAGGAATGACACATGTCTGAACAAAAAAATTCAGCTGCAACAGAAATGCCGACCACATATGATCCGAAAGCTGCGGAGCAGAAATGGTACTCCACCTGGATGGAGCGTGGATACTTCAAGGCCGGTCAACGTAAAGATGCCGAGCCTTATACGATCGTAATTCCACCTCCAAACGTAACCGGGATGCTTCATATCGGGCATGCGCTCGATTTCACACTGCAGGATATTCTGATTCGCACCAAGCGGATGCAGGGCTACGACGCTCTCTGGCTGCCGGGATCTGACCATGCAGGGATTGCCACCCAAACCAAGGTGGAGCAGAAGCTGCGTGAAGAAGGCCAGACTCGTTATGATCTGGGTCGCGAGAAGTTTCTGGAGAAGGTATGGGACTGGAAAGAACAATATGCTACAACCATTCGTCAGCAATGGGGCAAAATGGGATTGTCACTTGACTATTCACGTGAACGTTTCACGTTGGATGAGGGTTTGTCCCAGGCTGTTCGCAAAGTGTTTGTTCAATTGTATGAAAAAGGCCTTATTTATCGAGGCAAACGAATTATTAACTGGGACCCGGTGAACCGGACTGCATTGTCTGACATTGAGGTTGAATATAAAGAAGTACAGGGTCACTTGTACCATCTGCGTTATCCGCTCAAAGACGGAAGTGGTCACATCACTGTAGCGACTACTCGTCCAGAGACGATGCTGGGTGATACGGCAGTTGCCGTCCATCCGAAGGATGAGCGATACGCTGACATGATTGGAAAAGTGCTTGTTCTGCCTATTATCGGACGCGAAATTCCGGTTATTGCAGATGAGTATGTAGATAAAGATTTCGGAAGCGGGGCCGTGAAAATTACTCCTGCACATGATCCGAATGACTTCGAAGTGGGTCTTCGTCATGATCTGCCTCAAATTACGGTAATGGATGAGACGGGGACAATGAATGCCGAAGCAGGCAAATATCAGGGACTGGATCGCAGTGACTGTCGCAAGCAGATTGTTGCAGACCTGAAAGAACAGGGTGTACTGATCAGCATTGAGGATCATACGCATCAGGTTGGACATAGCGAGCGTACTGGCGCTGTGGTTGAGCCGTATTTGTCCACACAATGGTTTGTTGAGATGAAGCCTCTCGCAGAGAAAGCCATTCAGAAACAGCAGAGTGGCGAAGGGGTTCGTTTTGTTCCAGATCGTTTTGAGAAAACGTATCTGAACTGGATTGAAAATGTTCGGGACTGGTGTATTTCCCGTCAGCTGTGGTGGGGTCACCGTATTCCTGCCTGGTATGATGAGGAAACTGGAGAAATTATTGTATCCGCTGAAGATCCAACAACGTTGCCGGAATACGCTGGCCGCAAACTGAGACAGGATGAAGATGTTCTGGATACATGGTTTAGTTCCGGATTATGGCCTTTCTCGACATTAGGATGGCCAGAAGAAACGGATGATCTGAAACGTTATTATCCGACGAGTGTACTTGTAACCGGGTATGACATTATTTATTTCTGGGTGGCGCGCATGATCTTTACCGCTCTGGAGTTCACGGAAGAAATTCCGTTCAAGGATGTGCTGATGCACGGTCTTGTTCGTGATGCAGACGGACGTAAGATGTCCAAATCGCTCGGTAATGGTGTTGATCCACTGGATGTTATTGAGAAATATGGCGCGGATGCGATGCGTTATATGATTTCGACGAGCAGCACTCCGGGACAGGATCTCCGTTTCCGTTGGGAACGGGTGGAACAGGCTCGTAACTTTGCCAATAAAATCTGGAATGCATCACGCTTTGCGCTCATGAACCTGGAAGGGTTCACTTATGAAGATCGTGATATTAGTGGAGACCTCGGAACAGCGGATTATTGGATTTTGCACCGCCTGAACGAAACTTCTCGTGATATTACGCGTCTAATCGAAGCATATGAATTTGGTGAAACAGGCCGCTTGCTGTATAACTTTATCTGGGATGACCTGTGTGACTGGTATATTGAATTTTCGAAGCTGTCCTTCTACGGGGAAGATCCGGTTGCCAAGAAGAAAACTCAATCGGTACTGGCATATGTACTGGATCATACGATGCGATTGATTCATCCGTTCATGCCGTACATTTCAGAAGAAATCTGGCAGCATCTCCCACATGAGGGCGAGACGATTACTCTGGCATCCTGGCCGGTCTATGACCCAGCATTGGAGAACCCTGAGGCGGTTGCGGAGATGAATCTGCTCATGGATACGATTCGTGCAGTTCGTAATATCCGTGCAGAAGTGAACGTACCGATGAGCAAGAAGATTGAACTGATGGTAAAAGCGAACAACGAAGAAATGTCCAGCATCATTGAACGTAACAGCCATTACATCAAACGTTTCTGTAATACGTCGGAGTTCGACAGCGGTTTGAATCTGAGCTCGCCAGAAAAAGCAATGACTGCTGTCATTACGGGGGCTGAACTGTACTTGCCGCTGGCAGGTTTGATTGATATTGAGCAGGAAGTGGCTCGCCTGGAGAAAGAGTTGCAGAACCTTGAGGGCGAAGTACTGCGTGTGGAGAAAAAGTTGGCGAATGAAGGCTTTGTTGCCAAGGCTCCTGCCAAGGTTATCGAGGAAGAGCGCGCCAAGCAAGCAGATTATTCCGATAAACGGGATAAAGTGATTGCACGAATCAAGGAACTGAAAGGTTAATATATTCGGGTCGGATGGAGAGCCTTTGTCCCATCCGGCCGCTTTTTTCAACCAAACTCAAACCGAAGGTGAATCATATGACGGAACTTAACGGGACAGATACAGCAGCTCCTTTACTTACCTATGACGAGGCCGTGAACTGGATTAATGGTCTTATTCCTTTTGGCATCCGACCTGGATTGGAACGAATCGAGGGATTGATGTCACGGCTTGGCAATCCACATCAGCGTCTCAAATTTATTCATGTCGCGGGAACGAACGGCAAAGGTTCGACTTGCGCTTTTTTGACGTCAGTGCTTCTTCAGGCGGGATATGATGTTGGAACCTATACCTCACCCTATATCACCAAATTCACAAACCGTTTTCAGTACAACGGGGAGGACATCCCGGAAGAGACACTGCTAAAACTCTCGAATCGCCTTCATCCGTTGGTCCAGGAGATGGCGTCCACTGCCCTTGGGTCACCGACGATGTTTGAGGTGTCTACGGCACTTGCTCTTTTGTATTATGCAGAGGAGTGTTACCCGGACGTTGTAGTATGGGAGACAGGACTCGGGGGAAGGATGGACGTAACGAATATCGTCACACCTGTGGTGTCCATCATTACCAATATCGGTATGGATCATACGGATGTGCTAGGAGATACGATTGAAGCCATTGCGAGAGAAAAGGCGGGGATTATTAAGCCTGGAGTACCAGTCGTTACCTGTGCCACTCAGCCAGAGGCTGTGAAGGTGATTCAGGAGACGGCAGAGCGTCTCCGATCAACCGTGTACCTTGCAGGAGATCGGTTCTCATATCATAGGCTGGACAGCGATGAGAACGGACAATCTTTTCATTTTACAGGACCGTTCCGTGAGATGGACGTTCGTATCCGCATGCAGGGCATACATCAATGCGATAATGCAGCGGGCGCGCTTATGGTACTGGAATTGCTTCGGCAATACATGGCATTTATGCTGGATGATGAAGATATTGCACTTGGACTGGAGCATGCCTTCTGGGCAGGACGGTTCGAGAAAGTGGTTGAACAACCCCGAATTGTTCTGGACGGAGCACATAATCCGGAAGGGGCTGAATCGCTCGCCAAGAGCATTATCGACGTTTATCCTCACAACAAGTTAATTTTGATGATGGGTATGCTCGCGAATAAGCATCACGAAGCGTATTTGCAGCATATACTGCCACTAGTGGATACGCTGATCCTGACCGAGCCAGACTTCCGACGCAAAATGGATGCAGCCGAATTGCTGCAGATCGTCGAACGGGTACGTCCCGCCTTTGCGAAACAGGAGCTGGAAATCATCGTCGAGCCCGAATGGGCAAAGGCACTTGATCTATTGAAGTCACGGACGGAAGCGGAAGATCTGGGGGTGGTGTCTGGCACACTGTACCTGATTGCAGATGTGCGGGCAGCCCTTTTGCATCAAACCGATTCTGAAAAAGGTTGGTGAAAGTTTTGTTAAATACATCGGAACACGTTCATTTTATAGGGATTGGCGGATATGGCATGAGTGCCATCGCGAGAGTTATGCTTGAGATGGGATACACCGTTACCGGATCGGATGTCGCTTCACAGGAGTTGACCGAGAAGCTGGCAGCCAAGGGAGCGAAAATATATATTGGACATACCGCAGAGCACGTGAATGGGGCAGACCTCGTTGTCTACTCTACGGCTGCTCCGGCAGATAATGTAGAGCGGGTGGCAGCTGAACAGCTTAACATCCCGATTCTGCATCGTGCCCAGATGCTGGCGCGTTTGCTGAACGAGCGCAAGGGTGTGGCTGTGGCCGGGGCTCATGGCAAAACAACCACTTCATCCATGATTGCACTGGTTATGGAGAAATGTGATACAGACCCGACCTACATAATTGGTGGGGAAATCATGAACGTGGGGACCAACGCCAAGGCTGGTCAAGGCGACTGGGTTGTCGCAGAGGCAGACGAGAGCGACGGCTCATTTTTACAGTACCACCCATGGCTGGGTATTGTAACGAATATTGAAGCAGACCATCTGGAGAATTACAACAGTGATTTTGAGGAACTCAAAAAAGCTTATGTACAATTTCTGAGCCAAATTCGGCCAGAGGGCACGGCAATTGTATGTGCTGACGACGAGAACGTTCAGGCCATTTTGCCAGAGCTGAAGTCCCGGGTTACCACATACGGCATTGATTACGCTGCTGATTATACAGCAACGGATATCGTGCTCGGGGACCGTCGCATTTCCTTTACAATGAATCATCAGGGCTCTGCTTTGGGAACAGTGGAATTGTCGGTTCCAGGTAAACATAACGTTTATAATGCGATGGCTACAGTCATTACTTGTCTGGAAGCAGGTATTCCATTCGAGAAAATTACCGCTGCCATTATCCAGTTCCATGGAGCAAAACGCAGATTCCAGGTGCTGGGTGAGGCTCGTGGTATGCTGATTATTGATGACTATGCTCATCACCCAACGGAGATTGAGGCTACGATCAGTGCGGCTAAAGCGACGGGGAAACGGATTATTGCGGTATTCCAGCCGCAGCGTTACACACGGACGTTCTTCCTGCTCGATGCGTTTAGTCGTGCTTTTGCAGAAGCGGATGAGGTTCTGATTACGGATATCTATTCTCCTGCAGGCGAGAAACAAATTGAAGGTGTACATTCGGCCAAATTGGTAGAACTGATCGTGCAAAACAGTAATGCTTCGGCACGTTATCTTCCAACGAAGGAAGAGGTAGTGGCTGATCTGCAGCACCGTCTCCAGCCAGGAGATCTGGTGCTCACGATGGGTGCAGGTGATATCTGGAAAGTTGGGGATACGCTCGCCAAAGATCTGAAATAAAATAAAAATAAATATACTGAAACCGTCTGTCTTCGCTTCCGAAGCAGGCGGTTTTTTGCATGAAATGGAATGGTTCCGATTCTCACTGCATATAGCTGTTATAAATGGGACAAAGGAGAGGGTACGGGGTGAGCAATGCTAGAATGACGTTTCGTTTTGGGGATAAAGAGTCGGACAAGCCTGAAAACAGGGGGATATCCACATCCAGCAGCACCATTGAAACGATGAACGAAGAAGTGCCGCAAAATCCTACACCGTCGCAATCCAATAGAGCTCATGTATGGTCGCCAGAGGACATTCCCGTGGATTGGGGAGAAACGATGCTAACAGGCTCCACTGTACCTGTATCTTACCCAGGAGCGGATAAGGGTTCGGAACCCGATAATTTGGATTCGTTCAACTACAATCGTTTTACTGCGTATCCGGGAGAAGAGGACGAAAACAGATCGGACGAGAACTATGGAGATCACAATTGGCTTGCAGACAGTGAAAACTACTCTTATAAGCGAAATCGTCCCCCGAGGGGGTGGAAAATGATTGGTTCTGTGACCGGGGCGCTAGTCACCGGAGCACTCTTCGGTATGGTTATCCTTTCTTTTTTTAATCGGGAAACGGCAGTAGATCCAGGGAGCAAGCTTCCCGAAAATCAGGCGGTTTCCGCTGTGACAGGTCAGCAGGGAGTGGCAGGTTCTGGGCAGCAGGCTCAGGAGGCGACCACTGGCGGCAGCTACTACGCACTGCAATATGGTGTATTCAGTTCCCCTGAACGTGCTGAACAGGCCAAGGTGGAATTATCGCAGGCAGGCATTGCTACAGGGTCTGATCCAGAAGACGGCAATCGGGTATATGCAGGCATTTCGGCTGACCGTGAGGAGGCCAAGCTGCTTAGCTCAAGGCTGAAGGCCGAAGGTGTAGAATTGTATGTCAAGGAGATCGTCAACCCTGAAGTGAATCCAGCAGTTTTCGGCGGAAAAGCAGAGGACGTTCAGCGCTTCTTCACAAGCGGTTCAGCCTTGATTGAACAACTGTCTACCCTCTCGATTCAGCAACTCGGTCAAGCTGTTCCTGCAGCAGTCTCAAGTGAAACGATGAATGCATTGCAGAACCAGCACCAGCTCTGGCTGACCGGTTTGAATAGTATTTCTCCAGGCCTGAGCACCGACGTACAACCCTATGTATCTGCGATGGAGAAAGCAATGAACAGTGCGGTAAACGCATTGGCTGAGTACAACAAAAATCCGGCAAATGTGCATATGTGGTCTGTACAGTCCGATCTGATGGAATATGTATTACAGCAAAAAAAATGGCTTGAAGCGATAAAACAGTAACAGGCTCTTTCCCATAACACAGCCTTGGAATACCTATCCGGCAAGGAACTGGAAATAGTTCCCCTTGCCGGATTTGTGTTTGTATTGACGTACAAAACCCCGTATAATAATGTGGGTGTCAAAAAATGGCGAGGGAAGATCACCGATGAAAAAAAACTTCGGCATGTTATTGCTGTTTCTGCTGCTCGGCTGGCTGGCCGGAGCGTGGATCGCCAAGGCACTGCAGCCTGTAAAGGCCGTAGCCTTTCTAACGAAAGCCACGACCATTCGCTGGTCGCCTCAGGCTGATCTGGACATTATTAGTTATGACATTTCACTTCAATTTCAAATGAGCCTCCTGAGTCTGATCGGTATCATTGCTGCTGTATGGCTGTATCGCAGATTTTAGGAGTATGACGAATTATGACGAAGAAACTAAAAAAAAGACATCTACTAGCGTGATCCGACAGGATGTCGCCGTAGCCTAAGGAGCCGATTATTTTGGATAAAATACAGCAACGCCCTATTATTCTGGCCTCCACTTCGCCACGGCGTAAAGAACTGATCGCCTCACTTCATTTAGCTTTTGATGTAATACCAAGTCATGCCGATGAAGATACACCACCGGAATGGACTCCAGAACAAACAGTACAGGAGCTTGCCATGCGCAAGGCACTTGCCGTTTATCGTGGGCTGGAAGGCCGTGAGCAGGATGCTGTTATTGTGGGAAGCGACACGATTGTCGTTCTGGACGGCGATATTCTTGGCAAACCCGTAGACGAAGCAGACGCTGAACGGATGTTATCCCGTCTGCAGGGGCGTGTACACCGTGTATTCACTGGAGTGGCCTGTATTGATGCTGGCAATGGGCAATCCATGGTTCAGTATCGTCAGACGGATGTAACGATGAAAGAGCTGTCTGAGGCTACGATTCGTGCGTATGTTCAGACAGGAGAACCTTCGGACAAAGCGGGATCATACGCCATTCAGGGCATTGGTGCTTCACTGATAGACCGTATTGAAGGCTGTTATTTTAATGTGGTTGGTTTGCCCCTGTCCTTACTCAGTGACATGCTGAGTGGATTCGGCGTACATGTACTGCCACACACTTGAAATTCTGCAATTGACGTTATGAAAAGAGGGAACATATGGAGTCGCCTCAATATATGATGCGCGACATCCCCCAGGAAGAACGCCCGAGAGAACGCATGATGGAATACGGGGCGGGCGCCTTAAGCCATGCTGAATTGCTGGCAATCTTAATTCGAACGGGCACAAGACAGGAGTCCGCAGTGCATATGGCACAGCGGATTCTGACTGAAGCGGGTGGCATCCGCTCGTTGATGGATTTGAGTATGGAAGAACTGACTGCGATGAAGGGAATAGGTATGGCGAAGGCAGTACAGCTGAAAGCCGGCATTGAGCTTGGGCACCGGATTGCCAAGAGCCGACTAACACAGTCAACTTCAATTCGGACGCCTCGGGATGCGGCCGATATCCTTACCGAACAGTTACGTTACTTGCAGAAGGAACATTTTGTGTGTCTTTTTCTGAATAGCAAAAACCATATTATTGCCCAGGAAACACTCTCCATGGGTAGCCTGAACGCTTCCATTGTACATCCACGTGAAGTATTCCGGGCTGCCATCAAATGCAGCAGCGCTTCCATTGTGTGCGCACACAACCATCCGAGCGGTGATCCTACACCTAGTCCAGAGGATATCCAAATAACCAAGAGACTGATTGAAGCTGGTTCAATTGTTGGCATAGACGTGCTGGATCACATTATTATCGGAGATGGAACCTACGTAAGTTTGAAGGAGAAGGGCTTAGTATAATATAATGGTTGGCGTTGATGTTTTCCTATGAATATTGACGGCGTTGTCCGTAGAAGATAGGTTCACTTTACAAATGCAACTCAAAAGAACTGCAACACAAAACAAATGCGAATATTAGCTCCGCCATAACGGTGGGAATGAAAATGAAATGCTCTTGATTTACGGGAGCGGCTATATGAGGCAGAAAAGGAGATTAACGTCATGTTTGGTGGTTTTAATAAAGATTTGGGGATTGATTTGGGGACAGCAAATACGTTGGTTTATGTACGTGGAAAAGGAATTGTGGTACGGGAACCTTCCGTAGTTGCGATCCGGACAGATACGAAAACAATTGAGGCAGTAGGTGAATCGGCGAAAAAAATGATCGGTCGTACACCAGGGAACATTCGTGCGATTCGTCCGATGAAGGACGGCGTTATTGCTGACTTCGATACAACAGCAACGATGATCAAATACTTTATTCGCCAGGCGCAAAAGCAACGTTCCATGTTCCAACGTCATCCCAACGTGATGGTATGTGTACCTTCCGGGATTACAGCGGTAGAACAGCGCGCCGTTGAAGATGCAACGAAACAGGCAGGTGCACGTGAGGCCTACACGATTGAGGAGCCTTTTGCGGCTGCAATTGGCGCTGATCTGCCGGTATGGGAGCCAACAGGAAGCATGGTTGTAGATATCGGTGGCGGTACAACTGAAGTAGCGGTTATTTCCCTGGGCGGGATTGTAACGAGTCGTTCGGTTCGTGTTGCTGGTGACGAGATGGATGAATCCGTTATTCAATACATTAAACGTCAGTATAATCTGATGATCGGTGAACGCACATCCGAGCAATTAAAGATGGATATCGGATCGGCTATGCCGCTTGAGCAAGTGGAAACGATGGAGATTCGTGGACGTGACCTTGTGACCGGCCTGCCGAAGACAATTACGATTACATCCGATGAAATCAGTGAAGCTTTGGCAGATACCGTGAATGCCATTGTTGAAGCTGTAAAAGTAACCTTGGAGAAATGTCCTCCTGAGCTGGCAGCGGATATTATGGACCGTGGTATTGTACTCACAGGCGGCGGTGCATTGCTTCGCAATCTGGACAAGCTTCTTGCTGGTGAGACAGGTATGCCTGTGATCGTAGCAGAGAACCCGCTTGATTGTGTTGCACTCGGAACAGGTAAAGCACTTGAAAATATTCATTTGTTCAAGAGCAGAAGCAGTTCGGCAGTTCGTTCCAAACGTTAATTGGTATTTGCCCGGCTTGGCTGCCTTATCGACCAAGCGGAATGATATCAATGGAGGACCGGGTTAATCCCGGGAGAGCTATTACCCGCATACCCGGGGAGAATCAGCTGATATTCTCGAAGGGACTATAAGTCTGACAGTCTCCCCGCCGGGCATGGCTCGGAAGAGAATAATGGATGTTAGAGGGTGGTCGAACTGTTTAAACTGCTGGGTAACAAAAGACTTTTTGTTTTGCTGGTGGGGCTTGTTACATTTATCGCGTTAATGGGCTTTACGCTCGGTCCGCGAACCGCTCTATCCTGGCCGGAGAAATTCCTGAAGGATTCAGTCGGATTTGTACAATACGTATTCTACAAGCCCGCTTCTTCTGTAGCGGGCTTTTTCAAAGATTTGGCGAACATGCGTACGGTATATCAAGAAAATGAAGAGCTTCGAATTGCTATGGGGCACTACACCCGGGATCGGCTGAAATACAATGATATGGAGCAGGTGAATGAACAGCTTCAGAAAGCCCTCAATTTTACCGAAGAACAAAAGAATCGGTATAATTACAGTTCACGAATTGCTCAGGTCATCAGTGCCAACTCTGACCCGAACAGCAGAACGATCAATATTGACATTGGTGAAAATGCAGGAATCAAGCCGGGGATGGCTGTTACTTCGCAGGAAGGCTTAGTTGGGGTTGTCAGTCATGTCAGCTCCTATACATCAACGGTTAATCTATTAACTTCTATGGACGCCAATGATCCTACATCTAATGCGATTGCAGCTACAGCGGTGGGCAAAGAGAAAGTATTTGGCATGATCGAGAGTTATGATCCGAAGACCGGCATGCTCAAAATGACCAAAATTTCGGAAGATTCAAATATTAAAGACGGTGATGAAATTATCTCTTCCGGGATTATCAATAACTTTCCGAAGTATATGCGGATCGGAGAAGTGGAGAAGGTTGAGAAAAGCGAGTATGGTCTAACAAAAACAGCTACAATTAAACCTTATGCAAGCTTTCTGGATTGGAAAGAGCTGATTGTCATTATCCCGCCTGAGGTAAAAGAATAATGGTGACACGCAAGCAAGTCTTATTCCTGCTGCTGTTCGTGTTGTTCATTGCGGAAGGAACGATTCTTCCGCTACTTATTCCTTCCGCCTGGCAAATGCGCATTTCGGCCAATCTGGTCTACATCGTGATTTTGTTTATCGCTGTATATCATCATCGGCACACGGCGTTGGTGCTTGGCCTATTATTTGGACTCCTGCACGACGTCGTATTTTATGGGGAAATGATTGGACCGTACGGATTCTCCATGGGTTTGTCTGCCTACATGATGGGACTTATTTTTCAAGCACCACGTGCACCACTGCCGGTTATGGTTTCTGTCGTCCTTTTGGGAAGTCTGCTCAATGACACCATGTTATTCTTTCTGTACAAACTCTTCCAACTCAACCACGTCACATTTGACTGGGCACTGATTGAATACATGATTCCCAATTTGTTCATTCATTTTGTGTTTGCACTGATCATCTATGTCCCGCTTCGCAAACAATTGGAACGCATTGGCAAGAGAAAGAGCAAAGCAGAAGAAGCTTCTTAATACATTTCTGGAGCAAGAAGCAGGAACTTGGGGACCCGGCCACGAAATGTAATGAGATGGGAGGGACAGGCTTATGACGGTAAAATCGAATCACGTAACGATTAAAGGCATCCGAGACGGCCTGGTTTTCCTGTTGGACGATCAATGTGAATTCGAGGAATTGCTCTATGAGCTCCGCTATAAGCTGGAACACAGCCATCAAAATATTTTGACCGGACCGATTGTTCATGTGGATATCAAAATGGGCAGCCGGGAAGTGACGGAGGACCAGAAAGAAGCAATTCTTGATATACTAAAACAAAAAGGGAATTTGCTCATTCGTTCCATCGACTCACCGGCCCTTAAACCAGAGGTTAAAGGGCCTCCGCCGATTATGACCATGTGCGGTATGGTGCGTTCTGGTCAGGTACTTCATCATGAAGGGAATCTCTTGTTTCTTGGAGATATCAATCCGGGGGGCACGGTAACGTGCACCGGAGATATATATGTTTTGGGTTCACTCAGAGGCATGGCTCATGCCGGAATTGGTGGGGACGAAGACTCGATCATTGCGGCGTCGGTGTTTGCTCCAACTCAGCTGCGCATCGCGGATATTATTAGCCGTCCTCCTGATGAGTGGGAGAGCCGAGAGACCGGAATGGAATTTGCTTATTTACAGGATAATCAGATGCAGATCGACAAGATGAGCAATATCGTTCGGTTGCGCCGAGATTTTAATGTGTTTAAAGGAGTGTAGCTCATGGGAGAGGCAATCGTGATCACTTCGGGTAAAGGCGGCGTGGGTAAAACAACCACCTCGGCAAACATCGGGACAGCGCTGGCGCTGCTCGGCAAAAAGGTTTGTCTGGTAGACACCGATATCGGCCTTCGTAATCTGGATGTCGTAATGGGACTCGAAAACCGGATCATTTATGATCTGTGTGACGTTGCAGACGGACGCTGCCGTCTGAATCAGGCTTTGGTCAAAGATAAACGTTTCGAAGAATTATATATGCTGCCTGCAGCGCAAACGAGAGACAAGAACTCCGTATCACCAGAACAGGTGAAGGACATTATCCTTGAATTGAAGAAAGATTTTGAATACGTCATTATTGATTGTCCAGCCGGAATTGAACAGGGATTCAAAAATGCGGTTGCAGGTGCGGATCAGGCGATTGTGGTCACTACACCTGAGAATGCGGCTGTCCGTGATGCGGATCGTGTCATCGGATTGCTCGAGAGTTCACACATTCAATCCCCAAAATTGGTTGTGAACCGCATTCGTAACAATATGGTCAAATCAGGCGACATGCTCGATATTGATGGCATTTTACAAGTACTTAATATTGACCTGATTGGAATTGTTCCCGATGATGAACTTGTCATCAAGGCGGCCAACTCGGGAGAACCGACAGTAATGAATCCAGACTCACTTGCGGCTATTGCCTATCGCAATATAGCCCGTCGGATTTTGGGAGATACGGTTCCATTGATGCAGTTGGAGCAGAAGAAGGGTGCCTTCTCACGTTTCAAAAAGTTTTTTGGGATGGGTTAACCAACTTTCCCTCATCAGATTTATGTATGTCAGCCGTGGCCTAACGCCCGGCTTTTTTGATTATTATGAACATTTAATAGATGTGCCTGTGTAGCAAAGGGATCGTATTTTGATGAAGGACTCCACGTTGTGGGGTTATTTTTGCTTCCTGCCGAAGCTTGTTCATATTATGAACGAGCTCCTCATAGGATGTAGTAAACAAGCCTCGGCGGGAGGATATTCCATGAATACGAAACTCAGAATTAAGCAGAGAAGAGAAGAACGCATTCGACGACTGATGGATGGGGCTAATGAGGAGATCATGCAGCAGCGAGAATCAGGTACGGTGTTCAATGCTGGTAAATCGACGCAACGGAATCCATTCTCGTCTATGGATATACAAGAAAATCTGCGAACGGCAAGAGCTTCGCTGGCAGAACAGGAACGAGATCCGGAGTGGCTATGGAAAAAAGAGAACGGTCATTATGGTCCTGGCGGCCATCCTCGTTTCAATCTAATAAAGTCATTCGTGGGACGAACTGTGATTAGCGTATTCGTTTTTGGCGCCGTTTGGGGATTGTTCCAGTTGAACACATCATGGACGACACCTGCCAAAACCGTGATCGCCGATATGCTGCATCGGGATATGAATTTTGAAGTTGCGGAAGCCTGGTACGAAAAGCATTTTGGCGGAACGCCATCATTCCTGCCTGTGCTAGGACATACCACCGATCCTGTGAACGGGTCGGGTATTCGACACCTGCTGGGCAAACCGATCTCTGGAACCATTGTTCAACCTTTTGCACTGAGTATGAAAGGCATTGAGATTGTTCCTGAATCGGGTGGCACTGGACTTGTCGAGGTAGTCAGCTCGGATGCTGGACGTGTCCTTCAGGTATTGGATGATCCGGAAAATGGAACGACGGTTGTGATTCAGCACTCTGGCAAAGTGACAGCCATATACGGACGCTTGAACGAAAGTGAAGTCCAGGTGAATGATTGGGTTGAAGCGGGAGATGCAGTTGGAAGTCTGAAAGAGACCGGAAATGATCAACCTGCCACATTGTATTTCGCTGTAAAAGAGGGCGAGGAGTACGTAGACCCTGCGGAAGTGGTTGCCCTTGATTAGGATATGGGGTGTACGTATCTCGTTCCATCCTTTTTTTGTGATCATTATGATGGCATCCCTGATGACCGGACATTTTATTGAACTGATCACCTTGTTCACGATCGTATTTATTCATGAATGTGGACATGCTGCAGCGGCAGCCCTTCTGGGCTGCCGTGTCCTGTCGATACAGATGCTGCCCTTTGGCGGAGTTGCCATTATCGAGGATGGCGGGAATATTACAGCGCGACGGGAAATCATGATCGCCTTGGCAGGGCCTTTACAGAATATGCTCATGGTTGGAATCGTGTTGCTGTTAAAATACGGTAGCGTGGGGGACCCGGTTTTTTTGGATTATATTATAAAGGGGAATCTGCTGATTGCCCTATTTAACCTGTTGCCAGTGCTGCCGCTGGATGGCGGTAAAATTGTACAGGCACTCGTCAGCCTGTTTGCTCCCTACTATACAACATTGATGTGGACCTACCGAATCAGTATCGTTTGTAGTGCTGGAGTGATTGTGTTTGCCATTAGTCGCTGGTTTGCTGGCGGGTACGGGCTGCCCCTAAATATTCTGCTGATCGGACTGTTCCTGTTTTATTCCAATGTGACCGATTACCGAAATATTCCATATCGCTTTATTCGGTTTCTGATGAATCGTGAAGGTACGTTCGCCCAATATGCAGCTACAGGCAGCTTGGCACAGCCGATAATCTCATTTCCGGCGAAACCTTTGGAACCTATTTTGCGTCTATTAAAGAGAGAAAGATATCATATGATATATGTAATGAACAGACAGGGGAGAATCTTGGCCGTTTTGCCTGAGCAACGCATCATTGGTTCCTATTTCAAACAAAACACCGAGAAGTTGTAGTATCGTGGTGAACCTGTCCGGAATTGGGTTAATACATGTACAACGAGTAGTGCAATGAAACAGAATGGATGTGGATGAATTGAATTGTCTTCTAGAAGTGAAGCCATGAAACAAATGATTTTACATAATGAACATAACCTCGTGCAAATGGCACTTCTGGAAGAAGGCAAAGCTGTAGAATTCACAGCAGAGCGTACACGGGAGCGTGGACTGCTGAATTCCTTTTTCAAGGGAAGAGTAGTGAACGTGTTGCCAGGTATGCAGGCTGCTTTTGTGGATATCGGTCAGAAAAAGAATGCTTTTCTGTATGTAGATGATGTATTACATCCCAATCTGGAGAAACAGCCCAAAGTGAAGCCAACGATCTCGGAGTTGCTTCGTCCGGGTCAGGATGTAATTGTCCAGGTTCTGAAGGAACCTGTTGGAAGCAAAGGGGCCCGGGTGACGACTCATTATTCACTGCCGGGCCGCTGGCTTGTCTACATGCCACTTGCCGACTATGTAGCTGTCTCCAAGAAAATTGCCCGTGAGGGAGATCGTTCCCGGCTCAAAGGACTGGGTGAACAATTAAGACGGGGCGAAGAAGGGCTTATCATACGAACCGTATCCGCAGAGGAGCAGCGGGAAGCCATAGAGGCTGACTTGGAAACATTACGTGAGCAGTGGCACCTGATTCGCGAGAAATCGGAAAGTTTGCCTTCACCAAGCCTGCTGCATCGGGATCAAAATATGGTTCAGCGAATTATTAGGGATGTGTACACTCCTGGTAGCGATGAAGTGATTACTGATGATGAAGTACAAGCTCGTGAAGTGACTGCTTTACTGGAGGAGATATGTCCTGGCCATCAGCCTAAAGTTCAGGTGTACCGGGGAGCGGAATCCATTTTTGCCGCTTACGGTGTACAGGAGCAATTGAACAAGGACTTTGCCCGCAAAGTGTGGCTGCCAGGAGGCGGCTATATCGTTATTGACCATACGGAGGCACTCACCGTAGTTGATGTCAATACAGGCAAGTACACTGGAGCAGGCGGTGACAGTCTGGAAGAGACTGTAACGGAGACGAATATGCAGGCTGCCGTTGAGATTGCTCGTTTAATGCGGCTTCGGGATATCGGTGGAATGATTATTGTGGACTTCATTGATATGGAGGAAGCGATGAATCGGCAGGAGGTTGCGGCATCGCTCGAAAATGAGCTTAAGAAGGATCGTACCAAAGCTTTTGTAATGGGCTGGACCAAGCTGGGGCTGCTCGAACTTACCCGCAAGAAGGTGCGGGAAGAGAGCACGCTGCCTTATGTGGAGCCGTGTTCTTCCTGTCATGGGACAGGCAAAAGATATATTTCACCTTTGCATTGATTTTTAGTGTGGGTGGTGGTATAATCATCAGGTATGTGTCTAGCCTATTGGTCTTGCACATGCTGTAACCGCACTGGCCGGGTATAAGAACAGTTACGCAAGGACACTGTCACCTGAGAACGGGCGAGTCTGAGACATGAGGAGGTGCAAGGCAAATGTACGCAATTATTGAAACAGGCGGCAAACAGTACAAAGTCCAAGAGGGCGATGTTCTGTTCATCGAGAAATTGACTGCGAACGATGGCGAAAGCGTAACGTTCGACCGTGTCCTGGCTGTATCTAACGATCAAGGTTTGACAGCAGGTACACCATTGGTTTCCGGAGCAACTGTAACGGCTAAAGTGGAGAAACATGGCAAAGGACAAAAGGTTGTTGTATACAAATACAAACCGAAAAAGAACTACCATGTGAAGCAAGGTCACCGTCAACCGTACACTAAAGTAACTATCGAAGCAATCAAAGCGTAAGAGGGTGCGATAAGTGATTATCGTTGAAATCTTTCGTAATGATGACGGGAGCATTGATCGCTTTTCCATCAAAGGGCATGCTAATTTTGCCAAGCGGGGAGAAGACATCGTATGTGCCGGGGTATCCGCTGTTACAGTGGGTACAGTGAACTCGATCGAAGCATTGACTGGTGTCGAAATGGATGCCAAGATGAAGAATGGCTTTTTAAGTGCTTCTTTGCCAGTGCTTGCGAGAGATGAAACCTGGTCCCAGGTACAATTGCTACTCGAATCCATGGTGGTTATGCTCACTGATATTGCAGAGTCATACGGAAAGTATATTCAGATAGAGCAAGTCAAATAATTAAAGAAGGAGGACAACCAATCATGTTGAAATTAAATCTTCAGTTATTCGCATCGAAAAAAGGTGTGGGTTCCACAAAGAACGGTCGTGACAGTAACGCACAACGCCTTGGCGTTAAACGTGCTGACGGTCAAACAGTAACTGGTGGTAGCATTCTCGTTCGCCAACGCGGAACGAAAATTCACCCAGGTACTAACGTGGGTATCGGTAAAGATGACACTTTGTTTGCGAAAGTTGACGGCGTTGTGAAATTCGAACGTTGGGGACGCGATCGTAAAAAAGTAAGCATCTACCCTGTGAATGTTGCTCCAGTAGCAGCAGCAGTAGAAGCATAATATCGGCATTCCGCCTAAGGAGCCTTCGGCATTTTTGCCGGAGGCTTTTTGTATTTAAAGGCTATTCGATAATGAACTGGCAGAAAAGACATGTTATACTTGGTTACGGTGGGGTTTAAACCAACCGAGTTTTGTAGAACGGGGAGAAGCCATGAAATCTTGGAAAAGAGTGCCCTGGATTGCGGCATGTTCACTTCTGATTCCTTTGGTTTTCGTTATGCTGTATCCAGTGATTATTTCAATTGCTGTATACGCATTGTGGTCCGTCGCGGTGCTTTTTGTTTCTGTGAATGTGATGAAGAGACAGGCAGAGGCGGAACGCAGAACCATCATACAATCTATGGAAAAGACAGCAATTGCATCATTAAATCATCATAGGCATGATTGGATGAACGATCTTCAGGTATTGTATGGATATCTTAGACTGGGCAAACTTGATAAATCAGTGCAATGTGTGGAAAGAATAGTAGAGCGGGTTAACGAAGAAAGCCGAATCTCCAGATTGGGTATTCCTTCACTCGTATTTTATCTTCAATCTTTCCGGACCAGTGGAGTCGCTCTGGAATTGCATGTGGTCGTAGAGGAAGAGTTGCAGCTTAGTGCTCTGGTCTCTCCCGAGGATGGCGAGTCGCTTACGGGGGCGATTGCCGATGCGATTCGAGCCTATCAATATGGCGGCGGCCGGTCGTCTTGGGGAGAGGTTCGCAAACTGACCTTGAACTTCGGACAGGATCACGGAGATGTGGTTGTCCGGCTGGATGGGGATCAAACACCCGATCCGGAAACATTGCGGCAGCTCAATGCCGTACTCAAAGGAAAAAAAGTCAGAACGGAGCAGCTTCCGTCTGAGGATACGTTTATACAATTCAGAATGCCTTGCGGAATATAGGAAGAAGGGGTTAACCAATGTTTGTAGATAAAGCGAAGATTTATGTGAAAGCCGGAGACGGAGGGGACGGAATTATTTCGTTTCGTCGTGAGAAGTATGTACCGAACGGCGGACCTGCCGGGGGTGATGGAGGCAGAGGAGCTGACATCATTTTCCGTGTGGATGAAGGTCTGCGTACGTTGATGGATTTCCGTTACCAGCGCCACTTCAAGGCTCCTCGTGGTGAGAAGGGACGTAATAAAAGTCAGCATGGCGCGAACGCTGAGAACATGATTGTACGTATTCCACCAGGGACTGTGATTTTGGATGAAGACAGTGGAGAAGTGCTGGCTGATTTGACACGTCATGGTCAACAGGTTGTTGTTGCTCGTGGCGGACGAGGCGGACGGGGAAACATTCGTTTTGCCACGCCTAACAATCCAGCGCCAGAACTGGCCGAAAATGGTGAAGAGGGCGAAGAACGTTACATCGTACTTGAGCTTAAGGTCATGGCAGATGTTGGTTTGGTTGGTTTCCCGAGTGTTGGGAAATCCACGCTGTTGTCTGTTGTTTCGGCAGCCAAGCCGAAGATTGGAGCATATCATTTCACAACCATTACACCTAACCTGGGTGTTGTTGGTGTAGGTGAAGGTCGCAGCTTTGTTATGGCCGACTTGCCAGGCCTGATTGAAGGTGCCCACGAAGGGATTGGACTTGGACATGAGTTCTTGCGTCACGTAGAACGGACACGCATTATCATTCATGTTGTTGACATGTCGGGTTCCGAAGGACGCGATCCGTTCGAAGACTGGCAGAAAATCAACGAGGAACTGAAATTGTACAATCCTGTCCTCGCCGAAAGACCACAGGTTGTAGCAGCCAATAAAATGGACATGCCCGATTCCGAAGCCAATCTTGAGGAATTCTTACAGAAGGCTCGGGAGGTTCAACCGGATATTGAAGTGATGCCTATCTCGTCACTGACACGAAAAGGGATTCAAGAGCTCCTGTACCGTGCAGCTGATCTGCTGGATCAAATCCCGGACGAGCCTGTGGTGGAAGAAGTTGCAGACTTATCCGAACGCAAAGTATACAGCTTGGACAAAAAAGAGGACGATGGCTTCCGTATTGTACGGGAGAATGAAATCTTCGTTGTTGAGAGTGCCAAGATTGAACGTATGATGAAACGGATGCAGTTGAATTCCCATGAAGCCATTCTCAAACTTGCGCGTACATTGCGACATATGGGTGTGGATGCGGAACTGCGTAAACGCGGAGCTGAAGAAGGAACCATTGTGCGCATTGGTGATTTTGAGTTTGAATTTGTGGAAGGTAGCAGCTACTACTAAGATAGCAGTGAACCTTGTACAATAAAAAGCATTAAAGCAATACGCAGAGTCGTGGGAGATGACCCACTTCTCTGCGTTTTTTTTATTTACTCTTACATGCTCCAGGTTGAAACTTGTATACTGTGAGGAACAGTTTTCTAAAAATAGACATGTGAGGTATTGCCCTTTTGAGATAGATCCTATATAATGTCCACTATATGAATACATGAGTCTTTGAGGAGAGGACGTTCTGTGAATGAACGCTATTACTTAGTACGGGAAGACATTTTGCCAGAGGCAGTGGTGAAGACCATGCAGGTAAAAGAACTGCTGGCTTCCGGGGATGTCAAAACAGTGCATGAAGCAGTTGAGCAGGTTGGACTAAGCCGAAGTGCTTTTTATAAGTACAAGGATGGGATCCATTTAATTAATCAGCTTGAGAGGGAGAGAATTGTAACGATTTCCATTGACCTGGAGCATCAGTCGGGAATTTTGTCTCGTGTG
Source organism: Paenibacillus sp. NPDC056933 (assembly GCF_042674385.1). Lineage (NCBI taxonomy): Bacteria > Bacillati > Bacillota > Bacilli > Caryophanales > Paenibacillaceae > Paenibacillus > Paenibacillus sp. NPDC056933. The sequence continues at coordinate 7,937 of NZ_JBHUQN010000005.1, read as the reverse complement.
CTCGGACATGTAGCTGGTTATGGAGCGAACGTGCTTACCATTAATCAAAGTATCCCGCTCCAGGGAAGAGCTAACGTTGTCATTTCCGTAGAGACATCACATCTCCATGGGGAAATCGGGGAAATGCTGGATCGGATGCAGGATATGCCCGGAGTTCGGCGCACGCGCATTGTAGGCCAAGGTTAATTGGACGTTACCCAAAACGTTTAAACATAGGTTGTAGTTCTGATTTAATGTATAGGGGTGGCAGGCGAAAAAAGACTTAGGGGGTTGATTAGTTAGTGAAACCGGTGAAAGTGGGATTGTTGGGTTTGGGTACAGTGGGTACTGGGGTCGTTCGTATCGTAGAGGGAAATCAGGAGGATCTAAGTAGTCAGGTTGGATCACCGATTATCATCGAGAAAATTGCAGTGAAGAATACGGAGAAGGAGCGTGTCATCGCCGTAGATCGTGCAAAGCTCACAGAAGATCCCTGGGAAGTCATTCGTCACCCGGATATCGATGTAATTGTTGAGGTTATGGGCGGTATTGATCAGACCAAGGAATACATTCTTGAAGCACTGGAGCGGGGCAAGCATATCGTAACCGCGAACAAGGATCTGATGGCTCTGCATGGTTCGGAGATTTTGGCCAAGGCACAGGAGAAGCAATGTGATGTATTCTATGAAGCCAGTGTGGCTGGGGGTATTCCGATTATACGGACCCTAATTGAAGGTTTCTCATCCGACCGGATTACCCGCATCATGGGGATTGTGAACGGAACAACGAACTTTATTTTGACCAAAATGAGCCAGGAAGGCGCCTCGTATGAAGAGGTTTTGGCAGAGGCTCAAGCACTTGGATATGCAGAGACTGATCCTACTTCGGATGTCGAAGGACTCGATGCAGCTCGGAAAATGGCGATACTGGGTACTCTCGGCTTCCGAACTAACGTGGAACTGCAGGATGTGACCGTCCGCGGTATTTCCTCCGTCACCCGTGAAGATATAACGTATGCCAAAAGACTTGGCTACGAGATGAAGCTGCTGGGTATCGCAGACCGTCGGGACGATGAGATCACCATTAGTGTTCAGCCCACGATGGTAAGACAGAATCACCCGATAGCTTCCGTCAATGGCGTGTTTAATGCGGTGTATGTACACGGTGAAGCTGTAGGAGAGACCATGTTCTACGGCGCGGGTGCAGGTGAACTTCCGACAGCAACTTCTGTAGTTGCGGACATTGTGGCTGTGATCAAAAACCTGAAGTTGGGCGTGAATGGTCTCAAAGCGATTGTGCCTTATAAGCAGAAGCGCCTGCAAAGTGACGAGCACATTATGTCGAAAAACTTCATTTTGCTGCATGTGGATGATAAAGCAGGAGTTCTTGCACAAATCACTCAAATCTTCGCTGAATATGAAGTCAGCCTGGCTTCGGTTGTGCAACAGCCAAACGAGCATAACCCGGATGCAGAGATTATCATTGTTACGCATAACGCTAGCAAGGCCAGCATGGATAAAGTTTTGAAACATTTTGAATCTCTTTCCGTCATTCGTCGCATTAAGAGTGTTTACCGGGTTGAAGGATAAATCGTCCTAAATTTCGGTTTGAATTTCAAATCAAAGCTAAAGTTTATGTTACACGTCTAACCATATAGTACATGCAATTATAATATTCGGATTATTAACGACAAAGGAGTTTACCCCCAATGAGATATCAAGGATTACTGCAAACTTATCGAGAACACCTTCCGGTTAATGAAAATACGCCCCTGCTTACGCTTCACGAAGGAAATACACCTCTGGTTCATGCGGAGAATCTTTCCGAGGAACTCGGATTGAATTTATATTTCAAATATGAAGGTCTGAACCCGACAGGGTCTTTCAAAGACCGCGGCATGGTTATGGCTGTTGCCAAAGCGATGGAAGAAGGCAGCCGCACGATCATGTGTGCATCGACAGGTAATACTTCAGCAGCTGCAGCTGCCTATGCGGCTCGTGCGGGACTGAATTGTATCGTATTGATCCCAAATAACAATATTGCCTTAGGTAAGCTGGCTCAAGCCATGATCTACGGAGCCAAGGTGATTGCGATTAATGGCAACTTTGACCGTGCATTGGAAATAGTGCGTGAGATTACAGCCAAACATCCAATTACGCTCGTGAACTCCGTGAATCCGTTCCGGATTGAGGGACAGAAAACAGCTGCATTTGAAGTGATTGAGCAGCTTGGGGAGGCACCTGATGTACTCGCCATTCCGGTGGGTAACGCAGGAAATATCTCGGCCTATTGGAAAGGGTTCAAGGAGTATAAAGAAGCAGGCAAATCGAACTCCCTGCCGCGTATGGTCGGTTTTGAAGCGGAAGGCGCCATGGCGATTGTCAAAGGTGAACCGATTCTGGAGCCAGAAACAGTGGCAACTGCCATTCGAATTGGTAATCCGGCTAGTTGGAAAACCGCTGTAGCTGCAGCTGAAGAGTCTGGCGGACAGATTAATTATGTTACTGATGAAGAGATTCTGACTGCCTACCGTACGATTGCTGCACGTGAAGGGATTTTCGCTGAACCTGCTTCGGCTGCTTCCGTTGCTGGTGTATACAAACTGAAGCGTGAAGGGTACTTTAAAGGCGGAGAGACTGTGGTTTGTGTACTGACAGGTCATGGTCTGAAAGATCCTAATATTGCCATCAAAACGGTAGCAACTGAACCGCTTGTTGTTGAAGACTCGGAAGAAGCGGTTATGGCGGCCATTGCACAGCTGGAGCAGCAATCCGTATGAGTTTGCAGCAAAGGATAACAGTTAAGGTACCGGCAAGTACAGCCAATCTCGGTCCAGGGTTTGATACCCTGGGCATGGCTTTGTCTCTCTATGCCTGGCTTGAGATAAAACCGGCTGAGCAAACGACATTCCATTTATATGGGGACCATCTGACAGGTCTGCCTACAGATAAATCCAATTTGATATACGAAGTTGCACAGATGGTGTTCAACGAAGCCGGGATTTCCGTGCCTGAGTTGGATATTTCCATGTACTCCGATATTCCTCTCACACGTGGACTGGGAAGCAGTGCATCGGCTATCGTAGCTGCATTGGCTGCTGCTAATGCATTAGTTGGTACTCCGTTATCGGATGCCAAGCTTCTGGACATGGCTACGTCACTGGAGAAACATCCGGATAATGTGGGGGCTTCATTATATGGAGGTATCATTGCTGCGGCGTGGGATGGCAGTCGTGTAGATCATATTCGTATAGAGCCGCATCAGGATTTGCAGACGTTAGTTATCGTACCAGACTTCGAGTTGTCCACTTCAAAAGCAAGGAATGTGATCCCGCAGCAGTTCGACAAGTCTGATGTCATTCACAATATAAGCAGATCATCCTTACTCGTTGCAGCTTTGGCAAGTGGGCGATTGGATATGATCCAAAAGGCGATGTCTGATCGTATTCATCAGCCATACAGAGCATCATTGGTACCAGGGATGGCTGAGATTCTGGAACATGCAGTCAGTCATGGGGCTCTAGGCGCTGCTTTGAGCGGAGCTGGTCCAACCGTTTTGACGTTGGTAGATCGTCATGACACCCGCAAGGAAGAACTGAAGCAATACTTGATAGATACCATGAGTCGTGAAGGTATTACTGCTTCGGCATTATGGCTGGATCCGGACTTGGACGGTGTTACCGTGCTGTCTGATCAAGATGAAAGTCCTTTTTTGGACAGAATTAAAGGGGAAGTTAACGCATGAAAAGAATTGCAGTATTACCTGAAGGTTCAGTTTCCCATGAAGCAGTAGATTTTCTGTTTAATGGGGAGCCTTTGGAATTGATTCATTCCAAGCTGATTTCTGATGTCTTCCGTGCAACGGATAGTGGGAAGTCACAATACAGTGTCATTCCCATTGAGAATACAATTGAAGGTTCGGTTAGTCTGCATATGGACTGGCTCGTTAATGAAGTGGATATACCGATGCAAGCAGAATGGGTGTATCCATCTATACAAAATGTCATTGGGCATGGCTCCGAGTTTAAAACAGAGAGCGGCGAATATGATTTTGGGAAAATCACGAAGATCATGTCCCATCCCGTGGCTATCCCGCAGTGCCAGAATTTTATTCGCCTGCATTCACCTGGAGCGGACCTTGAAGGTGTTAACAGTACAGCGGAAGCTGTAGAAATTGTGAAAAGAAATCCCTGCAAAGGCTGGGTTGCTATTGGCACAAGGCTTGCTGCACAGAAGCATGGTTTGGACATCATGGCTGAACGGGTAACCGACCATGACAACAACTATACTCGTTTTGTTTTGATAGGTAATGAACCCGTACAAATACCACGGGAGCCCGACCATGTAAAAACCAGCTTGCTTGTTACCCTGCCTGAAGATGCGCCGGGTGCGTTACATCAGGTTTTGTCGGCGTTTGCCTGGCGGAAGCTAAACCTGACACGACTGGAATCGCGTCCAACAAAGAAGCGGTTGGGGAGCTATTATTTCTATATTGATGTTGAGGAAAGTGCCGATTCTGTATTGCTTACCGCGGCCATGGCCGAGATTGAAGCTTTGAATTGTCAGGTACGTGTTCTGGGTAGTTATCCCTGTTATTCATATCCTTCGCTGAAAACGACCTAAATTAGTTGCGTGGTCTGTTGAAGGTTGTCATAAGACTGGGTAAAATGGGCAGACAATGGCTTGTCATTGGTTGCAAAACAACGGGTTAAACGTAGTTTTCGAAAACGAGGAATGAAATATTATGGAGGTGCAGTCATACGTGTCAGAACAATGGATTTATTTGGATGGTCAATATGTAACCAAAGAGAACGCTACCGTCTCCGTATATGATCATGGATTTTTGTATGGAGATGGTATTTTCGAGGGTATTCGGATTTACAACGGCAACATTTTTAGATGCAAAGCGCATTTGGATCGTTTGTATGATTCGGCTAAATCCATCAGTCTGAACATTCCGCTGTCTTATGATGAGATGCTGGAAGTGATGGCAGAAACGGTACGTCGCAATGATATGCGTAACGGTTATATTCGCCTAATCGTTTCTCGTGGTCCTGGTAATCTGGGTCTTGATCCGCTGCGTTGCCCTAAAGCATCTGTTATTATCATTGTCGAGCAACTCGCAATTTACCCGGAAGAAGCGTATCTTACTGGATTGAAAGCCGTATCTGTGTCCCAACGACGCAACATCCCGGACGCATTGAATCCCAAAATTAAATCGCTAAATTACCTGAATAACATACTTGTTAAAATCCAGTCCAACTATGCAGGTGTGGGTGAAGCAATTATGCTGAATTCACAAGGTTATGTTACAGAGGGTTCAAGTGATAACATCTTTATTATTAAAAATGGTGTAGTCTATACGCCTCCTTGTTATCTGGGTGCACTGGAAGGGATTACTCGTCAGGCGATTATCGATCTGTGTGGTGAGCTGGATCTTGAATTAAAAGAAGTACCATTTACCCTGCATGATGTATACATTGCCGACGAAGTCTTCTTCACTGGAACCGCTGCGGAAGTAATTGCTGCATACGAGGTAGATGGCAGAACAATCGGAACGGGTGTAGCAGGACCTGTAACGCTCCGACTGCTTGAAGCGTTCCGTCAGATTGTCGACAAAGACGGTTACAAAGTATGGGAAGATTAAACTGAACGAACTGAATAGCGTAGCGAGAAGTCCTTCTTGTCTCAAGAAATTCAGCATACTCGGAGTATGCGGTTTTTGGGGCTGGGAGGATTTTTTTTGCTTAGTTGATGTCATTAGCCTAATTTCTGCATAGGATGTAGTAACGGTATGGGCGAATGTACTGCCCAAGTATCACGTCTAGGAGGTTAGTTCCAAGTGAAAATACACATGGTGAAAAAAGGCGACACATTATATCTGCTGTCCCAAAAATATAATGTAGCGTTGGACAAAATTATTGCAGCTAATCCGCAAATTGCAGATCCCGACAAGTTGGAAATCGGTATGAAGGTCAAAATTCCTGCGGAGCCTGTAACACCAAAGCCTGAGGGCATGTTGCACGGTCATAAAGTCCAGCAAGGAGATACGTTATGGAAATTGTCACAGGCTTGGGGAGTTCCGTTGAAGGACATGATCAATGCGAACCCTCAATTGAAAAATCCCAATGCTCTTCTTGTAGGGGAGACTGTGTACATTCCATCGATGGCTACACCGGGAAATACGGGTTCAGAGAATGGTGCATCATCTAATGTTGCTCATGAGAAGTTGTCGCCTGAAGGAAAGGAATACACGGGAGTTAAAGAAGAAACGGCTCCAGCTGTACCCGTAGAGCCAGTCCCTGCACCGGTACCTGAAGTTTCTAATTCGGTTCCCGCTCCTGTTCCCGCAAATCCGGTCGTCCCTAATGTGAAGCCTGAGGTGGAAGCTCTACCGCAATTGCCTGAAATGCCTGAGATGGAACCGGAGAAGCAAGTTCAGAAAAAAGAACAAACTAAATCTGAGGTTCAATTAAAACCGATATCTGAGTCACCGACGTATACCATGCCTAAAATTTCTCCTGAGGTTATGCCTTTACCCGTAATGCCCAATAACATGCAGTTTCCTTCGGAAGTAGCGCCTGAGGCCAAAGCACCGTGTGGCTGTGGCAGTAAAATGCTTCATGCTCCAGCAGAGCATCCCTATGTGCAAGTCCCTGTGCCTGCGCAAGAGGTATACATTACTCCACAAGACATGTATACGGCTGGTGTAAATAACCATGCTGCCTTCCCTGGTATAACGGAGGTGAGCCCTTACTCTATAGGAACTCCACCTAACGCTCCATGGAATGGGAATGAGTATAATCATAACAACCTTATGCCAAACATATCTGCAGAAATGCAGAACAACTCATATCCGATCGCGCCAGCAAGTCAAGTGAACAGTCCTTATCCTCCGTTTGCAGCCCATGGACATATGAACCACCAACCGCCTGTTATTTCTCCTTACTCTATGCTCCCATACCCACCATGCGGATGTGGCAACCATCATATGCCTGCTCATCATTATACTTATCCATCACACAACTACCAGGAACCGGCGTGGGGCACATATAACCCATACGGCGTTCAACCTGAAATGACCACTTCCATGATGCCGAATCACCCGGTGGAATATGCTTACCAGAACCCATACCCTACTCAAAATACAGTACCGCCGTCACCGCTTGGGGCATTTGGTGAACTTTATCCATCCGAAGGTAAAGGGGAGGGCAAGAAAGGAAGACGTGACGAGGCAAATTTGAGCCAGTCCGCTTTAGAGAGTGAGGCTGACTCACATCTAGAAACGAAACCTAAACAAGCAGCCAAAACAGGAACTGCGAAACGCAGAACAGCCAGACCTGGAGCGAAAAGCAAATCCAAAGTAACCGTATCCGGGAGAACTCCAAAAGAACGCAAGGGAACATCCACTAACCGAAGTTCTGATAAAAAGCGTAGGAATCCCTGGATCCAGCAATAACTTTGTAAAGTAAATGCTATTTAACTCCAAAAGATTAACTCTGTGAAGAGCTGGTCTTTTGGAGGTTTGTATTTAGAACAGGGCAATTTTACGACAGTATGGAAATGGAATTGTGCCTCAAATCCACTATTGTTTTAGTAGGGGCGTCAAGGACTTAGAATCTATTAAATGTTTTTTTGGAAAAACTATTGCATTGGTTTCGCCAGTATGATATATTATTTAAGTCGCCGCTGAAACGAACGGCTGACACGGAAAAGAAGTACAGAAACAAGTTTGATCTTTGAAAACTGAACAACGAGTGAGTAACGATCTTGCTTGCAAGATCGACGCTGAGAAATCAGTATTCGTCTTCGGACGGTATGATTTCGAAGCACAAATGAGATTTTAATCTCGTCAGATTCAAATTGAGCTAATCGCTCTTTTCAATACTTTATTGGAGAGTTTGATCCTGGCTCAGGACGAACGCTGGCGGCATGCCTAATACATGCAAGTCGAGCGGA
>NZ_JBHUQN010000004.1:492425-527813 GCF_042674385.1 Paenibacillus sp. NPDC056933 | reverse complement strand
TCATACCGTCCGAAGACGTGTACCGATTTCTCAGCGTCGATCTTGCAAGCAAGATCGTTACTCACTCGTTGTTCAGTTTTCAAAGATCAAACTCGTTTCACCGCCGTGTGTTGTTCACCACAGCAACTCTTATATCTTATCACGTCCGCACCAACTTTGCAAGCTCTTTTTTTAAAAGTTTCTTTCGAAGCTTATTCATTTGCTTGCCGCACCGTGTTTCTCGTGTTTTCTTGGCCGGAATTAGAATATACCATGTACGAATTATGATTGCAAGCTTTATTTTCAATTTTTCCAGATCCGTATTTCCTGCATATTATTCTCCCCCCCCTATTATCCCTTACGCGATGCTCCCTAAAATGACATGTAATGATTTAATCCTGTACTATCGCATTTGAATTTAATAGATTAATTCATTTCGTATCAGCAACTATCATTCCAAATTGGGAGAATAACAACTCTCTTACATTACACCCGTATCTATTATTATATAGTAGAGTATCTTTCAAACAGCTTATACCCAGCTTGCGGTTAGCTCCCTCAATCCATTCAGATAAACCAATCTTCCCAATCCATAATCATTTATAAAACCAAAAAACAGGATCGGTTTTTTTCCGCTCCCGTTTTCAAAATTACCATTAGCATTAGGGTCTGATGATCTCACCATCCGAGCCGCTTACATCAAAGAAACCAACGTTATGTTTCCTAGCCAATTCACGCATCATTTTATAGGCGTCTTCCGCAACAGACCACGCGAATGCAGCATAAATCACTTCTTTTCCAAGCGAGTATTCTGTTAGTCGATTATCTGTTCCCGCTTCTTCCATCGTTTCAAACACATCGTCGTCTACATTCATAGAAGGAAAGGTCAGAACAAGTTCTTCGTAAAAACGTTGCAGCTGCTCTGAGCTCACCTTAATGTCTGAATAGGTATGCTCCTCCGACCACTTTGTCTGTTCACCATACCATCTCATAAACGACGCTTTATCCACTGGAGCTTTGGCTGGATCAAAAACCATCAAATCATAACTCATGAATGTTCCTCCTTTATATATAGAAGAAAGTCACTTCCGATCTCCCACAGATCAAGAATATCCCCTACGTAGAACATTTCAAAGTGTCTCCTGTCCCTTCTTTTAAAGTTAATGCTACTTATTATAGAAGAAACAAAAAAAAGCGAAAGCCCCGATAACGTGCCGAGGCTCCCGCTTACTTCGATTGCATTATAACAAATCCATCATAAGTATCTGATCCATTTCAATTCTTCAAACTTGTTATTCTCCACCGATAAATACATACCGACACACAACAATGATAGCCAAAATCCACATGAGCCAGTGTATCTTCACTTTGCGTTCAGTAACCAGGTTACTGAATACGGCCAGGATTACATAGGATATAATCCCTGCGGAGATCCCGTTTGCAATTCCTCCAGTGAAAGGCATCAATACAATGGTAAGGAACGCCGGGAAAGCTTGCAAGAAGTCGTCCCACTCAATGCTGCGAACCTGACTCATCATCAATACACCCACGATGATCAATGCCGGAGCTGTCGCAGCCGATGGAACAACCAATGCCAGTGGAGCAATAAACAGGGCCAGGATGAACAGGATACCTGTCGTTACAGAAGTCAGACCTGTACGTCCACCAGCTTCGACACCAGAGGCACTTTCAACGAAAGCAGTAATGGTACTCGTACCCAGTGCAGCACCTGCACTTACACCTACAGCATCGACGAGCATTGCTTTACCGATCGTTTTCTCGCCTTTTTTCTTATCCTTCATAATCCCCATTCGAGTTGCTGTACCTACCATCGTTCCGAATGTGTCAAACAGCTCTACAAAGGTGAAGATAAAGATAATTTCAAACAATCCAAGACTGATTGCACCTTTCAAATCCAGTTGTCCAACCGCCAGATCGCTGAAGTTAGGCAACCAGCTTGCACCGGACAAGCCGCTAAGATTCGTGACGCCCATCGGGATACCAATCAACGTTGTCGCAATGATACCGATCAACAATGCACCTTTGACACGCATAACCATCAGCACAGCAATAATGAGTAGTCCAATCAAAGCCAGTAATGCATCATGATGCGTTATGAAATTACCCAAAGACAGATTGAAGCTGCTGCCTGGAATCGGTTGGCTCAGATCTGCATCAGGTGCAACATTAACTGTTACAGCGACCAGATTGGCCAGTTTGAAACCAACAATGGTAATAAAGAGACCAATACCAACTGTGATTGCCATTTTTAATGAGTCTGGAACTGCAACGAGCAGCATTTGACGAATTTTGGTCACTGTCAAAATAATAAACACGATACCAGAGATAAATACGGCTCCGAGAGCGGCCTGCCAAGAAATCGCACCGTTGGAACTCAGGACCACAGTCATGAAGTAAGCGTTCAAACCCATACCTGGTGCAAGGGCGATCGGAATGTTAACGAACAACCCCATAATGATGGTCATCAATCCGGCACCTACGGCTGTTGCAAAAAATACAGCATTGTCCGACATACCGGCCCCGGCCGATCCCAAGAACAATGTGTTGACGAAAAGAATATACGCCATTGTCATAAACGTAGTAAGACCCGCAACAATCTCCGTTCTAACGTTCGTTCCGTTTTCTTTTAATTTAAAGAAACGATCCATAATTCACTAATTCCTCCTTAGAGATGTTGAAGCCATATTGAAAAACGACAAATACCCTGAAGATGAATGCATCACCCAGGGTTATCGCTGACGAGGAGTGGCACCGTGCCAATTACGGAGAACAAAAAAAATTCTAATGTGCGTGATGTTATGCCCGACGCAATCATGTAGAATTCATGTGCTCAGCCTTCTCCTCTTCGTAGCCAGATCATTAGGGTGATCTCGTAGAGACTCCCGGGCCAATCCCCAGGATTATACGAAGTAGTATGCGCTATTTGTGTGTTTCCCATCACTATTTTAGGAGGATTGCCTCTAGTTTGTCAATGAGAAAAACGAATGTTATTGTCACTCCTCAACTATATCGTTCGTATTATTTAACAAAATGAACCAGTTCAGCGATTTACAAACCAAATTAAAATGGGGTTTACGTTATTTTTTAAGGTAGATATGTCGATCTTGCCACAGGCTTTATCTTTATCTGCAACATTAAAAAGCTACCGTAATCAAGGATGCACGTGCACTTTGATTACGGTAGCTTGATGGGTCATTTAGAAGATGATTATATGATGAGAATAACATATCTTAATATTCATTAGCTTAGGTATACGGAGCAAGCTGCGACGATCGCCAGATCATTTTTTCATAAGATAACTTCTAAGTCCTTAAATTTCTGTTTGAAGTCCCTCTCTTACCTGCTGTTGTTCCTGATCGGTATTAGCCGTTGACCCTTCTGATAACTCCGGATTCTGGGTCTGATCGGAAGACGAATCTGCTGCCTCTAAGTTCACAAATGAAGAATCCCCCGCACCAAGCGCCAAGTCCTGCATACCCGAGCCGCACCCGGCCAGCATCACCATCAGAAACGCACTTCCAATGCCCATCTTCCATTTGCTCATATTGTCGGTTTTACGCATACATTCAATTCTCCTTTCAGTTGCCATGTAGCCGTATTATGTACTCAATGTACAAGCCCCACATGAAAATAATCTGAAACGAACCTAAAAAAGGAATTAAATATTCAGAGATTCATCGTTATACCACCATCCGCTCTCATCCCACATGCCTGCTGCCATTATCGCCTGCTTCACCACTTTTTGCTGTTTGGCACTTTTCAAATGAACGATCATTCTTTTCAAACGTTTATGATGAATCAGGGATTCAATAGTTTTAACAGTAATGTGTTTCATTTGCAGGAGAGCGAGCTCTTTCAGGCTTTCAGAGGTCTCTGCCCAAGCGATATTTTCAACGTTTACATTGTTCAGGTAAATACGCTGTAATTCAGTCAGATTTTCAAGAGACGGCAGACTTGTTAGATGTGGCTGGTCCTCTATCGCTAATAAGCGCAACCGCTTCAGTTCCGGCAATACAGATAGGTCGGATAAACCTTTCACTCTTAGGAGCTTCAATAATTGCAAGGATTCCATGCCTGCAAGGCTATCCAGATTCTCTGCTCCACCAAAACTGAGATGAAGTTCGTGCAAATCCGCTAATTTTTTTAAGTATCCCAATTCTTTTAATGGCATTCCCGAAATATATAGGGACCGGAGTGATGACAACGTTCCGATCGTTTCGATGTTAGTTGTATGACCATTCACACTCAGCGTTTTAAGTTCAGTAAAGCGGTTAAGTACGGACAAATCCGTTTTCTTCGTTTTGGTTTTGCCGATGCGTAGCTGCTGTAAAGTGGTAGGTACAAGCGACAATACATCAAGAGATTCCACTTCGAACACGTCAAAAGCAAACTCTTTCAGCCCTGGCAATGCACCTACGGCCTCAATCCCGTGAACACGTCTATTGCAGTCAATTAAAAGCTTTTCTAAATGGTTCATATGTTTTAGAACAGACAGGTCACCAGATTGCGAATAAAAGCCATAAATACGAAAAGAAACGTCCGGTCTGTTGACAAACAGTTCCTCGTTCAATATCTGCATCAGGTTCACGTCCGGGATATTGTGCTCGCTGTATTGAACAATTTTTAGTTCAGGATGAGCCGTAAGTGCGGTAACCTCCTCACGTGTCCATCCGGGGTTGAGTTCGATTCTTTGCTTCATCTGTCGTAGTTCCTCCTTCCAGAGTATTCTTCCTCATAAAATCCATTTGATGGTCCATCATTATCATAAATCAAAGTATAAATAACGTCTGGTGCAAACACAAAATGAAAAGAAAAAAAGAGACCGAAGCTCCTTTGACGGAAACTCCGACCTCTTGTATTTCATTCTGTATAGATAACTTCTTCTATTCCCACTCGATCGTTGCTGGTGGTTTGGAAGTTACGTCATACACGATACGGTTTACGTTATCTACTTCGTTAACGATCCGCACAGAGATTTTCTCCAGCACATCCCAAGGGATACGTGCCCAGTCAGCGGTCATACCGTCGATGGACGTTACAGCACGGATACCTACCGTGTAGGAATACGTACGCGCGTCACCCATAACCCCAACACTCTTCATGTTAGGCAGGGCCGTGAAGTATTGCCAGATCTCGCGATCCAGGCCAGCTTTGATAATTTCTTCGCGCAGGATATAATCCGAATCACGAACGATTTTGAGCTTGTCCTCAGTCACTTCGCCCAGTACACGGATCGCCAGACCCGGACCAGGGAATGGTTGACGCCATACGATTGCTTCTGGCAGACCGCACTCTTCGCCGACTTTACGCACCTCGTCCTTGAACAAGGCACTCAGTGGTTCAATCAGCTTGAAGTTCATGTCTTCAGGCAATCCACCCACATTGTGATGGGATTTGATGGTTTGAGCTGTCGCTGTACCACTCTCCACGATGTCCGTGTACAGTGTACCTTGTGCCAGGAATTCAAAATCATCAAACTGCTTGGACTCTTCGTCAAATACGTAAATAAACTCGTTTCCGATAATTTTACGTTTTTGCTCCGGATCATCCACGCCTGCCAATTTGGACAGGAAACGCTCCTGTGCATCGATTTTGACTACTTTCATGTCGAATTTGCCGACGAACGTCTCCATTACGCTCTCCGCTTCGCCTTTGCGCAGCAGACCATGGTCGATAAACATACATGTCAGTTGGTCACCGATGGCTTTGTGAAGCAATGCAGCAACAACGGAAGAATCCACACCGCCGCTCAGTGCGCACAATACTTTACCGTCGCCCACTTTTTCACGAATATCCTTGATCGTATCTTCGATGAACGTCTCCATGCTCCAGTTGCCTTCGCACCCACAAATTTCGTACAGGAAGTTACGAATCATATCGTTACCACGAACGGAGTGGCGCACTTCCGGATGGAACTGAACAGCATACAATTTGCGCTCATCGTTGCTCATCGCTGCGATTGGCGCACTTTCCGTGCCTGCATCCAGTTTGAAACCCGGAGGAAGAGTAACCACGTGGTCACCATGACTCATCCATACCGTATGATCACCTTCGATACCTTGTGCAAGAGCAGCACCTGGAGCAAACGCGATATCGGCCTTACCGTACTCACGCTTCTCAGCACGTTCTACCTTACCTTCGAGCTGCTGCGCCATAAGCTGCATACCGTAGCAGATTCCGAAGATAGGAAGTCCCAGATTATAAATAGCCGGGTCCACGTGCGGCGCATTCTCAGCGTAAACACTGGATGGGCCTCCCGAGAAAACAATCCCTTTTGGTGATAATTCCGCAATTTTCTCTGCCGGTGTGTTATACGGCAAAAGCTCGCTGTATACGCCGAGATCCCGGATTCTTCTGGCGATTAACTGGTTGTATTGGCCCCCAAAGTCAAGGACAACCACTATTTCATTTTGCTTATTCATTACCGTGCCTCCCTCAATTAATGAAACTAATTATACGCAACGACAAAACATACCGTCAAGGAAAGGCGAAACTCCTTTTTTCGACATCTCAAAACATGGCATATCCCATGCCTGAGAATACGGTATTTGGTCGAATCTTTTCGCCTCCATTCTATTCATTTCCCGATCGGAAATATAAGAAAAGGATTGATGTGCATTTTCATAAAAAAGTTCTTCCGCATGAAGCTCATAGTATATTTCTCGCGGAAAGACGCCTCGTTCGCTTGACGGAGCGAGAGAGGCGTCTATGTTAAGCGCTGCGCTGTACTTCGTGTTACAGCGCCTGCATTCGCCGGGCCAAGTGAAGCGCCCGGCGCAGGAAGTCCAGACTCTCCGCGCGAAGCGGGCGGTCCGGCCCGTACAGCAGCCGTTCCCAGTCGGCTGCAAACCGCGCGATGTCCGCGCCGTCCGTGCCTGCGGCCACTGCGGGAGACGCTGCATATTCACGCAGCGTCATCCCCGGCGGCCGCGGGCCGTAGCGGCGCGCGAGCGCGGCCCAGACCGGAGCGGCGGCGCTGAGCAGCCGCTCGCGGTCCGGAAAGCTGCTGCGCGGCCACGCCAGCAGCAGCCTGAGCCGCAGCGCGGGGCGAAGCCGCCGCATGCGCAGGGCCACGGCGGCGCACAGCAGCGCCGCCGCTGCAAGGGCTGCCGCGAGCCATGGCTGCGCGGCAAGAGCCCGTGCGCGGGCGAGCAGCCATGCGCCCGCGATAGCCACCCCGCCGTCCGTCAGCGGCGGGGTTATGGCAGCAGGCTGCTGCCCGCTAAGCGCAGCAGCGTCTTGGCCTTCACCCTGCGTCATGGTGAAGCCAGGCGTAGCCTCGAATGGCATCCAGCCCGCGCCGGGGAAATACACTTCCACCCAGGAGTGTGCATCTCCCTCGGTCACGATGTATCGCCCGGAGACAGCCGGATCTGCTTCTCCGGGCCCAAAACCCTTAACCCAGCGTGCGGGAATCCCCTCTGCACGCAGCAGCACAATCATGGCTGTTGAGAAATGATTGCAATATCCCTGCCGTGTGACGAACAGAAAATCGTCCACAAAATCAGTTCCTCGCGAAGGCATACGGGTATCCAGCGTATAATCGGCGTGGTCTTCAAGGTAAGTCTTTACGGCCTGCACCGCATCATAACGGGATTCACTTCCCTGAATGATTTCCTTGGCAAGAGCCTGCACGCGTCCAGGCAGTGTTGTCGGCAGTTGCAGATACGTTCTGCGAATTGCCGCAGGATCTTTCATTCTGGACGACCTCCCCAGAAGACGGAGCTGTTCGGCCGTTGCCACCGGAATCATGACGTCTGTTGTATAACTTTTGACTGGTTGATCGTCATAGTTACCCGCGAGCCATAACGTTGCAGAATCTTCATTCGACAGTAGTAAACGTTTGCTCTTCTGATTATCGTGGTTCATATCCTGTAATGATAGATTGAGTGGCATTCCACCTGTAAAAAGGGGATGCGGTCCTCTCCATTCTCGCTTCATTGTCACGGTTTGACGAATACGTTGCCAGTAGGTCGGGTTTTCCCAACCATCGGCACGCACCAATCCGGATGGACTCGCCGTCTCAAAGCGCTGAGCCGGATCACTCCAGATACTTCCGTTATAATATGAACGTGTCTCTCCCCGCCAATACGTAGCTTCCGGACTTTTCGCCTCAAAAAAGATGCTGTCTCCCTGTACCAATGGGGCCCCCATTGGTGCATCCGCTGTACTATACCCAGTAACGGCAGTTGCGGCAGGAATGCTTGCGTCCTGTGTATAGCCTGCCCAGCGGGCCAGCCGCTCACCCATCTGCTCAAGGGATATACGTTCTGGTGGAGGAATGGAAGCCAGTTGACCAGGGATCACCGAGAAAAGGACCATGCATGCCGACACCGCAAGAGTTACCGCAGACCAGAGCACATAGGGACTACGTCTGTAGATCGGGGTTGTCACTACACCATTGAGGCGGAGCAGCTGCAACATGGCCTGAATGAGTAAGATCCATAACACAGAGCGGACCACCGAGGCATATACATCCAGTCCGGCAAAGGACTCGAGCAGCAGCAAGTACACCAATGTTGCACTGCCAAACAACATCACACTTCGTCGCAGCAGTACAAGCGATTGCACGGAAGTAATCAACATGCTCCAACCGCACATCATAAGCAAACCTCTGGTTTCTACACTGATCGAGTGAAAACGCCAGGTATGGATAAAACTGCCCATATCCGCTGCAAGTGTTGAAGGGTATGTAACCGCCCATCCCGCAGGGTCACTTCCTCCGTACATCCAGCATAAGGCTGCCAGAGTAATGAAGAGCCTGATCAGAATCCCCGCGATCCAGCCCGTTCGAAGCAACCCTGCCAGCAGGAGAGCTCCCGTCAATCCAGCCATCACGGACAAGAACCGTTCACTGCCCTGCTGGCCTGATGACGTAACAGGATAAATCCACTCCAGGGACAAGAAAAGCAAAATGACAGAAACGAAAAATTTATACAGGACAGGTTCTGAGCTTTGTCCAATATTCTTCATATCTGCACCAGCTTTCTTGGGCTCTGCTATATATGGGGAATGAACAGCTTCCAACCTCGATCCGGTTATGGGTCCTCTGTCTGCCACAGTAGAGTTCGCTTGATGATTTCCATTAGGCTCCCACATCGGTTACCTCCGCCTTTCCCATGGAAGGTAGAGAGCCGTCTGTGATCCACTGGATCTGCACGCCTCTGTGACGGAGTTGTTCCAAGTTCTCCCGGTTAAAACCATAGTCAGAACTGTGAAGGGACGGGCCTGCTGAGGAAAACTGCGCCGACTTTGAGACTACGTTAGCAACCAGATCGTCCACATGATCTAATCGATTCTCTTCCACAGTGCTTCCTAAAGGCTTCAAACGTGTGCGCGGTGATTCTTCTCCAGCCGCGAGCCCGGTTAGCTGTATCTCTACCCGATAACCCAACCCGGTTGCACAAGTTACCCAGTCCACCAAAGATTCATCCATTTTCCCTGTGAGAACTACAATTCGCGACCCAGGAGCCATCCTATCCAACATATCTGTGCGAAGCGCTGGAGAGACAGGCTGAACCTTAGAAATTTGTGCCTGAGCCAGTTTGTCCAGTGCATGAGTATCCTCCGTCAAATGCAAGAAGTTTTCTTGCCACTTCTCTTGTCGATCAGAGGTACTACTCCTACCTTCCATCCACAGTTGATAAGCAATATTGTCTCGTTCGGCAGTATAAACCCAGCGGGCAGCTGCACGAACCGCATGTTCAAATGCAGGGGTATCCCCCTTTTCCGACTGTCTCATTTCATATCCAGATGCACCTTCATACACCATTATACCCAGCGAGGTTGAATCCGAGGTTTCAGGCAAAAAGGTTTGAAGTCGGCCTGTTTTGGCTGTGCTTTTCCAATGAATACGCCCGAGCGGGTCTCCCTGCTGATATTCACGATAATCCGGACTGCGGTTTCCCTGACTGCTTCTTCGCTCTGACAACGAATCTTCGCCCAGAGCCGAGTATTCACCGGAATCACTCTCGCTCCATTCCGCCGCTTGAGGGACAACAATCAGCGGAGTATGAACCGTTATCTCTGCGGAAATGGTATTCCAACCGAAAACATCACCCCAGTACAGCTTGCCTGTCTCCCATCTGTACACACCTCTGCGCAGACCCGATAGTTCATATTGATACGTAAATTGACGCCGGGCTCCAGGGAAGATTAATTTGCGGTGTATCCCGGCAGGGGTATTCTCACACAAAATGATCCATAACAACGGCATGCGGCAATCGAATTCCACTTCCACCTGCACCCGCGCCTTTTCACCTGCTGCAATCCGGTTCGCTTGCATCTGCCTCCGAATAATAATATTGCGCGGGCCGAAGAAGTGGATAAGCATCCCGCTTGCAAGCATCAAGGCTGCCAGAATGGACAGAAACAGGGCTGCTTTACCGCCATGCCATACATACAAGGAAACAAAAGCGGCGACAAGGACAGCACCCAGCATCCGTTGACCCAACACAGTCATTGACGCCGTCCCCTTCCCTGGGACGCCATCTGTACAGGTACAGGGACCGTTGAGAGAGCTTCCTGAATGACTTGCGCCTGGCCCCATGCCTCCCCTCTGTTCTGGGCTTTCAATTGAATACGATGGGAAAGGACAGGTATCGCCATCTCTTTGACATCATCGGGGATGACGTAACTGCGTCCCTGGAGGTATGCGAACGATTGGGCTGCAACCATCCAGGCCAACGTTCCACGTGGGCTGATTCCCAGCCTGACTGCCGGATGACTTCTAGAGGCCACGGCAACAGCAACCAGATACTGCTTGACGACAGGGTCGACATGTACTTGTTTCACTTCACGCTGCATGGCTGTGATCTCTTCCGAAAGCATGACCGGACGAAGCTCATCCAATAATTCTCTGCTGTACATCCGGGTTAACAGTTCCACTTCCTGCTCCGGTTCAGGATACCCCAGCCCGATTTTCATGATAAATCGATCCAGCTGCGCTTCAGGCAAACGGTAGGTACCCTCAAATTGCAACGGATTCTGCGTCGCCAGCAAAAAGAACGGGCGCGGCAAAGCATAGGTGGTGCCATCCACCGTAATGCGTCGTTCCTCCATCGCTTCCAGAAGTGCCGACTGGGTCCGGGGAGAAGCACGGTTGATTTCATCAGCCAGAACGATGTTGGACATAACAGGTCCAGGTCGAAACTTGAATTCGCCAGTATGCGGATGATACATCGATGTGCCTGTCACATCTGCCGGCATCACGTCCGACGTGAACTGAATACGCCCCAGGGAGCAATCCAGCGCGGAAGCGACGGCGCGAACCAGCATCGTTTTGCCTGTACCCGGTACATCTTCCAGAAGCACATGACCTCCACTGAGCATCGCAGTCAGCACATAACGAATCTCTTGTTTTTTACCAACAATCACACTTTCAACTCGCTTCATAACTCTATTCAACAATTCAACGGCATGCTCATGTTCCATTCGGATATAAGTCATTTTCTTGATCTCCATCCTTCCATCCATCGGCATTCCTGAGCCATAGTAATCTATGATTCAGTGTTGCCCGGAAGTAGAGAGAATAGTCCTGCAAGAACGACTTTCTTCAGATCATTTTATAGATGTACATGCTGTTTGCAGCTGCCAGAGGCATACTGGTTTTAACAATCCATTCATTTTCGTTCACCTTCAGGGATTGTACGTTAACCCCCATGTGCTCCATCAGCTCTCGCAGCGGAACCCATATTGTTCCCCCCTGGGTCTGTACGGCCCCCACTGTCCTCATGTCGTCCACCTGGCCTGCACGCTTCGTTATCAGGTCTCCGCTGATACTGTCTGCATGGAGCATTCTGTCTTTCCAAACCGCATTAGCTGTTCTGGTCTCTGCATCCCAGCGAGCGCTGCTTCCGAACTTTTTCATAAAGGTCCGCAAAGGCACCATAATCCGCTGATCTTCCACGCGAAACTCCCCTGGTTTCAATGTGGCGGCCGCCAGACCCATTTCCACCTTTAGTTCCTTGCCTGCTAGCCAAAGGTTGCTGTTCTCCTGCACATGCTCAGCAATCCACGACTTTCCCGGAGCTTTGCGGAACTTGTATTTCTTAGCGGGATGTACGCGGAATTGAACAGGCTGATCCGAGGCTTTCATCGTGTCAAATCGATAGCCTTGATCACGGTAATACTTGATGATACCTGGCAGTGCTTTTACCGTCTCGGCATGAGCGCCCCCATCGTGCATCAGTACAATGACAGAACGTGTCCCGGCGGGCACTTTCGTTGCGTTCGTTAGTATTTCTTTGGCCGGAACGCCTTTGCGTCTGGAGTCACCACTGTCTACGTTCCAATCCATAACGGTATACCCGCCCAATTTCAACAGATCAAAATAGCTCTGGTCAAAATGCCCGTAGGTTCCCCCCGGAGCCCGAACCAGATTCGGACGAAAACCGGCAATGCGTTCCACCGCGTCCTCTGTCTGTTTGATCTGCTTCCAGAACACTTTGAAATCACTGTATAACTTTTCATACTGATGATTAAATGTATGATTGCCCAGAGCATGTCCGTCCTCTACAACTGAACGGATCATCTCCGGATAACGTTCTGCCTGCTCACCCAACACGAAAAAAGTAGCCTGAACTTGCTCTGTACGCAAGATATCCAATACTTCACGGGTATGTTTCCCCGGCCCATCGTCAAAACTCAAATAGACTACTTTGTCCTGGAGATTCTCTTCTTTGGAGGCGGACACAACAAAGCCTGACACAGAAGAAGCGTAAGATGTGCCTGCATACGTAGCAAATACACACAGCAATACCATAATGCGAAGAATGAGAGCAGACCTTTTACCCGATAAAAATGGTTGTATTGGTGTCACCATGTATAAATCAACCTCCAACGTCTCTAGTGAAATTTGCTGATAGACTTCAGCAGATTGTTAGAATTATATGGAGGAGTCGCCGAAAAAAGACGCGATTTTGTTTTATATTTTTCACAATTTGGGATGGCCTGCGATTGATTCTTTGCTTCAGATTAGGTAGCATAATGGACAGGTAGGATCGTGAACAAAACACTATGGAGAGTAGTTATGCTCCCACCCTGTCTGCAGGAGAGTGAAATCTATTGGAATTGCTTGAGAAGGTCCAGCATCTGTTTGGGTCCTACGGATACAGCGTTTTGTTTTTTGGCTTGTTGCTTGAATTCATCGCCCTTCCCTTTCCGGGAGAAACAACGATGGCTTACGCAGGTTTCCTGTCCTACAAGGGACACCTGGACTTTGGTATACTCGCCATCCTGGCTTTTCTGGGAACAACGATTGGCATGACCATCACCTATTTTATTGGAGCCAAAGCTGGCCTGCCGTTTATTACACGGTATGGAAAATGGTTTCTGATGAAACAGGACAAGCTCGATAAGACACAAAAGTGGTTTGCCAAGTATGGCAATGCCCTGATTTTCATTGGTTATTTCATTCCTGGTGTAAGGCATTTCACCGGATATTTCGCCGGAATGGCTGCTGTTCCCTTTCGCAAATTCGCATTATACGCCTATTCAGGCGCGTTGTTCTGGGTGTTGTTATTTCTGGGTATTGGCAAAATATTCGGACCCCAGTGGAACGCCGTGTTCCACCTTGCACATCAATATGCCGCGTACATCGCGGCGGGTATTGGACTGCTGCTAATTGCAGCAGTATTGTACCGTTATCGAAAAGCCTGGACAGCGAGATCCCTGCGCAAGCCAGCTCCTGTTCGTCAAAGACAAAAGTAAACCAAAAGCCAGGCTTAAGAACGTTTGATGTTCCTACTTGGGAGATGTTCCTATTGTAGATAGGATAAGCAAGGAGCAGCGCACAAGTCGCGGCTCCTTTTTTTCATATTCATTTGCCTTTGCTTCTGATATTTAAAGCCCCACGTGCTCGTAACCCTCCATACGATGTCAGTAATACAGCAATCGCTGCGAAACCCAGACCTCCTGCAAATCCTAGCGTTCGCGGTTCCACCACCTCCAATAATAAACCCGTACCAAACATGGACAATCCCAGCATACAACTGCTGCATGCCGTCACTAATCCAAAGAAGAGTCCACGGTACTTCTCAGGCGTTTCACGCATCAATAATGTATCCAGACAGGTATTGCCTACGCCTGACATGAGAGCCAGCAGAACATAGATCAGGGAAGCAAGCAATGGTTGAGTCGCAGTACTCAGCAGCATAAGCAGTCCCCCTTCCACCAGCAGGCATATGAGTACACCAGGAAGTAACCAGCGCTGAAAATAACGAGAACACCAGCTGCTCAATACGAGGCCTGTTCCGAGAGCAGCATAGAACATGCCTACTCCCCAATCCCCCAGCCCAAACACCTCAATTGCGTACACACTGATCAATACATTATCGATTCCGTTTATGACCGGAACCCATAACTCAAACAGGATGATCATCTGTAACACTACAGAAGACCGAACAAGGCGCCAGATTACCGAAGAAACATGAACTGTACCTTGGTCGCGAGTAATCCCTGAAGTATGATCAGAGGTCACACTGGCTGAAATACTGGCTGAACTCTCTACATTTTCAATTAAAATCTCACCGGATTCAGCATCCCTTTCTGATGGAAATGAGACTTTACGGATCACAATAGCTGCTGCCAGGAAACACAATGCATTAGTTATAAAAGCGGCCTGCGGTCCCATCATTGATGAAGTGATTCCTCCAATTAAAGCACCTGCAATCAGCACCGTACCATTCATCACCTGTTCAAGCCCATTAATCTGGAGCAGATTACCCGGCTGTACAAGCAGCGGTATTCCTGATTTGCGAACCGGTGAATAGAGAGCCTCTGCACATGCAAGTAAAGTACTCACAGTGTACAGAATCCACAAATCATCCGCATGATTGACAAATAAATAGCTCAAGACAAGAGGAACTCTCAACAAATTGGTAATTAGCATAATCGTTCGCCGTGAAAAATGCATGGTCAACAAGCCCCCTGCAGGGGCGAGCACCAGAAATGGAAGCACACGAAGTCCAAGCACAAGTCCTACGGCCAGTCCAGATCCTGTGATACTCAGAATTAATGAAAGCATGGCGATCTGGGAAAACCGATCACCTATGCCGTTCACCATTCCTGAAATGAAAATCCTGCGGTACCCCGACTCCTTTTGCAGTAAAGACAGAATTGAAAACCTGAATAACATGAACAATCCTCTTTTCAATATATTAGATAATAATCTAATTAGATATTATTCTAATATATAACCATTGGCAATCTTCTTTTTTGCACGAGGATATTCAATAACACTTTTGTGATAATCCGGATTCATCCAGGTCATACTAATTTGCAAATATAGGGTGTACAGGGGGGTGAAGGAATGAGTACAGCAGAGCAGCACAATCCGAGTCAAAGTCCGAAAAAAATATCTCCGGATCTTACAGAAAATACCGATTACTGCAAGGAGGTGATGGGAAACAGTAAAGACCTGATGATTCGTCCTCTTCAATGTCTTCACAAATGGCCTTCTGCCATGTTGTACATTGATGGAATGGTAGATGTACAGATTGTTAATCATTCCATCCTGGAATCCTTATTACAGATCCGTGAGTTGCCTGACTTTTCGGCGGAAAATGAGCATCTGCACTATCTCCAGAATGACGTTCTGGTGGCCAGCAACGTTCTATTGATCGATGAGATGAAAGACGTCCTCGATGCTCTCATGGCAGGCTTTGTCGTGGTGCTCCTTGAGGGATCCAATCAGGGCTTGAAAATTGCAGCAGCAGGCTGGGAAGATCGCGCCGTTGGTGAACCCATCTCCCAGACGGTTGTTCGCGGTCCCATGGAGGGCTTTAACGAAAATTTGCGAACGAATACCAGCTTGATACGCAAACGAATTCGAGATCCCCGTCTGTGGATTGAAGAAAGGAAGATTGGCCGAGTCACCAATACCAGGGTTGCAGTGGTATACCTGGAGCATATCGTCGATCAAGAGGTCGTCAAAGAACTAAGGCGCAGGCTTGATGAGATTGATATTGACTCCATTCTGGAAAGCGGATATATCGAGGAGCTCGTGCAGGACAAGACAGGCACAATCTTCCCTACGGTCTATAATAGTGAGCGGCCAGACGCCGTCTGTGCTGCCCTGCTTGAAGGCCGGGTGGCCATTATTATAGACGGTACCCCTTTCGTTCTGCTGGTACCGGCCCTGTTTGTTCATTTCTTTCAGTCTCCTGAAGATTACTATCAGCGGGCCGATATTAGCTCATTGATTCGAATGATTCGTTATCTGGCCTTCTTTATCGCGTTACTTGCCCCATCCTTTTATATTGCGATTACTACCTTTCATCAGGAGATGCTTCCTACCAATCTGCTCATTAGTCTGGCAGCTCAGCGTGAAGGGGTTCCATTCCCGGCATTCATTGAAGCCATCTTAATGGAATTGACCTATGAAATATTGCGGGAAGCGGGCATCCGGATTCCAAAGACCGTCGGTCAGGCCGTTTCCATTGTGGGTACCCTTGTTATTGGTCAGGCCGCAGTAGATGCAGGCGTGGTATCGGCTGCCATGGTTATTATCGTATCCATTACAGCGATATCCAGTTATGTCATTCCTGAAAATGGATTGTCCATCTCTGTGCGAATTCTGCGTTTTGTGCTGATGATCTTAGCTGCTGCCTTTGGTTTCTACGGCATTCTGATCATTCTGCTGATTACAGTAACCCATCTATGCAGTTTAAGGTCTTTTGGCGTGCCATACATGTCCCCATTTGCACCTTATATCGGGAAAGATATCAAAGACACCCTTTTCCGCGTGCCTTGGACCCGGATGAAGACCCGCCCGCTTTCTACCGGAACGCCAAACGAAACCAGACAGGCCAACCAAAAAACGAAGCGATAATCGGTAAGGAGAACGTGTATGAACAAA
Organism: Paenibacillus sp. NPDC056933; assembly: GCF_042674385.1. Classification (NCBI taxonomy): domain Bacteria; kingdom Bacillati; phylum Bacillota; class Bacilli; order Caryophanales; family Paenibacillaceae; genus Paenibacillus; species Paenibacillus sp. NPDC056933. Next base: position 510,955 of record NZ_JBHUQN010000004.1, on the reverse strand, counting down.
TGTATACAATTGATTCTGTCTTTTGCCGTTCTGCTCCCTCTCCTTACCGGATGCTGGGATCGACAGGAACTCAATGAGCTCGGCATCATGCTGGGACTGGGTGTGGACAAGGATGGCGAAATGATTAAGGTAACCGCACAAGTGGTCGTCCCCAATGAAGTATCTTCCAAATCAGGAGGAGGCAAAGGGACCCCTGTGACTCAGTACCATGCTTCTGCCCCCACACTGTTTGAAGCCATGCAGAAGTTAACGGAATCTAGTCCCCGTCGTATCTTTATGGCGCATATTCGCGTGTTGATTTTTGGCGAAGAATTTGCACGTAAAGACGGTATTTATAATGTGACTGAAGCTCTAATGCGGGAACCTACGGTGCGTCCTGACTATTACGTCATGGTGGCCCGAAATACAACGGCGTCCAAAGTGCTGGATGTGTTAACGCCACTTGAGAACTTACCTGCAGAGAAGATGTTTAATTCACTGGATGTATCCTCCAAAATCTGGTCGCCCACGACAACCGTTACCGGGGATCAGTTAATGGAATATATGATAGCTCCCGGCATACAGCCTGTAATAACCGGCGTGGAGATTGTTGGTCCACAGGAGAAAAGCGGAAGCAAGGATAACATTTCAACCATCCATTCTCCCGCCAGCCTGAGTTCAACCGGACTTTCCGTATTCAAAAAGGACAAGCTGATTGGCTGGCTAACGGAGGATGAGTCCAAGGGATATAACTATATCCGAAACAATGTGAAATCCACCATTGGACATCTTCCTTGCCGAAAAGGTGGGAACGTGACCTTCAAAACCCTGCGCACAAAAACCAAACGCAAAGCAAAAATTGTTGCCGGCCAGCCTGTCATCAGCATCAAAATCAAAAACGTATCCTCCATCGGTGCCGTGGAATGCGGAATCAAGATTGGTTCAATGGACGTTATCAAGGAACTGGAGCGGGACAGTGAGGAGCTGCTTGTAGAACTGATGCAAAAATCCATCAAGTCGGTGCAGCGCAAATTCCATGTCGATATTTTCGGGTTTGGGCAAGAGGTTTATCACGCAGATCCTACATTTTTCAAAAAAGTGGAGAAAGACTGGGATGACTATCTTGAAAATCTGGATGTGCATTATGATGTCAATGTGCAAATTAAACGTGTAGGGACACTGGATAATTCGTTCAAAGACGAAATTAGGGAGTGAACAGGATGTTGCTTACACTTGGCGTTATTGTAATTGCTGGATTTATCGGGTGGTTCGATCTTCCTTCGCTCATACGAAGCAAAGAATGGAAAGAAATTGCTGTTTACAGTACCTTGCTGCTGCTGGCTACCTTCTTAAGCGTCGTTGCAGCAAACTTGTGGGAGTTCCCGAGTCCACTATATCTCATCATATGGATCTATGAACCTGTAAATCAATTTCTGGCACATTTGACTGGAACTTAGGAAAAAGGAGAGGGACGCTATGCTGGAGCAGGGCCGCATTGGAACACGACAATTGTCCACTCTCATTTTCATGATGGTGGTCGGGGATATGATGATGATCTATCCCTCGGTTATCACTTCCTATGCCAAACAAGATGCCTGGATATGCGCTCTTGTCGGGGTTCCACTCGGAATGGCCCTCATGCTCATGTTTTTGAAGCTGTGTAATCTCTATCCGGAGAAAAATCTGGTACAGATTTCACGAAGTATTCTGGGATTTTGGCCAGGCACGCTTGTCTCCATCTTTTATCTTTTCTTCTTTGTGGTAGGCACCTCCGCCCACACCCGGGAAGTCGGAGATTTCATCACCTCCCAAATCTTTCAGTACACCCCGCTTCGCGTCATTACCCTGATGTTTGTGGTTGCGCTTGGCTGGGGGCTCTACCATGGGCTGGAGACGATGGGACGAAGCAGTGAATTACTCATGCCTATCCTTATTGTGTTTATTCTTGTGCTTACATTCTGTCTACTGCCCCAGGTTGACCCCAGCCATTTGAAGCCTGCTACAGATACGGGTGTGGTCTCTATCCTGCAAGGGATTCTCGTTAGTATCATATACCCGGTAGGTGAACTGATTCCCATCATGATGATTGTCCCCTACACGTTGAATCAGACACACCGTACCCGGGATGTTCTTGCTGCTGCAGGGCTCGGCAACCTGATCCTGGCAACACTGGTTACCATCTCTCTGCTTGTTTTAGGCGCTTTCCTTACGCAGCATAACATTTATGCTTCCTTTACTTTATCTCAGAAGATTGATATCGGCGGTTTTTTCGAGCGCATTGAAGCCATTATGGCTTCTTCCTGGCTTATCTCTACATATGTCAAAGCCATGGTGTATATGTATGCATTTATTGTAGGATGCGCCGAGCTGTTCAAGCTCAAGCAGTATCGCATGCTGATCCTGCCGACATCCCTGTTGGTCTTTGGCCTTTCCAATTTGGTCTCCCCCAGTTTGACTTTCATCGTCATTACGGTCGTTCCGTACTGGGTGGATTGGGACGCCACCTTAAGCATTATTTTGCCCGGGTTGTTATTGTTGGTGCATATGTTTAAACAGCGCTGGATGACCAAGTCTCCCGGATAACAGCACCCCTGTATACGTATCGATCAGAAAGGAGGAGAGAGGTCATGATCATTCAAGATAAAATCAGTATTCGGCAGTTCACCTTGCTTACCTTTCTTGTCATGGTAGGGGATATGATTCTGATCTATCCGCCCTTGGTCTCCACTTTGGGTAAAAATGATGCATGGCTCTGCTCTATCCTCGGGCACCCCATTGGTCTGTTCCTCATATGGATTCTGTACAAACTTCATCAAACCTTTCCGGATCTTTCCCTAATTGAAATCAACAGAAAATTGCTTGGTCTCTGGGCAGGATCGGTCTTATCCGTTGGTTACCTGTTCTATTTTTCTATAGGTGCTGCCGTCTGTATCCGTGAGGTTGGAGACTTTATGACCACCCAGATTTACCTCAATACTCCCATTCGTGTCATTTTGATTATGCTCATGTGCTCTCTGATCTGGGGCCTTATGAAAGGTCTGCAGCCCATGGCAGCAAGCATTGAACTGCTAACCCCCGTTGTTGTTATCTTTATGCTTCTCCTGTTCATGGGGCTTTTGCCCAAAATAGACGGTTCACATCTGCAACCTTTTTTGAGCATCAAGTGGGTTCATCTGATCGAAGCGGTGGTTCGGGCAGCCTTTACTTCCTTTGGCGAACTCATCGTACTTACCATGATTCTTCCTTATGTAATGACAGGTCCAAATATCAAACGCGATATGCTGCTTGCCACTTTGTTGGGAGGTATGCTTCTGAGTGCACTGTTACTGTTCTCACTGCTCGTTGTCGGGACATTCATGACACAGCATAACATCTATACCTCGTATGCCCTGGCCCAAAAGATTAATATTGGTAACTTCTTTGAGCGTATGGAAGCCTTCATGGCAATTGCCTGGTTGATTGCAACTTATTTTAAAAGCCTGCTGTATATATTTGCTTTTGTTATTGGACTAGCTCAACTGTTTCAGTTAAAAGCATATAAACCCCTTATATTACCTTCAGCCTTGCTTATGTTTGCATTGTCTATTCTGATCTCTCCAAATGTCATCTTCTACACCAATACCATTATGCCAGCGTGGGTGGATTGGGATATAACCGTAAGTTTCATCATCCCTCTATTCCTTTTGCTCATTCATCGCATTCGTTTTGGCAAGAGCAAAAAAAGCCAGACCACTCCAGAACGGTTACCCACATGAATATTTTGCATAAATCGATAGAGCCTCTTGCAATTCGCGAGAAATAGACCCACCCTGCCATATTACAAAATGAAAAAGTATGACATAAAAAAGCTGTGCTCCACGGTAAGTTCCGCGAGCACAGCCCTTCATAAGAAATCCCTTTTCTACAATTCCTTTATAGCCTCCAGCGCTGCTTCAATATGTCCTTTGACTCGTACCTTCGACCACGACTTCAGCAGAACACCCTCTTCATCAATGAGAAACGTGGAGCGTACCAACCCCATATATTCCTTGCCATACAATTTCTTGAGCTGCCATACGCCGTATTGCTCGGCTACCTGATGATCTTCGTCTGACAACAGAATAAATGGCAAGCCGTATTTGGCAATGAATTGGTCATGCCGCTTCATCGGGTCGGTGCTGACGCCCAAAATAACGGTATTTAATCCCTTGAACGCCTCATGCCGATCACGAAAGTCACATGCCTGCTGCGTGCAGGAAGAAGTCATATCTTTAGGATAAAAATAAAGCAGTACCCGCTGTCCGCGGTAATCCGACAGCTTCACAGTGTCTCCTGTACTCGACGGAAGCTCAAAACCTGGAGCGAGCTGGCCTTCGGTTAATGTCATCTCAATTCCTCCTCTACCTCATCTTTCTTTCACAAGGATTTCTGTTATGATCCTGCTCCGCGATACTTCTTCACACCATAATTCCACAGCAGAAGGCCGATGGAGCCAAACACCAATCCCACCACTGGTGTCAGCATAGCCATGCGGTGCATCTCCGATCGCTCCAGGAACAGTGCTGCCGGATAAATGCCCACGAAGGCAAACGGAATGACCCATGTTAACAGGACCTGAATCGCACGGTTATAGATCGTTACCGGATAACGTCCGTATCCCTGAATGTTGTACATTAATGGCAGGATACCTGTAGGTGCGTCCGAATAAAAAGACAACGACGTCAAGGTGATGTAGATGCCCGCGTAGATTAAAACTGAGCTAAAAGCAAGAATAATGAGGGCCGGGATATGCCACCACTCCAGCATGAGTCCCATCTCCGCACCGCTGATGCCCATGATGACCAGGCCGATAAACGAACCTACAAGCGCAGGCGGGTCCACATTTTCAAGTAAAATCTGGAACAGGTTATGCGCCGGACGGGTCAATATGCGATCCATCTCACCTTTGACAATATACCGCTCGCTGAACCCCCACAGATTGATAAAACAACTGAAGATGCCATAAGGCACCATAAAATACCCATAAACAAAAAGGACTTCGCTCTCACTCCACCCGCCCAGATTATCCGTATGCCGGAAAACAACAAAGATAAAGATCAGGTTCGTTGCCTGGAACAACAGATCTGAGAGGATTTCCACCCAGAAGTCGGCACGGTACGTGAGTCTAGTTTTCATATAGTTCTTCAAATATTCCCAGATCAAACCTATATAGTACATCGCATTACCCTCCTTGCACGAACAGACGCTTGCGCGCCTGACGCCAGATCAGCATCATCGGAACGAGCAGTATGACAAACCAGAACACCTGGATGCCGAGTACGCTCCAGATGCCGGTGCCCTCCACTCTTCCGGTGAAAACCGAGCCGGGCAGATACGTAATGGCCTGAAAAGGCAATACCTTCATCACTGCAGACATCCACCCTGGATACAGGCTGATTGGGATAATCAGACCGGAGAATAAATCGACCACAACGCGCTTCATGCGCATCATGCCTTCATTATTTTCCACAAAGAAGGCCGCCAGTCCCGTAATGACATTAATCTGCGAGTTAATGAGAAAACTGAAGAACAGCATGACCAGAAAGCCAATCCACGCAGACGGCGCCGTAGGCAGTTCCACCGGGAACAGCAGAATGGCAATGAGCATCCCCGGAATCATCAGTAGCAGGAAACGGAAAATGCCTTCGCCCAGCCCCTGCATCATTTTGACCATGACATAGTTGATCGGCCTTATAAATTGAATGGCAATGGAGCCATCGCGAATGTCCGCAGCGATCTCCCGATCCAGATTGTTAAAATAAAATGCACGCGCCATCCACGATACCGCCACGTATGTCGTCATCTGAGCTGCCGTAAAACCGCCCAGTTCACCACTGCTGCCGTAAATTGCCTGCCAGGTAAAGTAATACACGCCGATATTCAGCGTATATATCAAAATGCCGGAATAATAATTCACCCGGTATGCAAGCATCGTCAGAAACCGGATGCGCATAAAATCAAAAAATGCACTATTCATCTAGGATACACCCACCGCTTCGTTCCCTGCTCCCACAATCTCGGGACGCTCGGCAGAACCGGATTGATAAATACTGCGCACGATCTCATCCGTGTTAATCTCAATAATCTGAATATCGGTAATATCCGCCTGTCCAACTACGCGTCCCAGCACATCCGATACATTGAGTTCAAGTGGAATCCAGACCGATGCGGACAGTTCGTTCTCCACCGTCCAGCGAACAGGCAGCCCAGCAGTCCATTCCAGCATCTGCTCCATGGTATGACCCGTGCCGAACTTGAATCGGATTTCCCTTTCCTTGCCCCATTGGGACTTCAGGTGATCCAAACCGCCATCATAGATGATATTGCCTGCATCAAGCATAATGACTCTGGAGCATAGCGCTTCGATGTCCTGCAGATCGTGGGTAGTCAGCAAGATGGTTGTTCCGTGTTCCTTATTCATGTCTTTCAGGAATTCGCGAATTTCCGACTTCACGACAATATCCAGACCTATGGTCGGCTCATCCAGGAAAACGATATCCGGGTTGTGCAGCAGCGCAGCAACCAGCTCACAGCGCATACGCTGTCCCAGGCTGAGCTTCCGTACCGGACGGTTCAGCAGTTCCGTGAGCTGCAACCGCTCAACCAGCTCATCCAGCCGTTTACGGAAATCAGCCTCACCTACCCGATATACCTTGCGCAGCAGATGGAAGGACTCAATGACACCGATATCCCACCATAGTTGACTGCGTTGACCAAAAACGACACCAATATTCTGTACAAACTTCTCACGTTCCTGATACGGAACATATCCACCAACCGATATTCGCCCTGAAGTAGGCACCAAAATGCCGGTCAACATCTTGATCGTAGTTGATTTACCGGCACCGTTCTCCCCGATATATCCGCATATTTCGCCTTGCGGAATCTGAAATGAAATATCATTTACAGCCATTACCTCCTGGTATTGACGTGCAAACAGGTCCTGGAATGCGCCCTTAAGTCCACCTCGACTTTTCTGGACACTAAACGACTTGCGTAAATCTTTGACATCAATCGCCAGCATGATTATACCTCACTTGGATTTTGTTGAAATTGCTTGTAGCCCAAAAAGAAATTATAATGGTATCAGTCAAAATTCAGCAAGCTTTAAAATACTCTGAAGCCGCATCCTCTGCCGAAAGGATGGATGATGTGTTCGGACAGCTTCGGAATAGTGGATTGCCCGAACTCGTTTTTAATTTCATTCTGAATACAAAGGAGAGCTAGCATGACCAGAAAGACGAAGAGAACCATCTGGATCTCTCTTGCCACCTTCGTGTTGATCGTTGGAGGCGCAGCGGCATTTTATTTCGGTTCTATTCTTAATCAGTTGAATGGCTTGCAAAAGGAAGGCGACGAATCCCCGTTTGCCGGTATTGAAAATGTTGAAAAAGTAAACACCCCGGATCCTCCAAAATGGGAAGGCACCGAAACAGTGAACATACTGGTTATGGGCGTTGATGCCCGCGGACTGAAGGAAGGGGAAGTTCCCCGCTCCGACAGCATGATGGTCGTATCACTTGACCCAACCACCAAAAAAATCAATCTGTTCTCGATTCTGCGAGACACATATGTCAATATCGATGGATATGGCAAAGAACGCATTAATACAGCGATTACCCACGGTCCCAATGCAGCGATGAAAGCTGCCGGAGATCTGCTGGGAATCCCTGTACAGTATTATGTGTATACCGATTTTCAAGGATTCATCAAATTGGTTGATGCTGTTGGCGGTGTGGATTTTGACGTAGAGAAGGACATGCACTATACAAGCAAAGCGGACAAAAATGAATACGATATTGATCTGAAAAAAGGTTACCAGCATCTGGACGGTGAAACAGCTCTGATGTACGTACGTTTTCGCCATGATGCCATGTCGGATTTCGCACGTTCCGAACGTCAGCGTGAATTCCTGAAAGCAGTAGCAGCGAAAATGCAATCAACGACTACGATTGCCAAGCTGCCTTCCATTCTGGAACAGGTCAATCCTTATGTGGATACCAACCTGACCCTCTCTGACATGTGGAAACTGGGTGGACTTGGCTACCAGAGCAGCATGAACGGCAGTGAGCAAATTCCACCAATGAACATGCTCAAGGAAGAACGGACTGCAGGCGGAGCTCAAGTATTGACCGTTACCAACGAAGAGAAGTTGAAACAGCTTATTCAAGATATCATTCATCCCCCTGCCCAGTCGGAAGATACCAAGACCGGAGCAGACGACAAAACAGCCAGCGCGGACGAAAAAAATTCGGAGCAACCGGCACAGTAACGAAGTGAAACATGCAGAGGGCAGCCATTACGCTGCCCTTTCGCTGTGTTCTGTATGATATTAATATTAAATACGAAAGGAAGTTATCTTATGAATCCATCACGCTCCCGTTCCGAACTTTTATATGAAGAAGCCCTTCAACATATTGTAGGAGGTGTTAACAGTCCCTCCCGCTCGTTCAAAGCCGTCGGTGGCGGTGCACCTGTATTTATGAAAAAGGCGCAAGGTCCGCACTTCTGGGATGTCGATGATAACCGCTATATTGATTATCTTGCGGCGTACGGCCCGATTGTTACGGGACATGCCCACCCTCATATTACCCAGGCGATTACCGAGGCAGCAGCGAATGGGGTACTGTACGGCACGCCAACGGAACTTGAAATCAAACTCGCCAAAATGCTGAAAGAAGCCATTCCTTCGATGGATAAGGTTCGTTTTGTGAACTCCGGTACAGAATCGGTCATGACCACCATCCGGGTTGCCCGTGCATATACGAAACGCAACAAAATCGTGAAATTCGCCGGATGTTACCACGGTCACTCCGACCTGGTGCTTGTGGCTGCAGGCTCAGGCCCTTCTACACTGGGAATACCGGATAGTGCAGGCATTCCAACCAGTATTGCACATGAAGTCATCACGGTGCCTTTCAACGATCTGGAAAGCCTGAAAGCGGCTCTGGAGCGTTGGGGCGATGATGTGGCTGCCGTTATGGTGGAACCCATTGTCGGTAATTTCGGTATGGTCATGCCGGAGCCCGGCTTCCTGGAAGGACTCTGTGCCATGACTCGGAGCAACGGCTCGCTTGTAATCTACGACGAGGTTATCACCGCTTTCCGCTTCCATTATGGTTCTACCCAGACATACGCTGGGCTGGAAAACCATGCTGAGATCGAACCGGATCTGACTGCGCTTGGCAAAATCATTGGCGGCGGTTTGCCCATTGGTGCTTATGGCGGTCGTAAACAGGTCATGGAGCAGGTTGCTCCGCTAGGCCCTGCATATCAGGCAGGTACGATGGCGGGCAATCCGGCATCCATCTCGGCGGGCATTGCATGTCTGGAAGTGCTGCAAGGCCAAGGGGTGTATGAAGAGATGGAGCGCCTTGCGATCGACCTGACGACAGGATTGCAAGCTTCCGCTGACCGTCATGGTATTGCCCTGACGATCAACCGGATTCGTGGTGCCTTCTCCACGCACTTCTGTGACCACCCGGTAACGAACTATGATCAGGCACAGGACACCGACGGGGAACTCTTCGCTTCCTTCTTCCGCCACATGCTGGACCGCGGAATTAACCTGGCTCCATCCAAATATGAAGCCTGGTTCCTGACGACTGCACATACGGACAAGGATGTTCAGGAAACACTCGAAGCCGCGGAAGCTTCCTTCAAGGCCATGGCTCAGGCGTAAACCGTTATCTAACTATTCATGCACTGACCATAATAAAGTTATCATTGAAAATGATCTCATGAAATAAGGCGTCCACACTAGCGATTATTCCGCTTGTGTGGACGCCTTTTGCAGCTTCGCTATTTCCTCACGGATAATTCGCAGCCCTTCCTTGATCCGCTGCTTGGGTACATTGGATATGTTCAACCGCAGCATTTTCTCCTGATGAATCTCTTGTGTACCTTCTGGATAGTATCGTTCTGTTGTATCGGCAATGACTCCCCGTTGATCCAAACGGGACAGCAAGACCCTCAGCGGCATATCCTTAGCGAGTGGCAGAACTGTATGCTCTCCTCCTGTTCGCGGCGCATTCGCAAATGGAATGAAGGCAGGAAAGGCGTTAATCTCTTGATATAACTTGTTCATCCGGGCAGCATAGCGGCTGCGGATGACTTTGCCGTGATGAGCAAACATCCCGTTACGAATGTAAATTTCAAGTGCAGCCTGGGACAATACAGCGGTGTCAATGTCGAGCATTTTTTTGTATGAACTAAACGATGCCATAAGACTTGCAGGCAGAACAGCTACGCCAATCCGCAAGCCGGGAAACAGGATTTTGGAGTAACTTTTCAGATAAATGACCCGCCCCTCCGTATCATAGGACCATAACGGGTCCTGCTTCGTATTCTCTTCCAGATCAGCCAGATAATCATCCTCTACCAGATAGACATCGTAACGCTGAGCCAGCCGAATTAATCTCTTCTTCTCTGCTGCCGTCAGGGAAGTGCCAATCGGGTTATGAAAACGCGGCATGACATAGAAAAATTTGATATCTCCTTCACGGAACTGTCGTTCAAGCGCTTCCCAATCCAGGCCGTCCAGAGAGCGTCTGACACCAGCAATCGGTACATTCAGTCCCTTCAAAAGCGAAGGCATATTATGATAACCCGGAAGTTCCAACATCACCTGCTTTTTACCATTCGGAAAAGGCATTAAGGCCAATACAGCCAGCGCTTGCTGCACCCCTGACGTAATAAAAAACTGTTCTTGCCGGGCAAAGACCTGATAATCGGCGAATTGCTTCTGCAGCAATTCAATCAATGAAGGCAGGCCCCTCTCCGTTCCGTACAAAAAAAGCTCTGCCTGTTTCTTCTCCATCGCCTGGTCCACACAATGACGAAAATCGGAATAGGGAAATACCCGTGGATCAGGTGCTGCCGAGGCAAAATCCAACGGTCCCTGCAACTCCCGATCATCGACATCGGCTCCATTCTGTACCGCATAATACCCGGACTGAGGCACTGCGTAGACCAGATGTCGCTCTTCCAGCCACTCATATGCACGGATGACTGTACTCACACTGCATTGATATTGCTCGGCCAGAACACGCACAGCCGGGAGCTTGATACCTTTGTCCTGCCATTGTCCACTGTTCTGCTGCTGCAACTGCTCCTGAATCCAGCGCTTTAGTGATTCGGCGATCATTTCATACTTTCTCATTGAATTCTACCCTTCCTCTGACATCAATACTCTTAATTGTACCGGCACAGTAAATGTTTTTGTCTATTGTACCACTATTGGTCTGGCAGTATATTGAATAAGGCCAGACCCTACAGCAACATATCCAACAGTAGTAGTTGAAAAGAAAAACCGTAATATTTGGAGGAAACCACATGAACAGTACCCGAACTCGAACATATGCATATGTAGCGGCTGTTTTATATGCAGCCATTATTGGTTTATCCTTTTTATTTGTCAAAATGACGGTTAGTGTTGCACATCCTATCGATGTACTGGCCCATCGTTTTGCTTTGTCGTTACTCGCAGTCAGCATTCCTGTCATCTTGGGATGGATCAGGATTAAGCTAACCCTGCGTGACCTGTGGCGTATCATTCCTTTGGGGCTGCTCTCTCCTGTTTTATTCTTTGCTTTTCAGGCATTCGGACTCGTCTCGTCCAATTCTTCGGAAGCAGGTATTATCCAGGCCACTGCCCCTGTATTCACCCTTGTTCTCGCCTCCATCTTTCTCAAGGAGCGTACGTCCATCCTGCAAAAATTATTCCTGCTGCTGTCTGTGGCGGGTGTAGTCTTTATTTTCGTAATGAAAGGCAGCGGAATGTCCACAGGCAACTTTAAAGGGATTGCTTTACTGCTGCTCTCCACTGTTTGTTTTGCAGGTTATGGTGTGCTGGCACGGCCCTTGGCTCAGAAATATAAACCGATGGAATTGACCTGGGTAACCCTGATGGTTGGATTTATCGTCTTCAACGCGGCATCCCTGATTCGTCATGCGTCGAGCGGAACCCTGGTGGACTATGTGAAGCCACTCGGAGATGCATCGTATCTGGGAGCACTAGCCTATCTCGCCATCCTTTCCACGATGATCTCCACGCTGCTGGCAAGTTATGCGCTAACTCATTTGGAAGCTTCCAAGATGAGTGTGTTCAGCAACTTCTCCACACTGATATCCATTGCCAGCGGGGCGTGGATACTGCATGAACCAGTACACGGCTACCACTTTGTGGGTGCCTTGCTCATCATCGCAGGTGTACTTGGCACCAATATGAGCGGAAGAAAGCGCGGGCTGGTCAACCAAGCCAAAGCATGATACAATGTGAAAAATTGTAAACGGACGTTATCGACAATGATGAAGAGAAGTACACAGGACAGGATGATTCAGAGAGCCGGCGGATGGTGTGAGCAGGTGCATCAGTCATGTGGAAATGGGCTTCGGAGTTCCGAGTTGAACCCGGTCTGCACCTGTAGTCAGGAGCGTGGATCGTCAGTAGGCAAGGCGGCATGTTCAGCCGTTATCCATGGACAGGATATCGATAAGGTATATGTGGACTTCCCACAACCGGGCTTTCCGCATATATTGTTAATCCGTATCTTTCAAGTGGGCCGTGCAACCAGCGGCCAATCAAGGTGGCACCGCGAGGCATAAGCTTCGTCCTTCTATTCTGTTCCCGTCTGGGAAACAGGATGAAGGACGAAGCTTTTTTTTGATTTAATTTCTATATTAGTTCAACTCAACATTTACACAAGAACGGAGAGGACAGAAATAACCTGAAGAAGCGAAGTGTTCGCCTAAAAGCTTTCTGAAAGAAAGCTGCATCGGAAGCACATGCTTATCCCCGGATTTTCACCTTAGTAAAAGTGTATCAAAAAATCAGGGGATAACAGCGATCGGAAGGTTGTTCTGTTATCGAAGTGACAAGTGTAAATAATCTTTAGTTCGACTGATAAAGATGCAGGCTGAAAGGAGGTGATGGTCGTGGAAGACGGCTGGTGGCGTCAGCAACCTATAATCGGAACATCACAAATTCAAAGGAGACTAAACCATGAACATGAACAAAGACATTATTTTAACCGGAGACCGGACAACCGGACAGCTTCATCTCGGCCATTACGTGGGCAGCCTGCGCAGCCGGGTGCAATTGCAGGACGAATATAAAACGTACATTTTGCTGGCAGACGTCCAAGCGTTAACTACCCATTACGATCAGCCTGAACTGATTGCAGACAGCGTGCATCAAGTGACACTCGATTACCTTGCCGTAGGTATCGATCCCAATAAAGCTACTCTGTTCATCCAGTCCATGATTCCGGAAATTGCCGAGCTGACTGTCATTTTCTCCATGTTTATCACAGTGAACAATCTTCGGCATAATCCCACGATTAAAAACGAAGCACGTGACCGGGGTTATAAGGATCTATATTACGGATTTCTCGGTTATCCTGTGAGTCAGGCAGCGGATATTGCATTCTGCAAAGCAACCCTTGTTCCGGCAGGCGAAGATCAGATTCCTCATATCGAAACAGCGAGGAAACTGGTACGTCGGTTTAATGAGTTATATGCTCCGGTGCTGCCTGAGCCACGCATTCTGACCGGAGAGCGTCTGGGTGGACTTGATGGCATCGGCAAAATGAGCAAAAGCATGGGCAATGCGATCTCCTTGAATGCCCATCCTGATGATGTACATGCCAAGCTGACCAAGGCCAAGACAGATCCGGCGCGTATTCATCGATCCGATCCGGGAAACCCGAATATCTGCCCGGTATTCGCTTATCATCAGTTATTTCGCAATGAAAATGCAGAAGAAATCCATGCCAGTTGCAGCCAGGGAACGATTGGATGCAGAGACTGCAAGCAGCTGGCTGGCAATGCCATTAATGAGTTACTTGCCCCGTTCCGTGCACGGCGACACGACTATGAGCAACGTGGAGATGAGGTGAAAGAAATTCTTATAGAAGGTACGCGCCAAGCTCGTAAGGTAGCCAGAGAAACGATGTCAGAAGTACGAGAAGCCATGGGAATCCGTTATTTTGATCTCTAGCATACAGGCTCGCCTGTATGAAGCGACTGAATCACGTTAACACTGCTGAGAACAGTCTATTGGGAAAAGAGGTCCCTTCAGCATGAAACGTACACAGCCTTCTTTTTTGCAAGCCATGATGTTAATTATGTTATCTGTCGGCCTGATCAGCCACGTTCTGATCATCCCTGCCCTATTGAGCGCGGCCAAAAGGGATTCCTGGATCTCCGTTCTGTTGTCCGCAGCTCCTTACCTTATATTCACTCTGATGCTGGCCTATGTCTCTCGTTTTCTCCAGCACCAGACTCTGCATGAATGGCTGACTTCCCATCTGGGCAAACCCCTTGGCCTGCTGTTCCAGATGGGAAACAGCGTCTTTTTTCTGTCCGTCATCTACTTTACCCTACATGACACCACTACGTGGGCCAAAACCAACTACTTGACGGAGACGCCAGTGTTGGTTACAAGCATTGCCCTTATGTCCCTCTGTGCCTATGCAGCCTATAAAGGAATGCGCTCTCTGGCATTCACAGCAGGATTGGTCCTTCCCCTGGTTGTGCTGCTTGGCTTCTATGTTGCTATTGTTAATACACAATACAAGGACTACAGTCGTTTGCTGCCTGTGCTGGAACATGGCTGGAAGCCCGTGCTTCACGGCATGGTCTACAGTCTTTCAGGCATGTTTGAGTTACTGTTCATCTGGTACATTCAGCCCCACCTCTCCAAACCCATACGTGTATGGCAGTATTTAATGCTCGGGGCAATTATTCTGGGGCTGACCCTTGGCCCACTCATTGGAGCTATCGTTGAATTTGATCCCTTTGAAGCTGCCAAAATGCGATATCCTGCCTTTGAAGAATGGCGTATTGCCTCCTTGGGCAAATATATTGCTCAGACCGATTTCTTTTCCATCTACCAGTGGCTCGCTGGTTCTTTTACCCGGATTAGTCTGGCCATGTATATTGTGATAGAAATTTGGAATATTAAGAGCGCATCCAGAAGGATCATCAGTTGTATCTCGTTAGCCGTCGTATTTATTCTTTCCATGCTGTACCCTCTGGATGATATGACATTCGAAAAGCTGCTTGTCCACTACATATTCCCGTTCAATCTCATATATCTGAGCGGACTCGCGGTAATTGCAACAGCAGTTGCATACATCAGTTCACGCCATCAGAGGAGGAAACATCATGGAGCACCCAACAATTGACACCTCGTCCCATGAAACACTGCTTGCCTCTTTGGAGGAGCAGTTCAACCCCTGCGCAGATGTTGTTATCCATACCTTTCCTGCTAAAGACGAAACCGATATGTCAGTAATCATGCTCTATTGTGAAGGCCTGGTCGATGGCAAACAAATTAACCAGTTTATCATCCCACGGTTGGAGCAGCATTCTCTCTTTATTGAAGAGGCGCATCCCAAAGAATTGGGCTTAACATTGAATCCAATTGAAGACATCAAAAATATAGAGAATCTGAACCTTTTGATCTTTAGCGGACAACTGCTGCTCATTTTCGGAAATGCCGATCAGGCGTGCAGTCTGGATATCGCGAATATCCCGGGGCGAAACCCTGAAGAATCAGTCATTGAAACATCGGTTAAAGGCCCGCGCGATGGTTTTACCGAAGAGCTTACTGTAAACATCGCCCTCGTTCGTAAACGAATGAAAACCTCTTCCCTGTGTTACGAGAAATACATCAAAGGCAGCCGTACCCAGACCTCTATTGGCCTGCTGTATGTAAAGGATATTATTAACCCGGATATTCTGAAAGAGGCCCGCCAAAATCTCGACAAAATTGAAATTGACGGCATTCTCGGTACTTCCATTATGGAACGGGCCGTTATGGGAGGCATTCGCAGCATCTTCCCGCTCACGGATAATACGGAGCGACCCGATTATGTCGTGGATTCCATTTTAAATGGGCGTTTTGCTGTATTAATTGAAGGTTCTCCCGTAGCCGTCATCGCGCCAACTACGCTGTTCAATCAGTTGAAATCACCTGAAGATGAGAGTACCCCCTTTTTCATTGTTACTTTTGAACGGATTTTGCGTATTTCCGGATTATTGATCGCCTGTTTCTTTCCCGGCTTTTATATCGGACTGACCAGTTTCAATGTGGAACAGATTCCTCTTCCTCTTCTGGCAACCATTGCAGGTACACGGATGGGACTGCCTATGCCAGTAACGCTGGAGGCATTTCTGATGATCTTTATGTTCGAGTTATTTAATGAAGCAGGCCGCAGACTGCCACGTGCGTTGGGCCAGACTGTGAGTGTAGTGGGCGGGCTTATTATCGGAGATGCTGCTATTCGTGCCGGAATTACTTCCCCCACCATCATTGTCACGGTGGCTATATCGGTGATCTCCAGCTATATTCTGGTGAATACCGTGCTCAGTGGGGCTACTGCTCAAGTCAGGATTGGGATGCTTATCATTTCGTCCATTCTTGGATTATTCGGTTTCATGCTTGGACTTTTTGCTCTGCTGGTACATCTCGTATCCCTGGAGTGTTATGGCGTATCATACCTGTCACCCGTCTCTCCGTATATTCCCGGCGACTTTACCCGAGCTGTATCCATGCCCCCTTCTATGAAACGGACCAAGCGTCCAGCAGCACTCCATACGCAGGATTCTACCCGTCGGAGGAAGCGTACTTGACAAGATGGAACTCTCTGGGATGCTTGTTTATGGGCTGCATGATCCTGCTGACGGGGTGCTGGGATGCCAAAGAGGTCCAGAGCATTAACTTTATCACAGGCATAGGGATAGACTACGTGGACAACCACTACATCGCATATGCCCAATTAATTGATTTCTCCAAAATTGCCAAGCAGGACGGGCCTACCTCGCGAGAAGAAAGCGATATCTGGATTGGACGGGGCGAGGGCACGACGCTGAGTATGGCTATTAATGATCTCTATAAAACTTCTCAGCAGCAAACGCTGTGGACCCATGTAAAAGCAATCGTTCTATCACAAAGAACCTTGGACGAGCGACTGGAGGACATATTTAATACGCTGCTTCATTCGGGCCAGCTGAGATACACGCCCTGGATTTACGGTACAGATCAAAACATCCCGGATGTGCTCTCTCCCTCAGTATTGCTGAATCAATCTGCCCAGACCATCGAATTGTTTGAACCGATGAAGTTGTACAAGCAACATTCTGCCTTCGAACCTATCCGGCTCCATCAGCTTCTTGACGGATTCCGGGAGCCTGCTTCGATCATTCTTTTGCCATCCATCACCAATAAAAACCAGACCTGGTTTAACGGGGATAAAATGCCTCCGCTTATTAGAATGGATGGCTTCTATGTCCTTTCCAAAGGTAAGAATCAGGGTAAAGTAGAAGGCAAGGAAACTGACGGTACACGATTCGTGAACTATGATCGGGTCTATCAGTACCCGTTGTACGTTTATACGAATGGAGGAGCGTCTCCTGACCTGACACTCAGGCTTACCAATCCAAAGACGACCATCAAGGCGAGGAAAGAAGGAGATGGCGTTACATTTGACCTGTTTACTTCGGTTAAAAGTGCCATAGTCGAGGACCATGGCTCTACCCGCTCTTCTCATTCCATGGAAAAGGATGCCGAAAAACAGATTGAGTCCGAAATCCGTGACACGTTTGAGAAAACCAAATCACGCAAGATTGATTCGTACGGTCTTGTAGAACACCTCTATCGTCATGATCTCGCCTTATGGAGACAGGTGCCCAAAAGGGCTAATCCTATTGAGCGGTTCAAGCTTGGGAAGGTGGAGGTTCATGTGAAGATTCTCAATGCTAGCACGTATAAATATAGTGAGTAGTACCAAAAGACGACCAGCGGCCTGCAATTCGTGCAAGGTTATTGGTCGTCTTGTTTTTTTTACGTTCTACCTGTTATCCCAACGGAAACGCCATAACACTCATCAGTGCCAGCTCAGGCTGGGTTGAATCCAGACGACTATACTGGATAATTACAGGAACATTGCTGGAGACTGTAATAGCATAGGGTACTCCCGGCGGGATCAGCTGCTCACCCGATTTCAGCGATGCAGTCCGAATATGCTTTGTTCTTCTTGCAGGTACCACAGCCACGATGTCTTCGAGCGGTTCCCTATCTTCGAAGTATATCGTTATTTGCAGTTGTGCATCTGTTGTACCAGTATTCAATACACAGATGCTTTCGTGACTCTCCAGTGAGCCCGAACTGTCTGGTGGAATATATCCATCGGGAATCACCCAGCAGGTGCGGCCTGTTGCTGTGGGAGGTGTTTTATGTGCTGAAGTGTTCGTCTGATCCTGTGTCATCAAATTACGTCCTCCTTTGCAAATGCAATAATTAGTTAAACACGCGGGTGGCTCGCGGTGCGGGCGCTTCGGCGGGCGGCTCGGGCTGTGGGCCGCTGTTGGCTCGGGATTTCTTTTCATTCCCCCTCAGCAGGGGAAATCCCGCTCCAAAGGCGGACGCTCCGCTCCCACTGCTCCGATTCCGCCCTTCTTCGCTGCATCGCTCGCCATAGCTTTTTAAAGGCTTATTGCCTTCGCTATGTTCGGCTGGGCAACTTAAG
>NZ_JBHUQN010000004.1:0-492330 GCF_042674385.1 Paenibacillus sp. NPDC056933 | reverse complement strand
TTCGCTCCCACTGCTCCGATTCCGCCCTTCTTCGCTGCATCGCTCGCCATAGCTTTTTAAAGGCTTATTGCCTTCGCTATGTTCGGCTGGGCAACTTAAGAGCAAATTTGCTCGTTACTTCGTTAACTCGCTGAGTAACAAAAGCAAAATATGGCAACTCGCGGTGCGGGCGCTTCGGCGGGCGGCTCGAGCTGTGGGCCGCTGTTGGCTCGGGATTTTTTTCATTCCCTCTCAGCAGGGGAAATCCCGCTCCAAAGGCGGACGCTTCGCTCCCTCTGCTCCGATTCCGCCCTCCTTCGCTGCATCGCTCGCCATGCTTTTTAAAGGCTTACCTCAAATACATTTGCAGCGGGTGCAATCGCAGCTCGCGGATGGCTTCTGCCACCTGGGCAGCGAGGCGGTGGGCACCGCGCTCCTGAAAATGCGTGTTATCCTCCACGCCTGCTGGGAAGTTCAAAAACTCACCCGGCAGCACCCACATAAAATCTTCCTTGCTGCCTTCAACTCCCGCCTGCTCGAACAGAAGACGGCTGCGCTCAGCCAGATCGATCAGCGGCACCCCTTCTTCCTCGGCCAGCTCACGCACGGCGACGATATAATCACCATGGGTGTCGGTCAATGTTCCGTCATCGGCAAAATATCGCCGATGCACAGGGGTCACGAGCACCGGACGAGCCTTGGCATCGCGGGCAGCATCAATATACTTTTTCAGATATTCCTTATATGTTGTGAAAGGCTCCGTTCCCCGCTCAGGGCCCGGCTTCTCATCGTTATGTCCAAATTGAATAAACAGAAAATCTTCCGGCTTGATATATTCCATCATGGCGTCCAGCCTGCCTTCATTAATAAAGCTGCGGGAGCTTCGGCCCGACTGGGCATGATTATCTACAGCCACATCATGCTTGAACTGCGCAGGCAACAACTGGCCCCATCCACAGTACGGATACCCACTCTCCGGCTGGTCCGTCACCGTGGAATCACCGGCGAGGAATACAGTCATGGTTTGATTCGCAAGCGTGATCTCCAATGCATTAACCCGCGGAGCGGACCCCGAGAACGACAGTCTAAGCTTCCCGCCACGAACCACAACCGAGAACCGGACCTCTGCCCATTGTCCGGGAAGCGTGCGAATGGTTGGCAGCATTAATCTGCCTTCACCCGCCTTCACTCGGGTGATTGTTTCCGCCAGTTCATCTCCTGCAATAAGTAATACTTGATAGGTTCCATCGGGTACGTCAACGATGAAAGATGCCTTAAGCGGAATGCAGAAGCCTGATCGCAATCGTGCAAACCCGGTGGTCTTTCCCTGAGTTCCGTAGTTTACCTTGCTGGTATTCGTCCCTTCGTCTTCACTAATCCGTTGTTTCTCATACACAAGAGAACCGGTTTCAAATCCATATCCACATTGTTCTTCATAAACTGTACCAGCGGATATGTTCAGATAACCCGCAGGATAGTTCTCTATTCCAAAGTCCGGTCCAAAATTGAACCTCCAGGTGGTAACCACCTCTTTAACGCCCTTTGCCGCTGCCTGTACGGCAGCGGCCTGATCATCCTGGGCTCTATCCAATAGGAACAACCTCCTTGTTCAGCATCCTGCCATGGGTTTGATCCACGATTTTCTATTAACCTTTCAAACCGCTGGTGCTCATGCCCTGTACAATTTGTTTCTGGAAGATGAAGAACACGGCCACCACAGGTACGAGACTAACGATGGACATCGCAAACATCGCTCCCCAGTTGGAGGCAGATTCGCTATCCAGGAACATTTTCAACGCCATGGATACAGTATATTTCTCCGGCGAATTCAGATACAGCACCGGACCAAGCAAATCTTCCCATCTCCAGTAGAAGGAAAAGATTGCAGCTGTTGCGAGAGATGACTTGATAAGCGGCATAATAATCTGCACATATAACCTGAACTTATTACATCCATCAATCGTAGCCGCCTCATCCAACTCTTTCGGAATGGTACGAATGAACTGAACCATCAGAAAGATGAAGAACGGCATCCCGAAAAAGGTAGGTACAACAATCGGCAGAATGGTATTTAGCCAACCAAGCTTTGTAAAAATAATATATTGAGGTACAAGCACAACATCATGAGGTAACATCAGAGTCAGCATCATCAGGGAGAACCAGAAGTTACGCCCCTTGAAGTTGAGCCGTGCAAAACCGAAAGCGATCAACGACGAGGATAACACGGCACCAATCGTGGAAATGACCACGATAACTAAAGAGTTGGTAATGTAATCCATAAAAGGTCTTCCGCCTGCACCTTTCCAACCATCCACATAGTTACTCCAGATCCATTCCGTGGGAAACAGGGACTCGGCAGTCACGAAGATGGTGCGGCTTTCCTTGAAGGAGCTGAACAGCATCCAAAGCACCGGATAGAGCATCAGGAGGGCCAAAGCTGCAACGAACAGATGATAAATGGGCCATTTTACATTTCTCCAAACCATCGTTACTTCCCTCCTTCGGATTCATAAAACACCCAAAACTTGGATGTCAGGAACACCGCGACTGTGAGTATACCGATCATAATAAGCATGATCCAAGCCATGGCCGAAGCATAACCCATGTTGTTAAACATAAAGGCCTGACGGAACAGATACAGCGAGTAGAGCATGGTACCGTCCATTGGACCGCCCTCTCCTTTGGAAATGATATATGCAGGCACGAAGGTCATGAATGCACCAATCGTTTGCATAATCAGGTTGAACAGGATGATTGGACTGAGCAGCGGTAGGGTGATACCGAAGAATTTGCGAATTGGGTTTGCCCCGTCCACACCTGCCGCCTCGTACATCTCGGGTGAGATATTTTTCAGACCCGCCAGGAAGATGAGCATGGAAGATCCGAACTGCCAAACAGATAGCGAGATCAGCATAACCAAGGATGCATTCGGATCACCAAACCAGCTGATTGGTCCAATTCCGATTGCCGTTAATGCACTGTTGATGACACCTTCATTACTAAAAAGATTACGCCACATAATGGATACGGCCACACTACCGCCGATAATCGATGGCAGGTAGTACAGGGTCCGATAGGTTCCGACCATACGCGAGCCCGTATTCAGGATCATGGCTACGAAAAGTGCAAAGACCAGCCTCAGCGGCACACCAATGAACACGTACAGGAACGTTACCTTCACCGAGTTCCAGTACTTCGGATCATCAAAAAACATTTTGGTGTAGTTGTCCATCCCGATCCAGCGCGGGGAAGTGAACAGGTTATAACTCGTAAACGACATGTATAGGGATACAAACATCGGGATGAGTGTAAAGCCCAGAAAACCGATAATAAACGGACTTATAAATGCATACCCGGTTAAATTTCTGCGCAACGACGAATACTGCCTCAACGGAACGAACCTCCTTTATTGATCCGCTTGCTCCCCGCTGCCTGGATTCAAATCCCTGGACGGGGAAAGGCCCTCGCGGTAAACGAGTAGCCCTATCCCCGTCCATCCCGGAAGTGGGATGAGCAAGCAATCATTCAACTGTTATTTATTGTTGGCAAGAACAGATTCGGCGTTTTTGCGGAATGTCGCTGCTGCTTGTTCCGGTGTAATCTTGCCAAAGTTCAGTTCCTCCACGACATCCGCCAGTGAAGCGATAACTTCAGGTGAACCCACAGGTGGAGGTGGGCTCATTGGAGAGGCCTTTGGCTCCATGGCCGCTACAAAGTCAAATACCTGTTTCGTCGGCTCACTCAACTCAGGCGCAATAGCTTCCTTGATTTTGCCGGAGATCGGCACACCACGCTCACCTTTGATCAGTTTGTTTGCTTCCACATCATTCACCCAGAAATCAATGAATTTGGCCGCTTCTTCCTTCACTTTCGAATTGGATGTTACAGCCCAATACATACTTGGCTGCATATAGAGTCCTTTTTCCATATCCGGTCCAGGCATTGGAGCAATCTCCAATGGACGGTTGGCTACCTGCTGCAAGGCTACAAATTGGTTCGACCACTGCCATACACCAATTCCTTTTTCTTTGACCAAATCCGATTCCTCGATAATGCCTTTGGTCTGGTTAGCCACATCCGGTGAAGGTGCTGCACCCTGCTCAATCATTCGGCGCATCAATCCGAAGAACTCGACAAACAGTTTATCGTCGTCATAGCCAAGACCCGTTCCTTCTGCATTGTAAAGAGACAATCCTTTGGTCCGCAGGAAATAGTGGAAGAAAATATCCGGGGCAACGCCCCCATCCAGGAACAGTCCTTTGGCGGCTGTTTCCTTACCCAGTGCTTCGTAAGATTCCCAAGTCAAGTTTTCCGGGAAAGTATCCACTCCCGCTTTTTTCAGCAAAGCCGGGTCATATTGGAAGCCCAATACGTTAACCCCTGCAGGTACACCGTATTGTTTATCGTTGATTACTCCAGTGCTGATAACGTTCTCGGACACGTCGTCCACTTTGATCTGGTTGCCCAAATAAGGCGCTAAATCCTCAAGCTGACCATTCTGCGCGTATTGGCTGATGTAGGAAATATCCATTTGGACAATGTCCGGCAGCTGATTCGCGGCAGCTTGTGGAGCAAGCTTTTTCCAGTAGTCATCGAATGAAGCATATTCCACATCAATTTTGACATTCGGATTTTTTTCTTTGTACAAGTCAATGACCTTCTGTGTGTATTCGTGACGTGCATCCGATCCCCACCACGCGATACGAAGTGTTACCGAACCATCCGCAGATGTTCCGCCCGATTCTCCGCTGCTGCTGCATGCCGTCGTTAATACCAGCAATGCCGCCATCATCAGGAATATTGCCTTTTTCACCATGCCAATCTCCCCTTTTATGTTGAAATGGTTGTGTGAACGAGTTACCCTTTAACTTCTGATAACGCTTTCACAAACTTTATATTGTCATTTTCGCAAATGTACGATCAGAGTTGAATACACAAAACCGTCTTGTTGGTTCAAAAAACAGAGGAGGACAACAGCACCCTATATGGTGCTGTTCGTCCTCCCCCATATCGACTACATAATCGGTAGTCAATTGTTATATGCCGATTCTACGGAATTCGGTCGGTGTCATACCGGTCCATTTTTTGAACACTTGGCTAAAATATTGCGAGTTGCCCCCGAAACCAAACAGTTCGGCAAGCTCAAATACCTTCACATCCCCACCTCTGCGAATATGATCGCAGGCTCGTTCAATACGCAAACGATTGACATAGTTGGAGAAGTTTTCGCCCGTCACTTTTTTAAAAATTTTACCGAGATAATCCGGATTCATATACAACATCTGGTGAGCGACTCCATTCAGGGAAAGATCCGCTTCCCCATAATGACGATCCACGATATCCATCATCTTCTCCACAGCAGAAGACTGGCGGCTAATATGGTTTTTGTAATAACCGGAGGTTAATCGGGCTGCACTGCTGGCGACAAAGGACTTCAAGCCAGACAACGTATCAATATGAGACAAATCTGCCATGCGCTGCGTGAACTCCGCCGCCTCCTCAGGTGGACAGACATGGATCATGGCGGAATACAGCTGCACCACATAAGAACGGGTAATCCCAATTTCAAGCTGTTGGCCGGACAGAAGATCAAACAAACGATCCACTTCAGCTGCGGCTTCCTCTGTGTTGCCTGATTTAATTAACTGGCACAGCTGCTCTGCATCCTGCTCAACATGCACCCCGTCGCATTCCCCGGCCAGCTCCAGATCACTTTTGGTAATCAACTTGCCTTCACCGATAAAAAAGCGGTGATTCAGACATTGCAGCGCCTCCCGAAACAAACGCCGGGACTGAATCATTCGATCCGCTTCACTGAGTGCAGCCGTGACTTCCAACTTGTACAGTCTCGTAAAGGCAGCCCGCACTTCCTCGATGCTCGCCTTCAGCCTCGCAGGATCGGCAGCGTCGGCTAGCAGAATTAACAGCTTGCCTTCAATAGTGGTGCTTAACAGAACATGAGGCAGTAGATCACTGGCAATATTTTTGATCGCAAACAGGTGACTATAATCATGTTCATCCGCAATCCGGAACAGCAGCAGTCGAACTTCGTTAGCCTCAAGTTCAAGATCAAACAGCTCCTGGTAATACTCCAAGTCGACCGGACCATAGGTTCGGTTGGTCATAAACTCCAGCAGGAACTGCTCCTTCACATGTGGAAGCACACGCTGCAGCCGTTGTTTCATTTCTCCTGCCACATGTTCCTTCACCTGAGCATCCTGCTGCTCCTGAAGCAGTTCAGCCAAAGCATCATGAATCTGGTTCTCATTACACGGTTTGAGCAGATAATGCTTTACCCCATATTGCATGGCCCGGCGGGCATATTCGAACTCCTTATAACCGGATAACATGATAAAGCGAAGTCCAGGATAAGCTTCGGACGCCTTTTCAATTAGTCCAAGACCATCCAGACCCGGCATGGATATATCCGTAATGATAATATCCGGTCTGGACTGACTGATTTTGTCCAGTGCCTCAATTCCGTTTCTCGCGGTATCCACCAGCTCGGTTCCCGCTGCGGCCCAGTCCACGACTTGCGAAATTCCCTCCAGAATGACACGTTCATCATCTACGAGCATCACTTTGTACATCGTCATCGTCCTCTCTAATCCAAGGTATTCTGATCGATACTACGGTCCCTGAGCCGGGATTGCTGCTCATGATCATTTCGCCTTCGTCGCCAAAGGTCAATCTGATCCGTTCCTTGATGTTCGACAGCCCGATCCCCTGTCCCCTCGTCTGTATTCGTCCTTCTTGCAACTGCTCCAGAAATTCCGGAGTCATGCCTGGACCATCGTCTTCCACTTCAATAACAACGTTGTTTCCATCCGCTCTGGCCCTGATCCGAATCCGGCATGGGTCAATACTTGGCTCCAATGCATAATGAATTGCGTTCTCAACCAATGGCTGCAAAGTTAACTTCGGAATGCGGGCCGTCCCCACTTCAGGAGCAATGTCCATCTCAAAATCAAGTCTTTCCTCAAATCGCGTGCGCTGGATGGTCACATAACTGCGGACGATATCAAGCTCTCTTTCCAGCGTGATCCACTTCTCGGACATGTTCACCGAGCTGCGCAGCAAAAATCCGAGAGCTTCAACCATTTCGGAAATCTGGTGCTGTTTCTGTACTTTGGCGAGCCAATTGATCGATTCCAGTGTGTTATATAGAAAATGTGGATTAATCTGTGCCTGAAGCGCTTTCAATTCTGTTTCACGAATCACCAGTTGCTTCGCATAATTCTCATCAATGAGTTCACGTATCCGCTGTAACATCATCTTGAACGTGCGATGCAGCAATCCGACCTCATTTTGTGAAGATTCCGGAACGTTGCCAAGTGCAGCTTCTTCCAGTTTGTCGAGATCCCCTTTTTCAATATTGCGCATTTTCTTGATCAACTGGGCGATGGGCTGGGTAATGCTTCTGGACAACTTCGCCCCAAATACAAGTGCCGCCAGGAAAATCATGATAAAAATAACCGTCACCAGCTGTTTGACAAACTGGATCTGTTTAAACATCTGATCAAAGGGGGTCATGTACAGATACACCCAATCCGTATAGGATGAATGCGCACGGGCAACGAAATTTCTCCCCTTCTCAAACATCGCAATCCCGTAAGGCTGGGTACGCTTCAATTCCGAATTGAGCTCTTCTTCACTTACCGTGGATTGCGTGGGATAGATCACTTCCCGGCCATCTGTAATTAATAGCTGTGAATCTTCTGCCGGGTGCTGCATCTGGTCCTGAACAATCCGATCCAGTCGTACACGAATAACGAGTGTACCGAGCTTCTCCAGCGTGAATGCTCCACCGGTAAAGGACTTCACCTGTCTCACAGACAGCAGTCTCGCTTGTTGATCTCCACTCGTGTACCAGACGTTGGAACCTGAATATTCCTGCCCTAGGGCAACCAATTCCTTTTGCTTTGCCCCAGAGATTCCCTCCCGGTTCCCAGCCGCCATAATATTATTATCATTATCGATAAAAATCATGGAATAGACATATTTCTCTGAGCCGGCATAAGCCACTAACCTATTGGTAATTTTTTTACGCAGCCCATTTTGCTCATATCCCGTCTCGGCTTTTCCCAACTGGAGAAGGTATTGCTGGAGCGGCTCATCAGACATGACTTTAAAGGATAAATTAGAGATTTCGCGCAGCTGATTCTCAATGCCTACGGAAGACATATTAAGTACCTGTGACGATTTCTCATAGATCTGTCGATCATAGATCCTGAACACATATCCCAGGACAGAGACATAGAACGTGAAACTGATCAACATCAAAAGTCCGATGAGAAGAATGGTTTTGTGATGAATGGGCAATGTCGTGAAAGCGTTCTTAATTTTCCTCATCCAAAGCGCTCCTTTGACTCGCGAAGGGTGCTGTCATTCGAAAGGGTTTTCGATCTGCTGTAAGTTATTTTCATATTTACACATCCATGGTCAGATGACAAGCCATATTTATGCAACATCTCTGGTCATTAGCGAAGGTATACACCCTTTAATTTCAAAAAAAGCATGACTCGTTGCTGCAACAAACAATGGATGTGACAAAAATGTTAGTTGGCCCATGGAAATGAGAGACCCATCGATGGAAGAAACATTTATATGTTTTATGCTTAGATTATCCATCATAACGTTTAAGCAAAGAGGAGCAAATCGATGAGTATTTTGAAGAAGGTACCTGTGTTACTTGTAATTATTCTATGTATCTGGTCACCGGGCTTATCCTCCGCCGAAAATGTGGGTGACTTTAAGCTTCATCTGGACAAGAAAATTCCTCAACTTCAACAAAAGTATGGGGTTGCGGGTGTAGCTGTTGGTATTGTTCAACACGGGAAACCCGCCTACATACTTCACTACGGTTATGCAGACCAATCTCGTAAAATCGCCTTGAATGAAGATACCCTGTTTCAGGCAGGTTCTATTTCCAAAAGCCTGACCGCATGGGGAATACTGCATCTGGTTGAAGAAGGTAAACTGACGCTCGACGATCCAGTTGACAAATTTCTTACACGTTGGCATCTGTCCAATGGGGTTTATAATCAAGAAAAAGTTACCATTCGAAGACTACTGAGCCATACAGCTGGTCTTTCTGCACATCGTGGATACTTGGGCGCAGAACCGGGAAAGCCACTTTCCACTATTGAAGAGTCCTTATCGGGCAAAGGGTTTCTGAATACTCCGTTAACGATTGATCACAAACCTGGAACTGAACCCCTGTATTCAGGGGCAGGGTACTCTTTACTGCAGCTCGTCATTGAAGAGATTACGGGCATGCCTTTTGACCGATACATGGATGAGCAGGTCATGCAACCACTGGACATGCAGCATAGTACATTTCAACAAAATCCAGCTAATCCCAAACTTTCTAAAGCCTACGGTTATTTTGGGCAACAGATTCCTACTTATCAGTTCACCGAGCAAGCTGCGGCCGGATTGCAGACAACAGCCAGTGATATGGTGAAGCTCATTCTGATCAGCATGGAAAGCAAAAATAATGATCATCAGGGGCGGGGAGTCATTTCAAGCAAACTTGTTAGAGAGATGCAGACCCCCGTCATTTCGGAGAACGGTTTAGGTATATTTTCAAGAACATTATCAGAACAAATTACTCTTCTCTATCATTCAGGGGACAACCGGGGATGGCATTCCTTTTATGGCTGGATTCCCTCAACAGGAAACGGGTTAGTTATACTGACCAACAGCGAGACCGGCGTAGATTTGCGTCAGGAAATATATCAAGACTGGATCCAATCCCAAACCGGAATTCGGCCTGAAAAGCAAGATGCACTTATGCAGGCTCAAAGAGTCAACGCCTTGATTGCTATTGTTCTTGGTGCATGGGTTAGCGCATACCTCCTGCTTTTTTGCATTTCCCTATTTCAAGGAAAAAGGTTATTTATAACGAAGCACTCCCATATACACGTTGTTCGATTAGCCTTTCGATCCATCATGTTAGTTCTCATATTTTCAGTACTGTTTTATCTGTCCTATGCAGCAACCCTTGTGAACCTGCATTCAGGCAAAAAGAGCATCTTGGTTTGTATCCTGATCTGGCTTGGGGCATGGTTCGTCACTGGCTTTTTCCCCAAAAAAAAGAATCCATATTAACCGTATAACCAACATGGATTCCCCGGAGCTTTAACTTTATGGATTCATAACGCCAACAGCTCCAAATAAAGGAGATATTGGAACACAAAACCTTATTTCGAATGTTATAATAAAGGCAATCACTTCTGCCTTACGTTACGGCGGAGATTACCTCGGTAAGTTACTCTCAAAACTTAGTCCTAGTGCGGGTAACTGGGTAATCAAATACTCTAGTAATTAAAGTACGAGTTAGTTGACAGTTACTCTATCAACTTTATTTCCATGGGGATTATAGTAATTTAAATAACAATACTTCCAAAGGAGGGAATATGAACCCCTCTCACATAGTTATTCTGTTTATACTGCTACTGGTTCTTTTTCTCTCACTAAATGAAATCATTAAGTTTATAAGTCGCAGAGATCAAGAAGAACCTCCGTCGCTAAAGGTCAGGCTTTGGCTTGTTCCTGTATTATCCTTGTTAATTATTGTGCCTGTTTCTTTTTTTACGATACTGTATAGTTTGTTTTTTTATACTTTTGGTGAAATGAGTAATTTATTTTACTTTGAACAACTTGGTGATGCTATTACATTCTCCGTACTTATTTTAATTGGATTTATAATCTTTGAAACTCTTGTTCATCCAATTATGATTGCTGTCTTAAACTATGGTATACAAAGACGAGTTTCAGTTTATACTAGGAATTCCGTCACAATAATAATTGACAGTATCATCATTTACTCCTTAGCCTCTACTTTTGAAGGAGTATATATCCAAGATTTTTGCTCAGCTCTATCCATTTCAGTTTTTTATCATATTATTGAATGGATCCTCATCTGGTTTTATCATCTTTACAAAAAAAGAAAGAAGAGTGTCCAATAAATAGTTTGGACATGAGCAGAGTTTAGACCATGAGATAAAATGCAAGAGCCAATCTTCAGAAAAGAAGATTGGCTCTTTTTACATTATAAACACCTATCTATATCCATTTGGCTATAGATAATTCAATTCCCAAAACACCTTCAGCGTGCAGTCAACATAGTTGTTCTGAGCTTACGGATTCACAAAAACGGTTTTCAGCTTGGCTACATACTGCACATCAAAACCAAGACCCTCGGCTACCATAGCAAGAGGTACATAGGTTTTGGACTCTTTACCAACCTTATTCAGGAATGCAGGTGTATCCACAGCTACGGATGCGCCATTCACCTGAACGGCCGTTGCACCGATCTTCACGGCAACCTGACGGTCTTTGTATGTAATCGTTGCGGTTGAAGTTTGATTATCCCATACCGTGGTTGCACCGACTGCATTCACGATATCCTGGATCGCCACAAAGTTTTTGCCATTGCGGATGATCGGTTTGTACGGTGTATCCAGCGTTTTGCCACTGACGATAATATTCATCGGTTGACCTGCTGCAGGAGCAGCCAGCTTGGTGTAATCGCCCCAGATGGTTTCTGCAAACACTTTGGCAATTGCTTCATATCCCAACTGATTCGGATGGAAATCGCGATCCTTAATCATGTGAGTCATCGTGCCTTCACCGCCTACAAATTCCTTTGCAACATGAGCCACTTTTACGTCGATCCCTTTAGTGGAAAATTCAGTCGCAATACTATCAATGGTTGCAGTGAATCCCTGAGATGCTTCCATCAGTTTCGCATAAAGCTCCTTACCAGCTACTTCTGGCATAGGTTGGTATTGATCTGCGATTACGATTTTGGCATTGGGATTAATCTCATGAATATCATTGATCACAGCGCTAACATTTGCTGTATAGGATGATAGCAATTCTTTCACTTTAGCTTCCATTTCTGCATCACTGAGCTTATCTGCTGTACCGAGCAACTCGGATACATCATTACCCCCAATTGTGATTGCAACGAGATTAGCCCCGGCTACATTCTCCCGAATGGCAGCAATATTGGCACCCACTTGTCCAGCTCTTGGATCAGGAAGGGAAGGTTGGATCGCTTCGGATGTGATTGCTTTACTTTCCTTCATCGCATCTGTAAAGTTTTTCAGCCCTGTGCTCTTCAAGCCCGCAATCCCATAGTTGTCCACCTTGGTACGTCCATGAAGCAAGCCTTGTTCCTGCAACCGTTCTACATAACCATAAGGCAGTTCTTTCAGGTTCGGCTCATAGCCGACGGTAATAGAATCCCCCAAAGTGACAATGCGGAATTCTTTGGTTAAAGCGATTGCATCTTTCTGTGCAGACAGGGATGCTTCGGTTTTACCAGCTGGCAATGCGATAGAGCTGTTATCTGCGGCTTGCGCAGGCTGTGCGGAAGATGCTAGCAACAACATACCCGCCAGCATGCTGGCTGTTAAACCTGCCGCTGTATTGCTCCATATACGTTTACGCTTCATTCTTAGAACACTCCTTATTCTCGTATCTATAAAATAAAATGACATACACTGTTCACTCTGATGACAGAAGTTCGTGTAACCCTATTCTACCATTAATAAATGGGTGCTGTCGTCTGCACGAAAAAGCAGGCCCTCACCTAAAAGGGGCTCCCCGTCATATTCATGACGATTGGAAAGCCCCTTCGTTTACCACAGATCAAAAGCTAATCTGTCAAGATTTCGGTTTCTCCGCGTCTCCGGAATGGGAATCCATCGTTTCCGTATCCGGCTTGTTCCCGGCAGAACGTTCGATATAACGATCATAACGATCATCCACTTCACTTGCCAATTTCCGGTACTTCAACGTTTCTTCGACAATCGGGTCACGTTCTGTCTGGATGCGCACCTCGTACTTCGGAGGAATCAGCTGGCGTTCACGCTTGTCAGCATCGCCGGACTCCTCCATGTCCCCTTCAGTCAGCATATCACTCAAACGTCGTTCCAGTTCTTTGGATTCATCCATTGTTGTTCGCTCCTTCAGTAAATTTCACTCCAGACCGGTTGCGTTTGCTGCCTTCAGCACATCAGTCAATGCATCATGAATCTTGCCATTGCTGGCCACCACATGACTCACGGAAAGCTGGTAAGGCGTCCCCACGGTATCGGTAACCTTGCCGCCGGATTCCTCAACCAGCAGTGCACCTGCGGCGATATCCCATGGCTTCAGACCAACTTCGGTATAAGCGCTGAGGCGACCCGCTGCAACATATGCCAAATGCAGGGCGGCAGAACCGCCTGCCCGCAGACTGCGCACTTGCGGTGCAAGTGCCTGGACAGCGGCCATATTAACCGGCAACGCGTAGGTCGTATCCGCCGGGAAGCCAACCGCGATCAGGCTCTGGGCCAGTTCCTGTTCACCAGACACAACCATCCGGTTTCCGTGGACGTAGGCACCTTTTCCTTTTTCTGCAACAAACAATTCATCACGGGAAGGATCGTAGATTACCCCCACAATCACCTCACCGTTATGGGCCAAAGCAATGGATACCGAATAGAACGGAAAACCATGCACAAAGTTCGTCGTTCCGTCCACCGGGTCCACAATCCAGAGGAACTCTTCTTCCTCCGCTTCTTTCAGCGCTTTCGCCGAAGCTTCCGGTCCCGGTTCTACGCCTTCTTCACCCAGGATGGCATGATGGGGAAAATGCGTCAGAATCAGGCGGCGGATCATCTGTTCCGCACCTTTATCGACTTCAGTAACGAGATCCTGCGGCGAATACTTGGTTCCGGGCTCCCCCACCGTTCCGAGACGGCTCTTGATCCACTCTCCAGCTTTGGAAGCTGCATTAATGGCGACGGCAGTATAGCTTTTGCTTGTCACGACATAAGGTGTTTTTTCCTTCTCATTCAAAGCGTTCACTCTACTTTCTATATCAATCTACGAAAAGTTGAAATACTTGTTAAAAGTATACGCCCCAAGGGTCGTAAAGTTTCCCGCTGCCCAGGCCCCTTTTGGCTCTACGGATGAATGATAACCGTCGACTCGTCCGCCCATTCCACACCCTCTTCGTGATAGAATGCTAGCTTCTGCATCAACTGCACCAGAGCTTCATCCTTGCGCTTGGCCTCAATCATCACATCAAGAGCAGGCGTACCTGCTGCAATATGACGTAAGAAATCGAGCAACGGCTCCACCTCTACACCATCAGCATGACCACGCAGGTCCTTCTCACTCTTTGGACTGGAGACGTGAATTTTGGGTGGCAACGGCTTGTCTGCCGGTGAATCCGCTTGGGCAAGCGGGGACTCCCAGGTCTTCAATATATCAGGCCAGAGCTCCCACGGCTGTTCGCCTTCATTGTTTACCCATTGATGATGGATATCCAATACCATGGGCAGTCCCAAACGCTGACATACCGCAAGGGTCTCGGATGCATTGAACGTTTTGTCATCATTTTCAAGTGTCATCCGCTCCTGAATATCCCGATCCAGCTTCAGAAAATTTTCTTCAAAGCGAAGCGCTGCACTAGGCTTATCCCCGTATGCACCACCAATATGTATATTGTTCTTGGCAGTGGCATTCAGGCCCATGGCATCCAGCATCCGTACATGATGACGAAGGTCCCGCATGGAGTTGCGCAACACTTCCTCCCTTGGCGTACTGAGTACTGTAAAATGATCCGGATGGAAGGATACACGCATCTCGTTCACCTTCACAAAATCACCAATTGAAGCAAAGTCCTGCTTGAGTGCGGGAAAAGGGTCCCAATCACTCAAATCCTCATGAGTTGCCAGCGGAATTAATTTGGAAGAGAAACGATATACATGAATATGGCTGCCTTTGTTGTGTCTGAGCAAACGTAATGTATTATGCAAGTTCTCGGCCGCAATCCGTTCCAGCTTGCGAATCGCCGCTTCCCTGTCATCGATTTTTTTAAAACTGGACATGGTCATCGTCCGGGAAGGTGAAGCATTCTCCACAAGCACAGACATCGCCACATAGCCAAAACGTACGAGCATGAATTTCTTCCTCTCTATTAAGGCGGGATTCCTTCCGGCATATGAAGCCGACAGTCTTCCCTTCACTGTATATAACCAAGTTTTACCCTAAAAGAGTGACCATAATCGTTATTTGAGCAAATCCGTCTACCGTTTCACTTCAAATGTAGCGATCTATCCCTGCGCCTGCTCACCAAAGAACATCTCATCTGCGAGCGCGGTCTGAATGCGTGATTCTTCCTCGTTCAGTTTGCGGATCAATTGCATCTCCACTTCGGTCACTTCCTGACCCTGGAAGTTAATCTCTGCAATGGAGACTACAATTTTTACGATGGCTACGGCCACGTTATCCGGTGTGTACGCAATGACTTTCTGTCCGGTAGGAAATACACGAAAGCCTTGTTTGACCATTTTGCCACGGCCGTATTCAAGCAATTCGAACAACTCTTGTTCATTCTTGAATTTGCATACGGAATTGAATTCAGTCTGAAATCCCATTCATACCCCTCCTTGTATTATCGTCCTCAGGCTATGCCTGTACGCCGTTCTCGTAGTTCAGCGCCTGCTTGCGGTTGTAGCGTTCCAAGGCCAGCTCAATCATGCGATCCAGCAGTTCGGCATACGATACACCTGTCTCACGCCACAAGAGCGGATACATGCTGTATGGAGTAAAACCTGGCATGGTGTTTACTTCATTAATAAGCAAGGCGCCATCCGATTTGCGAATGAAGAAATCTGCACGGGAAATCCCATTGCCTTCAATCGCACGGAATGCCTGTAATGCGGCCTCACGGATGCGATCTGCGGCTTCCGGGTCGAGCGGAGCAGGAATCAGCATCTGTGACTGCCCATCAATATATTTGGCTGCATAGTCATAATATTCACCGGAAGATACGATTTCTCCTGGTACAGATGCCATCGGTTCGTCATTGCCAAGCACACTGACTTCAACTTCACGCGCTTCTACAAACTCCTCAATGACAACCTTCGTATCATAACGAAGTGCGAACTCCACTGCTGTCTTCAGCTCATCCCGATTGCGCGCTTTCGAGATCCCTACGCTGGAGCCAAGATTGGCTGGCTTAATGAAACAAGGATAACCAAGTTCGTCCTCCACCTGTACGATCATTTCATATTCGGACTGCTTCCACTGTGTAGCGTTAAAATAGGTAAAGGCACATTGGTCGATTCCGGCCTGTGCGAACAGCTTTTTCATGACCACTTTGTCCATGCCGCCTGCCGAAGCCAGTACACCTGCCCCAACATAAGGCATATCCGCCATCTCGAACATGCCCTGAATGGTACCATCCTCACCAAACGTACCGTGCAGCAGCGGGAACATCACGTCCATCGCCTCTTCTCCGCCATACAAACGGCCAAACAGCGCGTTTAGCGCTTCCTGGGTTCCACCCGACGCCTGCTCCAGCTTCAAATCTTCAATCTGTGCGAATGGCGCGTGCATGACCGATCCTTTTTTCCACGTACCCTGCTTGGAGATGAAAAAAGGAACCAGTTCATACTTTTCATAATCAAATGCATTTGTTACAGCAAACGCCGTTTGCAGCGATACCTCATGCTCGCCTGACTTGCCGCCGTAAACGACGCCTACTTTTAATTTATCCATACTCATGCGTAACCTCCGATTATCTGTGCATGATGCTGTCATCTCTGTATGCTCAGCACCACTTTTATTCTGCTATCTAGACTTATTTTACACGGAAGCGAATGCCTACGTCACCGAATCCCGTAAAATCTTTGGCTCTCAAAACTCATCTGCAATGTGAAAAAGCCGGTACACCGTCCGCTCGTTCCAAGCGTAAGAATCCCGGTAATCCCAAAAACGGTGGCGGCTGCTGACCGTATGTGCATTCACAAGCGGCATGCCCCCCGCATCAAAGGCGGTCACAACGGTACTATGCTGAAACCTGCCATCGCCGTCCCAGTCGTAGAAAATTACATCTCCGAGCATCAATTGCTCGGGACGATCCACTTCTGTGGCAGATAAGCCCCAACTGCTGCCGGATAAATAACGCTCCAGACTATTGGAGACCGCCCAGCTGTAACTCCACATTTCCGAGCCATTTACATACCCCTTATACCACCAACCTGCTTCTCTTTTACCAGTATAGTGGATGGGTGCTCCCCCTGCAAAGATACATTGGGACACATAATTGGTGCAGTCTACCTCGAATTCCTCAAATGCCGGGTTTCCCGCATTCCACCACCGATCTGCGTAGGCGACAGCCAGATCCCTGCGATAACTTTGCTGTCTTGATCTTCTGCCCTGTCCCAGTACTTCGCGGTTAAGGAGCGGCCGATTCATCGCCTGTACAAAATCCGCTTGTTGAAAAGGACGTCCTTCCCCTACCGGACGACGCTCCGGCACTTCACGTTCCACACGTGCAATGGTCCAGACTCCACCTTGCCTAAGAAAGGTCAGGCGTTCCCGCTCAATCCGGTCCTCCCGATGGGTCAGGCCGCTCTTCTCATAGAACAGCCTGCTGTACAATTGCACATCCACCACCGATTCATCCGCCCCATCCATAAGTGTCCGCACAAGCTTGGCACTGGTCTCGCTGCGAAGAGGAACGGCCCGCCGCTTACGGTACCATTGGTCCAGTCTGGCCATCCGTTCTCCCCGTTCCAGCACAAATTCCGGATCGGTGACGATCCGTTCACTCGTCTGTGGACGGTAATCGATCTCACAGCGGTTATACTGGCTCACGTAGGTATATAAGGCACTCTTCCATTCGCGTTCCAAGCCTGTGTCCCCCTTTGGCATCAGTTCTGTCCGGAATAATCCATTACATGAATACTCTTTCTACTTATATGAGGGAATTTTCGGTTGTATGTGTCCGGTTGAGTTTGAGGCCTTACAAAAGGGTATAATGCGAACGGAAGGGGTCATGCCCTTCACCTCTTCGGGAAAACGCATTCATAGTTCCAATGGCTTGACTGGGAAGGCAAAAAGCCCTTTACGTACGATGTTGAAAACGGTATACTTAATACTAAAGTTACAATTATGAAATTACGTTTCACCTAATGAAACTCACAAACAGGGACACGGAACGATGAAGGCCTGTTCTTCACCTAAATGAACGTTTTCTTCATCTCACCGACACATTTTAAGGAGGTACATGTATGTCAGCCAAGAATCATTTTTCCGCCGCCCGCAGTCTTGAGGTCGGAGGCAAGTCTTACCGCTACTACAGTCTCGATGCTCTTCAGGAAGGCGGCTACGGCGACCTTTCCAAGCTTCCTTTCTCCATTAAAGTGCTGCTCGAAGCAGCAGTTCGTCAATTCGACGGACGTGCCATTACCGAAGAACATGTGAA
The DNA here is from genome assembly GCF_042674385.1 of Paenibacillus sp. NPDC056933. Lineage (NCBI taxonomy): Bacteria > Bacillati > Bacillota > Bacilli > Caryophanales > Paenibacillaceae > Paenibacillus > Paenibacillus sp. NPDC056933. The sequence goes on along the minus strand of NZ_JBHUQN010000004.1, from coordinate 474,071 downwards.
ACAACTGACCGGCTGGGCAGAAGGCCGTGACAATAACAAGGAAATTCCATTCATTCCTGCTCGTATCGTTCTGCAGGATTTCACCGGTGTACCCGTTGTCGTTGACCTTGCAGCAATGCGCGATACGGTAAAAAAAGCAGGCGGCGATCCAAAACAGATCAATCCGCTTGTACCGGTTGATCTCGTAATTGACCACTCCGTCATGGTCGATGCATTCGGTACTAACGATGCACTGGACTATAACATCAAGGTTGAATTCGAGCGTAACGAAGAGCGTTATCGCTTCCTGCGCTGGGCGCAAACGGCATTCAACAACTTCCGTGCCGTTCCACCATCCACAGGGATCGTTCACCAGGTTAACCTGGAGTATCTGGCTTCCGTGGCTGCCACCAAAACGATTGATGGCGAGACGGTTGTATTCCCGGATTCCCTCGTAGGTACGGATTCCCACACGACCATGATCAACGGACTCGGCGTTGTTGGTTGGGGTGTTGGCGGGATCGAAGCCGAAGCAGGCATGCTGGGCCAACCGCTTTATTTTGTAACACCGGACGTTATCGGTTTCAAATTGACAGGTAGCCTGAGTGAAGGCGCAACCGCAACGGATCTGGCACTCACAGTGACGCAAATGCTGCGTAAAAAAGGCGTTGTTGGTAAATTCGTCGAGTTCTACGGACCAGGCCTTGCCAACATCAGTCTTGCTGACCGTGCAACAGTTGCCAACATGGCACCAGAATACGGCGCAACCATCGGTTTCTTCCCTGTAGATAGCGAAACACTGAACTATATGCGTAATACGGGCCGTACCGACGAACAAGTGGATCTGGTTGAAGCTTATTACAAAGCTCAAGGCATGTTCCGGACTTCCAGCACGGTTGATCCTGAATTTACAGATGTGATTGAACTGGACCTGGCTTCCGTAGTACCAAGTCTCGCAGGACCTAAGCGTCCACAGGATCGCATCGAACTGACTCAAATGAAAGAAAGCTTCAACAGCATCATCCGTACGCCAATCGACAAAGGCGGTTATGGACTGAGCGACGAGAAAATCGCTGAGAAAGTGCCTGTGAAACACCCTGACGGTTCCACTAGCGAACTGACTGCTGGTGCTGTCGTTATCGCGGCAATCACAAGCTGCACCAACACATCTAACCCTAGCGTTATGGTCGGAGCGGGTCTGCTTGCGAAAAAAGCCGTTGAACGTGGTCTGACTAAGCCTGGTTACGTGAAAAGCAGCTTGACTCCAGGTTCCCTCGTGGTTACCGAATATCTTGAAAAAGCAGGTCTGATCGAATACCTCGACAAACTCGGATTCAACGTTGCCGGCTATGGTTGCGCAACTTGCATCGGTAACTCTGGCCCACTGCCAGACGAAGTAAGCGAAGCAATCGCCGAGAACGACATGACGGTAGCGGCTGTATTGTCCGGTAACCGTAACTTTGAAGGCCGTGTGCATGCACAGGTCAAAGCCAACTACCTGGCATCTCCGCCACTCGTTGTGGCGTATGCTCTTGCGGGTACCGTTAATATTGATTTTGCAACCGATCCAATTGGTTATGATACCAACAATGAGCCTGTATTCCTGAAAGACCTCTGGCCTAGCTCCGAGGAAATCAAGGATACCATTGCAAGCTCCCTGAACGCCCAAATGTTCCGCAACAAATACGAGAACGTATTTACAGCTAACGAACGTTGGAATACGATTCCTGTACCGGAAGGCGAATTGTATGAATGGGATCCAAACTCCACGTACATTCAGAATCCACCATTCTTCCAGGAGCTTGGCGACAAGTTGACTGATATTGCAGATATTCGTTCCGCACGTGTCATGGCATTGCTTGCTGATTCCGTAACAACGGATCACATCTCGCCAGCGGGTAATATCGCACCATCCAGTCCGGCTGGACTGTACCTGAAAGAACATGGCGTAGAACGCAAAGACTTCAACTCTTACGGCTCCCGTCGTGGTAACCATGAAGTCATGATGCGTGGTACGTTTGCCAACATCCGTATTCGTAACCAAGTGGCTCCAGGTACCGAAGGTGGTATTACGAAATACCTGCCAACGGACGAAGAAATGTCCATCTACGATGCTTCCATGAAGTATCAGGACGAAGGACAGAACCTGATCGTTATCGCTGGTAAAGAGTATGGTACAGGAAGCTCACGTGACTGGGCGGCAAAAGGAACATTCCTGCTCGGCGTCAAAGCCGTTATCGCAGAAAGCTTCGAGCGTATTCACCGCAGTAACCTGGTAGGCATGGGCGTAATGCCATTGCAATTCCAGGAAGGTCATGGCTGGTCCAGCCTCGGTCTGAACGGACGTGAAACGTATGACATCACAGGTCTGAGCAATGATGTGAAACCAGGACAAGAACTGACGGTTACCGTAACTCGTGAGGACGGCACCAAGTTCGACTTCCCTGTTATCGCTCGTCTGGACAGCATGGTTGATGTGGACTACTACCATAACGGTGGTATCCTGCAAACCGTATTGCGTCAAATGATGAAAAAAGCGTAATCACATTAACGTTTAATGCTGTAAGTTTAAATAATCAAAAAGAGCGTCCCAAAAGGTCAGAAAACAAGACCTTTGGGGCGCTCTTTTGAGGTTATACCTCTTACGAATCCAGGAAGCGTTATTTACAAGGAAAGTACTCAATCAGGGGATATAACGAATCGTACGGAGGTTATGTCCCTATTCCTGCTCTTCTTTGCTCTTTTTTTACTGCTTTTGATAGAAATAACAGCTCTGAAGTTCGTTAGAATTCTTTATCCACGCGATGTGCCACAATAAGGTGTGTTCGATTCGTTAGCGAGGCTTTTAAGACGTTTACAGGTTAAAAATCAATCTTCAATCCAACTTCCGAATCATCAGGTGGCGAAGGAATGCGATATACACCTCTGCAGTTTAATTTCTCCACGTTGATCCAGTCCATAAAATCATCACCTCCGTAACTACGGACAAAAACAGCGTATTCCAACTTGTCCTCATAATTAATGGACTCTGTATATTCTGTAAATGGGTGTTTTCCCTCTATACTCTGTACAAAATCCGAAAATTCCTCTCTCCACACATCTATCTGCTCTGCATATTGATCGGGAACATAATAATAGAAACCATCTGGCGTATAATATGAAATTTTCATTATCATCTTGCAGTCCTCCTAGATCCTAATTGGCAGACTAAAGTTTCAGGATTTCCATACCTTCTTTCAGTTGTTCCGAGACAGCCGTATAATATTCGATGCCATGGGCAAGTTCCTGTTTGGTCTTATGTACCAGATAGTAGGAATATTTCTGCATTAACTCATGCTCGGTCAACTCAATCGGTAAGTGAATGATTTCAATTTCATTCGAATTAAAATGATATCGATATCCTCTCTCTGATCGCCCAACATTCATTACCGTTTTGATGACCAATAGCTCCTCATGAGTGAACATTTTTATCAAATTGGATCTTTTCTGTTCTAAATTACGCACTACTTCTTCATCTTGGTGACTCTCCGCTTCAGCAATTTCACTTTCAATTTCCATGATAACTTTCATTCTTCCTGCGAGTTGTTTAGCCAATGAATACAATATATGTCCTCCTTGTAAGGATGTGGGTTAATCATCTCTACTCTACCTCATTAGCAATTCAACTCGCAAACCGCATCATTATTTGCTTTCACTTCCCCCCTATCTGGCGCAGATATAAAAGCTCCCCACCACAGTACTTAGCACGGTGATGGGGAGCTTCTCTTATTAATATAACAAAGGTTTAAGTGGCGCATCTACTTTCCTCTAATGTCCAATGTAGTGTGAAGCCTGATCCAGTGATTGCAGTGTAGCCATGATTAGGAACAGACACGACATCATGATCAGTGAGTACCCTATCCATCTCGCAGTGATTTGATCATTGTTGGTTCCATCCTCGGACGAAGAATGTCTCACATAGCGCGGACGAACGATAAACACAATACCTGTGCCAATCATTAAAGCAGCCAATAAAATCAAATGCTCCCCTCCTTACACGCGACTCTGGTTAGAATTATACTCTTTTTTCGCAGCAGGAGTGGTTCCACCCACAATCAACCGCTTCATGCCGGCAAGGATTGTATACAGAACATACCCAATCATGCCACCAAAGGTGTTCAGCATAAGATCATCCACATCGAATATGCCCATGCCCGTCAATAGCTGTGTTACTTCAAAAGCAAAACTCAAAAGCAAGGAAAGTACAAGTACTTTTGCCCCAGACAACAGCTTGTTCCCCATAAGTACAGGAATGAAGATGCCCAGTGGGATAAAAGCCATGACATTGCCGAGCAAATGGATCGTGGTACCCGGACGATGCAAAGTCAGGCTATGCCAGTCTCTTAAAATTTCCTGAAATGGCGTCAGGTTAACGGTTCGCGTATGAATCAATTCCGGCTGTTGCGCGATCGTCATAAGTTGAATCCAAACGAAGTCCCAATCCATCGTATGCCACTTGAACAGAATCAGTTTGGTTAATAGATATAGATATATAATTAATGCGGCCACCCAAACGATCTTAATATTTAATCCCTTAGGTTTCATAATGAACCTCCGTGTATTTCTTGTTGTTTACTCCTCCACTGTCACGATTACTCCCTTCATGTTGTCTCCCGATATCTCATATTGGCCGTGCTCAGGTATGTTGATGGTCTTATCTTTGGATGCTTCATAATATCGTACAAGATAGTGCTCGCCTTCAACTTCAGCGGAAATGCTCTTTTTCTGCTGCAGCAATTCCAGGTACTGCTCCAACACCAGATTATTATGGTACATGATGGCACTATGCGGCAGTCCTACATACCGGAAATGCCATGGTTCGTATTGAATTCCGGTGATGTCCACTTTATCCTTTGGGTAACGCAAAACAAAACCGTACTTCCATGCATTTTTCTCCAACCAAGCTCCTTCTGGTGCCTCACTCATGGCAGCCAGAGTGGAGCCTATATCCATGGACAAGCCCAGATTATGTTCACTGTGACCCGCAGGAAGCGCATAGTCCGATCCTTTTTCATCATAAAGCTGCTCCTGTTTCTTAAAATCCCGATAGCCACTGCTAATGATAAAATATCGTACTTCTTCTTCCCCAGCAGCTTCAATCATCTTCTGGAACGCTTGTGCTACATACCGTGACAACATGATATTTTGATCCAGTAAGCCATATCCACGGACCAGCTCTTGTTGTTCAGCCAAATTGACAATGTCGGTTCTAATACCATCCGCATGTACAGGATATTCCGAATTGACCAGTAAAAGATTCCCTTTATGTACTTCATTCTTCATATCCACGCTAATTGTTTCGGTGTACCCCGCTGGAATTTCAACCGTATTCTGAATTTCCACATTCGCTTCTTTCGGCTGTTGAAGCCATGCAGGTGACTTGATCAGAAAATATCCCAATACAATGATACATATCAAAAATCCCCACTTTCTCATTCCATGTTCCTCCTTTACCTCGTATGATCAAGGATAGAGAAAACTAGTTAAAAAAAAGCAGGGCAATTCTAAAGTTTTTCTTAAATTGGCACAGGACTTCATTCTAACGCAGGCAAACGAACTTCAAATACGGTCCGTACCACATCACTTTGGGCCGAGATAGACCCATCATGCTGCTCCACGATATTTTTGGCGATGAAAAGGCCCAGACCTGTTCCACCCTCCTGGGGTGTCCGGGCACGATCCCCGGTATAGTACATATCGAAGATATGGGGCAGATCCTCTGGATGAATATGTCCGCCATAGTTCAAGACCTGAATGATAACCTGTCCTGCATCACGATGTCCATGGATATCTACATAGAGACCATCCTTGCCGTGACGGGCTGCATTGATTAACAGGTTCTCAAACACGCGCGCAAGCAGCTCACCATCCCCGGAAATGGTTAGTTCGGAATCGATATGAAGACGGGTGACCAGACGATTTTTTTCAAAAACGGGGTACAGCTCTTCGTTCATCTGCCTCAGCAGTTCACTAAGATCAAGTCTCTTTTTCTCAATCGGCAACATGCCATAGTTCATTCTGGTAATTTCAAACAAATCATCAATCAGTTTCTCCAAACGCTGGGATTTGGTAAACGCAATGGATGTGAAGTGCCTAACCTGCTCCTCCGTTAGTTGATCATCTTTCACCAACAGATCCAGATAACCCAATACGGAAGTTAACGGGGTTCGCAGATCATGCGCCAGGTTTACTACCAGCTGGTCCTTGCTGTTCTCGGCAAAATCTCCTCGTTCTACTGCTTCCTTCAGTTTCTGACTCGCCAGATTTATATCCTCCGCAATAGCGCCCAGCTCATCCTTCGTCGAAATCTGCACGCGGTGCTGGAAATCCCCACTGGCGAGATGCCGAATACCCGTAGAAATGTCTTTGAAATAAGTGACATAAGGCTTGGTAAACCAGAAGAAAAACAGGATGGCAAGCGGAATGAACAAGATGAGGAAAAAGTAGATATCCCCTATACTTCTCATAAAATGGCGATACTCTGCGAGCGGATCTTCTGCGCGCACACCCATGTAATAGTATTGCATCAGCTTATATACACCAAAGGTAATCGCGCCAGACGCAAGCATGCTTAAACCAAGCAACAGAATCATGGTCGTTCGAAAGCTTCTGCGTTTATTCATTGAACGTGTACCCCACACCCCAGATCGTTTTGATAAACTTGTTCTTGTCCACATCTTCCCCCAGCTTCTTGCGCAGGGTCCGAATATGAACCATAACGGTATTACCGCTCTCGTAATAAGCCTCTCCCCATACCTGTTCAAAGATGCTCTCCGCACTGAACACCTGTTTGGGATGGCTCGCGAGCAGATACAGGATGTCGAACTCCTTCGGTGTTAACTCTACTGGTTTGCTGTACAGGGTGACACTATGCTGATCTGGAGAGATAATGAGCCCGCCTTTTTCCAGAATGGAGCGCTGGACCGGTGCAGACTGGCTGAATTGAAGCGAACGGCGCAGCTGGGAATTCACCCGGGCAACCAGCTCCATCGGGTTGAATGGCTTGGTCATATAATCATCCGCACCCATCACGAGCCCGGTGATCTTATCCATATCCGAGGTTTTGGCACTCAGAAAAATGATAGGCAAGTGGTAGTGCTCCCGAATTTTGCGGGTGACCTCATAACCATCCATACCAGGCATCATAATATCCAAAATGGCTAAATCTATCGCTTGTGTCTGCACGGCTTGGACCGCCGCTTTCCCATCGAATGCCTTAATGATGTGATATCCTTCTTTTTGCAAGTGCAACGCAACCAGATCTGCGATCTCAACTTCATCATCTGCGATCAAAATCGTAATACGCTTCATTGCTTATTCCACTCCTATATGTGATGCTCAACAATATAACATATCTGAATCCAACTTATAAATGATTGAAAGGAATCCAATATATGAAACTGGACCGTTTATTAGCTATTGTCGTGCTGCTGATCAATCGCGGCCGTGTACAAGCCAAGGATCTGGCGGACACGTTTGAAGTATCCATCCGCACCATCTACCGGGATATAGACACACTGGGTCAGGCGGGGATTCCTGTCGTCACCTATCAGGGTGCAAGCGGCGGTATTGGCCTTGCAGAAGGCTACCGGCTTGACCGGAATGTACTGACCGACAAGGATCTGGCCTCTATTGTCACTGCGCTGCGCAGTGTCTCCACTTCTCATACGAATGTGGCACGGGACTTGTTGATGGAGAAACTCAGCAGTATCGTGCCTGAAGCCAAGAATGAGGATTTTCAGGCCAATACCAGCCGCTTCATTGTGGATTATTCGATGTGGACGCATCCCGAAGAGCTGCAAATCAAGCTTCAGCTCATTGAGCAGGGCATGGATCAACTGCGGCCTATCACATTTACCTATTGCAGTGCCGAGGGTACCCAGACCCATCGAACGACCGATCCGCATACCCTTGTGCTCAAAAAGCATTCCTGGTACCTCTATGCGTTCTGTCACGAACGCAACGAGTTCCGCATGTTCAAGCTGGTCCGTATGCGAGACGTTACCCTTGCACAAGGGAGCTTCGAACGCAAGCCGATTAACCTGCAGGACAAGCCCTGGCAGCAGGATTGGGCTACTCCGGATAATAAGGTGGGCCTGAGCCTGAGATTCCATGCCCGTATCCGCCACATAGCAGAGGAATGGTTTGGCATAGAAAACGTCGTTTCGGATGGTGAGGGGTATTATATCAGCCAGGTCGCATTTCCGGAGGACAACTGGCTGTATGGGTTCATTCTTGGATTTGGTGCAGATGTCGAAGTACTGGAGCCTCTGCATATTCGAGAGGGGATTCGTAGAATCGCTGAACAGATTGTGCAAAATTATAAAGCTCCTCCCCTAACCTGACAGACAGATGTCCAGTTCCTCCCGTTATACTTTTACTATATTCACGCTGTACATAACGAGGAGGAATTGATGATGAACGTCACCGTATGCCAAAGCTGCGGAATGCCGCTTACGACCCCCGCCCAATTCGGAACAGAAGCGGATGGTAATGCAACCCGCGAATACTGTATCTACTGTTACAAAGAGGGCAAGTTCGAGCAGCCCGATATTACGCTGGAGGGCATGATTGAAATGTGCACAGCCATCCTGGACCAGGAAGGTATGGACGAGGAATCCGCAAGGTCAATGCTGCGCAACCAACTCCCTTTTTTGAAAAGATGGAGTACCTCTGCCTCTGAACGGAGTGCGGCATTTTCGGCAGAAAATTCAAATGAGCCTGCTCATCCCGGTCGGCTAGATGGCGATAACACTCTATCTGGCCAACCTGTTCGGTATGTCACACTGCCAGGGAAACGCCTTGCAGGTGTGTCGGCCAGAACCACCAACGCCATTGAGATTAGTGGCAAAGGCTGTATTCAGGGTCTCTGGAACAGCTACTTCGCTTCAGATCATCAGCCAGCCCCTGAAGCGGCCCGCTATGGCTGTTACGCAGACTATACGGATGGTATAAATGGAGAATACACCATACTGGTGGGGCATGAGGTAGATCCGGAAGAAACATTGCCTGAGGGAGTGAATTCCGTTGAGCTGCCGCCTGCGACGTATGCAGTGTTTACCTCCAGAAAGGGACCGATGGCCGAAGTTGTAGGTGAAGCCTGGGGTGCGGTGTGGGCCTGGAACAATCAGGGGGAGCGCACGTTTACCGGCGATTTCGAATTGTATGATGAGCGGAGTCTCGATCCTGAGAACGTACAAGTAGATCTGTATATTGCTGTTCGGCAAGAACAATAAGAAAAAAGTGATTATGTTCATTTCTTCATTCCAATTGGACCGTTTCGATCTATATTTTAGCCATTGAATACCGTTCACTGGATTTTGCAAAATGCGGTTAGGCCGTCAGGTTTTCCTGGCGGCTTTTTGCCATACTACGTTATCTCCCCCTTCGAAAATTGCCCTAATATGCACCCGACAACCGACCATGGTACCAAGTTAGTTAGCTTGCGTCGTACCTATGCAGCCAGACAATAGGTCTTAATTTTGACCCATTGGCATTCTCAAAACTGGGTCTATTCACTTAAATACCGCTTCTATCCTCCCATAAGAAACCTCACATATGCAGTCCTTTCCTCCTGAATTTCCCCAAAAACGTTTACATCTCCCGAATACGGGGTAAAATCACTACAATCCAATTGGAATTACACCTTAAGTTGCCTGTTTCGTCTAACAAGTCACATATACCTATTTGCGTAAAAGGGACGATAACTCGCCGGAATACATAATCTAATAAAAATCACATATGCATATTCGAGAATGCATTAAAGGAGGAACCAAGATGATCCGCATGCCTATTCAGCAAATGATCCCGTACCACCACCAGTATCCGCGCAACACGGCGACCACTGCTCCCAAAAAGGAGAATGAGAACACTCAAGGTCTATCCTTTCATGAAATTCTGCAGCAAAAAATGGCTAAAAAGAATGCTTCCCCTTCACTGCGATAAATGAAATGAGGAGCGAATTCATACTCGCTTCCTGTATATTCACCGTTCTTCTGCGAAGTTGCGGATGAACGGTTATTCGCGTTTTCACTTTAATTGCTGTTACATCCGCATTATACATATGTACAATCTATTGTCACATCTCTATAAACCTCTATAATGGGTTAAATATTTGCGGCACTTATTGAGACAACATAATCCATTTCAGGGGGAAAATATGATGATGACCATCGCCTGTTTTCACGCTCATTATTCCAACATTGCACTGATCGAAGAAGCACTCGTTCTCTACGATGTTGAGCTCGTACACTATGTTGATCCGGGTCTGGATCGCCTCAAACATGACGCTGATTTCACCGAGGCAGTTACATATGAGAAAGTATCACAGACGCTGCAATGGATCGCACACTGTCATGCCGACGCCATCCTCGTCACTTGTACCCTGTTTGCGGCTGTACTCGGGCAGGAGGCACAGCATGTTCCCATTCCAGTAGTCGGCATTGATGATCCATTACTTCAGGAAATGAAACGGGTACCGGGGAGATTCATATTGGCGTTTACCAACCCTGCAACGATTGAAGGAACGATGGCGCGGGTGAATCAGGCTTTGCAGCAAGATGATGAACATGAGCAGCTGCACGAGGCCGTGACCATGGGGACTGAAGCGGTACTGATCCCGGGGGCATTTGAGTTAATTATGCGAGGCGATAAGGAAGGCTATCTAGCGGCGGTGAGTGCTGGATTACAGCAAATTGCTGAGCAGTTCCCTACTAAAAAGGTAATAGCCGCTCAACTGTCCATGGCTCCCGCAGCGGCGCGTGTCACCGCAGATACAGACATGTTGATTTATAGTCCATTGGCTTCGCTTGCGGCGTATTTGGAGAAGAATTTGAACATAATTCGGCGTTAGGTAAGTTTGTGAAGTAAAATAAAAAGACTCTCGAATGAGAGGCTTCCGAATGGTATAAAGCTGATAAAAAATATGCTGTGTTGAAATCCTTGTCCTTCGAAATGAAGTGTGCGCGCCACGTACCCAAGTTAAAGCCGCTCTTCTCCGCGATCACGGAGAGGAACGGCTTTTCACTATGTCAGGCTGTCCAGATTGCGTTGTAACGACGCCTAGGAGCGTGTCCGGTATTCCTCTGCCTTTTCCTGCATGCCCGCAGCCACGGCCTCATTCTCGGACAGTCCCTTGTCCGCGGCAAAGGCACGAATATCTTGCGTTATACGCATACTGCAAAATTTCGGCCCGCACATGGAGCAGAAATGGGCTTCCTTGGCCCCTTCGGCTGGCAGCGTCTCATCATGATAGGACAGCGCTCGTTCCGGGTCCAGTGACAGGTTGAACTGATCCCGCCAGCGGAACTCAAACCGTGCCTTGGACAGCGCATCGTCCCGGCGCTGGGCACGCGGGTGACCTTTCGCTAGATCGGCGGCATGAGCAGCGATCTTGTAGGCAATAACCCCTTCCCGTACATCATCCTTGTTGGGAAGACCCAGATGTTCTTTTGGCGTAACATAACAAAGCATCGACGTGCCGAACCAGCCGATCATCGCTGCCCCAATCGCTGAGGTAATGTGGTCATATCCTGGTGCAATATCGGTTGTCAGCGGTCCCAGCGTATAGAACGGCGCCTCCTTGCAGATCTCCATTTGCAGATCGACATTCTCCTTAATCTTGTGCATCGGCACATGTCCCGGACCTTCGATCATCACCTGCACATCATGCTTCCAGGCAATCTGCGTGAGTTCACCAAGCGTAACCAGTTCAGCCATCTGGGCTTCATCATTGGCATCGTAGATGCTTCCCGGGCGCAGTCCGTCCCCTAGAGAGAACGCCACGTCATACCTTTTCATAATTTCACAGATTTCTTCAAAATGGGTGTACAAAAAATTCTCCTGATGATGCGCAAGGCACCATGCTGCCATAATGGACCCGCCCCGTGACACAATGCCGGTCATCCGTTTGGCGGTCATTGGAATATATCGCAGCAGCACGCCGGCATGAATCGTAAAATAGTCCACGCCCTGCTCTGCCTGCTCGATGAGCGTGTCTCGATACAACTCCCAGGTCAGCGCTTCAGCTTCGCCATTCACCTTCTCCAGCGCCTGATAGAGCGGCACCGTGCCAATTGGCACAGGTGAATTGCGGATGATCCATTCCCGGGTAGTGTGAATGTCTCGACCTGTGGACAGGTCCATCACTGTGTCCGAGCCCCAGCGCACGGCCCATGTCATCTTCTCCACCTCTTCCTCGATGGAGGAGGATACGGCAGAATTTCCGATGTTAGCGTTGATCTTCACGTGAAAATGACGCCCGATCAGCATCGGTTCACTCTCCGGGTGATTAATGTTCGACGGCAGGATGGCCCTGCCACTCGCCAGCTCCTGCCGCACAAACTCCGGCTCCACCCCTTCACGAATGGCAGCGAACTCCATCTCCGGCGTGATGATTCCCTGCCTTGCATAATGCATCTGGGTCACGCAGCGCCCAGCCTGTCCCCGCAGCGGTTTACCTCGTAAGCCAGGATATTCTTCGGCTCCAGCTCGCTTCCCGCCCGGTTTCAATCCGTTATCCTCCGGTTTTACCGTTCGTCCCTGGTAGGCCTCAACATCTTGACGCTCCGTTATCCAGCGGGTACGCAGCGCGGGCAACCCTGCCCGGATATCGGCATGAAATCCGGGATCAGTCATTGGTCCGCTCGTATCGTAGACACGCAGCGGCTCGTTATGCTCCACCCCTTGGGGAGTATTCGTGTCATGAAGGGCTATTTCACGCTCCGGTACAGCAATGTCCGGTCGTGAGCCCTGAATGTACACTTTGCGGCTGCCCGGGAAGGGCTGAACCCGTCCGGCCGCACCTGTACTCTTTTCCAACGGCTGATCCTGCTCGTCTTGTCCCATCGTTCTGTTCTCTGTACTCATCGCTCTTGTCTCCTCCTCATTGGTAATCGACTGGATTGATAGCTTTGTGCACAGTCCCGGATCATCCACAACACAGAAAAAGAAAGAGCGGTCATACGTCAGAAGATAAGGACATCACATTCCAAGTAATACAGACAGTGGGGCAAAAGCACTTCCTACCCAACGCTCGCGAGCCGCTCTGAGCACATGGTCCAAAAAACAGCTCTGGTATCGTCGTTCGCCTGTATACGGTATATAAAAAAAGCCGGTTCCCAAGGGAACCGGCCTATGTCCATCACCACTCATGCAACTCATGCAGGCTCCAGAGCGGAGTCCATCCATAAGTCACATATGTGGTGTTCGTGGTCGTATCGCCGATTACTTCCCTACGCTGGTATGATCCAGATCAGGTGCAAAGGGTCCGGAATCTCATGCGATTCCGTCTCAGTCCGGACAATTCGGACTCCCCCAGTAACGTTAACAAGTTGCAGCATATACGCTGCAGATCCATATTCAGTTATGCTGGCCTGTGAGGCCGTCCATTACAGAGTAGCGTATTGAAATAAAAAAGACAACCTTTATATTCCAGAAATCTGAAATCAGGACAGCATAAGCCCCATCTGTGTGGCAGCTTCCTTCAACACAGGTGCGTATTCGTGCAAGGTCTCCTGGGACAGGCGGCTAACTGGGCCGGATACCGACAAAGCGGCAGCGATATTACCTCTGCGGTCCATAATAGGGACAGAAACTGCTGCTGCTCCCGGCTCACGTTCCTCATAACTTGTTGCGTATCCATGCTCACGAATGTCACCCATCTGTGCTAGATACACTTTGGGATCGATAAATACAGGCCATTCCGGCCCATTCATCAGATCCTCACGGTCCTCTTCGGTCGCAAAAGCCATCAGCACTTTGCTGGACGCTCCCACGGATAGCGGCAGCCTCACTCCCACCGGAGCCACACGGCGAATCGCTTGATCACTCTGCACGGCTTGAATCCGAATCCGCTCACTGCCATCACGCAAATACAAACTCACCGTTTCGCCCAGCCGATCTCTTAGCCGCTCCATCGCAGGAAGGAACAGAATGGCTGGATCATCGCTGCGTGACATATGTGCAGACAGCTCCCATATGCGTATGCCGAGTCGGTACTTCTCGGTTGCTGCATCACGGATGACGAATCCTCGTTCCTCCAAAGTTGCCATCAGACGGTGGACTGTACTTTTGTGCAGACCGATCTGGCTGGCAATTTCCGTGAGTCCCAGATCACTGCGGGTTGTAAAACATAATAATATATCCAGCGCCCGTTCTACAGCCCGGACGGTTAACTTGCGGTCTTCCATGGATGTTATCCTCCTCATGTTTCATCACATGAAACTCGGTTACATAAATTATATGAGAAACGGTCTCATCTGTAAACCAGAAGCGCCAATATGGAATAGGGAGAAGTGTAAATATTTTCTTTTTATAAATATAAATCCCCTGCAATTTGCACCCTTAGGAAATGTTAACCATATATCTTCAGAACTATATAACAATTGCGTAACAAATGCCTCCAATCAATTGACTTTGACTATATTGGAACATACGATAAAGATATATTAAATTCAGCTTTTGCTTCATAAGTAGTCAGAAAAATCATTTATCCGCTCTGTTCGTCTCGTTGTTATCTTCATTTGATTTTAAAAGGAGGGGCAATCATGTATCAGACATCCCAGAGCGAAGCCCCGCTGCAAACGAAAGTGTCCGATCTGCCCTCTTCGTTATCACCGAGGCTGATCCGGTTAAAACATATTGTCGTGGCGTTATTGCTCTCCGTTGTATTTTTTCTGCTCTTTTGTTTCATTGCACTACACGGGTATATTGCCTGGGTATTATCCAATCCAACTGTAGCGCCTGTCTTCTCCAATCCCATGCAGGCCAAGAACATGAAGTATCAAGACATCACGTTCCCGGCAGCTGACGGCAGTCGAACCATGCAAGGTTGGTATATTCCGGCAGATGATAATGCAAATAAAACCATCATATTCAGCCATGGATATGGTGCGAATCGTGAGGAAACCTGGGTTCCGATGTATGATCTGGCCCATTATGCTCACCAGCTCGGATTTAATGTGGTGATGTTCGATTATGGCTTCGCCTCCCAGGTGAACAAGGCCGTCGCTACAGGAGGTAAAGCCGAGTCCCAGCAGCTGCTTGGTGCCATTCAATTTGCCAAGCAGCGCGGAGCTCAGGAGCTTGTCGTATGGGGCTTCTCCATGGGTGCCGGTACGGCCCTCCAGACTGGACTTATTACCAAAGATGTGGATGCGATGATTCTGGACAGCACGTTCCTGCTCGAACCAGATACACTGTATCACAACATCCATAATCAGATTGACCTGCCACGTCAGCCTACGCTGGAGATTATGAACCTGCTGTTCCCGATTCTGAACGGAACCGGATTGCAGCAAATTCCGTATCAGGAAGTGAAAAAAGAAGATTATCCTTTCCCGATCTTCTTCATTCATGGTACCGAGGACGAGAAAGCCCCTTACCCCATTGCGGAGCTGCTTGCTGCCAACCAGACCAATCCGTATTCCGATGAATGGATTGTGGACGGTGCGCATCATGAGTTGATCTTCCGGGAGCATCCGAAGGAATATCTGCGCCGTGTCTCCACATTCCTGAGTCATGTGACGAAGACCAGCAGCGATGATGTGGATAATACCAATAACGGAGAATCGTGATGATTCGGTAATTCAAGAGCCCTTAGGGGCTCTTTTTTTTATGTACACATAGGACAACATGCCGGGAGAATATACTCTTGGGACGTAATTAAAGACAGCTCTAACTTCTACATTAAAATGGAGCGAACCGGGCGATCCGTTTTTATTTCTGCTGTTGGGTCTGAATTTGAATTCAATTTGAATGGAGGTTCACCGTATATGAATTGGTATGGATATGGGCATCTGCTGCCTCTGCGGGTACTCGAAGAGATCCGTTTCTGGAAAGAGCAGGAGAAAGAGCATACGATTGTTTTGCGAGCACTGGTTCCTGAGCTTGAGTCCTCTTATGTCAAGCTGCTTGAGGAATGGGAGGCTACCTTTGCGAATAGTGAGCGAACGGCAAATCAACTGCTGAAGCAGCTCCTGCCAGGAACTCACCCTCCGGCCCCCTACATCATCCGCTGCATCGAACAACTGATCGCCGCCTCCTGCTCACAGTCGCGGGAGTTCATTAGACAGTTGTATGTCCTGCTGGAGCAAAGTACTGCCGTGCAGGCTGTGCCACTCGCCAAAGTGGTTCTCCTGCATTTCATTCGAGAATCCGAGTATTTCCTGGGGGTGCTCGATACGCTGAAGCAGCCTGGAGTTATGCGGGATTTGGCGGCTGACCCATCTTTTTCACTGGATCAGATTCTTCAAACCTCGGGGTACCCGTCTGAACCTAATTTACAAGAAAACCTCACATACGATTCCGGGGAGGCCATTCGGGAGGCAGCGGAAGGTCCTGCTTCTACAGTCGGAAAAATGAGCCCTCCTCCATCAGTGCAGGCACAATCATCTGCGGCTGTTCAGTCTAGTCTTTCAACTACAGAGGGTTCATCCACCTCTTCGGCAGCGCCGGTCAAGGAGAAGCCTGTTCCCATCGGTGGACACACTCTCCCTCCCCTGCCCTATGCTTATAACGCCCTTGAGCCCCATATTGATGAGATGACGATGCGCATTCACCATGACAAACACCATCAATCCTACGTGGACGGACTGAACACCGCAGAGAAAAAGCTGGCGGAATCGCGGAAAAAGAATAACTTCGAACTCGTCAAACATTGGGAACGTGAACTCGCCTTTAATGGTGCAGGCCACTACCTGCATACGATCTTCTGGACGGTCATGAATCCCAAAGGTGGAGGCAAACCCTCCGGTATGCTCTCAGAGCAGATCAAGCGGGATTTCGGCAGCTATGAAGCGTTCAAAAATCAATTCACCGAAGCTGCCAACAAAGTGGAAGGCAGTGGCTGGGCCATGCTGGTCTGGAGCCCACGGGCGCACAGATTGGAGATTCTGCAGGCGGAGAAACACCAGAACCTGTCCCAATCCGACATCGTCCCACTCTTACCACTCGATGTATGGGAGCATGCCTATTACCTGAAACACCAAAATGAACGAAAAAAATATATTGAGGACTGGTGGAATGTCGTGTACTGGCCTGCTGTGGCAGAACGTTACGAGACCGCACGCAAGCTGTTGTGGCCGCCTTACTGAGAATTAAACATTCGGAAATATGCCAAAAAAGAGATATCTTTCAGCCGGATGACTGAAAGGTATCTCTTATATTGAAACTCACAAAAAAAGCAAGCCTCTTGATCCAAGAAGACTTGCTTGTATCAGGATAATTCTATGAACTTCACGCCATTAAGAGGCGCAACCCTCACAGGCCACATAGTTGTCGCCAACCTGTTTGCTAATCGCGATCAGATCACCCAGCTTGATATCTTCTTCACCTGTAAATTCAAGATCAGCGATACGTGCAACGATCAGGGCAGCTGCTTCTTCCTTGCTTGTTGCCATTTGGCTGAATTCAGACTTTTCGCCTGTGGAAATGACCTCATATAAATACGTATATCTTAATGTTTCCATGTAGACACTCTCCTTTCGAAATCACATCATATCATCTCTATTACCCAATTCCAAGTCCAAGCTTGTGAAACTAATCGTAGCGCAGCTTCATCTGCTCGGCTGTGAGTCTTACGGCTTCCTGCTCCACGGTCAACACTCGGTTTGTCTCTGCCAGGGGGTAACGCTGCCGCAGTGTGCGCACCAGCGATGCGGTATACGCCGCAGTAGAAGGGACACCTGCCAGTTCCTGCAGACTCGCCATCGTTCCCGGCCGAACATCGGGATACCCTTCGCCTGCACCGCCTGCTGCGTCCTGATAGAACTTGCGAACGTCTGCTGCCAGTTGGTCTCCTTGTCCTTCCACGATGATAAAAGCTGTAATGATATAAGCCTTGGCCTGCCTGCGCTGGGCAATACCACAGAATTTCAGTCCGCCCACACTGACATCATAATCACCAGGACAGAAAGCACCTTCGATTTCACCCGTCTGTGCCTGACTCGACCATGGTGTTAGCGATTCGGCGATCAGTGAAGCCATCTCCCGGAAATCATCATGAATATTGATCGCACGGCCCGGGTTGGGTAGGATCAACGACACATTGACCACCCCTGGATTCAGGGGAACTGCTGCTCCACCCGATGGACGAACACAGACCGCCGTTCCCATGTCTCTAATGCGTTCCATGGCTTCTACGGCATGTGGCAGCCTCCGATCCCGCAGCCCCGCTACAAAGGCATCTGGATGCCGCCAAATATGAGCAACAGGTAACTGCCCCTCTCCCACTCGGCGGCACATCACTTCTTCCCAGGCAAATGCTTCAAGAACGCTGCTTCCGTGGCGCAGCAGTGGTGTCTCCCAAATCTGAAGACGCAAGGACTGGTGAAGCGGCATTGGTTGCTCTGCTCCCGGCGATCCGGGTTGATCTGAATTGGACGGTACACTCATATTATGATAGCCTCCGACTAAACTAATCTGGATGAAGTGAAGTAATAGCGTGATCCTTATGTATCACCTTGTGTACATGCAAAAGTAATATATAAATAAGCCGGTTCCCCAGGGAACACGGCTTATTTTATGAAATCTTCCATGGGCACTAGCATCTATTCTGCCATTGCCAAAGGATCAATACTTCCGGCTTGTCCAACGAGTGGACTGAGCCCGATCTTAATCTTTCACGAGCGACAGGAACTCGGCACGCTGTGCCGGATTGTCACGGAAAGAACCACGTACAGCCGACGTTACCGTCTTGCTGCCAGGCTTCTTCACGCCGCGGGAACACATGCACAAGTGCTCACCTTCCACAACGACCATGACACCGTTCGGCTCTACCGCTTCAGTCAGAATATCGGCAATCTGTGAGGTAATACGCTCCTGAACCTGCAGGCGGCGGGTAACCGCTTCAACCAGACGGGCCATTTTGCTCAATCCCACAATCTTGCCACTCGGTACATATCCAATGTGCACCTTGCCAAAGAAAGGTGCCATATGGTGTTCACATTGGCTGTAATAGACAATGTCCTTCACAATGACCAGTTCTTCATGATTCTCGTCAAAAGTAACTCCCAGTACATCACGTGGGTCCACTTCATATCCGCCAAAAATCTCTTCGTACATCCGGGTCACGCGTGCAGGCGTTTCAAGCAGCCCTTCGCGTGTACTATCTTCTCCGATCAGTTTGAGGATCTGTTCCACATGGTACTCGATCTTCTCCCGATTGTCGGATACTTTTGAATTCAAATAATCTTTAACGCCAGCCACTGCCGAACGCCTCCTTTCGAACCACATGCTGTAAGCAGTCATTCACTTCAGCATTATGCATAATTCGATTCAAACAGCTTTTATTTTCGGCGGCCCGAGTTTTTACGCGCAGGATGTTGCCCAGGCTGAGGCATCTTCGCGCCAGGCTGCTGGTTCTTCATCATCTGCTGGGCTCGCTGCATTTGCTTGCCGTTCAGGTTATAACCCATTTGCTTCGCCATCTTCTGGAGCATGTCGGGATCACTTTGCATTTTCTCGAGTTGTTTACGCAAGTAGTACACCCCGATGAAAAATCCCCCGACCAGACCTACGATCAATGTAATAATCGGTATTACAATATCCATCTCTTAGACACCTCTGTATGCAATCTAAAAAGCCTGATGATCCGTGTCAGCACTTGATGTTAAACGCTCAAGATATAAACATGTCACGAACCGGATTTCCTGAAAGCTATCATAGCATTTCCGCACGCCTTGAGCAAACGGATTTTCCAGTTGGTTTCTGAATTTGTCACCCAGCAAACGAACAGAAAACGGTGCTTAAAACCACTCAGGCAGATCCGAATCAGCTACGCAAGCACTGATTCTATGAAAACGGTTGTTTGCTGAGCCAGATCCACTTCTATTACGTCCAGATCATAACGTGTACTGCCACGTGCAACCCGAATGACCGGCCTGCCGGGCAACCCCCGATGCTGACGTACAATAACTCCGGTCTCTTTGGTAGACAATCGAACAGCTGTTCCATTCGGATAAACGGACACACTTCGGTTGAATTCAATCAGAATATCACGGTCCAGCCTCGTGCCAGACATGGCCATCATCTCTTCACATGCTTCGTGTGGCAGCATGCTGCGACCCGACAAACCGTTAATCAGATTATCATACGTGTTAGCTGCACTGACGATTTTGGCAAACAGATGAATGTCTTTTCCCTTAATGCCTCTTGGCAGCCCTGTGCCATCCACATGCTCATGATGCTGCAGAGACGTATGTGCCACGAGCAGATTGAACTCCCGTTTGGATTTGATCAGCTCAAATCCCCTCCACGTGTGGTGCAAGGAAGAATTTGCTGCCGAACCGCTGCCGGATGACTCGCCCACTTTGCCGATATCATGCAGCAAGGCTCCAATAGCGAGATCCTTAAGCTGCACATAATTCAGCCCCAGATTCAGGCCTATGACAGACGACAGCAGGCATACATTCATGGCATGAACATACTGTGCGTTATCCTTGGTCCGAATATCGGTGAGCTGAACTAGCAGTTCACGTCCATTCAGGACATCATTCAGCAGTTTGTCTATGCTGATTGCAACCTTTTTCGGGCTCCAATCCTTCCCGGAACG
This sequence comes from Paenibacillus sp. NPDC056933, assembly GCF_042674385.1. Lineage (NCBI taxonomy): Bacteria > Bacillati > Bacillota > Bacilli > Caryophanales > Paenibacillaceae > Paenibacillus > Paenibacillus sp. NPDC056933. Next base: position 453,502 of record NZ_JBHUQN010000004.1, on the reverse strand, counting down.
GATAGAGTCAAGCGTGACACTCATTTCATTAATTACTGCCTTTTTCGTGGCTTCATCCAGAATGTCTTCTGTATCCACATCTTTATACGCTTCATCCTGGATGTATAGCATGGTAACGCCAATACGCTTCAGCGTATTAACCATAAATACGGTGAGTTGGACTCCGGCAGACAGCAATACTGTACCGTTACCGGAATATACTGTTTTGCCCAGAAGCTCCCCCGCTTCCACGCTCTCCACGTTAACATACTTCATGAACGTCCCCCGCTCTTACGATTGCTGCTCCAATGTGAGCAATTGCTCTTTGGTTTGCAGACCGCCTACATAACCCACCAGGGTTCCGTCCTTGCCGCTGATGCGGTGACAGGGAATAATGATCGGAATCGGATTTTTGCTAATCGCATCCAGAACAGCACGAACCGCTTTGGGTCTGCCGATGATTTCCGCAACCTGTTGGTGTGATGAGGCCTCTCCATAAGATATATCGGACAGGACTTGCCATACTTGTAGCTGAAACGGTGTTCCAAACAAATCGAGCTTCAGATCAAACCCTTTTCGTTCTCCAGCAAAATACGCTTGTACCTGCTTTGCAGCTTCACTAAGCTTCTCTTCATTTCTCTCATATCGATACTCGCCAATCCAGGTACGGGCCCATTGTTGCAGATGCGCTTCACGCACGTGGAAAGCTCCAAAATCAATGTGACACAGGCCTTTATCCGTAGCACAGAGCGTAAGCGTACCAATTGGTGTCAGCACCTCATCGTAATAGACCGGCGTACCATGCAGGCCCGTTACGGCCGAAGGTTTCCATGCTGCCGCTTCCGGTTTGGCTGACTTTGTAGTTTGCCCGCTTTCCTGTTCGGGTGCATCTTCCGTTTTCTGAATCGACAGTTGCATGTCCAACGGGTTGTTCTGCTTGTTTTGTTCCTTCTGTTCCTCAAGCTTAACATGGCTTACTTGCTTTGCCTTCGTCTTATCGGGTAAGGTCATGGACGCACTCAGTCGTTCCTTGGCCTTCTGCAGCATGCTTAGCACGTTCCCATCTTGTTCGTTAGCGGCAGCTTCCCCAATCGCTCTCATTGCGTCTTCTCCTCCAATTCTGCTCAGCGCCCAGGCTGCGGTTCCCCGCAGCTCAGGACGCGGATCTCGCTTCAGTACCTCGGTTAGTTTCGGTACAGCGGTTTTGTCTTTGAAATTGCCCAGGGCAATCACGGCGTTGCGCTGAATCGGCTTCTTGCCCCGCCAGGCGGCGGAGCTTTGGCCGAAACGCTCTTTGAATTCACGGTTGCCAATGTCCAGCAGCGGTAACAGCAAAGGCTTCACAATCTCTGGATCGGGATGAAACTCGGGATGATGATCCCAGTTCTTGCCACGATTCTTTGGACAGACGATCTGACAAGTATCGCAACCGTACAGACGGTTACCAATTTTCAGCATAAACTCTTCATCCACGAACCCTTTCGTCTGGGTCACAAATGAAATACAGCGCTGTGCATTCAGCTGTCCAGGTCCCACCAATGCTCCTGTTGGACAGGCATCAATACACTTCGTACATTCACCACAATCCTCCGTCACCGGTGTATCCGGCTGAAACGGAATATTCGTGACCAGTTCACCGAGAAAGATCCATGAACCGAATTTGGGCGATATAATGGCACAGTTCTTGGCGCTGAATCCAATCCCTGCGCGCTGAGAGACTGCACGATCTACCAACGCCCCGGTGTCTACCATACTTTCGATCATGGCTTCAGGTACGCGCTCACGTATAAAATGAACCAGCTTGTCCATTGCTGCCCGCAGGACCTGATGATAATCCTGCCCCCAGGCGGAACGGGCCAGAATACCGCGATATGCGCCTGGCTCTGACTTCGGAGGATTGACCATCTTCGACGGATAAGCCACGGCAATGGCAATGAGCGAAGCAGGCTCGCCATCTTTCAGTTCAGGACGTACCCTTTTCTCAATATCAGGCTCCTCAAATCCGGACTCATAGCCTTTAGCCCGATGCTGTTCCAGTATGGATTTCAATGTCACAAACGGTTCTGCCGAAGCAAATCCAATATCATCAATGCCCAGTCCTGGGGCAGCAGCCTTAATCTCCTGTTTTAACTTCTCCCATACAGCGGCTGCCTGTGCTGCCCCGGTCTGTACGCTTGTCATGTCTCTTCCCTCGCTTCTTCCAGCTCGTATTCCGTAAACAGGGAACGCCCGCCTCACGGGGGAGGACAGGCGCTGATTTCGATATGCAAATCTTGCATAACGTATTTGAATATGAAACCGAGTCTATATAATTTACGCAAAATGCGTTGTGAAGTTGTTGTCCTGCTCACATTTTACAGTTTTCTGATCTCCGAGAACGGCCAAAAGATAAACTCCGCCCGGCCTACAATTTCACTGGATGTAATACTTCCAAACACACGGCTATCCTTGCTCTTGCCTTCATGACGGTTATCCCCCATCACGAAGTAATGGTCCGCTTCCAGCGTAACCGGTCCAAAATCAGGATCCTGAACCTCCGTATCCGTATACGTTTCCGCTTGCTGCTCGCCATTCACGTACAAATGATGATCCCGTACTTCAATCGTATCTCCGGGAAGTCCGACAACCCGTTTGACCAGAAAATCCTTCTTCTCGACGCCTTCGCTTGGATCACGAAGTACGATGACATCCGAACGGGATGGTGTCCCAAAATCATATACAATTTTATTCACAAATAAACGGTCCCGCTCGACCAGCGTTGGCTGCATCGATTGCCCTTTGACCATCGAGAGATTGAATACAAACAGATTGAGAAGCATCATGATTACAAAAGCAATCACAATGGTTTTCACCCAATCCCACAACTCTGCAGCCCAGGATTTTCCCGGTTGATCAGGCATTGCCGACCCGTTTCGTTCCTCTGGAGCCATATGCTCCGTAGAAAAGTTGTTGGAATTCACAGGGACACCTCGTTTATCAATTTTGTTAAAAACGTCTATTTCCGGACTCTCAGCAAGTTGTCCACACATAAAGACGTTGCTCATCCAATAACAATAATCCGGTGCTCTATAGGTACATACGTTCAGTTATGATCTAATTCGATGCATCATACTCTCTTTAAGTCTACTTCATTTGGAAGTGTGAAACAATTGGTTATGAGCACCAATATCCGGCAGAAGATGCGATGCGAAAACAGGGGAATAATCGGTGAATAGCGCACATATAAATAGAAAGGCGTATCCCTCACGTTGTTACACGCTGAAGAGATACGCCTAATATGAAATCAAAATCTGTTTTTATTTCTTTTTAACCATACAAACTAAGCTTTGGACAAGATACTAAGTTTCTGGAAAGCACTCATAATCTGATTGGCACCATAACCCATTGCTTCATACAGAGGCATGGCTACTTTGTTGTGCTCATCACCTGCCACCCATATTTGACTGACTTTACGCTGCTGGAACCGTTGTTCCATGGTCTCGACAAGTTTTTTGCCGACTCCGCGGCGACGATAGTCTGGATGGACCGCAATACGGTAGATGCATCCCTGGTTGTGATCAATCGTACCGATCAAAGCGCCGACGAGGTCTCCCTCTTCTTCTGCAACCATGATCAGGTCAGAATCCCATGACAATTGACGGGCAAACGGGCCCATCGTGTTCTCATAACACTCTTCCGATAGTGCAACCTGGAGAAGCTCCGTCATCTGGCTTGCATCACTCAACTGAAAGGAACGAACGTGCATGTCTTAAATCTCCCTTTTCGTTAGCTTAGATGAGGTTTTACAAAAAGGGGCTCCCCTTTTTACCAAAAACCCAATGTTCATATAATGACAAAAAACGAGAAAATACCGCTTCTTCGTCAATTAAACCATACTTTACGCCATAAAACACGCATTTTCTTTTGAAAGCGCTTAATTGTAACCGTTTACATACGAATATTAAACTTTCCCTCTATTTCTCTAGCGAAAATCACATAAATATATTCATAATGGGTAAAATATGTTTGTTATCTCTAGCCCATGTATAGATCAATGTCTCGGGGGACTTAATAAACAAAAATGTTGCTTAATTAGCCCGGATGCGGTTTAATATTAGTGGCAAGGGTATTATTACATAGGTACCTGAGCAATTTGCAAAAATTCAAATGAGCGACTTCAATCAGCAAAATATAGATCGAAATGATTCTATTCGTCTAAATCTTGTCCCGGGAGCGCTTCGAAATTGAATTATGCAAAATGCTAACCTTAACCAAAATCCAAAAATCTCAGGAGGTATTTCACTATGACTTTTCAATTACCAGCACTTCCTTACGCTAACGATGCATTGGAACCACATATTGATGCACAAACGATGGAAATCCACCACGATCGCCATCACAACACTTACGTAACTAACTTGAACGCAGCTCTGGAAAGCGCTCCTGAACTGCAAGGAAAAAGCTTGGAAGATCTGATCGCAAACCTGGACAGCGTACCTGAAGGTATCCGCACAGCAGTTCGCAACAATGGTGGCGGACATGCGAACCACAGCCTGTTCTGGGAAATCATCGGACCTAACGGCGGCGGCGCTCCTACTGGCGACATCGCAGCAGCAATCGATAGCGAACTGGGTGGCTTTGACAAATTCAAAGAAGACTTTGCAAAAGCAGCTACAACTCGTTTTGGTTCCGGCTGGGCTTGGCTCGTAGTTGGCAAAGATGGCAAATTGTCCATCACTAGCACACCTAACCAAGATAGCCCTCTCTTCGAAGGTCTGACTCCAGTTCTGGGTCTGGACGTATGGGAGCATGCTTACTACCTGAAATATCAAAACAAACGCCCTGACTACATCGGTGCTTTCTGGAATGTAATCAACTGGGACGAAGTAAACAAACGTTACGCTGCAGCGAAATAAGACTGTTAGCATAATAGAAGAGCCTGATTCGGTCATTGCGACCGGATCAGGCTCTTTTTGTGTCTTTCGCTTGCTGTGCGTTAGTTCATATCAATATAGGCATGCTCCCATTATTCACGATTAACGTCATATGCTCCTGCAAAATAACTGATGATCAGCTTCAGGAAGATATTCGGGAATGCCATCTTGTCCATATCTTCCGGTCCGATCCAGCGATAGGTCAGGCCATCGCCCTTCCCTGTAAGCATGAGCTGCGTGCTTGCGTTATCAGCCTGTGGTGATTCAGTTCGCAGACTCGGATCGTTCGCAATTTGGAGTGCCTTTGTACTGAACTGCTCCGAGTGATTCGCTGCCGACTCAAATGCAGCTGAAGCTGAGGAGGAGTTGTCCTTGGCAGCCGCCTGTGCGTCGTAGGCGGCTCTGGCTTCCGCGGCGATCAGCGGAAGCTCGTTACTCTGGTCCTGCTCGGTGCACTTGTACACCTGCAGGCTCCAGACAATATGGCTGAACACATGCTCCGCATGGGTAGCCAGCCCTTCCGGGCGGGCAGCGAAGCCTTCCGCCCACAGACTGCCGGCCAGCAAAGCCATGGCCGGCTCATCTGCCAGCGGCCCCGCCGCCTTGTCGGCTGCGGCGGGCGCCGCCAGCACATGCGGCAGCTCCCACATGCGGGCCAATAGGCCCGTTGCTGGGCGCTGGCGCACAAGCACTTGGCCGCGATGAGCACCGCGGCCCTCCACAATGGCGACCAGCCGCTGCTCAGGACGCGGCGGCTTCGCCTTGGTCTTGACCGGCAGTGTGAGCTCCCGTCCGGCGATGCGGCCGGAACATTGCTCCATAACCGGGCAAGTCAGGCAGTGCGGCGCTTTGGGTGTGCACACCAGCGCGCCAAGTTCCATCAGCGCCTGATTGAAATCACGCGCCCGCCCTTCCGGAATGAGCTCTCCTGCGAGCTCTTCCATCAACCCCCGGGTGCTGCCCTTCATAATGTCCTCATCAATGAGGAAGTAGCGGGACAGTACCCGCATGACATTGCCATCCACCGCTGGCTGCGGCTGGTTGAAGGCAATGCTGAGAATGGCCCCGGCTGTATACGGGCCGACGCCTTTTAACGCAAAGACGGATTGCTTGTCCTGCGGCATCTCTCCTCCGTGCAGCTCCATCACTTGTCTGGCAGCTGCCTGGAGATTGCGTGCACGGGAATAATAGCCGAGTCCCTCCCAATTTTTCAGAACTTCTTCTTCCGGTGCCTCAGCCAGCGCCTGTACCGTCGGGAAATTGCCGATAAACCGATTGAAATACGGGATCACCGTATCCACCCGAGTCTGTTGAAGCATAATTTCCGATACCCATGTAAAATACGGATTGTTGTGGCGACGCCACGGCAAATCCCGTCTGTTAACCATATACCAATCCAGCAAATTGACGCTGAAATGTCGTTTCTGTTCCATTAAACCCATATTTCGTCCTCTCCTGTTACCGTGCTAACGTTTTTCCCACTTTTCATTCCCTCATTGTTACTATTCCAGCCTGGGCAACTACTTCTCCAACTGCTCCACAATGGCAAAGGCCGCAGCCAGTTCCGTCTGATGCGTAATACTCAGATGAATGTCATATTTTTTGCCGTAAGGCAACTGAAGTCGTTCCCATGCCTGAGCGGACAGTGTGGCAACGGGACGCCCTTTCTCATCAGGCAGCACCTCAATGTCGGTAAAACTCATCATGCTCCCGATGCCGCAGCCAAATGCCTTGGACACCGCTTCTTTTGCTGCAAATCGACCGGATACAAACTCTGTCATCCGCTTACCCCGGTGATTGGCAATCTCCCGCTCTGCAGGTGTTAAAATCCGATTCATAAATGCTTCCGCATGGCGACCGGACAACAGCTTGCGCATCCGTCCTATCTCCAGCACGTCGTTGCCAATACCATATATCATTAACGCTTCACCCGCTTAATCTTTTATACTGTAAAAGATATCCATTCCGTCGCATTATCCGTAACTCTCCGAACACGTATTCTATTGTAGCAGGAGGGGCGCGCAGAAGCGAGTACCTCCTATCCACATAACAAAAAGAGCCGCTGCTTGTGCAGAGACTCTTTGCTTGTTCACCCTGTTCAGATCCTGGCCTTAACCCTTCATGGCTGGCACGCCTGCATCGTTATTAGATGCCAGGAATGGCATTGCGTTTGTGATGTGTACGCTTGTAGAATGCTTCAAGACGTTCCTGAGCAGCCGGGTCGATGGTTTTGCCTTCCAGATAGTCACTGTTCGCTTCATACGAAATGCCCAGTTCATCCTCATCTGTCTGGCCTTCCCATAATCCCGCCGAAGGAGCTTTGTCCAAAATGGACTGCGGTACATTAAGGTAGGCAGCCAGCTGACGCACCTGACGTTTGTTCAGACTGCTCAATGGTGTGATATCGACAGCACCGTCGCCCCATTTGGTGTAAAAGCCCGTAATGGCTTCGGAAGCATGGTCTGTACCCACAACCAGCAGGTTTTCCTCAAAAGACAAAGCATATTGCATCACCATGCGGGTTCTCGCTTTCACGTTCCCCTTGCCCTGGTGAGTCATATGACGCGGACTGCCCATGGATTTGAAGCCTTGCTCCACTTCAAGAGCAATCTCGTTAACGGCATCTTCAATGTTTGTTTCCACGACATGTTTCAGGTCAAAGGCTTTCGCAACAGCATAGCTATCGCCGATATCCGATTGCTCCCCGTAAGGCTGGAACACACCCAGCGTCTTATATTCCTGGTTGTTCTCGGCAGTTAGCTCGTCCGTCGCTTTTTTGCAGAGCGCAGCAGCTACAGCGCTGTCTATGCCGCCACTAATCGCAATCAGCAATCCTTTGGAACCTGCGTTCTTTACATACGTTTTGAGAAAATCAACGCGTTTGCGCACTTCCTCTTCTTCATTAATGCTTGGTTTAACCTTCAATTCAGCGATGATCTGTTGTTGCAAACTCATCGTTCACACACCCCGTTTCTACAATAATGAAATTTGATGTCCACTTTGAAAGGTCTGAATAAGGTCTGAATGGTTCAATAACCTTATCCACCCAAAATGAAACGCCCCGGCATCGGTCATCCGAAGGGCGGGGCGCTGTTAGAGCTGATTAACGGCAGTAACGGTCAAACGCACTTGTGAGCTCAGCCGCAATTTCCTCCGCAGAACGGTCTTCCACTTGGTGACGCTCGATAAAGTGAACGAGTTCTCCGTCTTTCATCAAGGCGATAGACGGTGAAGATGGAGGGTACGGTGCAAAGAATTCACGTGCTTTCGCGGTAGCTTCCTTATCCTGACCAGCAAATACCGTGTACAGGTGGTCTGGCGTAATGTCATGTTGAAGTGCCTGAGATACACCCGGGCGGCACTGACCTGCCGCACATCCGCAGACAGAGTTAATGACAACCAGAGCAGTACCTTTCGCATCCGGCAAACTTGCTTCAACTTCTTCCGGTGTACGAAGCTCCTGAATTCCCAGACGAGTCAACTCATCCCGCATTGGCTGAACCATATCTTTCATGTATTGATCAAATGACATCGACATTCAGTTTCACTCCTTAAACATGTAGGTTCTATTATTTCAAAAATTAAATGCTTTTATGCTATTCCTATTATACATCCCTAAGCAATGAAAGCAAGGATCAGACACCGCCTGCGGAAAGGCTTCTTCTTCAATATGATGTCTTCATTCTTGGCAAAATATGCTTAAGGCTCAGCGTTGGAATGTCACCTTGAACGTCGTCCCCTGATTCTCTTCCGATTCTACAGTGATGCTTCCGTTATGCCTTTCCACAATGCTCAGACACATGGATAGACCCAATCCGGTTCCTTTCGCCTTGGTTGTAAAAAAAGGTTCGAATAGCTTCTCATGTTTTCCTGGAGGTATACCCGGCCCTGTGTCTCGTACACAGAGCTCTACAGTGTCATCCACCAATCGGGTCTCCAGCGTGAGTACCCCCTTTTCATTCATGGCCTCCATTCCGTTACGGGCCAGATTAAGGACGACTTGCTTGATTTCTTTGGAATTCAGATGCAGCTTGGGTACATTATGAGCAAGCTTGAATTCGATACTTTGACCGCGCAAATTTGCATCCGCCCATAACAATGGACTTAGTTCATGAATAATATCATGCAGCTGGGCTTCTTCTTTCTCGGCAATCCGATTTTGTGCCAATGACAGAAAATCATTGATAATGCTGTTGGCACGATCCAGCTCCTCCAGAACAATCCGATAATAATGATCCAGGGACTGCGGGCTCTTCTCCTGCATTAGTTGAAGAAAACCACGCACAACCGCCATCGGATTCCTTACTTCATGGGTAATACTCGCGGCCATTTGGCCGACCAGACTGAGGCGATCCACATTATCCAGCTCACTTCGCAGCATTTCAAGCTCAGTGATATCCTGAATGATCAACATGGCTCCTGTGACCTCTCTTGGATACTCCTTGGAAAAAGAATAGAGGGGCACTGTTCGGGACTGGAACACATGTGAGCCGTATCGTACAGTCAGTCCGCTCACTTCTCCATGAACAATGGCTTTTCGAATACCATTCTCCATCTTGTCTGCCTGAGCTTGTTCGACAAACTGGCTTGCCGGATGTCCAATCAGGTCCGGTGTCGTTGTGCAGGGCAATTGATCCCGCGCCGTTTGCTCCATGGTGTCGTTGACAAACTGTACGGTCCCCTCCTTATCTACGGTGGCAATCGATAAAGGCACGGCATTCAGAATTTGGTTAAGCTTTTCCGTTTCTGCTATGTATCTGTGATGAACTTCGGATAGATGCTGTTCAAGTCCCCGATGATGCTGCATCTGTTCAATCCAGAGCATACTAAGACTGCCAGCTATGATTGCACCGATCATGTACCCCAGGGATGTCATTACCCACTGCAATATGGAGAACATGGGTTGGCTTTCAAGCGATAGGAAATACAGTACACTCGCTACAGCCAGTTCAGCCGTAATCAAGGCGATAATCGTTCCCATTTTGCGCAAACGAGTATAATGCTTGAATCGTTTGGCTGACAACCATACAATAGGATACAGAAGAATGCCCGTTTGAAGTAGAAATTCGAACAGATTATAGGGATGCGCCAAGAGAAAATAGAAGAATACGTGGAGAAGAGACAACATGATACCGATGCGGGGTTTGCAATACAATATGACGAGGGTCAAAGGCACAATACCCATGGAAATGGGGACGGACACTGAACTCGCATAGTTGGCAAAAAGCAAACACAGCAACATGCTTACCACGCTGGTTGCAGCCAAACTGATCTGCGTCATTCCAGCACGTTCCAACTTGGCGGCAGCCTGTCTTGTGAGCCCCAGATGGAATAAGGGAATCAGGAATACTGCAGATCCTGCAAGCAGAACCTGTAAAAGAATATCCTTTAACGCAACCACAATGCCATCTCCCTCCTCGCCTGCACATCCCTTATGTATTTCTGATTAAAACATAGGCGACAGTATATTACAATATATCCCTCAAGACAGCATAATAGAACGATTGATTTGCCATAAATGGTCAAAAATATGTACCATTTAAACATAATCCTGCATAATTCGATAATAAAGGCCTGACTTCACTATATATAGACGAAACAACAAATAAAAACCTATATATAGATGATTTGTTTTCAATCCCAAGAATGGATACAACTAAAGATATACCGATAAAATTAATAAAAAAAGAGGGTAATAAAATATGTATGATGTCATTGTAATTGGCGGCGGGTCGGCGGGCTTAATGGCTTGTGTGGCTGCTGCCGAGTATGGAGCCTCCGTTCTTCTGTTGGATAAAGGAGATCAACTCGGCCGCAAGCTTGGAATCTCTGGGGGAGGTCGCTGTAATGTGACCAATGCCAAGGAGACGGATGAACTGATCAGACATATTCCAGGCAACGGACGCTTTTTATATAGTTCATTTCAGAATCTGGACAATCAGGGTATTATGCGTTTCTTTGAGAATCTCGGTATTGCCCTGAAAGAAGAGGATAACGGGAGAATGTTCCCGGTCACCGATAAAGCCAAAACGGTCGTTGATGCGTTGGTAGGCAAAATCGTTTCCCTCGGGGTAGAGATCCGCACCAAACAGCCGGTTAAGGATTTAATTCAAAACGGTCAACATGTGCAGGGCGTTAAGCTGGCTTCCGGTACAACAGTGCTTGGACGATCTGTCATCATCGCTACCGGGGGCAAATCCGTTCCTCAAACCGGATCAACCGGAGATGGCTATCCTTGGGCCGAAGCAGCTGGACATACGATTACAGAGCTATATCCGACGGAAGTACCGATTGTGTCTGGCGAGAGCTGGATCCAATCCAAAGAACTGCAAGGCCTCTCCTTGCGTGATGTTGGGTTATCTGTTCTGGATGCCAAAGGAAAATCGGTCATTTCCCATCGCGGAGATATGATCTTTACCCATTTTGGCGTGTCAGGACCCATCGCGCTGCGTTGCAGCCAGTTCATTCGCAAGGTACAGATGAAATCAGGAAATCCTCAGGTCACGATGAGTATTGATCTGTTCCCGGATCTGTCCGCTGGTGCACTGGAAAACCAGGTTCAGCAGGTGCTGGAACACGAATCCCGCAAAGCGGTTAAAAACATACTGAAAACATGGGTTCCTGAACGCATGATTCCATTATTGATGAAACGTGCGGAGATTAGCGAAGACCTCACATTCCACCATTTTCCCAAAGGCATGTTAACTACATTGGTTGGACTAATGAAGGCTTTTACCTTCCGCGCAGACGGAACACGCTCTCTCAAAGAAGCCTTTGTAACTGGTGGAGGAATCCACTTAAAGGAGATATACCCAAAAACCATGGAATCCAAGCTGCTGCCCGGACTATTCTTTTGCGGTGAAGTTCTGGACATTCACGGATATACAGGAGGCTATAATATTACCGCTGCCTTCTCTACAGGATACACGGCTGGTATGCATGCAGCAGCGTATAAAAACGCTCGTGTATGATGCAAACATTTCATGATGTATAACAAAATCTCGTTACGAATTCCGTAATAAAAACATGAAAAACCTCGACATTCCACGATCTGTGGTGTTCGAGGTTTTTTCAGCAGCGAAGGTATCGCTTAAGTGGTCCTTACGCTTTGACACTGCCCGAAAATCCATCAACGGAATCATCATATGTCGGGTCATCGTCCCGGTTATGCAGACCCTGCTCGGGACTCTCTGTCTGGCTTCCGTTCGTATATGCTTCATCCCAATCTTCGTTCACAAGATGAGCCGGTATGGATATATTCTGAAACTGATCCAGATCCTCTACAGAAGATGCAAACACCGCACTCCCTCCATGGGATTGTACGATTTCCACAGCAGACTGCGGGTCCTGACGATCTGTAGGAATGTACAATTCCAGCGGACCTGATTGATACGGCTTATAACCCAGTTCCTCCAGTGTCGCCTGAGCGGCAAGCAGATCTGTACGGTCTGAGAAATGCACCTGAAGTTCACGATCATCCAACATAATCTCTTCCTCCTTGCTAGCTCATCTCTTACCTTCAAAACGATAGGAGCTGCCCTTATATAGCATGGTCAGTTACACGACCGGATATGCTACGATGCGAGGAAGAATATCAATCAATCGGAACGGAGGGAACGAATCCAGCCCGTTATAGACAGGATAAATAACCCCAATGCCACGACAGCAGCAGCTGTAACAACGCCCTCCAACCAGCCCAACCATGCTGCTCCCAATGAAAATCCCATCAGAATCCCCAGTGGTATGAACAACATCCTTACCATGGTCTGCGCTGCCCGGTTCAACGCCTCGGTATCGTATGATACGAGCTGAATATAATCGGAGGTAGCAAATACATCCCATGAACGGTAAAAGAGTACACTCAGCATGATAATCAACAATACACACACAATCGCATTGACCGGAAAAGGCGGCAGCGCAACGGCAGCGATCGATAATCCACCAAGCTGCAAATACAACTTCATGGTTGATGAGTTCCGAAAAAATGCCTTGAATGCCGTCTCTGCTGTCCGATTAGCGATGGAACGATTACGCAGCAACTTGCGTGGCTTGCGAAAGATCATCGTCCGTGTGCGCGGTGCTTTGGGCTTGGTCACAGATCGACTAAGTAAAAGTGCCGTAAGCTTTAGTCTTCCTCGTAGATCCTCACGCACATCGCCTTCAAATGTTCCCTTCATGATCAGCCTCATCTGGCCAACCGTCATTACAAGAAGCATGACCATCACAATACCCAGCATCATTCTCCAGGTCTGTGTATGCATCCATGATGTTGCAATCACCGTCATGATGCCCATTGCAACAGCCAAAGGGATCATTCGAATCCAGCGTCTCCACCCGGTATGACGCACTTTCGCCATATGCAGGACTATGGCCTGAAATGAAGCAACTGCCCCGAACCAGACTGCTATAAGAGCCATCTGGATAAAAGACATGTTATAGACACGGGACCATAGTGGTGCCGTCAGGGCCATAATCGCAATCATTTTGCCCAGATGCTGCAAACAAGCCCGGTACATCCCCTGTTTCATCAATGTTCGCATCCACAACGGCCTCGATTTCAGGAATAACACGTCCGCTTCCTCTACAAATATCAGCACGCCGCCTGTGAGTATAACGATGTCAATCAATCCGGTCAGTGTAGGCAGCGTTATGCCAGTCGCCCATGAGGGCAGCGGTTTGGTCCATAAACTCACATACCACCCGCTAAGATATAACAGACCGGGAACAAGCAGGTATACCCATACCGTCCAATCGACCACCAGTTTCAGGTTTTTCAACTGTTCTTTGAAGTGCTCTCTGCGTCTGCGTCGGTATAAACCAAGTGGTGTGTAACGCTGGAAGGTTTCCATCTCATCTTCCCCCTTTCCGGTCAGGATGTCAGTGTATCAAAACAATCAAATAACGAGGCTTCCGGCAAATCTGCGGCTGCACGAATTTCGTCCAGCGTTCCCTCGGCAGCAGAACGTCCAGAGTGGATGAGTATAAAGCGATCACAGATTCGCTCAGCAGTATCCAATACATGCGTAGACATGAGCACACCTGCACCACGGCGGCGTTCATCATCCAGCAATTTCAGAAAATCCTTGGTTGCCCGCGGATCCAGACCGATGAAAGGCTCGTCCACAATATATACATCCGGCGAGGACAGAAAACCAATCATCAGCATCATTTTCTGCCGCATGCCTTTGGAGAAACTGGCCGGAAGATCGTTGCGCACATGGTCCATTCCGAAACGAACCAGCAGCTCCTCCGCTCTGGTTATAAAGATGTCTTCTTCCATCTCATAAGCAGCTGCAGCCAGATCGAGATGTTCCCACAGCGTCATATATTCGTAAAAAACAGGTTGTTCCGGGATATAGGCATAGCGCCCGTCTCCTCCAATAGTTACTTCGTACTGGGCATGCTCCATCAGGCCAAGCAACGTTTTGATGGTGGTGCTTTTACCAGCTCCGTTCGGTCCGATAATGCCCACCAGTTCCCCCGGCGCCACGTGAATTCGGATGTTTCGTATTATCGATTGCCCCGCAGTATACCCTGCTTCCGTAATATGTACGTCCAATATGGACTCCTGTGCGACTGTATCTTTGTTTTCGATTTGCATATTATTCACTCCCTGCCCTGTCAGGCGCTTGTTTGATTCATTATTGTTATTGTAATCGAGTTAATGAGGAAATGTTTGATCATTTGGAGCATAATTTCCAAGTATGCTGAAAAGACGGAAAATGATTAAATTTTAATTGCTAAAAATGCAAATCTTGTGACATATCGCATGTTTTTCGTGCAAACAGACACTTACAATAAAAACATGGCGAACCTCTGAATCGTCAAATGTAAATTCACATCAACTCCAATAATCTGAAAAGGCGGGATCAGCATGCTGGAATTACAGGAAATCGGAACCGAACGTTCTCTTCATCTGTACCGCACCTTGGCCCAGACATTCAAGAGCGTGAATGAACACGCTGTATCCGGAAGCAAAGTGCATGGCTTCAACCCCACCGCTTACGGGGTGCTCGAAGTGTTATATATGAAAGGAGCACAGCCCATTCAACAAGTCGGTGCGCAGCTTCTGCTGCAAAGCGGAAATGTCACCTATGTCATTGACAAGCTGGAGCAAAAGGGACTTTTACTTCGAAAACACTGCCCGCAGGACAGACGCATTATTTTCGTTGAATTGACCGAGGAAGGCCAGCGTACGATGGATGACATCTATCCGGGTTACGCACACAAAATAGATCGTGCGGTCAGCGGCCTTAGCGAGGATGATAAAACATTGCTCTCTGAGCTGTTGGAAAGGCTTGCACACGGTGCGGATCGTTTATCTGCAAACGGCTAAGACCAGAACCGTATCACCTGTTCAACTACAAATAACCGGTATGCCTATAGAGGCAGTACCGGTTGTTCGTAGTTGTTCATCAAAGATACAGAATCCACATCAATAACGTTAGGGCAGCGACGACCAACCCACCTGCAATCAGCAAATCGACAATGTAACTGGACAGACCCGAGCGGCTGTGACCCTCGATCTCCCTTTGATTCTCTTCGTACTTACGTTTGGCTTCATCTTCCTTGGACGAATTCAGATTATTGGGAAACATCATCCGCGCCTCCATTCAGCATGAGTTGGCTAGTTATCAATAATGCTATTCTGATCTGTTCTTATCACGGCCCCTGCTTAATAACCCGCTCAGCCCTAGTTGCCACAACAGAAAGACAAAGGTCATTATAACGATGTACTGATAATGACCTGTATACTCAAAGGCATCCAACTTGAATACAAAGATCGAGAACAACACTCCACTCCCCACTCCAAGGAGCAAATACGTTAAGATTGCAAATATCACCTTGGTTACAATTCTATTCATTCTTCGGGAAGCAAGCACATTATCCGCAAATAACGATAAAGGCAGTATCAGAAACAGAAGAATAGCCGAGCTGATAAGAATGCTTATGATCAATGTATACCAGAAGGGATAGTAATATGTATGTTCCGCTCGTTCCGCCAAGGGAACATATTCCATGATCCCGACAATCAGAGAAATTGAAGTGCTGGTCAATATGGCTGCCAGACATTTGATTGGGAAAGGTACGAACCAGATCGATCTGATCCATTGATTTGTCATTTCAACTCGCCTCCCATTTATTGCAAACTCCCTTTTAGAAAATAATAAACCAAAAAAAGCAGCCTAGGAACAGCTGCCTTGATTCTTTTCACATCACTGACCGGAAGCTTGGGCCTTTGGCGGAGCATCTGCTGCGTTCTCAGGAACGATTAGCCGTTTGCGCAATGCCAGTGTCGTTATCCATGAGATCATGGCAATGACAAACATGATGACAAACAATGAATGCAGACTTCCTTCCAATACGTTACGCAGAAGCGCCCATTTGTCATCTGACAGCGCAGCTTCTGTATGCGGAGCAAGCAGCTGATTCAGATCACCTTCCGAAATGCCTGCATCTGCAAGATGCTGTTCGTCCGACAACGTTGAAATTCGGTAATTCAACCATGTACCAAACGCTGCAGCCCCGATGGTCTGTCCCAGCGTACGCATGAAGGTATGCAGCGCCGTAGAAGATCCACGTTCCTTATAGCCGACCGACGACTGCGCAATAATGGTGAATATGGTAAAAGCAAATCCGAAGCCGAGTCCGTAAATAAAGGTTAATATAAACAGTACCGCCTGAGGAGACGTTCCACCGACCAGGAAGAGTCCTCCCGATCCAATGGCGATCCCGGTTAATCCAATCACCGCTGTTAAGCGTGATCCAATCTTCATCAACAGACGGCCGGCAAGAACACTACCAATCAGCCAACCAACCGACATCGGTGCAAGCAGCAACCCCGATTCAGTCGCATTACCGCCCCGAACCCCCTGCACCCAAAGAGGCAAATAACTGGTCAGGCCAATCATCAGGGTACTGGTTAACAGTCCGGCGATATTCGCCACCCGAATGTCCCGAATACGGAAGAGATGGAGAGGAACCATCGGGGCCTGGGCCCTTTTTTCCACCACAAAAAATAAAATCATAAAAACAACAGCCACAATGCTCAGTCCCACAATAATCGAAGAACTCCAGGCATAATACTGTCCACCTGCGGACAATACAAAGAGCAATGCGGTAATACCAACGGTAAAGGTCAATGCACCCATATAGTCAATTTTGGCGGTACGTGGAGACATTTCTTCCTTCAAATAACGAAACACAAACCACATCGCCAGCAGCCCGAACGGCACATTGAATCCAAAAATCCACTGCCAGCCCAGATTATCTACAAAGTAACCGCCCAGCAGCGGTCCGGCCAAAGATGAAATGCCCCACACCGAGCTGATCCAACCCTGTATTTTGCCTCGTTCTTCAATGCGGTAAATGTCGCCAATAATTGTAAACGTAACTGGGACCACCGCACCGGCGCCAATCCCTTGAATCGCGCGAAAAATAATCAGTTGCTCCATGTTCTGCGAAAGGCAGCACAGGAGTGAACCCAGTAAAAATAAGGCACAGCCAATCAGAAATACCGGCTTACGCCCGTACAGGTCACTGATTTTGCCAAAGATCGGCGTACTCACAGCCATCGTCAGAAGATATGCGGTAAAGATCCAGCTGAGAAGCTGCACACTACCTAATTCACTAACAATGGTTGGTCCGGCTGGTCCAATCACCGTACCTTCAATTGCAGACAAAAAAGTCGCCAGCAGCAATCCTGCCAGAATGAAACTGCGGTTCAAACCTCCGGTTGTATTCACTCAAACCCTTCTCTCTTCAATTCTCTATATAATTTGGAACATTGATTTACACAGCCCACTAGGGACCAGAACAATTTTTCAATCGCTGTAATCCCTGATTTTTTTCATCTTTTATTTATCTCTCTTACGCAAAAACTCATCGTACAGCAGGGAATACATCACCATATCCTTATATCCGGTGGACGTATGCTGCACCTGACGCAGCAGGCCTTCCCGCGTGAAGCCGCGGTTCGTCAGAAACTCTCCGGAAGCGAGATTACGCGGATCAACCAGCGCCTCGATCCGATTGAGACCCATCGTTTCATACCCGAACGGCAGCAACACCGAAAATGCCTCCGTCATATAACCGTGACGCCAGTGTTCACGCCCTAACTCATATCCGATTTCGCCCCGGAATGCTCCTTCAAGCTGCCATGTGTTATAACCACAACTGCCGATAAGCTGCCCCGTCTCCTTGAGTTCGATTCCCCAGCGAATCGCCTCCTCCTCTCCTGCCATATGGTTCAGCAGCCCAATCATATCCGCGGCTTCGCTTGTCCCAATCATGGGCGCTAAATTCATATAACGGGTCACGTCCCGGTCGGACCAGCAAGCGAACATCTGGGCCGCATCTCGGCGACGCATTTTGCGTAAACGCAGCCGCCCTGTCTCTAGTTCGGGAATTCTCCCTTTGCATTTATACATGAAAAAGACACTCCGATCCGATCTATCTCTAAGACCATAAGATTCAATAGCCATCTAACCATAACCTGCGCTGAATGGCAACTGTTCAGTCATCATAATCACGTCAAAAAAACCGGGTCTCTTCCGCTCCCGGTCTTGTTGTTACGTATGAATCCATTCCAGTTTGAAAGTATGCCCGGGCATGCCTGTCCAATTCAAGTTCAGACGTTAGACGTTTTCTTGCCTGTCGCAAGTAATTCTTCGCTTACTCGGCCAAAGACAGCTATGATTTCTTTAAACTCCTCAATGCCTGTCCCCGTGAGGCTCCATTGATCTCCATGGGCAGTCAGGAAGTTCTCCTGTGTCAGATGCTCAAGCTCCTGCTTGATCTCTCGCTCTCCAACACGATATCCCCGTTCTTCCAATAGAGGCAGCGCGTCGCCAATGGTTAAGTCCTGATTCTGAGCGAAATATAAAAGATGAATTCGTACAAAAAGATTCTGTACCTCTGCATGCATAAGCCAAGCTCCTTCCCGGGTTGTAGCCCTCCGTGATTGCTAAGTAATTACCCCACGCAGGAAGATGAGAAACAGGGGGGATACTCGGGGATTGGCCTCCTTTTCCGAAATCCTCCGCTTGACTAACCGGAGGCTCTGCACTATCTTGAAAATAAGTACCATTTTTGCTCGGGAGGGTGATTTACCATGTTTCAAGCTGTTTCCTATGAAGGAACACGAAGCGAGCAGCACACCGCCGTCCTGGGACAGTTAAGTGCTCTGATCCGCGATGAACCTAGCGCCATTGCCAATCTGGCAAACGCTGCGGCGCTGCTCAATGTATTTTTGACCGATACCAACTGGGTCGGCTTCTATCTGTATGATGGAAAAGAACTTGTACTCGGTCCCTTTCAGGGGTTGCCTGCCTGCATCCGTATTCCGCTTGGACGCGGTGTGTGCGGCACATCTGCTGCGGAAAGACGTACAATGGTCGTTGAAGATGTTCATGCTTTTCCAGGCCATATCGCCTGTGATGCCGCATCGAACAGTGAAATTGTTGTGCCGATTATCAAAAACGGCGAATTGTACGGCGTGCTCGACATCGACAGTCCGCTCAAGAACCGTTTTGACGATGAAGACCGCGTCTTCCTGGAAAAAGCGGTAAGCCTGATTACAGAGCAGTTGGAATTATCCTAAGGACCTCAAGTGAGGCAAATAAGCCGATGGAGAGTTCATCGGCCTTACGATGATGTCCATAACAAAGAGCGCATCCTCCCAAAGGACTGCGCTCTTTGTTATCATTCTTTTCTCACACCCATGTTCTGCTCGCCCATGATACTTTATGCATCTAGGATAAATCCTGTTCCGCTTTTATCATCATCCCGTCTCGCAAAAACTCGGCCAACTTGGGGTGGTATCCATCATACATCTGACGGAAATTTTTGTGCTCGACGTACAGATTGCCCAGATCCCGATAGATCTCTGCCGTGGGGGTGTAATAACCTTTGATCCATTCGAGATGTCTGCCGATAATCTGCTGCACTTCCGGGCTTCCGGGTTCTAACCCATTCTCGATAGCACTCTGCAAATCCAGATGAATGCGGTCAAGCTTCGCCTGGGAATCGAGAAAATCTTCCTTCGACTTCATCTCCTGAACCTCAGGCAGGGTGGATGGCTCCGGGGAAATGGCGTTGTACTTCTGACTGGCCTCTGTCTGCTTCTGTTCAGAATACTTCTTGGTTGCATGGTCAGAGGTTGCTTCATTCAAAAGCCGATGACGCCCCTTATTCGAAAACCCAGCATACAGTTCATCCTTACTCAGTTCCTGCTCGCCACGTAAATAGGATATGGTTTTGTCCAGTGTCTGAATCAATCCATGTAAACGAAGTGCCTTCTCCAGTATCTCGATCCGATGCTGCTGCATGATACGAATCATGTCCCGGGGAGTGTCCCTGAGCATGGGTCCTATCTCTTCCTCCTCCATGCCTACTTCTTTACAGAAGAGAATCTGCTGCAGTCTCAGCAACTCTGGTTCCTCATAGTAAATATCCTCATCTGGACCCACGAAGGCAGGATTCAGCAGACCTGTCTCAGCGTACTGTCCCAATTCACTCAGACTTACACCGGACATCCCGGATACGTCAGCCATGGAATATGCCATTTGAATACACCTCCTGTCTGGCCTGTGACTTCTAGGTTCAGGCTTGTTCATACTGCATTGTATTTAAATTCAAGTGTGAGAGTATAAGACTTCCAACAATTCTGTACCCCAAAATTACGTTCATTTCTCTGAATGGATACAAAATGTTTCGGTGATATGATAGGCATCTAATGGATAGATTTGCGGTACGATAAGTATTTATACCCTTCTCATCAGATGTGAACCCCGGGTCATTGAAGAAAGGCTATGTATTTTTTGACGGAATGGACTGATGGAGAAAAAGCAAAAAAATCCTGCACCCGTAACTCGGGCACAGGATTATCTATTTTATTTTTATCTCAAATATCCGCTAATCCTATGAATGTCTTCAGTTCTTGTTAAACATTACAAATTTCAATTCCGTCATTTCCTCCACGGCATATTTGACCCCTTCACGTCCCATGCCGCTCTGCTTCACGCCGCCGTAAGGCATATGGTCCACACGGAATGTGGGAATATCGTTAATCATCACGCCGCCAGCTTCAATGTGATCTGCTGCATGCAACGCAGTATGAATATTATTCGTGAACACACCCGCCTGAAGCCCATAGATGGAATCATTCACATACTCTATTCCTTGTTCAACCGATTCCACCGTATTAATGACAACGATGGGGGCGAATACCTCCTGACAAGATACCTTGGCATCCCGCGGAACGTTAACCAGCACCGTTGGACGCAAGACACCTCCCTCGGCTTCGCCGCCTGCTGCAACCTCAGCGCCTGCCTGCTTTGCTTCATCAATCCAATCCATTGTACGCTGTACGTCTTTGGATGTAATGAGCGCAGAGACGACAGTATCCGGGTTCAGCGGATCTCCTACTACGACTTGTTTTGCGGCTTCAGCGAAGCGGCGAATAAACTCATCCGCAATCTCGCTGTGCACATAAATCCGCTGCAAAGAGATACATACCTGTCCTTGATAGGTAAAAGCTCCGGTAACACATCTCGGTACCACGTTGTCCAAATTGGCATCTGCGTCTATAATAACTGCCGCATTGGACCCAAGCTCCAATGTTACCCGTTTCAGTCCGGCTTTGCTGCGAATGCTTGTGCCTACAGCCGGGCTGCCTGTAAATGTAATATGAGCCACATCAGGATGCTCTACAAGCACATCACCAATCGTTTTGCCGTCACCGCTCACCACATTCAATGCTCCATCCGGTAATCCGGCCTCCTGAAGCAAGCTGGCGATATAATAGGCAGACAGCGGCGTCTGTTCCGCCGGCTTCAGCACAATTGTGTTGCCTGCCGCCAGTGCTGGGCCTACCTTGTGAGCCACCAGATTCATCGGAAAATTAAACGGCGTAATGGCTCCGATAACGCCCAAGGGCTGTCGCATCGTATACCCGATCCGTCCTTCTCCGCCTTTGGCTGCGTCCATGGGAACCGTCTCTCCAGTGAGCCGCTTGGCTTCCTCTGCGGCGAAACGGTACGTTTCCACCGTACGATCAACCTCCGCGAGCGCCGCAGTAATCGGCTTCGCTGCCTCCAGCGCAATAATCCGAGCCGCTTCTTCCTTCCGTTCTTCCAGCAAGGCAGACAGCTTGTAAAGGATGTCTGCACGCTGATGGGCAGGCATTCTGCGCATCTCTTGACCCGCCTGAATTGCAGCGGCAATCGCCGCTTCGACTTCCTCAGGCGACGCTGTGGATACTTCTGCCAGCGTTTCTCCAGAGTACGGTGCTTGAAGTGCTTTATAGTCTACTGATTCGGTGGGCTTGCCCCCGATGAACAGATGTTGTTTTTTCATTGCTGTATCCTCCATTCATGTTTACCGCAGAGTTTCCCTATACCTATTTATACACTACTTTAGCATCATCCACACAAGAAGGTCATACCACTATTTCACAGTCATCACCGGACATCCTGCATGTTTCAAGACGCCGTGGCTGACACTGCCCACGATGATTTCAGCGAGCATGCTTTTCCCGGCCGTCCCCATCACAATGAGATCACAGTCTCTATCCTTCGCTACACGGCAGATCTCATTCACGGGATCACCAGCTATCAGCAAAGTTTCATAATGAACAGAACGAGCAGCTAACAATTCATTAACAGGTTGTATAATATGCTGTCCTTCTTCTGCGATTCTTGCTTCCAGATCCACACCCAGTGCGGGCTCATTCAGCGAGATCGAAGGATTAACATGTACGATAATCAAGGAAGCCGGTTGTATCAAACTTTCTGCCAGAACAACAGCTTGCTCCAGACCTTTGTGTGCATGATCCGACCCATCGACCGCAACCAGTATTTGTTTCAGCATTTTCCATTCCTCCTGTTCATTAATGATGCGTAATGGCAGCATCGATATCGCGCAGATGTCTGCGGCGTACCAGAAGTACAACGACCCCGATCAGAACCATCAATGCGCCAAAATAAAACGGGGTCTCCGGCAGAAACCACTCGGACAATTTACCAGCAAGCCATGGTGCCAGCGCACCGCCAAGGAACCGGACGAAACTGTAGGCCGCCGATGCCACAGAACGTTCCACGGGCGCAGCTTCCATAACTGCCGTTGTAATTAACGTGTTGTTGATCCCGAGGAAAATCCCGGCCACGATAACAGCAACAATAACCGTTGTGGATGATCCCATCACCGTACCGACAGCCATCACCAGCAAATCAATGGCGAACAGGGTCAGCATGACGCTCATGGAAGGAACCGATCCGAATCGACGTTGCAGTCTTGGTGCGACAAATACAGACGTAATTGCCAGCATCAGACCCCAACCGAAGAATACATAACCGAGTCCGTGCTCATCCAGATTCATGACATAAGGTGAGTAAGCCATCAGGGTAAAGAAACCAAAGTTATACAGGAAGGCGGTAATCGCCAATGTTTTCAATGAAGGATACCCCAGAGCCTTGAAC
Organism: Paenibacillus sp. NPDC056933; assembly: GCF_042674385.1. NCBI lineage: Bacteria > Bacillati > Bacillota > Bacilli > Caryophanales > Paenibacillaceae > Paenibacillus > Paenibacillus sp. NPDC056933. The sequence goes on along the minus strand of NZ_JBHUQN010000004.1, from coordinate 430,131 downwards.
GGATCGGACAAGGAGCTGCGTGTTTTCGGTTTGGCCATCTTAGGCAGCATCAACGTAATACTGATAAAAGCAATCGCCATCAGAGCAGCTACACCATAGAACGGGCCACGCCACGAGATGGAACCCAGTTCACCACCGAGCAATGGACCAACGGCAATCCCCAGACCAAGGGCTGCTTCGTACAAAATAATCGCTTTGGCTGTCCCCGAAGTGGACAGTCCCACGATAGCGGACAATGCGGTTGCGATGAACAGGGCATTCCCCAGTCCCCAACCACCACGATAACCAACGAGAGCCCCTACCGTGTCAGAGGTTCCGCCGAGGAAAGAGAAAACAATGATCAGCAATATCCCGCTGAGCAGTGTCCACTTCACACCGATCCGGCTGGATACAACACCTGTAATCAGCATGGCTACCCCGGTAACTGCGTTATAACTTGTAAACAGTAAAGATACCTGGCTTTTGGAAGCATGCAGTTGATCCGCAATGGCAGGCAGGATTGGGTCAACCAATCCCAGTCCCATAAAGGAGATGATACAGGCAAAAGCTACCGCCCATACGGCTCTGGGTTGGGACAGCAGTCCTCCACGGGATGACGGCAATTCGTCAGGTAATGAGGGTTCTCTTTTCATACGTAATTCCTCCTGGTTCATGATTTCTGTTGTGAAATAAATTGTGAAACGTTGTGAAAATAGTGAAATAATTATCTTTATTTTCAGAAATAATGGAAACAAAACGGCACAAATGACACCGGATCTCCCGGTGCTTGTTGTGGAATACTGATTGAGCATTTTGCATCATTTGGTTCAAATCAAATGCTCAGTTATGTGTCATCTTCGTGCCCTTCCAACCGTCGAATGCCGTTCTGAACCCGTTCACGCAATTGCTCCAGTTCCTCCTGTACGGCATGAATGCTCTGAAGTTTCTGCTCAATGAGTTGCAGTTGGTCATCCAGCGTCGCTTCTATCTTGGTGAGCTTCTCAATCCGTTCCCTCACTTCAGTGGTCTGCTGATAATCAAAACGCTGTTCGTTCAGCGCATCGGCCGTTGCCACATAGGTATGCAGCTCCTGAAGCGAGAAACCCAACACTTCCTTCGCCCGAACCACCTTTTTCAGATAATCGATATCTTCCCGGGAGTACAACCGTGTACCGCCGTCCGTCCGCTGAGGTGAAGGCATAACACCGATCTCTTCGTAATACCGAATGGTACGCTTGGTCAAACCGCATTCCTTCGCTACGTCGTCGATTTTATATAAACTCATTTCCTTCACCTCACTTTTATATGTCTGTAATGTTATGTACATAATTATATATAATATTAACGTTAACGTCAACGTTAGATTCAGAGCTCGAATATTTATTATGTGTCAAACGTAGACAGATTATCTCAATAAACACTTTATAATATGTTGTTAAATGTAGTTTCTGGTATTCTCCACCTCTATAAGATGCAAAAAAGATCCGCTCTCGCGGATCTTCATTCAGTTGCGATTTCACATCGTACCTCTAAGCGCCTTGTTTTTTCTGCCCCTGCTGCTGGACACGCTGCATTTCCTTCAAGCGGCCTTCCACCTTGGTAAACAGTCGAATCGTATAAAAAACAACAGCGAACAGACTCAGAACCAGTGCCTGTACATCAGTAAACCAGAAACCGAGAATACCAAACACGGTGATAATCACACCAAACTGCATCATCAGATTGGCACTATACCGTTGTGCTTCTTCCCATAGTTCTGGGTTACTCATCGCGCGCGGGGTACGGTAACCATATATGCCATTAATTCTTTTAGGCGGTTTTTTGTAAACCATTAACCCCAATACGAAATAACATACGCCACATATCAAACCAACAATTGCTCCTGCCACCATGTCCTCCCCTAACTCCATTAAAAATACACCACTGATATTAAAACAAAAAAACGGCTCTACGTATATACGAAGAGCCGTCTGGATCGTTTCGTAAATCTTAGATGTCCTTCACCCGCAGTACACGCATGGCGTTCAGGACAGCCAGCACGGTCACCCCTACATCAGAGAATACCGCTTCCCACATGGTTGCAATTCCGAACACACCCAGCAGCAGGAAGATCGCTTTGACACCCAATGCAAAACCGATATTTTGCCAAACAATAGTTCGTGTTCGTTTTGCAATCCGGATCGCACTGGCCAGTCTGGATGGCTCATCCGTCATGATGACCACGTCGGCCGCTTCAATCGCTGCATCCGAACCAAGTCCCCCCATCGCTACGCCTACATCAGCACGCGCCAGCACGGGGGTATCATTAATGCCGTCACCGACAAATACCATTTTCTCTTTCGGTGATTTGGCAGCTTCGAGTCGCTCCAGTTGTTCGACTTTATGCTGTGGCAGCAGCTCAGCGTATACTTCATCGACACCCAGCTCACGCCCTACAGCTTCACCAACAGCTTTGGCATCCCCGGTCAGCATGACCGCTTTGCGGATACCGAGCTTCTTGAGTGCCTGAATGGCTGCCGCTGCATCATCCTTCACCTCATCAGCAATGATCAGGTGACCGACATAAGATCCCGATTCGGCAACGTGCACCACCGTGCCCACAGTTTGTGGAGTCGTATAGGAGATGCCTGCCTGCTCCATCAATTTGGCGTTACCCGCAAGCACTTCATGTCCGTCCACACTAACCTTGATGCCATGCCCTGCAACCTCATCGTAATCATCCACACCCTGGGTACGAATATCTTTTGCCCAAGCTGTGCGAATGGATTCTGCAATTGGATGGTTTGAATGGGCTTCGGCAATGGCAGCAAGCTCCATCAATTCATCTTCCGTACGTCCAGCTTCCGGGCGGATAGCTGTTACTTTGAAAACACCTTTGGTTAGTGTGCCCGTTTTATCGAAAACAACGACTTTGACATCGTTCAATGCTTCAAGGTAGTTACTTCCTTTGATGAGAATACCGTTACGCGAGGCAGCTCCGATACCGCCGAAGAAACCAAGTGGAATGGAAACGACCAGCGCACACGGACAAGAGATCACGAGGAACACCAGTGCACGATAGATCCAATCGGCGAACGTTGCACCACTGAGCACCAGCGGTGGAACAAGCGCAATCAGCGCGGCCAGGATGACAACAACCGGTGTGTAATACCGGGCGAATTTGCTAATAAAGTGTTCCGTTTTGGCTTTACGGCTGCTCGCGTTCTGTACCAGGTCCAGAATTTTGGATACGGTGGATTCACCAAAGGTTTTCGTTACTTCAATGGTCAACATCCCATTTTTGTTCACAAATCCACTCAGTACATCACTGCCAGGTTCCAGTTCACGAGGCACGGATTCACCTGTCAGAGCAGACGTATCCACCATGGAACGACCTGCCTTGACGATCCCGTCCAGAGGTACCCGCTCACCCGCTTTCACTACAATGCGATCACCAATGCGTACTTCTTCCGGAGTAACCCGTTTGGTCTCTTCTCCCGCACCGATCAGCATATTGGCATAGTCCGGGCGAATATCCATAAGCGACTGGATGGACTTCCTTGAGCGATTCACCGCCATTCCCTGAAACAGCTCACCGAGCTGATAGAAGAGCATAACCGCAACACCCTCAGGATATTGACCAATGGCAAAGGCACCAATGGTGGCGACGGACATGAGGAAGTATTCATCAAATACCTGACCGCGAATGATATTTTTGAATGCCTGAAGGACGATATCTCCCCCTGCGATCAGATAAGCGACAACATAGAGTGCAAGCTGCGCCCATCCTTCCAGCGGAGACCAGATCGCGGCTGCCACCAGAATGGAACCCGCCGCCAGACGTGCCAGCAGCACCTTCGTCTGCCCAGCGCCATGTTCATGTGAGTGTCCGGCGTGCGCGTCATGGTCGTGACCGTCCGCATGTCCGTGATCGTGCCCAGCAGCATGACTACCATGATCATGCGCTTGCCCTTGAGTGCCGTGATGATGGCTGTGGTCATGTGCATGATCATGCGCTCCATGTTGATGGTTATGGTTATGGTTATGGTTATGATCATGGGCATGACCATCATGATCGTGCCCACTCGTAGCATGTTCATGCCCGTGGGTCACACTACCTGCATATGCGTGCATGTTGCCGGATGTCGAGCCTTCTGGCGCGGCAGCAGCACGACTTCCGTGCGAAGGTTTACCTTTTTCCGATATACGAATATGCGGCTCCAGTCGGAGCACTTTGCGTTTCGCTTCTTCCACCACCTGCTCATCCATATCGGATGTGGTGTGCATGGATAAGGTTTTGGTTACAAAATTGACCGAGCAATCGGTAATGCCTTTAATCTTTTTGACGCCATTCTCAATCTTCAATGCGCAGTTGGCGCAATCCAATCCATCCAGCAGCAGTTCCCTTTTCACCTGTTCCTGTCCGGTTCCCATGTGAACTCTCCCCTTTGCAGTACGTAAAACATGATGGTTATCCGTAATCTTTCGTATTTACAATCCAATATATGAGCAATCATTCATATGTTTTATTACCCTTATTATATGCACGCTTAAACACGAGTGTCAACAATTCCTGTTGATTTTTCATACAGAATATGCTAATAGTAATCATTTCGCTTTAGACGTTTTTTGGATATAATAGGCTTATCGAAGAACAACACTTCATCAAAGGTTGAGTTCATATAGGTGGTGATAGGAAATGGAACAACCGGTTAAGGCTCCAGCCGAATGCGACGCGGCCTGCTCCGGAACAGAGGCTGACGTGCAGACGATTCGCTCTTCTCTCATGGATCGCGAGACCTCTTCCGAGATGGCGGATTGGTTCAAGGCATTCAGCGACCCGACACGGCTTCGTATTATTGATGCGCTGTTGCAGAAGGAATTATGTGTGCACGATCTAACGGTGCTGCTCGATATGGGACAGTCGGCCATTTCGCACCAGCTGCGGTCACTTCGCAACATGCGAATCGTCAAGCGGCGCAAAGAAGGCAAGACCGTGTATTATTCTCTGGATGATGCACATATTGAGCAGATCTTCCTGCAAACGCTCCAGCATATTAAACATGGCTAGGCATTAGCCTGCCTGTTCACACAACAGAACCCCCGCCTCTCGGCTTTAGCCGATGGACGGGGGTTCTGTTGAATAAGGGTACCGTTTTGCCAAAAAGGAAATTTATTACAGGTTCAATTAAGGGCTTGCCCACTCCGGTTACAATAGATTGTTATTCTTCGGATCATATAGACCGGATCGATCCTTGAACCAGTTGAAGATATGCGACACACATACTTTCAGCACAGCGTATCCCGGAACGGCCAGCAAAATGCCCACTACACCGAACAGATTGCCTGAAGTCAGAATGACGAAGATAATCGTGATCGGGTGAATCTTGAGCGTTTTGCCCATAATCTGAGGTGAGATGAATTTACCCTCAATTAATTGCACGATCGTCCACACCGCCACCATCTTCAGCAGCATCACCGGAGAAGTGACCAGAGCCACAATCAACGCAGGCGTAATGGCAATCGCAGGTCCCAGGTACGGAACAACACTGGTAAACGATGCGATAATGGCAAGAATCAGCGCGTAATCCAGACCAATAATCATATAGCCGATGTAGAGCAGAATGCCGATGCAGAAACTGACGATAATCTGTCCACGAATGAACGAACTGATCTGGTGATTGATATCTTCCAGCACATGCATTGCACCTGTACGGCTCTTGATTGGCAGGAAAGACAGAATTTTCGCTGGAAGCTTCTTGCCGTCTTTGAGCAGATAGAACAGGATAAACGGAACCGTTACTATAGACAGCACCGTCTCGGTGAATGCTCCGAGGAAACCGCCCAATTTGGTCCAGGTCGAATTCAGAATCTCAGTGGCTTTCTGGGAGATCGTACCCCACCAGTCCTGTGCATTCAGATTCACCGTCTCCTGGAACTGACTAAACAGCTGGCTGCCCGTAAGTTCCTCAAACTGATGCTTTACCGTCTCACTGTACGTTGGGAAATTTTCAATCAGCCCCATAATCTGGTTACGCACAACCGGAATGACCGCCAGTACGACGACAGTCAGGATACCCCCGATGGCGAGATACAAGATCAGAATGGACCAGCCACGCTTGATCTTCCACTTTTCCATGACATCCACAATCGGATTCAGCAGGTAATAGAGGATACCTGACAGAATAATCGGCAGCACAATCGTCTTGATCAGTACCGCGAGCGGATGCAAAACAAAGGATACCTTGGTAAGAACCATTACGTTCAGTCCTACCAACAGCAGAATCAACAGAAAAAGAACAAACTTGTTATTCAAAAAAAATCGCTTAAACCGATCCGGCCAAATGCGGGGTTGCTCGGGTTGCTCCATAGGCATGTCTTCCTCTCTTATGTATCCTTAATCAACGAATAAGCTGGAAATCTGCATGTTCCATCACATGCGAATAAAGTTTCTTGTACAAGCCAACATATGTATAATACTCTGGGTTTATACGCATGGCGCTGTTTAACCGTTTCAAATTAGACTGGAATTGGACCGGTAAGATCATTTTACCCTAAAAAGAACCATCTGCCTCATACAAACTTTTATGAAAAACAGACTGCCAAAAAACGGTTCGCCTCCGAAGAGACAAACCGTTAATATGTCAGCGGCATTCGAGCCTTATGTTCACGTTCGCTGTTGCGTTTATGCTTTTGTTTATGCTTTTCCCGCCAGTTGTGCAATTAGCTCATACGAGTGCAGGCGCGCCTGATGATCATAGATCATCGACGTAATAATCAGCTCATCTGCTTGGGTCTGAGCGATAAACGATTCCAGTTGACCACGCACGGTCTCCGGAGAACCGTTCACAGCTGCTTTCAGCGTCTGCTCAACACCAGCTTTCTCACGATCTGTCCATTTACCTTCCATATCGGCTGGTGGCTGCACCAATCCGGTTGTCCCACGAATAATGTTCAGGAACTGCTGCTGCATCGTCGTACCCAACCATGCAGCTTCTTCATCCGTATCCGCAACGACTGCATTTACACCCACAATAACGTGAGGCTCCTTCAAGTGATCGGATGGCTGGAAGCTGCTCCGATACGTTTCAAGTGCAATCCGGGTGTAATCCGGTGAGAAGTGGCTGGCAAAAGCAAACGGCAATCCCAGCTGGCCTGCGAGACGAGCACTGAAATCACTGGACCCGAGCAGGTAAATCGGGATATTTAACCCTTCACCGGGTACAGCTCGAACAGGCGCATGATACGATGTGGCAGAAGCATCAAAGTATGCTCTAAGCTCTGCCAGCAATTCCGGGAAATCTTCACCGCTGTTCAGATCTTTGCGTAGTGCAAGTGATGTCCGACGGTCACTACCTGGCGCACGGCCTAGCCCAAGGTCAATACGGCCTGGATACAGTGATTCCAATGTACCAAACTGCTCGGCAATGACAAGCGGCGCATGGTTAGGCAGCATGATACCACCAGAACCGAGACGAATGGTCTTCGTTCCACCCGCAAGATAACCAATGACAACCGAAGTCGCGGAAGAAGCGATGCCCGGCATGTTGTGGTGTTCCGCTACCCAGTAACGGTGATATCCCCAACGCTCTGCGTGCTGAGCAAGATCCAGACTGTTGCGAAGCGCATCCGCAGGTGTGGCACCCACGACGACAGGAGCCAAATCCAGAATGGACAATTTAACATCGTTAATATGTTTTTTGGGGGATGAAGCTGTGTTTTCGGTAGACATAATAGAAAGTTCTCCTCTGTAGGTATATTTTTATTTTTGTATATCCAGATATATAGATGTATAAGCACAAAAAAATGATGTGACAGAGCTGCTCCTCAGCCGTTTACATCCGGACGGAATACCCGCCTGCACCTGCATTCTTGCTTCCGTCTCGGCGTCCGGCTTATAGCTCGTGCTGTACGTACTCGGCAAATTGACGAATGGTTTCTTCGTTGCGGCGATAATACGTCCACTGTCCCCTGCGCTCGGAGATCAGCAACCCGGCTTTGAGCATGGTCAGCAGATAGCTGGATATGACGGATTGAGCCAGTCCGGCCTTCACCTGGATCGTACCAACACATATGCCGCTCTTTCCTGCGTCCGGATGCTGGGATAACTCCAGCGGTGGAAAGTGTTGCTCGGGGTTTTTGAGCCACAACAGAATCTGTCGACGTGTCTCGTTGGATAATGCTTTGAATATGAGTATAGGTTCCATGGGTAAGATTATACCGCCTTTCTTTCATTTTGCAAACCAAACAGGCCGATTCGACGAACGAACCGGCCTGCCAATAAATACATGTGTATACGTTTAGAATTTGGTGCTGACCGTTTCTTTTACTTGCTCCAGCATGGACTGGTAAGCCGTCGCTTCCAAATATCCGATACTGCCGAAGAACAAATGATCTACTGCTTCAATGCCTACAAAATCGAAGATACCCACATCGGAAGTCATTTTCATACTGGCAATCATGCCGATTTGATCGTAAATTTCACTTGGCGTGCCATGTGTGTTAATGATCAGTCCTTTTTTGCCTGTCAGTAATTTCTCAATGCCGGCTTCACCGGAAGCATAAGCGAAACCATATGCGAATACACGATCGACATACCCTTTCATGATTGCTGGAAGACCTGTCCACCAGATGGGATAAATAAAGGTGATGGCCTCTGCATCCGTGACATATTGCTGCTCGGTTGCGATATCCTCAGGCGTCTGTCCTGCACGCATGGACGCTCTATCCGCCGCGCTCAATACAGGCTGGAATCCAAGTGCGTACAGATCCCGTACAACGACTTCGTGCCCTTGAGTCTCAAGTGCTTCCACTGCGGTGTTCAAAATGGCGTGGTTCAAGCTGTCTGTGTGCGGGTGCGCATATACGATTAAATGTTTCATAAATAAATCCCTCCAAGTTTATATTAAATTTTGCTGCCAAATCGTGAATAATTCTCTTTATATACATAGACATCTATGTATATGAGTAAAAAAAAGGGAGTTGGAGCATTTTGCATTTTTGATCATCCGATCGTCTCGGTTTGTTGATTCATGCAAAATGCTTATGGTTTTATGGTTATAACTTGCTAACGATACTGGTCAACAAACTCTCCAGCTGATCTGCCTGATCGTCTGTCAAATGACCATATACCATCCCATTAATCTGTTGTGATACCTGTTGGAATACAGGTTCCAGTTGCCGGCCCTGTTCTGTCAAACGAATCATCGTCACTCGACTGTCTTCGGCACTCTTACTGCGTTCTACATATCCCAACTTCTCCAACTTGTTCACCAGTACTGTTACAGTTGGCTGGGTCCGATGAACTCGCTCCGCCAGTAACTTGATGGATAGTGCATCTTCACGGTACAGGAACATCAGGATATCACCGTGGGACGGAACTATCCCTGTAACATCTTGCTGCTCCAACTGCTGAACAATCCGTTTGTTAATGTGATCTCTGATTCTTGCGATCAGTGCAATTGCGTTGTAATTTGGCATGAGTTCATTATACATAGATGTCTATGTATATTCAACTCTTTTTTAACAAGGAACTCTCCCGAAGGGGATTTTTCTCTTGCCCAAGCGCTAACGAACCTACCGCACCTTCTAAGGCAAAAAATCAGGGAATTCAAAATGTAACGAACCTCAGCGCAGTTATTCATTCATAAAATGGCCCCAGAACGTAAAAATCGACCCGTTGGACGAAATAACGCCTCTGTAATTCGTTACATCTCAGACCTGTGAAAATACAAGCGAATAGCGTGTGCTCGGTTCATTAGAATAAAATAACACCAACAAAGGGCGCCTATATAATTGTTCATGAACAATTATATAGGACCGCCCCCGTTATGATTTATTTATATATAAACAGCCGATATTACATTAACTTTAATCAATCCACTGCGTGATTTTATCCAAAGGCTGACGGGATTTCTCACGTTGTGGATCTTCTGCGCGATATCCAAAGGCTGCCATTACGGAGATATCCCAAAGGCCATCTTCGAGCAAGCCCTCTTCTTCCAGAATAGAATGTACGCCCTCATAGTTAAACCCTTCAATCGGGCAGGAATCGATACCAATCAGCGCTGCTGCAGTCATCATGTTGCCGAGAACAATGTAGGTCTGTTTGGACGCCCAGTCCAATAAAGTACGGGGGTTCTCCAGCATTCGTTGGTTCTTTTGAAACTTACCGTATGCTTCACGGGTTAACTCGAATACGTCATTCGGCATGCCCTTAATTTCCTTCAGCATATACTCCGCGTAAGGTGAGTCATAACTCGCATCGGACCGTGCCAGGATAACAACAAAATGGCTTGCCGTCGCCAATTGTTTCTGAGCGCCGGAAGAGACTTCGGACAGACGTTTGCGCAAGTCCGGGTTCTGTACAATCAGAAATTTCCATGGTTCCAATCCGATCGAGCTTGGCGACAATCGTCCCGTTTCCAGAATATACTCAAAATCCTCTGCCGAAATGGTACGTGAAGCATCAAACTGTTTGGTTGCATGCCGAAAATGGTAAGCGTTCAGGACGCTTTCTTTTGTAATAGCTTTTGCCGATGATTCCATTATATCTGCACATCCTTTTCTTGTTTATGTTCATGTTCATGATTAAACCCGAATACTTAGTATTATTTTAGATGTTATAATCAAGTTATAAAAGTACGCACAATATTGTTCCTTAGTTTATAAAAGTAACTATTATTTCTAACAAGGTTTTTTCAATAATCAAGTGCATGCCCTGTTGTAACAAAAAACAAGCCGCCATGGATCTGCTGCTCCCCAAAGCGACTTACCTGTATTTCGTGTCAGAGATGATTATGATTACAACTGTTCCATGAACTCATTTTCTGAGATGACCGTAAATCCTTCTTGCCGCAGTAAGGCAGAAGTAACCCCTTCGCCCACGACTTTGTGGTTGGCAAAGTTGCCATCGTAGATCATCTGTGTACCGCAGGAAGGACTGAATTCTTTGAGCACCACACAGGTGACATCCAGTTTCTTCGCCCATTCAAGTGTCTGATAGGCTCCTTTAACGTACAAATCCGTGACGTCCTTGCCACTCTTCTCAATTACCTTGGCTGTACCTGCCAGCACATCCTTACCCGTACCGCCTATAATTTCAGCTGGCTCCCGCGGGGTGGAAAACCCTCCAAGCAGTTCCGGGCAGACCATCTTTGCCTGTTCCTGCTCTACAAGCTCCTGAATTTTTGCATCCAGACTCGCTGTTCCGTTGTAACGGCAGGCTACGCCAGCAAGACATGAACTCACCAAATATTTCATCGTTATGCTCCTTATTCTATTCTCGATCCATCTATTAATTTGATTGTACCATATGAAACCAAGGCTTAGAGGACATTTAGTGTAATCATTGTGATCCGTGCATCGTCTTCATAACGAACCTTAAAAGTACTGTAAACCTCTGTCTCTGCTGAACGGAATGTGACCATTCCAGGCGTATTTGGATCTCTTTCAAGTTTATATTTATCAAGATCGATATTGAACATTTGTTTGATTACTGGTGCTGCCTTCTGCCTGATTACACTTTCCTTCATGTTAAGTAACTTCTCAAAGTAAAGTTCATACTCTTCCCGAGTTTCAAGGTCTGGAGTCCCCCTCTGGAAATCCATTACAGTATATCCGTTGCTAAATATCCCACCAATTATACTTACTAAATACCGATCTCCAAAATACAGGTCCGTTGTATCTTCAAGCGTCTTGCCATTTTGTTCAAAAGTTATATCTTTCAAATCAGGTGCGGGCTCACCAGACAAGGCTTCAATCGACATTCTGGCTTCTGTTATTGATTCTTGTGATACAGTATCTGAACTCACACTACCAGAAACGGATACTGCTTCATCCCTCGTCCATTCGATACTGCCACTGCCCCTACTATTCTCCAAAAACACTGTTGTGAACCATACCGGTTTTTCCTGACCCTGCTTCATTTTCACATAACGTCTGGCTGAGATCGGTTTTAGCGTAGGGTCACTTTTTATCCCTTCAAGTAGTGACGGAATCTGGCGCAAATAACGATGCTCCAGCTCATTAGCTGCCATCTCCCGTCTCATCTGTACCTCACGCAGATTGCCTGTTGCTGCATCAAGCCAGATCAACGCATATTCTGCATCTCCTTCTTTTCCAGCCTCGACGGACACTCTTCCAGAGACAGGAAGGTCCTGCACTTTGGTTATGAGTAATTGTTTGCCAAGATAGTCTCGCATCGTGACAGCTACATTCTTTTTCATCTTGGGTGTGAGCAGGCTCATACCGGCATCATCCGTATATTGGAGCGCTGCGGTGGGATATACATTTTCAATTACAGGCTCCACAATCTGTCCGTTCCAGAGAATGAACCCCGCTGCCACGGCTGCAACCGCCGTGCACGCCATAACGGCTCTGCGAGAGCGAAGACGGTGTCTACGTTGATTCGACCGAACATGTCGCCCGTTAGACTCATCGTGAGCATCGCTCATTTTCTGTTCAGATCCCGATTTGAGCCAGGCTACCTGACGAAGTACGTTCTGCTTATGCTCTTCGGTAAAAGGAGACGCCGCAAACGGCTCCTTTCTGACTACTTTTTCCCATTCGTCATCGATATGTTTCATTCGCTTCGCTCCTCCCACTGTTTCCGTACTTTGGCCTTCGCCCTGGACAGTCGCGATTTGACCGTTCCCGCGCTGATGCCCAGCATTTCCGAAATTTCACCCGTCGTAAGCTCATACTTCAGATGCAGCAAAAGCAATTCCCGGAATTTGTTCGGCAAAGCCATGATGATATCCCAGATTTCATGAACGTGCTCCCTGCTAATCGCCTCGGCTTCGGCAGAGGGGTGAACAAATTTTTCGGGTTTCATCTCACCCTGGCTTGCATTAACCTGTTCCGTGTGGATTGGCAGTGTCTCTCCCCATAAACTGCTGCGAAAAAATCTGGATTTCCGGTATGTAAATGTCGTGTTCCTAGTAATAGTCAGCAGCCATGTCTTCAAGGAGCATTCTCCTCGAAAATGGGTGATCCCGGAATATGCCCGGATAAATACTTCCTGTGACAACTCATCCGCTTGCTCTGCACTTTTGGTCAGAAAGTACGCGTAGTTCCATACGTCGTTTCCGTAATCATCCATCATGCTTTTAAGTGTGTAATTGTCGATCGTCTGAGCATGTGCCAGATATTGATAGTCCAACTGATGTTCACCTCACTTAATAAGACTGCGTCCATTCGGGTTTGGTTCCCAAACGGTTTATTTCTTCTCCCTCTCCTGAAAATAAAATAAACCAGCAAGATCCACATGTGCGGAATGCGCTGGTCTATCTGCCTTAAAGCTCTAATTCTTTTCTTCTTTTCTTCCTATCTCGCAGCTGCTTATGCCTTAACCGCAGCCATCATGAGAAACATCGGTCGACGGCTCTCGGCTCGCATACCGGGAACCTGTTCCATCATCTCTGGGGATGGCTTGGACTCCGCTACCTGTTGAATGACAAACCCAGCCTGAATCAATTCATTCAGATGTGTCGCCATCGTCCGATGATATTTTACCACGTCCTGGTTCAAAAAGTTCGCTACCCGCTGCCCTTCCTCTTGATAATGATCCACAGGCCAATGCAGTATCTCACCCTGAGGTCCATAATGCCAGTCCTGCTCCGCCCGCGCCGTGAAGATGGGATGCTCCGCAGACAGGACAAACGTACCTCCTTGAACAAGACATTCATTGATTTTGGCGTATACCTGATCCAGACGCTCGATATAATGCAAGGCCAGTGAGCTGATCACCACATCAAATTGTCCGGGTGCAAAATCAATATCCTCAATCGCCGTACGCTGGTACTCGATATGAGGGTCATCCGTCATCTCGCGTGCACGCTGTAACATATTCTCGGACAAATCCACGCCAATTACAGAACGTGCACCTTGCTCACGTGCATATCGGCAGTGCCAGCCAAACCCGCACCCCAGATCAAGTACGTTCTTGTCCTTTAAGTCCGGCAGCATCGTTTGCAGTTCATGCCACTCGCCAGCAGCCTCCAGCCCTTGAGTCGAGCGGGCCATCTGGCTGTAATTGCCGAAGAATTCGGCTTCATCGTATTTATTTTGCTTCATAAACAGATTCCCTCCCGTGTCATAAAAGATGCTCCATTAACTCTACCATAGAAACGATAATCCTTCGGAAAAGTTGCCAACCAAATTCTTGGCATGTTATTATACAGAACGAACGTTCAGTATAATATAATATAGAATGAACATTCAGTATATTAACGGAGGTCATCATGAACACAAATTGGACGCATCCATTAGAAAGGCAATCTGTAGGTAAGGCATTTGTAAGCTACCTCGTGCCTTCCGTATTAGGGATGCTGGTTGTCGCTTTTAATTTTATTATCGACGGCATTATGGTTGGACACAAACTGGGGTCTACCGCGCTGGCCGGAATCGGGATTGCTTCTCCTGTCTACACGCTTTTTGTGGCCATGTCGCTATGGATTGGAATGGGCGGGGCGACCTTGTATTCAACCTACATGGGCAAGAAAGATCTCACGACAGCGAAGCAAATTTTCACCAAATCCATTACGATCATTTTGCTGATTACGATGGTCATCGGATATACCGCATATACATTCAAAGATAAACTGGTCTATGCCCTTGGTGCCAATGCCGAAACATTCCCGTTTGCTGCGGACTATATAAACATCATGTTATTGTTCGGTTTCGTCTTCACCATTGAGAATGCACTCACTATTTTTGTTCGTAACGATGGAAATCCCAATACGTCCATGTATGCTCAGATTACATTTGCAGTAGCGAATATTGTGCTCAACTATGTAACGTTATACGTGCTGGAATGGGGCGTTCGTGGCGTCGCGATTGGTACAATTGTATCAGCATCTCTGGCACTTCTTGTGTTGCTGACTCACTTTTTCAAAAAAACGAATAATCTCACCTTCACCCGATTCAAATGGAATACCAAACTGCTGGCTTCCATTGTACTCATTGGTTTCCCCAGCTTCCTGGCTGAATTGGGCATGTCCGTCTTCTCCATCGCTCACAACATTTCACTGGACCGGATTGCGGGCACGGATGGCGTAGCATCCTTTACAGTCTTAAACTATATTCATGGCGTTGTACTCCTGGCATTCCTCGGTCTGGCCTCCGCCGCCCAACCTTTGGTCAGTTATTATCACGGAGCCCAACAGACGGAACGTGAAAAACAAACTATTCGTTTAGCCTCCAGAACAGCTCTCGCATGTGGGGTCCTGCTGTTGCTTGTTGTACAATTGGGCGCACCCTATTTTGTGCAAATTTTCGGGAACTTCAGTGACAGCGTGACGGATAACGCCGTGTACGGCTTGCGAATATTTACCTTTGCATACATGTTCATGGGCATTAACTTTGTCATGAGCACATACTTCCAATCTGTTGGAAATGCCAAAATGGCCATCTGGATCACAGCTGCGCGTGAGATGATTATCATGGTTGCATTAATTGTTATCCTCCCCGCATTCTTGGGTGTTACCGGCGTATGGCTTGCCGTTCCGCTATCCGAAATGGTGGTGCTAGTGACTATCGGTATGTACTATAAAAAAAGATCCATCTCCGAACGGATAAATGGTTTAACGATTGAATAAACGTACTAACCAATCAAAGACCCGCCTGATCCCCAAGGATCGGCAGGTCTTTGATTTGGGATTATATTCGGATATCAAACTGGACTTGCGTGACTCAAGCTTCCGATTGCTTCTGCTTCAAAGACTGCCGAAAGATTCATACCCTTACTTGGACAAGCCATATGCTTTTCGGATCAGCGAGAAGTACTCATCCGCTTTCACAACCTGGAATTCTGCTCCAAGAGATTCCGTGATCGCCAGCACATCCGATGGTGTCATGCTCCATGCGTTGATGCCAACCGAGATAAACGTTGGAGAGCTGCCATCCCAATCGGACTTGGTAGTATTCAAGATATTTTTACCATCCTGCACGGTTGAGATGCCTCGCAGAATGGAGACCGGAAGGCTGCCATTCATGATCTGAACATTGGCTTTGTCCTCGCCTGCGAGGAACAGGCCTGGAAGTTTATAGTTCTTCTCGTACGCAGCTGCAATCGAATCACTCAGCGGAACGTCTTTTCCAAGTTCACGATTGAGTACAAAAGGGTACGACATGTTTGTTTTCTTCAGATAAGAGAAGGTTTGTTTCAGATACTCCGGGAATGTACCTGTTGGCCAGACATTTGGATTGAAGTAACCCACTCCGGATGGGCCTGCAACAAGCTGATCATTTGGTGTCGCGGTTGAACGGTAATAGTTTAGGATGGCAGGAGCTGCATCATAGAGTAACGGACTAGAAGTCCAGTTGATAGGCACTTTACCCCGAGCGGGATCAGCCCACAGGTTGCGCATATGATTCTGATCGTATTGCATGTTGTCACCTTCGCCAAAGGTATAAGTTACATAGATTTTGTTCTCCAGCTTGGATTTTACCGGTTTGGGAGCAGGCTGTTGTTTTACGTTTGTTCCTGAAAATACGGTCATGTTATGGAACCAGTCGGAAGGAACAACATAGACACCATGACGAGATGTGAGTTCTATGCCAGCAACTTCGCCTTCAAAATCATTGTCGAACCAACCCAGATAAGGTGTCCCTGGCTTTACATCAGACAGAATCTTCTCAAATAGCGCCTTTTCCTCTGGCACACTGGTAGACAACCAGAACACCATGGCTTTGTTCGCTACGGCATAATCGCGGAGATAGCCATAAGGTTCCTTTTCTTCAGACGAGAGTGGTTGAACATTGCTCGCAGATACCTTGTATTGGTTCCACATCTCGATCGATACGGTTAGTTGCTTTGTGTCCGCTGCAGGCTTAAATTCGTATACAAAGTAGTTTCCATTATCCGCGAAGCGGTGATCGCTTCCAGGCAAAAATTTGGAGTTATGTCGGTCATAGAGAAACGCTTCTTCCTCAGAAGAACCCGTTTTGAAATCCGCAATAATCTGTCCATCTGCTTTCACCGTCACTTGATGAACGGCAGGCCCCCAGCCATCCTGAGGAAAGGCATCATTAAAGCGGAGGTAGACCGCTTCTTTTCCCAAATAGGATGACAAGTCATAGTCGTAGGTCTTCCTGTTGCTTGCATCACGAATCTGTTCCTTCTCGACTCCAACCGTTTGGAATGAATCAAAATTTCCGGACGGAATCGGGATGGAGGTGTCTGGACTCAATCCAACCAACATTCGTTGAGTGGTCTGGCTCCAGAGATGCTCATACTGCCAGTTGTATGCATCCATACGATTCTTGAACTTGCCCTGCAAGTCTTCGATTACCGACAGGTGATACGGTGCAGCAGTCAATTGTTGAGCCAGTTCAGGACTGGCAACAACAGCATTTTTGAGTCCGGCAAGTGTCGTTGCCACATTAATGGAGTCCGGCAGCTGCGGATCATATACAATAATACCTTTGATCTCTTTCGCATATTTCTTGAGAACATCCATTACGTTGTCATGCTGCTTATATGGGACGTTCAAGTCCTGCAGCCAAGGGTCCACTTTATTCTGTTGTATATAAATTCGTGGTTTTTCCCGATTGATAACTCCTTCAAGCGTCGTCAAAAGCAATTTGATATCGCCAGATTCCTCATTTACATTCGCCACATCCAAACGTTCTACTTTATTGAAAGTTGGAAGCGCTTGATTTTGGGGCCACTTCAAAGAGTTTGTATGCTTCAACTCATCTGTGGCAGCAAATGCGCTAGCCGATAACACGGTTGTACAGACCAGGGCAACACACAAAACAGTTAATTTACGAATCATAATGTTCATATCTCCTTTTAGAGGTTGTTCAAAAAGTCAACTTTTGATCACGAGGTAACTCGAGAAGCGGATTCGACATCGAATCTTGAATTCAGCCGGGCCTATAGCATATGCTTCCGAAGTATGTTTCCTACGGAAACATTTCAGTTGCTCACGTAGGTTCGCAAGCACATGCTTCCGAAGCCGTTTTCTCCAAAAACGTGTAGCTCCGCTACTCCGTCCCTAACTTTATCCAACTCCAGCGTTTTGAAAAAACGCACTTCGGAAGCATAAGCTTCGGTGCTGAAAACCTGACTTTTTGAACACGCATTTTTAATGTTTTTTTATGATTTGTTGTGATGTTGTGTCTGTGATGTTCTTCGCGTTCGTCGGATTAACCTCACCTGTCCATTAATTCCTGATGTCAACGCTGACTTTACATACAAATTCTCCAGTGTATTTGCGGCATGTAAGTTCATTTCATTCAATCCTTCTTGAATATATGGCGTTATGTTCCATTGGTAAGGCGGCCATAAACGAATACCTGCTTCAATATCATTCACATATAGGCTTGCTGTCTCCCTTATATCTTCGGCTACCAGCCATAGCTCCTCATTTGCAGCTAAGTTTACGTTAGACAGATCCACCTGCTGCGAGTAGACACCCGTACCTGAATAATAAGGATAGCCAGCAGTATTCCAACTTCCACCCCATTGTTTCACATCGGTATTTAACGTCATATCGTTTTCTATCGCGAACGGACCAATCAGAAATGCTGGGAATGAAATAGCAGGCATCGGCTCCAATAACGAAACCGTCAGAATCTCCAACTCATTCTCGCCAGCCAACAAATGTGGAGTGATATCTACACTGTCATAATCACCATCCTGCCACGAAGAGCGTCTTAACGCTTCCTGACGTACCCCATTGACGAATATTTCAAGATTACGCCTACGCTGCAAAAATCCGATATGGGATGGAATTATCTGATCTACATCATCCAGAAGCAATTCCATCCTGCCCCATGATTCTTCTCCTGCCTTACCGGAACGATCCGAACCACGCCGGGATTGAAGCCGTTCAATCAATTTTGCCGTCATTTCAAACGTCGTGCGATACGTATTTACTTGCCCGGGCATGGTCGCGTTCATCCTGGAATGTCGGTCATTCAACGTAACATGCCATTGATCTAGCAGAAGAACGTTGGGGCCTGCGGTCCTGAACCCCCACTGCTCATCCAGAATAACCTCTACCACATTCGTGGAAAAAGATTTATCTCCCAGGCACGCTTGCTCTGTATACTCCGCATGATCCGTACGTTCTTGCGGAAAAGAGGAGCTCTCTTGAGGACTTACCGACAGCACACGCAGCTCTCCGGGTACGAATGAAAGGAACGATTCAGCGTCAATGCTGCATACTCTTCCATTCTCCAACTCCCACTCTTCCAAGTAACCTTTCTTTTCATCGCAGATGGGCCTAATGGTCACGGAGTGCTCTGACCAATTCATCAGCCATACATACACCAGATTTCCAATCCTGCGTTCGACGATAATCAAATCGTCAGACTGACCTGCAATCCAATCCCATCGTATTACCGGTGGTTCTCTGATCAACTCCCCTAATTGAATACAAAACGCTTCGAGTTGATCCAGACGCTGACTCTGACCGCCTTGATGAACAGCCTCATCCATGGAGTAAAACAGACTGTGCCCCTTGCCAACAGCAACTAATTTTCCGTGCTGAGGATCGGAACCAAACAGCTCCTGGATATCCTTCAGCAGCGCTGGGTCTTGCCGCAAGGATTCACTATGCTGCGGAATTGTACCTATCACAATTAACGTTCCGCCCTGCTTAACAAAGGATACAAGCCTGGTTGCGATGTCCCTTGACATCACCTCAATCTCCGGCATAATGACCATCGAATAGCCATGACCATCTCCATCAAATTGCAAGCCCTCTCCTTCAACAAGGAGCGCATCGCGAAGCTGGCATTCATCCACATAGTCGTAGTCGATAGATGATCGCAGCAAGCGATCCGACAAAAGCGAGAACAGCACATCTGATGAAGGATGCATATCCGCTTCGCCTGATGTGAACATGTTTTCATATACCGTATGGAGAGGCGATAACAGCAGAACTTCCGGCGTTCGTTTTCCTTTTGCTCCAAGCAGACTCAATCGCCCTATATAATCGGCAAAAGCACGATAATGCAGCCAATGGGGTGCATGTTTGAATTCAGTCGGTGGAAAGTCGGTCTTCCGATACCCGGCAAACGAATAATAGAATGCATGCGGAATAAACAGATTAACTCCCAAAAAGGCCATAAAATTGGCATCAAGTCGCCGCTGGCGCATGGAATAACCATGACCACTTGCACCAAAGGCTTCACAGATCACTCGTTCCTTCCTGTTCAGCTGCGCGACAGAAGCCGCCGTCTTGACGGACACAATGCGATGCGGATTCGCCTTTGACCCGATGCCGGGAGTGAGATAATCCACGCCTGCATAGTGGAATTGCTGCAATACCCGGGTCTGATTGCCCTGAGATCGAGCCTGCCCCCAGACAGGCTCCTCCAGCGTATGACCGATATAGAGCAGACCGGATTGTTCACACCATGAACGAATCGCGGCATGATATCCCTCCACATACCAACGGGTGATCGTATCATAATATTGCTGCCTTGTGGATCGGCTGCCGTCTGCCACTCGATACAACAATGCGCCTAACCGCGGGATTAGATCATACCCATTCTCTTGCTGATATCGTTCGGCCATCCCCTCAGTCCAAGCGAAGACGAGCCCAGGCAAAGTAGCCTCCACATCATGAACAGCGGTTCGGATTGCCTCCACGCCGAAGAAACCATCATGAATCATAAGCCCCGGCTCGTCTGTAAACACCCCTTGGATGGTTGAGCCGTAATATGGCTTTAATGCAAGAAACGGTTCATAAGACATCTGAATGAAAGACTGAACCGCTTTCGGGTTCAATGTATCCAGATAATACCCTTGAGCAAAGGTGATTCCTTCGGCAATTTCACAAGACCAGCAGGCGAGCACGATATAAGAATCATCGACATGATTCGGCGTCCACTCCCGCCCCCAATAATGTGTGATATCTTCCGATTCATCATGAAGCAGCCACTCTCCGTCGCAATTAATCGCGCGATAGGCCAGAATGGCGATCAGCTCATTGTGATCGCAGGAGGCAAAGTCCAGCTTCATGCCTTCCTGCGATGTACCTTGCAAATACCGTTTTTCCTCTATTCTCAAATAACGCATGCGATATTCCGGGTGCTCCCGTGTCAGTTTTCCACCCAATGTTCCGCTCGGCCAATTCTCCTCATCGTACAGCCAAACAACCATATTTCGTTTCGCGCATTCTGCTGTGCAGAACTCCAGCACTTCCATGAATTCCGGCGAAAGATATGGCATTTGCATCCCATGCCGAGCATGCAGAACCACGCCACCAACTCCCGCTTCAAACATGGATTGAATCTGGCTCTCCAGTTCCGTCTTCTCCAGCTCATGATTCAGAAACCAAAAAGGCTGTGGACGATATGTTTCATCCGGATTCGCAAATTGCTGTTTGAGTTGTATGGAAAGGTTACAGATTTCTTCTGCGTCTGCCTTCATACTCACCACCTGCCTAACACCCATTAGTCTGTAGACTGCTGCATGAGTAATTGGATAAAGAAGCCGCCGACCACAGAACGATTCTGAAAATTCATCTGCTTAGCGGTGATCGTGTCATACCAATCCGTTACAGGAACACGAGACGAAGTTTCATTCATGAAATCCCACAGCGGTGAAATGAAAGACTCAAACTGCGCTTTCGTTGAACTCATGGAGGCACACCATACCATCCAATCGGATTTGGTATACGTTTCACGGCTATCCAGCGGCAGGCCATAGCGGTTTTGTTTGTGCATGTAATATTCAAGTTCTTTGGCGGCGATCTCTTTCGGGAACAGGTGCAGGTCGAGCAGATGATCCCAGACCAGATTGTACTTCATGCTCCATGAATCGGTTGGACTATCAAACGTCAGCTTATAATGGTCCCCGGCATCTGCCATGGACACCCACTCCTGAGCCATGTTCCGAGCTTCCTCAAGGTACTTCGCCCCTTCCTGCAAACCGAGCTTTTCACACAGGTAGGAATACGCAGCAATACCCAATATGGCCTTGATCGATAAATTGGTATTGTGCGCCAAATGTCCCGCAAAGTCATCTGTGCACAGCTGGTTTACAGGATCAAGTCCATTTTGCAGCAAATAGTCTGCCCATCTCGTAAGAGGTTCCCAATGACTCCGGGCAAAATCGATGTTCCCCTCATACTTGCTGACCGCAGCAGCCATCAAGAGCATATTTCCGCATTCCTCAATCGGCATCTGGTATTCCAGCTTGTTCTCACCGTACACCTGACCGTTTGCCCTAGGGTATGTTCCTACATCATGAGGTGCAAAATCAAACGTCCAATCATGGCTCATCGCATACTTGTAAATCGGACGCATCATGCCCTTGATCAGTTCAGGGTTGTACCTGAGGAAAAGTGGGATCGAAGGGTAGCTGACATCCACCGTAGCGATACATCCATTGCTGAAATTCTCTTTGGAGAAAAATAGAACATTCCCCTCCTCATCGGCAACCAGCTTATGCGCTGCAATCGCCTGTCTGTAGGTTAGCGCCACAATATCCCGGTATTTCTCACCGCCTGCGCCCTGACTCTCTGCCATGAGTTCAAGATTAAAGCTGTCACAGCGCTGCTGAATCTCTTCGTATTGTTGAGCTGCCAGTAACAGCATTTCATGAAACGTTAATCCATTTCTTTTCCAATACGCAGTCAGCGGTTGTTGAAAATATTCAATCGCATGAATATCGTCATACGCAAGCATGAGATATTCGGATATCGGTTCTTCCTGGACAGCCCCCAGATCGAACTCGGCTGCCATAACCGGCATGTTGTCCAATACAGCTCGCGGCTGGTACTGATCATCTTCTGTCGGCAATTGACGAGTGCGTACATACTGTTCGCGGCCTGTCACTGAGTGAATGGCCGTCTGGATATGAGAGGATTGAGGAACAGCGAGAACCATATATCCCCAATCGATTCGTGTATCATCACCGGCAAGTTTCAATACGGGCTGATCCACAGTACCCATGGACATGGCATTCCATTGTTCCTCAATGACATGGCGTTCCCAGGTTACGTGCTGATCGGTTGTGTTTACACACCATTCGCCTGTTACATCGACGTAAATTTTGACTTGGTGGGATGCCCCATCGATCGATTTGACCTGAAAATTCAAATACGTCACCGGCCTGGATAACAGGTCCAAATCATCCAGCAATAAAGGTGTGGTGAACTGAACATTAAGCTCTATTCCTTCGCCTTGAAAGGTATATCGAGTCGTTACGGGCTGGACAGTCAGGTTGGTCTGCACCAGCACTTCAGGTTCCTGGACAGCTGTACGCTCTTCCGATCCCACTTTCCCCATAAATCGTCGAAGCTTTCCATCGATCACCGCCAAGCCCACCATGCCATTCGTTTTGTTCGTCCAATGCCGGGTATGATCTTCATACAGATGGTCTGCGGCCGACCATACGCTAAAGTAAGGGTCCACGGTGACAAGAGGTACGGAAGGTGGTCTGAAACGGGTGGTCATATCCTTACAACTCCTTCGTGTAAAAGTCAGAATCAAGAATAACAATGGCCGTCATCAGTTTGGCATCTGAACGGTAACTACGTCTTTTCCTTTCAAATTTTCGTTCGTAAACTGCATGGCTTGATCATATCCGGTCTTTCGAAGCTGCTCGCGAAGCTCGTTGATAATGCCCAACGCCGCTTCATCCGATTTCGCAAAGATTGCTTCCTTCCAGGCATCACCCATCCGGTCCATGGAAGGCTTCAGCATCTCCCATTCCGGTGCTTTGGTCATCACATCGCCCGGGTTATAGGCTGTAATGACATGAATGCCATGAGGACGCAGAATTTTTCTGGCTCGTTCCATGGCATCAAGCCGTTTCTGATCGGCCCAGATATCTCCGCCTGCGACCGAATTGATTCGATCAGGCCCCGTGATGGATTCCAGACCAATGGAGATGCCTTCGTTCTTGCGAACTTTACCCGATTGATCTGCCGTAAATTTATCGAACCACTCCTTATTGGCAACAGGTTTACCCTCCTTCATATCCCAATGAACGCCCTGCACTCCGTATCTTGCCAGCATAAATCCTTCATCGGAAGCCATGTAATCGAGGAACTTCAGCGCCGCATCTACACATGCGCCCTTGCAGTTTTTGGTGATCGCTGTTACGTTGTTGCCCTGAATGCCCAGATCCGCAGGGCGATTCGGTTCAACATCTGCACGCTCCAAAGGGCCGATCGGGATATAATCGCTTCCAGGGTGTGAAGTAACATATTCTTTGGAGGCATCCAGAATGGCCGGATAGTGTGCGGCCAGAATGGCGATGCGGCCCTGATTGATTTTCTCCTTGGCGATCGGGTCAGTCTGGGTGAATGCTTCCGGGTCCATTAACCCTTCTTCAACCAGTTTCCGATAGAACAGGGTGTATTCTTCATAACCTTTGGTGAAAAAGTTATGCTCTACCGTTCCGTCACCTTTGTCAACATAACTGCCACCCGAATTGAACATGGTATTGCCGATGCCGACGGACCAGCCGTTGCTGAAGCCACCCAGTGGAAAGACCGGCTGCCCGTTCTCTTGCAGATTGGCATCCTTGATTGCTTTGAGGAAGTTATAGAATTCCTCCTTCGTTACGACCGATTGAGGGTCTATACCCACCTTATCCGCGATATCCTTGCGAACATAGAAGCCGTACAGCCAATCCATGCCATCTTCATTCTGGGCAGGCTGGTTTTGCAGGAGTAGATATTTTTTGCCGTCATAGGCATTAATCGCTTTTTCGTAGAGCGCTGGGGGTACATTTTCTTCAGCAATGGATTTCGCGAGGTTAGGATAGTCCCCCAATTTGTCGGAAATATCGACGAGCTGCCCTTCTTTGGCCGCCTTGATAATGCCATCCAGCTCACCTCCCCATGCGGGTCCGGTATAGATATCCGGCAGATCCTGCGTGGCAAATATCTGGTTTACCTTCTCGGTCTCACTGCCTTTGGTATACTCCCAATCCAGCGTGACGCCAGTCTTCTCCTTGATGACTTCTTCCACAGGCGTTATTCCGTTATCCGAACCACCCGAACCGTTCCAGTTGTGCAATATTTTGAGCTTGTATGAACCATCAGCTGCTTCTCCGCTATTCCCGTTTCCTGATGAATCCGTGCATCCGCTCAACGATCCTCCAACCAAGATGGACACGAGTAATACGGATACGCCTTTCGACCAAATTCGGTTCAAACCAATCGCCTCCTGAAATATGATTATGAATGATCTGGGTCAAGCCTGGTAAAACTCAGCAAATTCCGGGTCAGGATCACCTAACCTTTCACCGAACCGATCATCACTCCTTTTACGAAATATCGTTGCAGGAACGGGTAGATGCACAGGATCGGGAAGACCGTGATGACAAGCAGAGCCATACGCAGGGATTCGGGTGTCGCACCCGCTCCGCCTGAACCGCCAATCGTCTGCCCGCCCTGTTGTGCTGCGCGCTGCATCGAATTGGACAGCGACTCCGCTTCGGTCAGCATCTCCTGCAAGAGGGTTTGCACCGGAATCAGATCCTTGTTGGATACATAGTAGGCACCCGAGAACCAGTCATTCCAGTGGGCGACCCCAA
This sequence comes from Paenibacillus sp. NPDC056933, assembly GCF_042674385.1. Lineage (NCBI taxonomy): Bacteria > Bacillati > Bacillota > Bacilli > Caryophanales > Paenibacillaceae > Paenibacillus > Paenibacillus sp. NPDC056933. Next base: position 404,660 of record NZ_JBHUQN010000004.1, on the reverse strand, counting down.
TGAAGAGGGAGATCGTTGCCAGTACGGGTCCCGAGAGAGGCAGAATGATGCGAATGAAGATTTGAAAATCCCCATACCCGTCAATGTGGGCTGATTCCTCCAGCTCTTCCGGAATTCCTTGCAGAAAGGTCCGGATAATGATGATATGCATGAAGTTGAATAACAGCGGCAAGACGTACACCCAGAAGGTATTGATCAGATGCAGCTTCTGAAGCGTAATGAAGAACGGGATGAATCCGGCACTGAAAATCGTAGGCAAAAAGATGTAAAAGGTGAAAAATGAACGGCCCGGCAATGATTTCTTCGAGAGCGCGTAAGCCATCAGTGTACACAGAATCACATGAAGGAACGTACCCAGCACGGTGCGCATGATGGTGATCTGGTACGCCTTCCAGATGCGTGCGTTATCAAATACCTGGGCATAGTTCTCCAGTGTAAATTGTCGTGGAAGGAAATAGATCGCGCCCTGCATGGAATCCTTGCCGTCATTCAGCGAGTACGCCAGGATGTAAATAAACGGGTAGATCATGGAGAATCCAACCAAAGCGAGAATGGTATAGTTTATAACTGAAAATAAGGACCATTTGCGTGTCATCACATCACCTCCTTAGAACAGGGATACATCACTGACTTTGCGGGCAATCCGGTTGACCGTTAGTACCAAAATCAGCCCAATCACACTCTGGAACAGCCCCACAGCTGCCGCGTAACTCAGACGCCCTTCCCGGATACCCGAGTTAATGGCGTGCACGTCGAGTACACTGCCCATGCCAGCGGTCGCAGGTCCATTCAGGAGAAGCAGCTGCTCATAACCCGCGCTCATCAAGTTACCCACTGCGAGAATAAATAATATAATGGCGACATTACGGATACCCGGCAGGGTCACATGCCACATCTGTTGGAAACGCCCTGCACCATCGATCTTGGCAGCTTCATATTGCTGCTGGTCAATTCCGGCAATGGCAGCCATGAATATGATGGAGTTCCAGCCGATGTTCTTCCAAATATCCGATCCAACAATCATCTGATAGAACCAGGTGGGATTGTTCAGGAATTGGATTGGATCAGTTCCGAACGACCCCAGCAAATCATTCACTGGCCCGCCGTATGGCGTGAGCAATCTCTGCATCAGGGTGACAACCACAATCCAGGATACAAAATAGGGTAAATAGGAAAGTGTCTGAACGGTTTTCTTGAACCTGATCATGCGTATTTCGTTTAAAAGAATGGCGAGAATGATTGGCATCGGAAAGCCGATTAACAGCTTCATGAGACTGATGATCACCGTGTTGCGGATGATATCACCAGATTGATAGTAGTTAAAGAACTGTTGAAAGTACTTGAAACCTGCCCAAGGGCTTCCGGTAAAACCGCCAACGAAGGTATAGTCCCTGAAGGCAACCTGAATTCCATATAAGGGAACATAGGAGAATAAGAAAAACCAGATGATGCCAGGTAACATGAACAAGTAAAAGAGCTTATGCTTCCAGATTCGCTTCATTAACACACTGTTCTTAATCACATTCCCAACGCTCCTTTCCCTTGTGGAAGGTTGAAACCGATATTCTTGCTACCCTTTTAATCGCAGCGAGATGATCTCGAATGGTGTGAAGGATACAACTACGTCAGATTGATTGTGCAGCTCCAGGGATGAAATGTTATTTTCCATGAGATCAACCTCCCAAACTTCAGCAGTATCCCATCCGATAGACAGTTTCGTTTTGACCTGGGTTCCCGAGGTCTCATACAGACGGACAATAATGTCATTGCTGTCCTCGGCTTTTTTGATTGACTCCACCATGATGTGCGGATGATCCGGCTGCAGGAATGCTTTCGTGTAAGGCAGCTTTTCCTCTTCTACATCCATTGAAGGTGCAGACAAGGAACTCAGGCGCAGCGGAATATTGAGTTCATTGCCTCTTCGATAGATTTCAGCCTGAACATGGTTCCCCTGATGCGGATATAACGAATAGGTGAATTGGTGCTCTGCACGATCCGCCACCGGATCCGGGTAGGAACTGCTGCGCAGCAAATGAAGGTCAAGCACATTGTTAATGGCTCGATGCCCGTATTTGCAATCGTTGAGTAAGGCGACTCCGTAATCCGGTTCTGATATATCCACCCATTGGTGAGCGCAAATCTCATCCTTGGCAAAGTCCCACATCGTATTGCGGTGAGTCGGCCTGCTCAGGCTGCCAAACTGGATTTCACAGTGAACCTGATCGGTACGAATCTGCACCGGGAACGAAGTGCGTAACATTTTACCGTTTTCCTGCCAATCCACGACCGTCTCAAAATCAATACGCCGACTGCCCTCAGTTAAAATAACGGTTTGGGTTAGAGACGACTCACCGTAGCTGTAATCAAAAACCAACCCAACTCTTGGACCATCCCGAAGCTCATGGATATCATTCAGAATTAATGGCATCCCCGCTTGCGCTGAATAATCATGGCGGAAATCCCAGGCATCGCCTTCGTCATGATATACACGAAGATCGTTCCCCCGCTGTCCTTGCAGGATGATTTCACGGGACTCCAGTTTATCCAGGATCGAGGTAATGCCGCCATTGGGGTCAAATTTCACGATGAGAATGTCATTCTCCATACTGTGCTCCTTGGCTGTGTCACGGAAATCTGTTTCCAGCGCAGCAACATCCGTTTCAATACCAGTTGCGATCTCCCCCATGACCTCCTGGTCTTCATGATCAGATACCACGGTGTAGCCCATGGATGGAACCTGCACCTTATGCCATCGTCCATGGAGGTGCAGCCACTCCTGACGTTCCCACGGTAGTGAGTTGAATACCACAGTTGAATTGGAGCTTCCCTCTTGGGAAGAGATATAATCTGTAATATAGCTGTAGGTTTCGGTGATCATGCCTTCCGTCTGCTGGAGCAATGCTTCATACCGTATTAACGACTCATCATATACTCGCTTAATCGAAGATCCGGGGAGGATATCATGGAACTGGTACAGAAGCACTTCCTTCCAGATCGTCTCCAATGCTTCGGCCGGATAAGACTTGCCAATGCGGGCAGCCAGTACAGCAGCAAACTCCAGCTCGCGCAGAGCTTTCTCCATCTTGCGGTTATACCGCTTGCTCCGTGCCTGACTGGTCAGGGTTCCTTGGTGCTTTTCGAGATACAACTCCCCACGCCAGGTCTGGAATCGCTCTCTTTCTTCATTCAATCGTTCAAAAAATTTCCAGGAAGGTTCCTGCACAACAGGCGCCAGACCGAGCAGGTTCTTCTCCCGCTCCAGCCGTTCCAAATGCTCTTCTCCCGGCCCGCCGCCGCCGTCTCCAATGCCGAAGAGCATCAATGCGTGGCTGGAAACATTTTTGTCCAGATACTCCCGCTCTGCTTTGGCAATGGAACGTGGGGCGGCCGGACTGTTGTACGTATCCTCAGGTGGCATATGTGTTAACACCGAGGAACCGTCGATCCCTTCCCACAGAAAGGAATGGTGAGGATGGCGGTTGTACTCACTCCAGGAGAGCTTCTGGGTCATCATGTAATCTACACCGGATTTCTTCAACAACTGCGGCAAGCTTGCGGAGTAGCCAAATACATCTGGCATCCACAGCGACTTCATCTCCATTCCGAATTCCTGTTGAAAATAACGTTTGCCATACAGGATCTGGCGTACAAGAGATTCACCGCCTGGCACATTGGTATCCGACTCGACCCACATGGCCCCTTGTGGTTCCCATCTTCCTTCCTGAACCCGTTCCTTGATCTGGTCATACAGCTTGGGATAATGCTGCTTCATCCAATCGTATAGCTGAGGCTGACTCGCTCCGAACACATAATCGGGATAACGTTCCATCATGCGAAGCACCGTTGAAAAAGTTCTTGCGCCCTTGCGGATCGTTTCGCGAATCGGCCATAACCAGGCCAAATCGATATGGGCATGCCCAACCGCACTTATGTTCATCACGGGGTCTCCGCCACGACGTGATAATGGTTCGTTTAATAATTTCTTGGCACGCTGAATGCGGTCAGGGCTGAGTTCCGTCAATAATATGGAAACGTCATATAGGGATTGAAGAATTCTTTCTCTGCGCGCCGTGTTGACAGGAAGATGTTCTGCCGTCTCCAGAAGCACTTCTGTGTCGTAATAGAGACTTCGGATATCTTCACGACAGATGGCTATAACCGCTTCTTTTACCGTACCGCCTTGGTATTTGCCAAATAAGTCGTTATTGCCAGCATCAGCCCACAGTTCGAATGCCCCGTCTGTCACTGTTATCGACGCATGGTCCAGTTCAACCACTCTTTTCCCGGGCAGACCCAATGTGAATTCAAACTCCGAGTTGATGGTTGTCAAACCCTGTACAGGTGTTCCTTCCTGATCTACCAGACAGAGTTCGCCGTTCACGTCCAGCAGGAGAACAACCTTGGCGTCACTATCAAACGGTGGTGGAATACTGCCCGTAAAACAAAACCAGGCACAATCCCATAACTCCCCCCAACGCTCGCCCTGTGAAAGGGTGATTTTCTGACCTGACATTCTTTCCTCGAACGAAACGGGCTCCGGGGTAACCCATGCTGTCACATTCAACTTGGCAATCGGCTCATATATGGCTTCACGGAGTTTGGACAGCATTTGATTCAAATGTCCGAGTCTAATCGGTTCATATGGCATAATTGTTTTGTTCTCTCCTCTCGTTCATCAAGCTTTTGCATTCTCACGATCCCACCTTACTTGAATCTCCACCTTGTTCTTGCTGCCATGCTCATATTTCAGCAGTACGGTTTTCGATTTTGAATCCCATTTCCATTCGGCAGGTACAGTCTGGTGTTGATCTATACTGCAAACGGATATGGGTTCAAATGGGCAATAGAATCTGGCGGTGGCCTGCATGTTGGTCGGACCCTTGGCTACACATTGAAAACCTGTATTCGTTATCGTCAGCTCTTCAATTCTGGAAGAGGCAGAGATCAGGCTCACCTTGTCTTGCTGTGGCCTTCCGGCCGTAATGTCGTATAACAGTGCTTGTTCACCAGGAGCCAACTTTACTTCTTGCCGAACATGCAGGTCAGGATCGAACAAGTCCACCACTGGACCTGGGATAACCAGTGGTTCTTCGGATATGGACTCTTCCAGGACAGAGGCTATGATGTAGGGCCCACGTTTAATTTTAAAATAATGCTTGGCTTCCCAACGGAAGTTGGAACCCGGAAGTTTCTCCAATGTTTCTTTCACAGACTGGCGAAGTTGATCTGCCCCCGATTGGCTTGACGAATATACAGCTGGATGTACTGAGAGCCAATGCACCAGTCCTTTGCCCACAGGATGAATTCCTTCCTGCTCTGCCTTAAGTCCAAGCTGTTCAAATAAGTGCTCGCGTGGTGAGGTATATATGGTATTTGGGCCTTCACTGTGCTGATCATTATTCCACCATGCCCGGATGTTGTGATACGGGTCGCTGTCGTCTCCAACATAGATTAACGCGCCCCCATCCTGTACCCATTGGGCCAGCGCATTATGGATATCGGAGTGCTCTGGCTTCATGTACTCGTAACTCAACAGCAGGACACGATAGGGAGCCAGGTAATGCGGATAGCGCCTCACATTATCGAGCTGGACGGGTCTCACAGGTATACCGTGTTTAAGCAATGGCAGAGCAAGACCATAGAATGGAGAGAAATCCAGCAGCTCTGTGTCGCCATCCTCTTGAAAACCTTCTGGATCTGTGCCGTCATACTTTCCTGCATTCGGTGCTTCCGGCTCAGGCTTCATGCGCTGAAACATCGCTGAGTCGGCAATCAATACACCAACCTGAAGAGATTCACCTTCTGTTTCGATATGGTCTTGATCCATATTTCCAAGTGTGTGCATCACATGCAGCAATGTCGTTGCATAATCAGGTGGGATCTGTACTTTATGTGCACCGTCATCAGACGGATAAGTTCCTATGAAGATTCTTCGCGGCCAAGGCGCAACCTCGTAATGGGAAACTCCCGGATGGAGAAGTGAAGCAGCAACCGTCTTCAGGTAATTCTGTTTATAATCGGCCCATGTATAATTCGGATTGTCCTCGATAGGGTCATGCAGAAACCACATTCGTCTGTCTGTACCCCGCACAAGCTCTTGCATGACACCATATTCCAGGTAAGCGGTTTCAAATGTTCGTTCTTTCCGCACCCCTTCATACACGTTCGCTGTTCGTGAAGTCCCGGTCCAGATTTGCGCAATATATCCATCAACGGATGGAAGCTCAATCAATCGAGACTGCGGGCTGACAATTCGCCACTGCGTATAATTGATCAGACTGTGGGTTGGGACGTAAAATCGCAGGATGCGATTGTAACGTTTCAGAGCATAATCTTTCATCTCGGTACATAAGCGGTCTAACACACGTGTGTATAAGTAAGCTTTCAATTTGGAGGCCCGAAACTGTGCATCGGGTGAGGAATGAGGCGGAATCCAGGGTTCTTTGTAATACAGCTGCCATTCTCTCTTAAACGATTCCGAGTACCCTCCGTTCACCCAGAATTCAGGCTCTTCCAGATGAATCGCCTCTACGCCCGAATCAACAGCTACACGTATGCGTTCAGCGATATATTTACCAAAGGAAACCGTTGGGACCATGTAAGGAATAATGGGTTCCTTCCCATGGACAATCATCTCGCCATCGCGATCCATCTGGGCTTCATCCCAGTGCGTTTCCCCGTCTACTTCCCCGTCCAGATAGTCGTTATAGGTCCCCCATGCTACCCCTGTCATTAAATGGACCACGTACCCTTTATCCTTCCATTCCTGAATACGCTGAGGCATCGTATCGTCAATTCCATAGACCATGACAAAATCCGTTTGAAGATCATAATCAGGATGATAGGGTGCTGATTCCTGGAATCCGGTTCGTTCTTCTTTCCGATCTCTGACCACAGCTTTGACCTCCCTGCCCTGTTGGATTGGTCTTCCGTTGTAAATATTCACCATTTCATAAAATATAATATACATTAAGAATATATTCAATATGTTTTTTGAGAAAAATAAAAAAGCCCTTTCCGTACATCTACGGAAAAGACTTGAATTTAAGCATTGAAATGATGATTAGGGACAGCTTCCAGTCGTTTGACGAACGACAAGTTCAGGTTCAATCAGAATTTTGCTGAAGCCCGTAATCTCGCGGCTATTCCGAATGACTTCAAGAAGCTGGTTGGCTGCTCGGATTCCCATCTCTCTCTCAAATTGCTTTACATGCGTAAAAATACTAAATTCCTCCACGATGGAAGTGGGGTCATCAAAGCTTACAATCGATACATCTTCGGGAATGCGAAGACCAGCTTGCTTGGCCATTTGATAGATCTGAACCCCCAGCCTGCCATTCAGCGATATATAAGCAGTCACCATTTTGTTGCTGATATATCGGTACAATGGATGGGCTTCGGCGTCCTTCAGAACAGACAATGGCTTGAAATCCGTAATCATATGAGCGGGATTAATCAGTGCTCCCTTATCCCTCAGCGCTTCAATATAACCATCAATCCGCTCCTGGACCGTGACGGTTTGCAATGGAGAATCCGAGCAGATCGCTATATCACGATGTCCAAGCTCCCATAGATGTTCAACGGCCAGCCTCACGCCCAACCTTCCATCAGCCGCAATGTAATGGGTTTCGACGCCAGGCAAATATCGGTCAATCAGCAAAAAAGGGAACCCCGATAACTTCATGCCGAGAATCTCCTCGTTATAGTTACCTTCATCCACAGGAAAGATTAACAGCCCCTCAGCTCCAAGTGCCTTTAACTCCCTGATCGCGTCCTTTTCTTTCTCGATGTTGCCATGCGTCAGCATGATCATGCTGCGATAGCCTTCCTGATTGAGTGACTGCTCGATCCCTTCGATGAGTCGAATCGCAAAGTAGTCGTGAATCGTAGGCATGATCACCCCAATCATCCCTGTACTCGATCTGCCTCCCCTTACTGCCGGAGATTCAGAAAATGCGGTGTCAGCTGCATCTGTGCCCTCTGCGACAAAGCTGCCTTTGCCTGGGACACGTGCGATCAACTTCTCGTTAGCCAAACCTGTCAGGGCGTTGACTACCGTAATTTTGCTAACGTTAAATCGATCCATGAGTTCCTTCTCTGTCGGTATTCGATCACCCGGCTTCATATTTTCCGAAGCAATAAATTTGCGGATATAGTCTTGAATTTGTTGGTACAACGGTATTCGATCATTCGTACTCATGATAATCACATCACCAATTCATTCATTATATTTTTATATATAAAATATATTTTTACACATATAAGTACAATAAACAACCATTTCATACCTGTCAATGTTGTCGTCGATGCCCTTGAGGGAAGCTAAAACCAAAAGAGCCTGCAAATCGATTCTATCGATCTGCAGGACTTTCAGCGTTTCATTTTTACCCAAAAAATCATATTTCGTGAAGATGTTTCGCTCTATATGCGAATATCAAATCGGCCATTTCTGTCTGTCGTTGCGTTTGCCATTTCTTGTGGGGAAGCTGCTTGCATGCCATTCCTCTATATCCCATCCAAACGAAAGGAACGTTAAATTCAACTGAAAGGTTGCTGAATGATAGGTCTGTTTATTTACGCACAACGTTATAACCCTTATCCTTCAGTAACTGGATGACCCCATCCTTACCCAGGAAGTGACCTGCGCCAACCACGATGAAGTATTCCTCTTTCTTATCACTGTTCAAGTAGCCATCGATTTTGTCGGCCATACCGATATTCCGATCGATTAGCATCGCTTTGTTATACTCCGGGTCGACAGCCATGCTGTTGGTGAACTCAAGCAATCCTTGGTCATCCCCGGTTTTCCACATTTCGGCCATCTGGTCGACACTATCATCAAGCACATCAAAATTGTCGAGCGCAGCGTTCAAATTCTTCTCTTGCAATTCCTTGGAGAAATCATTGAACATTCCTAACTGGGATTCATACGATTCCAGCTCCAGCACAGGCAATTTCCGTTCAACGGCTTTCTGAATGAAATATAGATCGATACCCGCAGACGCTTCATAACCAGCCTTCACTGATTTCAGACTGCTGATCGTCGTCTCCGCCACCCAAGGTTTAAATGTATCAAGAGCATTGGTCTCCAACCCACTTTGCTTCAAGATATCACCGAGCTTGGCATACGTTTCCTTGGACACATGATCCTTCAGTGATGTTCCATCTTGGTACATTCCCATATCCATAATCAGCTTCTGCTGTGCTTCATCGGCCGCTTTACTGATATCAATTTCTACACCCAGGTAGTGGCTTCTGCAAAAGCTTCCTCAAATTCCGGACGCAATGGGTAGAAGCTATCGTCTGCAATATGCATGGAGCCTACCAGATATACCGTATTGCCCTTATGCTCGACTTCCCACATAAAACCACGGGCCCCTTGCCCTGTTGCTTTGGACACCAGAAGTACGGTGCGAGATTGCTGATCCCAACGGACCTCGTAGCCTGCTGCCTCACCAACGAGCCGGATCGGAGCATACATCACGCCGTTAATCAGCTTTGTCTTGCTTTTTAGTGAGACCTCTTTGCCATCCATAACGATATGAATGGTACCATTCTCCGCGCCTTTCAGCTTGATATCCATCGCCTGAAGTGTCGTTCTCAACGGAACCAGGGTTGTGCCCTGATCCACGATCGGTGAGTGGATTGTATAGTCCACGTTGTGATCATTGACCTTCAATGCTGTCTGCTGTGGAGCAGCCATAGCCGGAGCCGCTGTTGCCAGCAAACCTGTAGAAATGATGAGCGATAAAAGCGATTTTCTCCAATTTTTCATATTCATTATTTTCTCCCTACATCTAAGAATGAAGTGCAAGAACAGTCCTCATTAAACCAAATCCGATCAATTCAAAAAGACCGTTCTCTGATTATAAATAACGGTCTTAGTTAAAATTAGTTTCATATAATTAAATCTATTTGGACCAAACACTCTGCACGAGAACAAAAAAAGACGGAGATCACCTGAAGAAACAAAGCATTCGCTTCCCAGATGAATTGAATTTTTATCCCCGTGTGTGCTTCCCCTGCAAGTTATTCTACGTCAATAGGATGTTTAATTTGATCCACATAATAATCCATATACAGCCGTCCATCACTTCCTTTAACCGCGTAGAATACATCGCTAACGTTCTTCTTCTGTGCTCCAAGCTGTTGGACTAATTCCTCTTCGGATATGCCATTCAGCTTCAGATTCTTGCTTAATATCTCTCCATCCATAATCAACTCCACAGGCATACGTTCACGGTTCTGTTCTACCTTCTTATGGACATCCTGAACTGTAGCCGTTCTGTAATTGGCTTTTTTCATTACCGAAACTTGCCCACTTACTTCGAGTAATGCATACTCTACCTCCTCCATGTTGAAAATGTCTTTTTGCCTCAGGATTTGGTTAAGGGAATCCAATGTTAGTTTATTCTTTGTGAGGTTATTTTCCATGATTTTCCCACCTTCGATCAATACGGTAGGTGATCCTTCAGCCAATAAACGGATTTTTCTGCTTTTCAGATTTAATTTGGATAACAAATACGAGGTTCCTGTAAAAACAATCAGCGATATGATTAAATGCGTGACTTTCATCTTCTCATTAAAAGCTAAATTGGCGGCTATTGCTCCCATGATGACTGCAGTGACAAATTCATGGAAATTCATATTCGACAACGTTTGCTTTCCCAGTATGCGCGCGATGACCAAAAGAAGTAAGAAGGCAGAGATACTTCTAATAAGGATAATGAATTGATCGATCAATGTTAGCACCCTTTCACTCGTTATAGTCGCGGGACTATATCAAGTATCAACCCAAAAATCATTAAATATAAGGTTCGGCTCAAATCTGGATTACATACTTGATTAAACTTCAAACCTCTTTTGGGAATTGAAAAAAAGCCGCTATTTCAGCGACTTTGTGTTGAGCAGTGAAGCTGTTATCCGGTACAGTCCAGGTACAGCTGTCCTTTTGTTCCGCGAAATGCCGTGCGCCTGTCGATAGTAGGGAAACTGAGTTCCGTCATATTAAATTCCTCTCCATTTGTTGCATTAGCTGTCTTAATATCAACCGATCTTCCGTCGAAATGGATTGAAGCAATTTATCCTGCTGCTCCCTCCATTTAATCTCAACAGGCTTTTCTAATTCTTTTCCTTTGTCCGTTAGATAAATACGCATGATCCGGGCATCTTGTCCATCACGTTTACGATATATGAATCCGTTCTGCTCCAGTGATTTAACCATGTTCGTTACCGTTGGCGGCTCACATTTCAAGTGTTCACACAGTTGCATTTGTGTTACCCCATCACCCAACCACAGACGATACAACAAATTATCTTGTCCTACATAGAGATTAAGTTCCCTAAGAGATTCACTATAATTCCGACGCATTTGGGAGGAAATCCGATCTAACGACTGTCGAATATCACAATCTACTGCATCTGTCATGAATTATCCCGCCCTGTCATCCGAATGATATTTAGCAGACTAAATGTATCACGGTGATATTAAAGTGTCAATTCACCTTAGAGTTACCGCCTATCGGGGGCAACTCATGGATTAAAAATATTGACGTTCACCGGTCTGTGCTGATTTTTCGACGGCATCCAGAAACTGATGAAGTTTCACCGCATCCGCGAAAGTAGGTGCTGAGGTAGTGCCTTCTTGAATATCTTGCGCGAATTTACGATAAGCCTGAGCCATATTCAGAACAAATCCGGAGTCATTTTTTAGAGATTGTGGGCCCCAGTAATAGGAATCCGGAATGGTTAGTTCACGAAGGTCGTTGTCAGTAGCTCCAGCACCGCGTAATTGGTGTGATCCGAATTGAATGGATGCAGGCGCACTCAGCACGATTGTCCCTTGATCCCCGAAAATCTCAAGCGTTAGTCCTGTCTGATGTTTGACTCCACCTTGAATGTGAATACTGGCTGCAGCACCACTCGTTAATTTTCCAGCAATCAGTATTTGATCATCTGTCGTCTTCTCAATGGTTTTCTGAATATCCACCAATTCGACTTTAGGAAACTGTTGTGCTGTGAGAGCAGAAAGTTCAGTGAAATCCCCAAGCATGAAGGTAAATGCATCCAGATTATGTCCACCTACAATAGTCAGCAAGTTCCCTCCAATCTTCCGATCAAATAGGTATGCACTTGACTTGTCGCCCACGCCACCCATACCATCAATGGAGATCTTCAAATTGGCAGATAACACTTTACCAACATACCCTTCTGCCAATAAATCTTTCACATACTGAACGGCCGGGGCTTGTCTGGCCTGTAATCCAATCGCATTTGGTAATTTTGCGGACGCTACCCATTCCTGCATTTCAAGTGCTTCACCTGTATTCGATCCCAGTGGCCATTCACAATAGATCGGTTTTCCAGCAGGAGCGATGGCTTTAACGGCGTTATAATGTTCCTTGACGTTAATACTGACAACGACCATGTCCACATCAGGATGTTGAGCCAGCGCCTCCATGTTATCAAAGCCGTGATCTGCGTAGAACGCTTCTGCGCTTTTCTTCGCACTCGCCATATTGCTTGTCCCCACTGCTGTAAGCTCAAACTCATCCAAATGCTCAATGGCTGGAATATGTGTACCCCTCGCCCACCCATTATTAATTGAAGCCCCTATGATTCCTGTACGAATTTTCTTACTCAATGTAAAACATCTCCCTTGGTTTTTTATTTATTATCTCAGCTGTATCCTAATCTTCAGTATTTTTGATTATTACTTCGTGTATTTATTTTCAGGGTAAGGTAGACCTAAATTCCCCCGAAGTGTGTCATCCTCATATTCTTTGCGGAATATGCCTTTATCTTGCAAGATAGGAACAACCAATCTAATAAAGTCCTTAAATCCTGCTGGATGATCTTGTCTAATGAGCAAGATATCCATGACCCCTTCTCGATACCAATGTTCGATTTGTTCGGCAACATGCTCTGCCGATCCTATTAACCCAGGTTTCGGCATTCGATAACCTTTAGGCATCCATGATTCGATTTCCCTTAGTTTTTCCAGTGCCTCCTTTTCCGTTTTACCAACGATCGGGTTGTGAGAAGGCATCATCAACAGGTCATGTGGTGAACGCCCTTGATTTTGAACTTTACGTTTCAGTTCAGAAGTAAATGCTTTGAGATATTCCAAATCATCTCCAGGCGCCATAATGACTTCGGCATGCTGCGCAGCAATATCCATGAATGCCGGAGAAGTACCGGCTTGAAAGACGACCGGTCTGCCTTGCCTCGATCGACTAATATTTAAGGGTCCCTCCACGGAAAAGTAATTCCCCGTATAATGTAGTGGATGCATCTTACGCGGGTCATAAAATACCCCACGTTCCTTATCACGTATAAAAGTATCGTCTTCATACGAATCCCAGAGGCCTTCTACAATCTCCAAAAACTCTTTTTTCATGGGATAAAGATCTGCTTTCGTTAAATGGGACCGACTGTAATTGGCTAATCCTCCCGGATTCGAGGTGATCGCATTCCACCCTGCTCTACCCTTGCTAATCTTGTCGAGTGAGGCGATTTGCCTGGCAACCGTAAAGGGATCTGCATATGAAGTCGCTATGGTTGCTGTCAAGCCAATGGAGTGAGTTACCATACTTAGTGCAGACAAAATGGATACGCCCTCAAACATGCTTAGATAGTGCGGGATCATGCCAGGTCCGATATGACTTACGTCTGCCAAAAAGATGAGATCGAACTTTCCCTGTTCAAGTTGTATGGCTTTCTGTACGTAATACTCCATATTTTCACTGGCATCCGCTGGAATAGCGGGGTGTCTCCAACCCGTGTAATTCCAACCCACGCCATCAATAATTCCTCCTAATTTAAGCTTTCTATCTTCCATTTTGAATAATCTCCTTTTCACGAGTTCACTTATTTCCTTGTGATAAACCTAATTCTTTTGCCAATAATTCATGACCTTTCTTGCGGCTTTCTTGATTCGGATAGAAGTCCGCAATCATGATTTCATCCACTAAACTTGCTTTCGCAAGTTGCCTAAGCTGCTCCGCAACTTGTCCAACACTTCCAATCACAAAGCGATCTTTATTACGTTCTCTAGCCAGCTCTTCATGAGGTGTGTATGTGTGATTTTTGGCTTCTTCCGGTGTAGGGAACGTAAGGTTTTTCGTCCCTGTGCTCATCTGTGCCCACATTAACTCCGCCGGTCCTGCGATATATTTAGCCTCTTCTTCCGTTTCAGCTGTAATAACGATTGTCGCTAACATACTTTGAGGTTCAGTCAAACAGTACGAAGGCTTAAAATTCGAACGATAAGCTCTCAACACAGGAATAGCCAGTTGCGGTGCCAAATGTGCAGCAAATACAAACCCTAATCCTTTTTCCAAGGCAAAATGTAATCCACCCTCGCTAGATCCCAGCATAAACATATCTGGAACCATTGAACTGTCTCCCGGAGGATGGATGGAACTAAACGGGTGGTTTTCTTTAAAGTTACGGGCAAAGAAGGAAAGCAGGTTATCTAATTGCTCTGGAAAATCATTCACTTCCATTAATTCTTGAGATCTCAACAATGCCCACATGGTTCTGCCATCCGTGCCTGAAGCTCGTCCAATCCCGAGGTCAACCCGCCCTGGATATAATCCTTCGAGGAGCGTAAAGTTTTCCATCACTTTCAAGGCACTGTGATTCGGCAACATGATGCCACCTGAACCTACTCGAATGCTTTTGGTGTGAGCTGCCGCATGCAGGCTCAGTAAATCTGGTGAAGTACTCATCAAGTTTTTGGTGTTATGGTGTTCTGCAAACCAATATCTGTTGAACCCCCACTGTTCTGCTAGTTGAACCATTTCTGTCACGTTCTGAAGGCTTTCCGTGGCCTCAGTTCCGTTATAGATATGAACAAACTCTAAAATTGAAAGCTTTAATCCGTTTGCTGTATTCAACATTAGTTACTCCTTTCTGTGTATAATTATTATTTAGCTTGCTAAATATAGGATAAAAAAATATAATGATTACTTAGCCTGCTAAGTATAAAACCAAAATGAGATTATTATTCTTTTACATCTTAGGTAAACTAAAATGGTTTTGTTTTGGTTGTTGACCCAATCATAAGTGTATTCGTTTCATTTGCAAAGAGGGCAATTTAAATGAACATAGTACATCTATTTGTACCTATAGATTAGGAGTGATATCAATGAGGGTTTGCAATGATGGATTTGAACAAGAGTTTATGGAGGAAAAAAGTGATATGTACGCGATAGCTTTTACTCAGAATGTACTTTCCGGACGCTGGAAGTATTTTATATTATGGTTTTTAAATGTTGAAACACGTCGCTATTCGGACATCAAGAAATTCCTTGGAGATCTATCTCAAGGCTCTCTTACGAAGCAACTTAAGGAATTAGAGAATGATGGCGTTATTCAACGTGATGTTTATCCGGAGGTACCTCCACGAGTGGAGTATTCGTTAACAGACAAGGGAATGAAGTTACTACCCATCCTTGAAAAGATGGAGGACTTCGGTAAAGAATACGGATGAACTACAACTACCATTTGCTCCAATGATTCAGCTAAAGGGATGGCTAACAGTTCAATAGGTTAAAAAAGTCTGGAATTACAATAAACATTAACACTTCAAAGCATAAACAGTGTACAA
The DNA here is from genome assembly GCF_042674385.1 of Paenibacillus sp. NPDC056933. Classification (NCBI taxonomy): domain Bacteria; kingdom Bacillati; phylum Bacillota; class Bacilli; order Caryophanales; family Paenibacillaceae; genus Paenibacillus; species Paenibacillus sp. NPDC056933. The sequence goes on along the minus strand of NZ_JBHUQN010000004.1, from coordinate 389,047 downwards.
GTAAACGTTTCACCACACGTTTATGATCTAAATATACTCCATCGCGTTTCAAAGCTATAACGGTTTGCTTATGGATAATTGAGATTATTCTATTTACAATACGCCAAAACAAAAAATAAACGAAGGGTCTGCTTATAGCAAAGCAGCCGACCAGCGTCACATCCTTGACCTGTAGAGCGGTTGGCTGTTTATATATTTTTGGCACATCACATGCGCCATCGCCGATGGCGAAGCCAAGCTGCCAGGATAGACCGGCCGTGACGATCGGCGTTTGCAGTTCATGGCGCTCACACTGACGGCAAGCATATACCTGCCGCACATGCTGTACCACCTTGACCTGCGGCGGTACCACCGCGATCTCACGACGAGCCTCCGTCATCATTCAACTCTTCCAATTTCAATTGCATCCCTGCCCGCAGACTATTTTAATTATCGGTACAATGAGTGCAGCCGCAATTTTAAAGCCTTTGTATATGTGTACTAGTAAATGCAGAATCTTGATATTTCAATCCGGCACCTATTGCTCTATCCAAACATATATGAGCTATCCAAATTGTTATGGAGCCCCTGTAAGATGAATACAGATTAGTGCATGCGACAGGTGCCCGGAAGCTGCGGCGACCATGGCATGAACGTTGTTAATGCTTCCGGCTCTTGCAAGTCAGTCAGCTTGGCAGCTGCAAAAAGTACATGAGGCAACCCATTTTCTTTGGTCGTCTTGATCTCAGTATTCTTTGCTTTATTGGGACCAAGCAAAGCCAAACCCATGCTTCCAGTTGCACAAAAGTTCATTAATTAGAATGTACTTTTTATAGAATGTATCGCAGGTTATGGTTTCGTAAAACACAAAAAAGGCTCGATGAATGAGCCTTTTTTGTGTTTTCTAATCCATATTTCATTAAATAAAGGAATACCTAATCGTCAACATTAAGTGATACTTATTTGCGGGTTATATTGTACCCTTTATCCACCAGCAATTTTACAATTCCTTGGTCCCCAGATAATGAGCTGCCCCAACCAAGATGAAATATATTTAATTTATGTGTGTTGTCATAATTAGTGAGACAAAATAGCAAAAAAAAGGCTTATATATCATCCGCAATTTCATATTTAATGAGAAAAATTTATTATATCATTTAAATTTCTCAGTGATTTTCACAATTAGTGAGAAAAAACACAATACTCACTTTGTATCTTTATGCAAGATAATGGATATTTTTTTTAGGGATATTTTCATCTAAATTATAACACAGCAAAAAGACTGTTATCTAATATTAGACAACAGTCTCGGTTAAGATTTTATATTTATTAAAATCAAATCACTATATCGTTTGCCATTCTATAATATAGATACTACTCAAACACAACTTTTGATCCATGTGTGGTGTTAGAACAAATTACTTATATTACTTCTTTAATGTAACTACTTCTAGCAACATGTGATGAACACTCTGAAATTTCATTGCATAAAAAAAATTCCACTCCCACTTTTTTTATTGTAATCTATTAGATATTTGAATACTGCTAAACTTAACTTCGTAGATTCAATGCTCTGATAACCATAAATTAAGGAGTTTAATATTCATATTATAAGAGTTTCCTAAACGGTAATATAATTATATCTTAGTTGTTCTTAAGAACAGAGGAGCATTGTATTCCTGAAGCATACTTCGTAACATATCATTAGAGATTTTGAATCTATCATAGGCGATTTCATACTGTATGCACTAGTCATTAAATTTGTTCTTTATGAATCAGATAAATCTGAAATTAAGAAAAAGGCCTTATTTCATTTTGAACAAAGTCTAAAATAAGATACTGTGTTTTTTCATATCTTTCGTTAATCATATTCATGTCTCCTAATACTATCTTTAATATTAAGAAGTATGGTCATTAAAAACAACCTTTATACATATGACGTGTACATTTGGTTGATCCTTTTCCGCGCTCCATAATTGCTTCAATTTCGTGAGAAGAACAGTTAATTTACTTAAACATGACTTATTCCCCTTTTTTGAGAAAATGAATGGTTTGTTCTACAACTGCATAAAGATTACGTTTCATCTTGTCTTCAACCCCCTTGCTGTTCATAAACTTTATCATCATAAACTTTCTAATTAAAAACATTATAAAATGAAAACTTTGTGCAGTTTTTCAGAAAAAAATCTCGTATTTTGTGTATTTTCAACAATAGTATTTTCAAAATAAATGTGCGCAACAACGAATTCTCGATCAAAATAAACATCAACTAACAGCTTAGTGAATTCAATGACATCTGATGACCTAAACACCTATCAAGTTTGAACTAATGCAACCTGGCTAAGTGGGGCTTAGAAGCAATATGTGATTGAATTGCTATAATGCAAAAAATAAAAGCGAGATCACGTAAGTGTTCTCGCTTTTATTTGTCTTTTGGTTAGAAGCTAGTATAAAGTTTTTAGGTCTGCTTTATCAAAAACGTTGATTTCTTCAACTTTTCCAGTTTGAATTTTGGTTACCCATGCCGGATCACTGATCAGAGCGCGTCCAATTGCAATTAAGTCAAATTGCCCTTCATCCAATTTATCTCCTAGTTCATCTAAGTGAGCCGTTGTATCGTTGAACTTGCTCTCATCAATATTTTTGGTTAATTGCGCAGTTAATCCAACAGAACCTACAGAAATAACTGTTTTTCCTGTAAGTTTCTTGGTCCATCCAGCCAAGTTAAGATCAGATCCCTCAAACTCAGGTTCCCAAAAGCGACGAGTTGATGCGTGGAAGATATCAACACCCGCATCTACAAGTGGTGTTAAAAAACTTTTTAACTCTTTTGGATTTTTGACCAGTTTATACTCGTAGTCATTCAACTTCCACTGTGAAAATCGGAAAATAATTGGAAAGTCAAGTCCAACGGCTTCGCGAACAGCTTTAATTACCTCAACAGCAAAACGAGTGCGTTGGGACAAATCCCCACCGTATTCATCTGTTCTCTTGTTAAAAAACTCAGAGAAAAACTGGTCAATAAGATAACCATGTGCTCCATGTATTTCAACCGCATCAAATCCAATTTTTTTTGCGTTTGCTGCTGCTTCAGCATATTTCCTGATGAGATCGTGGATCTCATTAACAGTAAGGGATTGGGAGCTTTTTTCACCTTTAAAATTAATGCCAGATGGTCCAACAGGTTGAATATTAGAAGCAGGAAACTTTTCAGGCTCTCTAGCCATACCGGTGTGCCATATTTGAGGTGCAATTTTCCCACCAACTTTGTGAACCTCGTCAACAATACGAGACCATTCATTTAATGCTTTTTCACCATAAAAATGGGGTACATCATGTTCTGCTCCAGCAGCTTCATGTTCTATCAGTACTCCTTCTGTGATGATCAAACCCACTTCATTTTCTGCTCTACGTCGATAATATGCTGACACTTCTGAACTGGGCACTCCATCTGGAGAAAAGCATCGAGTCATAGGTGCCATGACCACTCGATTTTTAAGTTTCAGACTTCCAATCTCAATTGGTTTTTCAAAAGAAGATTTGATAGGTTTCATGTTTGTTAACTCCTTTTACTCTCAGTGATGGTCATGAATTGTTACTTAAAAAATAGATAAAACCACATGATATTTATAAACCACTCAATTCTCTAAATATTTACATTTCAGATAATATACACCTCTCTTTGATTTTTATGAAAATATAATATCATAACTTTCAGTAGAAAAAGCAAGTAGATTTTTTATTAAGTTTCTTTTTTTACAAAATTGAAATACTTAGTTATGATATTTAAAAATAGACATAAGAACTGATAATTCATTACGTTACAACTAATCACCCATTAGTTTAAATGATTTGTGATAAGCTTCACTCTCTGTGACCATGAATATTTAGAGGAATTTTACTTTCTCATCAATCATCAATCTAGCACTTACTTTTTCTCTTTGAAGCGATGCTTCATTGAGAATATTGTCACCAATATATAGTTACTAGAGACTGCACATAAAATAGGGATCAAATAACCTTGCATGTTTAATCACTCAGTCTTCGGAAATGTGTCGGAGACTGGTTATTTATTTCGCTTGAATCCAAATTGATTATAGTAGGCGATGTAGTCTCGAACGACTAAAGGGCGGTTTACACATAAGATCTTTAAGGCAGAATGTTTCAGACTTAGTCACGGAATGAAACTACTCAATGGGGGCATTATCAACGGGTGTTTCTTTACGAGGTATGCTCTAAAGCTCCTCCAAATATGTACTGAGCCAATTCCCATCTATCCTCATGCCATAAAGAGATGACAACTTTGCCGACATACTTTTGAGAGACTAAGCAAAAACCGATGTGCTTATTATAAACACATCGGCCAGCTATTCAGTAAACGTTGATTTTTAAAATTAGAATAAGGACATAACTAATCCAATGTCAGTCTTAGGTCATCGTTGCATCAAGATGAAAAAAAGGTTAAACAGAATATTCTGGTAACACAAGTATCAAAAAATGCTTATTAATTGGACTGTACGGAAATACGCAAGATCGGTCCATCGATACGACTTTCATTAGAGACTAGAGATTCAACTTTTTGAATGTTCTCTTGACCATCTGGAATAATGATCGGACTGATCACCGGGTAACCCGCGTCTTGAATGGCAGGAATATCAAATTCCAGTATTAACTGTCCCACCTGAACCATATCACCTGATTGTACATAACTCTGGAATCCATTCCCCTTTAGGGAAACCGTATCTATACCTACATGAATGAGTAACTGGACACCTGAAGCATGCTCTACAATAACAGCGTGCTTGCTCTTTTCCATGATGTGCATGACCTTACCTGTAAATGGTGCAGTCACTTTTCCTTCAGATGGCATGATTGCAATGCCATCACCCATGGCTTTACTTGAGAATGCTTCATCCGGTACAGACTCGAGAGATACAGCATGTCCTTTTATTGGGGAAGCGATCTCAATTACTTCGATATTCGACTTCTTTTTACCTTTGGCTACGGGATCTGTGTCATCGCCTGAGTTTCGATAGCCTATCGTGTAAGTCAGACTAAATGAAACCGCAAAAGCAACGGCATTGACCAGGATATACAGAGGTAATTGATTATTCAAATAGAGCAATATCCCCGGAATACCTGTTAGCGACATGCCTGTAGCTTTTAATTGTAAAATAGAAGCTAGAAATCCACCGACTCCTCCACCAATCATCGACATAATGAAAGGCTTCACTAGAGGTAACGTTACACCAAATACTGCAGGTTCCGTTATCCCCAGAGCTGCTGAAAAACTAGAAGGATATGCAATTTGTTTTAACTTTTGTGATCTTGTTTTGATCGCTACTGCCAATACAGCTCCTGCTGCCGCAACATTCCCTGGTGAAATCGGATTCAACATATTCCAACCTGTTTGCGTGAGCATGTTAATTTCCAGAAAACTTATAATATGATGAATCCCAAAAATACCTAACAATTGACTGAAGCTGCCATAGAGAAGGCCTCCCAGTCCAAACGGTAATCTGAGTAAGAATTCAACTCCGTGCAAAACAAATATTTCAATCTCATGGAAAATCGGACCAATCATAAATAGTGCGAGTACAATAGAAATAAGCAGTGTTAGGAACGGTGTTAAGATAAGGTCAAGTGAATTCGGAATTTTCGTTCGTAGAAACTTTTCTATTTTAGAACCCACGATACCTATAATAAATGCTGGCAATACGGAGCCCTGATATCCCAACACTTTAATAAAATCGAAAAATACCAAGGGTTCTGCCAGGTTCTGTCCTACAGCGTAAGCATTAGGCAAGGCCGGATTAACAAGCATCAACCCGAGCACGATCCCCAGAACCGGACTGCCACCAAACACCCTAAATGTGGACCAACAGATTAAGGCTGGCAGAAAGGCAAATGCAGTATCTGTGAGAATCTGTGTGAAAAGTAACAATTCCTCTGGAACATTCTCAGGTGTTAAACCAATTAAACCTAATACGGCGGCCTGAGTCAGCAAACTTCTTAATCCCATAAATAATCCTGTCGCTACAAGCACGGGTATAATTGGAACAAAAATATCCCCGAATATCCGCACTGCACGCTGAAAGCGATTCCCTTCTTTTTTTACGGGAGCCTCTGTTGGTACTGTACCATCCATTAACTTCATCATTTCTGCATAAATTTTATTAACTAAGCCAGTTCCAAGAATGATTTGATACTGACCCGAATTAAAAAAACTTCCCTTTACGCCTTGAAGATTTCCCATTTCTTCATCATTAATTTTATCCTTGTCCGCGATCATGATTCGCAACCGTGTAGCACAATGTTCAACCGAATGAATATTATCTTTGCCTCCTACTAATTCCAAAATCCTTTTGGCTAATTCATGATCTTTCATATGAGTTTCTCCTTAGAATGAGTAATATTTAAGTTTACCATTATGATGCAACCCTTGATATTCAACACGTAACTGATGTTCCTCGGTAAAATACCTCGATGAGAAAACGCATTCACCATTATTTACGAAAACCTCAATGGTCGAGTTATCGCTATAAAGGCTCATTTGTGATAAGTTCTGAATCTCGTTTACTTTCGTTTCTCTTGTGTAGCTGACCCAGTTTTCTCTCGTAATTGAAAACTCATTATTCTCTCCAATATAACGAATCTCAATTGCGCCATTTCTTAGAGAAAGATAAAAATCACTTGTACTGTCCTCTCTTCGCAATTCCAGTTCAAACTGTCCGCTATCCAATTCAAAATCTCCTAGACGAGAAGTAAATGTAATTTCCGTTTTTCTTAGTTGTTTGACTTCTTCGATAGGAAGCTGGATGAGTCTGTCATTCTCCCAAGTTATAACCCTAGGTAACGTCAAACAATGTATATATCCGTATTGTTTAGTAGGGCATCGTTGTTCTTCTTCCTCAGACATTCGAGACATCCACCCCACCATGATCCGTCTGCCTTTATCATCAGTGAATGTTTGGGGCGCATAGAAATCAAAGCCATAGTCAATCAATGCTAACGACCCATTCGGCTTAAACTGCTTGGTTTGCTCATTAAATTTCCCAGATAGGAAGGCTGCATAACTTGTTATGCCTGTTGCGACTTCTTCTTCTGGAATTACCTGTGGACAACAGACCAATATATCAATACTATCGTTCAAGGAGAATAAATCCGGGCATTCACACATGTTGTCTAACTGTTGATCATATAAAATATTTTCATACGTCCAATCTGACAAGTCACCTGAAGAAAAGAGAGCGACTGCGCCTTTTCGCTCTTTCGTTTGAGCACCAACGATCATCCACCATCTGTCACTTCCTCTCCATACCTTAGGATCACGAAAGTGTTCTGTGAACGCTGTCGGCGTTTCGATTACCGTCTCTTCTTTCACAAAAGTCTGACCATTCACAGATTTACTCACACACTGATAGCTCTTTCTGACTCCGTTATTCTTCACGTTACCTGTGTAGAACAGGTACATTTCATCTTCATGTTCTATACCACTGCCTGAATACACTCCATTACGATCCCATTGTCGATCCGGAAGAATAGCCGTATTTTGATTCGTCCAATCGATCATGTTCGTTGATGTGAACAATCCCCACTCTTTGTAACTATGGTTCGTATCAAATCGATTCCATTGATGAAAAAAATAATACGTACCTTTGAACCAGATCAGACCATTTGGATCATTCAACAAACCTCTTTCCGGCTCAATATGATAAGTCAATTTATAAGGATTTCTCAAAACAACATCCCACTTTCCAAATTTAAAATATTGGTTTACACGGTTATTTCAAATCATTGGATCATTCTTGCTTTTTGAATCTCCAGAAACGACTAGTGAAGTCTTGTTTCTTTCTCGGAAATGTGAGGCCTACGTTCATCAACTCATCTCCCCCGAATAGCTCTCCAGTTTCGATATTTTCGTAGATAAATTCCGGGTTAAGCCCTTTGCATTTAACGGTCTGGACAGGAGCCGCTGGCTGAGATAATACTGTAAAATAACTCAGCGCAACCTCGGTTTGATCTTTTGAAACAAAGCTCCATGCAGCTTCATTCCCATCAAAAGGACTGACGATTCTGTGGAATCTGCCGAATTGAATGAGTGGTCGAATTTCTTTATACAGGGCAATTTGCTGCTTAACTGATTCTTTTTCGTGCTCTGTTAATTTCGTCAAGTCCAGCTCATATCCAAAGTTTCCAGCCATGGCAACATATCCTCAGGTATCGAGAGGTGTTATTCTACCTACTTGATGATTAGGTACAGATGAAACATGTGCCCCCATAGTTATTGGCGGATATACTAGACTTGTCCCATACTGGATTTTCAATCGACTAATCGCATCTGTATTGTCACTTGTCCACGTCTGGGGCATATAATACAGCATCCCTGCATCGAAACGTCCACCACCACTTGAGCAACTTTCAAACAATACGTTTGGAAATGCTGTAGTGATTTCTTCCATGATTTTGTACAATCCCAACATATAGCGGTGAGCCGTTTCCCGTTGTCGCTCAGGCTCTAACGCAGATGATCCGATATCTGTCATGTGACGATTCATATCCCATTTGACATAGGTTATCGGAGCACTTGATAGAATATCTGTGAGGGCGTGAATTAAATAATCGCAGACTTCCTGGCTTGATAAATCCAATACGAGCTGATTCCGGCCTAATGTATGTGGGCGATCTGGTACATGCAAGCACCAATCAGGATGACTTCTATATAAATCGCTATTCATTGAAACCATCTCCGGTTCAAACCATATTCCGAACGCCATACCCAGGTTACAGACTCGGCTGGCGAGATCTAATAGACCCTGCGGCAGCTTTTGTGAGTTGACTACCCAATCACCTAAAGAACTTTTACTGTCGTTACGTTCTCCGAACCAGCCATCGTCCAGGACAAACAGCTCTATTCCTACCTCTTTTGCCTCAGTTGCAATTTTCTCAATCTGGTCTGCGGTAAAATCAAAATACGTCGCTTCCCAATTATTGATGAGTATTGGTCGTAATGTGTCACGATACGTGCCCCGACATAATCTCTGACTATACAATTCATGATAGATTCTGGACATATCACCCAATCCACTCGCTGTATAAACCATGACAACTTCCGGAGTTTGGAAGGTCTCTCCTGGCTCCATTAACCATGAGAAATCGAAGGGATTTATCCCTATGGAAACTCTGGTAGTCCGGTACGGGTCAACCTGAACCTGCGCTGTAAAATTCCCGCTGTACACGAGGTTGAATGCATAGACCTCTCCATGATCTTCGTTAGTCTCCTTTTTTACCAATGCCATAAATGGCGCTTGTTGAGGGCTACTGGCGCCACGACAGCTGTCGACCATTTGAATTCCAGATACAATTTTGCGTCTTTCTATATTTTTTTCATTTTGAGCAGCACCATACAGTGTCATAAGTTCGTATTCATCATCCCGAAAATCCACACTTGCGCTTAAGGCCCGGAGCAGTTTCATATTCTGTGTCCCTTGATTTTCAAACTGCACAGACCTGGTGATTACATCCCTATCCTCGTATAGACTATATGTTAATGTGACTATTAGCCCCAGTAACTTGTCTTCCATAACCACTTCCAACGTTTCAGCCTCGTTGTCCGTCTCTACATAAGTAGATGGTAGCCCTTCCAATTTTGGTTTCCCTCTATACGTTCGATGTTCTTTGTAGCGTAGGTCTGTGACAGTCGATCCATTTTCTTGTTGTATTTGATAAGAGGGAACCCGAAAGTCACCATTGCCATAGGCAGGATACTCTTGGGGGAGCGTATCCAATGAAAATGTCCGATCAGAACTATCCGGATTAGGTGAAAATACTCGATCAATATAGATAATCTGATTACTGCCTCGATAGGTTTGGATGCCTTTCCCCCAATATAAATGGGTTAAATATCTCCCTTTGGTAACCTGCATAACATAGCTGGTCTTCTTGCTTTTCAAATGAAATATGAGATGTTCATCATCGATGTAAATAGACATAATTTCCTCCCATATATTTAACTGATCTTAATAAACGATTGAGAAATACATATTGCTTATACATGTATACTAATCGTTTTAAATGTTCACTAATATGGAAGCATGTAGACTCATTATGGTACGATGTGATAACATGTAACCATTTTCAATATTCGAGGTGATATGATGCTGTTGAATTTTTCAAATCAATATCTCAACAATCTAGATCTTAATTTATATACATGTGGAAGAGAGGAATGTGTCAGTAGTTACTCCTATGGTCCAGCAATTCGAAGCGGATATATTGTTCACTACATCCTTAAAGGAAAAGGAATATATAAAGTTGGGGATCGGACCTTCCATTTGGAGAAAAATGACGGGTTCTTAATTACACCCAACCATTTGGTTTATTATGAGGCAGATGCTGCAGACCCATGGGAATATGCTTGGATTGGCTTCAGTGGAGTGAAAGCAAAAGAATATTTAAACCGGTCTAGTCTATCCATGGACCATCCGATTTTTACGTTTAATGAAGATCATGAGCTTATTCATTGTATAGACGGTATCATAGCGGCATCCAAACAGATTGCTAATAAAGATCTGTTATTAACATCCAAACTGTACGAATTTCTATTTTTACTCTGTGAAAGTTATCCCAATCGCGAAGTTACCAGTGATGTCAAACAACAAAAATATATCGAAGATGCATTGCTATTCATTGAACAAAATTATGCGCACCATATTACAATCCATGATATTGCTAAGTACATTTCTATTGACCGATCCTATCTTCACCGATTGTTTAAGCAGAGTCTTCATAAATCACCACAAGAGTTCTTGTTAAATCTGAGAATGGATAAAGCATGTTTTTTGTTGACTAATTCCACTTTCAAAATCGGTGACATCTCTCGATCCGTTGGATATAAGGATGTTCTTTTATTTTCGAAAACGTTCAAGCGGATTAAAAAATGTACTCCTTCAGAATATCGAAAAAATCAAGAAGGCTTGCACCACAAGGATTAGAAAGTTACCCTATCCTCGCTGACTCAAACAATAAAAAAACAGGCAGCCCTAGTTATAGGAACGGCCTGTTTTCAACTTAAACCTCTCTCTTTTGAAAGCAAAGCAACAATTTATTTTATCGACTTTTGAGCTTTCACTTCATCCATCGTAGGATAATCTGTATAACCCTTACTTCCGCCACTATATACAGTATTACGATCAACTTCATTTAAAGGGAACCCTACTTTCAGACGTTCCACAAAATCTAGCCAAAGACCATGCACCAACGGGTACCAGATCAGCTGTACCACTATCAATATCTACACTAATATCATCAATCGCACGCCCTGCTTACCTTGTTTAAGAATCATTTGACCCCAAGTATGCGTGATATAATCCGGGGCGAACTTCATTGAAAAGCGCATAACTTTAGTAAAACCTGCGTTCACGCGTAGTTTATTTCTCAACATACCCTTAATACCAAGGAGCAGCTCTAAACCGGCAACTGCTCCTTGCTGACTTTCAACTAACTTTTCTTGATATAGTGTGAAATGCAAGCCCACTTGGATTAAGTCGTCTCCAGAATGTTGCAAAGCTTCATTCTCTGCCAATATCGTACTTCAGGCTAGGAACCGGAGTGACTTTTCGCTTATCATAAGGTCTGTTTTACCTCTCATCAGTGACTAGGTCTTGTTGCGGCCCTCATTGTTCATACGGAACAGTGCTAAGGGAAAAGTCCGCGATCGCTGGGTCTTTTACCGTAAAGCGTGCATTTGGAAGGTAGAGTTTTTCCCCATGACGTGCGACTGCGGTGGGAGTGTCAAAGCTAGGGCTTTTCAACTCATTCTGTAGGCTTCCGGATGTTCCGGAGTCATCAATTTTAAGAACCGCAATTGTATTTGGCATGTTACGCACGATGTATAGCAAATTGCCTTCACGCATCATGCCGTCACCCCAAGTCAGATCTGCGTTGCCGATATTCACTGGAGTAGCTGCGCCATTTAAGGGATCCACATGGAATAGTATACCTGTATTCGTTTGTATAATTAATAGTGCACTTCCATCCGGAGTCTGGCTAATACCGTTTGCATTATAGCCCTCCCCATATTTGATACCAGTGAGAGGGATCGTCTCAATCTCATCTTGGTCCGGCAAAGCCCCACCATTGCCTAATGGCAATTTGTACATTACGGACTCATAAGAATCCGACACGTATATTGCATTTCCGAGCTGGGTGAAATCATTAACAAAGGTCTGTTTCGAATTCGATACCTTATAGTTGGCGAGAACGTCTCCACTAGTCGCATCAATAACCTGTACAGTACCGGTCGAACCGCCCGCTACGAAAAGGCGTCCATACTCATCGTGAAAGATGCCGACCGCAGTGTTGTTGTTCCCGGAATTCAGTATTGCAGAGCTGCCGTCCTGTAAGTCAACTTGATAAATAGTGCCCTGGGATAGAGATGTAACGAATGCCGTGGAGTCTTTAATAGCGATTCCTTCAGGAACAGAGCCTTTCGGCATTGAGATAACCGAAGGGGCAGTCTGGTTATCTACTTCGATGTTAGAGCAGCCATACAGAAAGATAGTGCTCGCAAACACTCCAATACTAATCATAAAAAATCTTAATTTATTCATCTCAGCTCTCCTAAATATATTTAGATTCGCGTGAAGAACACCTTGCGGTATTCCATAGCGTCGATTTGTCTAATCAACTTCCAAATTAGATTTTATAAAATAGAATACTAAACTTATTAATTCCTTTCGATTACTTTCACGGACGCTCGGACGCTGAGCAGAAAAAGAAATCCCAACACGAATTGGTAGCGTAACGTCGAGCTTCCTGATAATAAAATTCATAAATCCATAATTATTTTTCACCGCGTTCACAAACTAATTGAGCATATATTAGGCACTTTCTTTGGCTAACTTATGAACTGTTTCAACAACCTTTCCTAAACCAGTAGATATAATTTCATCAGAACGAGCAGAGTCAGCATTGTGACCTTCAATAATGATTTCATCGAATTTTTGCATACCAAATATTTGACCTACAACTTTGTTAATGAAATTAACACACATTTCTCCTGCGTTTGCTTCTGGAGAAGAGTAGTAACCTCCTCGTGCATTTAGTACAATGTATTTTTTGTGAGTTAACAAACTTTCAAGCTGGCCGTTTTCGTTGTATCTGAATGAATAACCAGGAGCATACGTATAATCAATAAAAGATAGCATGGCCGCTGGAATAGTTTGGTTCCACAGAGGGAATGCATAAACAACCACATCAGCACCATCCAATGCATCTCGACATTTACGTACAGCCTCTAATGAAGCAGATTCTATTAGCTTCATTGCTTCCCCGGTTTGCGCTTTTCCATAGGCATTATATAGATCTTGCCCAAAATAAGGCATATTGGCTTCAAAAACATCAAAAACTTTAACGTTTAAGCCTTCAAACTTTGAAGATTCAGATACAAAAGTTTCAAACATTTTGGTGGAGATTCCATCGGGTCGGTTGTTACCCTTTACTACTAATACATTAGTCATATCGAATTACCTCACTCTTCATTTTTTTTTATATTAATATTCTTTATATTAATATTGATAATTTTGAGACAACTTCTAAAATCAAAGCATTGCCCACAAGACATTGTTATTACTGCATTGCTACATATTTTTTTATTTCTGGCTACTGGTCACATTTTGCTTCACAAATTTCACGAAAATCAATAAGGAAATCAGTGCGGATATAACACAAACAGTAAATAGCATTTTGTAGCCCATATATTGAGAAACAACTCCCAATAAGATTGCCCCCACGCCAATTCCTAAATCCAAAGCAGTTAAATAAGAAGCATTTGCTACTCCTTTTTTATGACTAGGAACCAGGCGCAGAATGACAGCTTGAAGCGTAGGTTGTGCTGCACCGAATCCAATGCCATACAATATGGCAGCCCATATGATTCCAGAAAGTCCATCTGAAAAACTTAGGACAAGAAGTGCTATAGCAGCAATGATTAAAGATGGAAAAATAATCGTCCTCTCGCTGTAGCGATCCGCTAGTTTTCCTGCTATAGGGCGGGAAGCTGTAAGCGTAATAGCATAGACTAAAAAGAAAGTGCTAGAGCTAACATGTATAGACTCAGCAAAAAGAGGCATAAATGTTGTAATTCCACCATAAGTGAAAGAGAGGAAAAATATAGCCAAACTTGCCGGCAACACACTCTTGTCGAAAAACTCAATTCGCCTTGAATGTTCACTTTTGGCAAAAGGAATCTTAGTTATCATAGCTATAAGGAACGATACAAGAGTTAATCCAAGAATAAAAATAAACAAATTCGAGAATGAGGATCTTTGGATAATCCACAAACCTATGATAGGGCCAAGGGCCATGGATATACTCGTAGCCATGCCATACCATCCCATTCCTTCTCCTCTGCGATCAGCTGGTATCACATCGGTGATTGATGTTCCAATAGCCGTGGAAGATAATGCCCAGCCAAAACCATGAATAATTCGTAGAAGAATCAACATACCAATTCCAGCCGTCCAATTATAAAAGTAAATAGATACTCCAAAAACAATGAGACCTACAATAATAAAGACACGTCTTCCAAACTTGTCCAATAATCCACCTACGATTGGACGAGCTATTACTGCTGCTAGCGTGAATACTCCTACAATTAACCCGACTTGAGATTCGCTTATGCCTAACTGTTTAATGTATAAGGGCAGTGTAGGCATAAGCAAATAAAAACCGAAGAATAAGAAAAATAACGTTAATGTCATACCAATAAATGATTTTGTCCATAGTCGATTCATACATCTCACCTCTAAATTTTTATTTGTTAGTTAGTAGTAACTAACATTCAGCAGAAAAAAAATCAGGGTTTTAACCCCTTAGCAATAATAGATACCGCTTCGTTCAAATAATCACTATTGGTTAATCTAATAGCATCAGTTCCTTCCGTAAGAGTATTAGCAACAAATTTACCATAATTGAACTGCATTAGAGTTAGGGCTTGAGCTACGGGATCGCCAGTAATCACTTTCCCCTTTTGTTGCATTGTTTTCATGTACTCAATCACTACACTAATAAATTTGGTAACGTTATTATGAATACTCAGGTGAATTTCAGGCATGGTATTTCTCTCCATGATTGAAATTAGATATACCTCTTGATTTTTGTTAACCATATCTTGATAAAATTTGCTTAACATTTTGAGATCGGCTTCTAAATCAAAAGTGATTCTTTCCTGCACGATATTATCTATAGGAGCAGAGTACAAATAGTTCTCAATGATTTTGTCCAAAATGGCTTTTTTACATCCAAATGTTCGAAACACGGTCATTTCGCTAATACCTGCTGCCGTGGCAATCTCTTTTATTGTTACAGCTTTATATCCTTTTTCAGACATTAATTTTACAGTTACTGATAATATTTTGTCTGAGCTACTTTCATTAGCGGAACTCATTATAGGAACCACCTCTCTATGTTTGTTAGTGATAACTAACATTTATCTAATAATACTTATTCATTTTTAAATTGTCAATGGGCTCCTACAGTTTAATTTTTATATAAATGAATTTTAATAACTAAGTGCGCTGTTTAGACTAAAGAGCTTTACAGAGTATTGCTATAGCTTGGACTTCGTGGGGATGGAGTTATGAGTTCTCATTAGTATACCCTCTTACGGAGTATTCAAAAGTTAAAATCTTGCAAAAAACAGGCAGTCCTAGTTATAGGAACGGCCTGTTTTCAACTTAAACCTCTCTCTTTTGAAAGCAAAGCAACAATTTATTTTATCGACTTTTGAGCTTTCACTTCATCCATCGTAGGATAATCTGTATAACCCTTACTTCCGCCACTATATACAGTATTACGATCAACTTCATTTAAAGGGAACCCTACTTTCAGACGATCTACAAAATCTGGATTAGCCAACGACCATGCACCAACGGGTACCAGATCAGCTGTGCCACTATCAATATCTACACTAATATCATCAATCGCACGCCCTGCTCTGTTGACCAATAATGCGTTTGTCCAGCTTGTGCGAATGTCTTGGAGAAGCTTCTCATTTCCAAGATGCATGATGTGAAGGTAAGCTAAATCCAATTGAGCTAATTCCTTTACGAGGTGGAGATAAAGTTCAGAACCTTGTTCCCCATCTTGTATTCCTCCAAGAGGTGTTCCTGGCGAAATACGGAAGCCGGTTCTTTCTGCTCCAATTTCTTCGATAATGGCTTTCGCTACTTCAATCGCGAAGCGACTACGATTTTCAATAGAGCCTCCATATTCGTCTGTCCGTGTATTTGAATTCTCTCCAAGAAACTGATTGATCAGATAACCATTCGCTCCATGAATTTCGACACCATCTGCTCCTGCTTTTATAGCCGCTGCTGCTGCTTTTCGGAAATCAGCAATGGTTGTTTGAATTTCTTCTTTAGTTAACTCCCGCGGAACCGGGATATCCTGCATTCCTTTAGCGGTGAACAGCTCCACACCTGGCGCGATTGCAGATGGAGCAACAGCTTGACGATGATGGGGTGTGTTATCTGGATGCGACATGCGGCCCACATGCATTAATTGGATAAATATATAACCATCCGCTTTATGCACTGCATTCGTAATCTTATTCCAACCTTCTATATGCTTTTCAGTATAGATACCAGGTGAATTCAAGAAACCTTGCCCATCATCAGACGGTTGTGTGCCTTCACTAATGATTAACCCCATCGATGCTCTTTGAGCATAATAAAGGGAACTTAGTTCACCCGGTGTCCCGTCCTCTTCTGCTCTGCTACGTGTCATTGGTGCCATAGCTAAACGATGAGGCAATTCCATTTTTCCGATTTTTGTTTTAGTCCACAATTTACTCATTTCGAACAACTCCTCTGTAGTTTAAATCAGTTTTTTTATTTATAAAGTTGTGGGTATAGTGCAGCTACACCACCGGCAAGTCCACCTTGTACTTGACGACTAACTTCATCTGCGATAATTTCAAAGCTGTCAGATTCTATGCCGTCAATAGCTGTTTTCGCGATATCTGCAGGATTGGATTTAGGCATGTCTATGTTGGAAGTCATGTCTGTCTCCATAAAGCCAACATGTAGACCGGCTACTCTTACATTGCGTGGATATAAATTTAATCGTAAATCATTCGTTAATGCCCACTCTGCAGCCTTTGCAGCCGTATACGCGCCTAAAGTTCCGGAACTAAACCATGATAATCCGGATAGAACATTCAAAATTGATCCTCCCCCGTTTTTCTCTATGATCGGTGCAAATGCCCGAACCATTGATAATGTACCGAAAAAGTGTGTATTAAATTCCAAATCTATTTTTTCAGGAACACCGTCTAGTAAAGACGCCCCTGTTGATGAACCTGCATTGTTAATTAGCACAGTAACATCCTGAGCGATCATAGCAGCAGCTGCAACTTCTTGAGGGTTGGTAATATCCAACTTAACGGGTGTAACACCTGGAATATCGATAGTCTCCGGGTTTCTTGCACCTGCATACACTTTCGCCCCTCTTGATAGAAGTTCAAGGGCAAGATGGCGGCCAAATCCCCGGTTTGCTCCAGTAACAAATGCGACTTGTTCTGAGATTATCATTTTTATTGTCTCCTTTGTTCTGTTTATAAGTGAAATCCCTAATTATTAATGCCCCTTATTTTAGGAAAGTTGGGGGTATAGTGCAGCTACACCACCGGCAAGTCCACCTTGTACTTGACGACTAGCATCATCTGCAATAATTTCAAAATTGTCAGATTCTATACCATCAATCGCTGCTTTTGCAACGTCCAATGGGTTAACTTTGGGAACTTCTAAGCCCAATGTCATGTCTGTCTCCATATAGCCCACATGTAACCCTGCTACTCGAATATTTTGAGAATGGAGATTTAAACGTAAATCGTTCGTCAATGCCCATTCTGCAGCTTTTGCAGCCGTATAAGCGCCCACAGTACCCGAACTGTACCAAGACAATACGGAGAGAATATTCAGAATCGAACCACCGCCATTTTTAGTCATAATTGGCGCAAAAGAACGAACCATAGAAAGAGTACCGAAGAAATGCGTGTTAAATTCTAATTGTATTTGATCTAGATCTCCTTCAAGTAAAGAAGCACCTGTTGAAGATCCCGCATTGTTTATTAGAAGTGTTACATCCTGAGCGATCTTAGCAGCTTCTATCACCTCTTGAGGATTGGTAATATCCAGTTTCACGGGGATTACACCTGGGATATCAATAGATTCTGGATTTCTTGCTGCAGCATAAACTTTTGCTCCTCTGGACAGAAGTTCAAGCGTTAGATATCGACCAAGACCTCGGTTGGCACCAGTGACAAATGCGACTTGTTCAGAAATTTTCATTTTTAATTTCTCCTTTTTATTTTGTAGTGTAGTATTGTAAAATATTTTTTTGTATTCTTCTCAGTTATAAATGCTTATTCGGAGGAGGGATATGTTTTATAATATAAGAATGATAATTCTATATTTAGTAAAAAGAACGATCTCTTCAAAAGAAAGATTTGTTAGTCTAAAAATATTAAAACGATCATTCTAAAAATGATATACAATGCTATATAAAGGACATTTAACCATACTATGTGGTTAAAAGTTCTATAGATATGTTGGCTGTACGTTGCAGTTTCTCTTTAGGAATGGAAGTTCTCGCCATTGCTCTCAACCCAATACCCACCACATTCAGATGTTCTGCCAGTACTTCGGCATCATAATCTAGGTTTAATTCTCCATTCTTCTGTCCCCACAAAATAATATCCTTGAACAGTTGCTCTGCGAGTGTAAATGATTCAGTGGCCTTTGAATCCACATCTACATCGCGCATAGCTAATTCCACGGCAGAATTGACCATTAAACAACCAGAAGGTGAATCTTCATTCCCATAAATCATGTAACTCATAATCAATTGAAGAGCCTCAACAGCCGTCTCAGAGCCTTTAACTATTCCTGCAAGCTCGCTATTTACTTTAGTTCGAAATCGATCCATTGCTTTCAGAAACAACGTATGCTTGTCGCCAAAGGTGTCATACAAACTTCTCCGATGGATACCCATATGCTCCACTAGATCCGTCATTGAGGTCTTTTCATAACCTTGTTCCCAAAAGAGCTTCATTGCCTTATCTAGTACTACATTTTCTTCAAATTCTTTGTAACGTGCCATTCGGGTTCCCTCCTCCCATACTCAATATAACATATCGAGAACGATCGGTAAAGAATGAAAATGTATAAGATTAGTTTCAGAGATAACTGGTGGACAAAGCTCCATCGCATGAATATTTTTGCCTTTGTAACGGATTTGCTCACGTAAGCCATCGCTGAACATGTGGACGCCAGCCTTCGTTGCAGAATAAGTCGGTGCGTCGCAACTGTAATATTAGCAAGCAGTGAGCTAACGTTAACATTGTTATTTATCTAAAAATGCTATTACTGATTTCACAAATTCATCATGATTTTGAAAAATCCCACCGTGACCGGAATCTATATAAATAATGAGCTTGCTATTTGGAATGCGTTGTGCCAAATCATAGGAGTTAGGTGTAGGTACCATTCTGTCATCATCACCGTTTACTACAAGGGTAGGTTGCGTAATTTTTGACAAATCAGCAGGTTTTTTCATTCCCCACTCGTGGATGGCTTTAAGTTGTCTACGATATCCTTTGACACTAATCTGCTTATCTCGCGCCTCTTTACGTTCTTTGATACGAACCAAGAATTCTTTTGCTTTCTGTTTGCCATTATCTGTTCGCGTGAAGAATAAATAGGTTTTAATATCTCTCAACGTGAAGATGGCACGTATCAAATCACGATCAGAAAGTTTCGTAACATGTTCAATGCCTTCACCACCACGCGGGCCTGTTCCTGACAAAACAAGTTTACGAACCAGTCTTGGTTCGATGGCCAAGAGTTCTTGTACAATCATACCACCCATCGAAAATGACAAAATATCGATTTGCTCAAATCCCAGTGTATGAATGAACGTTAACGCATCTCTTGCCATTTGTTCAATCGTATCTGGGACTTTCCCACTAGAAAGCCCAACACCCTTATTATCAAATGCAATGACCCAATGTTTTTTGGCAATACCGTCCACTACGCGTGGGTCCCAGTTGTCCAAATTTGCAGATAAATGAGTGAAAAAAATGACGGGGATACCCTTTTTCTCTCCTAGTTCACGGTATGCGTAAACTGTTCCATCAGCCGCCTTAATACTTAGATTTGGTGCTTTAACATATGAATAGTTAGTTGCCATAATTCATTTACCTCCATCTTCTACTTGTAACAGAACTTTCCCTCGGCTATGCCCTGTCGCAATCTTAGCAATCGCGGCATTCACTTGGTCAAACGTGTACTCGGAATCAATCACCGGCTTAATGTTTGTTTTTTCAAGATACTGTGTAAAAGCTGCTAATTGCTGACCATTCGGCTGTACATACAGAAAGTCATAACTCTTCTTATGCCATTTCGCTAGCCCATCAAAAGGCAACCCCAGTAAACTGAAAAGAATCTTCTTCCCCGTTGACAAGTCTGCGCTTCGATTAGCGAAACGGGCATTGGGACCAGCGCTTAACGCCAATAATGTACCACCGGGTTTTAGTATCTTCATATGTTTACTAATTTCACTGGCGCCACGGGTATCAATAACATAATCATAGTCTCTCCGTATGTGAGTATAGTCCTGCGTTTCATAGTCGATAAACTCATCTGCACCGAGTCGATTGGCCAAATCACGCGCAGATCCACTACCACTGACGGTCACAAACAGTCCTTGTGACTTCGCGTAAGGTATGGCAATCTGTCCAAAGCCACCAGTACCTCCAGAGACAAATAATTTACTGCCTTGTTGAGCAGCTAAAATATCTAGAGCTTGGATGATCGTCAAAGCAGATAATGGCACGGCCGCTGCTTCTTTAAAGGAAAGATTGGCTGGCATCTTAGCCACAATTGCCGCATCTACTGCGACATATTCGGCAAACGCCCCCATCTTATCAAGCGGTGGCATGGTGTACACGTGATCACCCACCTTAAAATCCATAACACTAGCGCCGACGTCGATCACAACTCCAGCCAACTCGTTGCCCAGAGTCAATGGAAAGTCGTAGTGATCAAACAACTTTACTTTGCCTGTAATCGCCAAAACAAGGTGTGGATCAACACCGGCTGCCTTAGTCTTAATCAGAACCTGAGTTGATGTGATTGATGGAATATCGATTGAGTTGATTTCCACTTCAAGTGTTTTGGAATATCCAGCAATTTGTGCAGCTTTCATTAGGTGCTCTCCTTAAAATCGGATAATGACTTTTCCTTTAGGATGACCAGTCGCAACAAGCTTCAGAGCCTCATTAATATCTTCAATGTGGAATTCAGTGGGGTCCACCGCTGGTACAATCCCGTTATCTTCAATAATCTTGGTGATTTTCTTTAATTGTTCACCATCACTGCGAACAAAAATGAAATGATATTGAATCTTCTTTTTCTTCGCTTTGTGATCATACTTAGCCCCGGCAATGGTGAAAAGCTTTTGTTTCCAACCTGGTAAGCCCATATGCTCGGCGAAACGTTTGTTAGGTCCGGTCCGCAGAGAAAGAAGGCGACCTCCTGCTTTAATAATGGAAAGTTCATGATCAAATTCGCTTGGTCCCAACGTATCCATCACATAATCTACATTACTAAGCTGCTCCCAATAATTCTCAGTCGTGTAATCAATATATTGGTCTGCTCCAGTCGCCATTGTCCGTTCACGTGCTTGCGGATTTCCACTAACGATGACCCTCAGCCCCATGCTTTTGGCGATAGGAATGGCCATTTGGCCAAATGAACCAGAACCCCCGGGGATAAACACGCTTTCGCCAGCTTTGGCAGCCAATTCTTCATGCAAACCTTGATAAGCAGTCAATCCTGTTAGTGGCGCAGCAGCACCGGTTACAAAATCGAGATTAGCGGGCAAATGCCCGATGGCATCCGCATGAATCGCTGCGTATTCCGCAAAGGCACCGATTTTTTGTAGTGGCAGGCGTGAGTAAATTGCATCGCCAACTTTAAATTCCTGGATATTCTTACCAACCTTTTCAATAACACCTGTCAGCTCGTTACCCAGCGTCAAAGGGAACTCATAATCCTGAATCAGCTTCACACTTCCAGTACCGATGAGTAATTCTAAATGATTAACCGCCGCCGATTTCACCTTGACCAAGACTTCGTTATCATTTATATCTGGGACTGGAATATCATTAATTTCTACTATAAACTTTTTTGAGTATTTGTTAATTTGTGCTGCTTTCATAATGAATAGCCTCCTATGTGCTGAATAATAAGTAACATTTAATTATTTTTGTAACTTGTGTGACAAGCATAAAGCCAGAGGTTACAAAAGTCAACAATTGTTACTCGTTATTCTGTATGCTAAAATACAGGCAGGTGTACAACCGATTATTGGGGATGTAATGAAGAAAGAAGGGTTGGCAGCAAAATGGCTAAAATCACACAAGAGCTCATTATTGAAACAGCGGAAGCGTTAATTGAACGCACGCAAAAAACTGAAGTGACCCTCTCTCAAATTGCGGATGAATTAAGTATCACCCACGCAGCGCTTTATAAACACTTTAAAAATAAGCAAGAGCTCTGGGCAGCTGTGTCGAAGAGCTGGTTCAACCGGATGATTTCAGAACAAATCAAAATAGACATGACTAATATGGCTAATCCACAGGAATTGCTCCACGATTGGCTTTGGGCATTTGCTAACGCAAAAAAACGTGCCTATAACGAGAATGCCAAAATGTTCGCCTTGAATACACAATATGTTGACAGCAATCCTCTGGTATTACGTGACGTTCTCTGGGATTCCTACCAAATTATTGACGGCTTCATGGACTATCAGGATCCCCATTTGGAACGGGCAGAAGCGATTCTCTCCGCGTTTGCCGTGTTTAGCCTCCCGTCCTTCAAAGAATCCTGGAATTTACCAGACTATCAGGACAGGTTTGAACGCATCTGGAGTCTAATCAAACAGGGTCTATGAATCCAAACCTCTAGTTGGATTCGAAAAAGTCGTAAAAGAACCCTCTCTAAAACCAAAGAATGTCTAAATCCTTTTTGGAGCTTCTCAAATTCATCACGATTTCATTCTCTATACAAAACAAACAACCGCCTCTCCACACATTAGTGTACAAGAGACGGTTGTTTGTTTTGTTAGCGTTCTGGATCAAAACAACAAGAACAGTAATCATAACATGGGAACGATTTTCTTTACGGTGCAATCGGTAAACCCCCATTGATAAGGGGTGCAGCTCAATTAAAAAAATACTTTACCGATCGTTCTCAATATGATAATATGAATTTGCAGACAGGGGTGGTGTAGCAAAAAGCGTTAGAATGATCATGGCGAGAAGTAATACGAAAAACTTCCATAGAAGAGCTTTTCCAGGGCAAGTGCATTCACAGAAGAAGCTACAACTTTAGCAGTCCTGGGCTAAATTTTTAACATAATTAGAATGATCGTTCTTGAATTTAATCAAAAGCGGCATTCATTTTTGGTGCGATGCTAATCTTATAATCATCAAGGCTAAGTCAAAGAACTGTATAAAATAAATCTCAAAGGGGAATTTAAAAATGACTATAAACATGGATGGTAAAGTTGCTTTTGTAACTGGAGGAAATCGTGGTATTGGATTGGAAACAGCACGTCAATTAGGTAAGCTTGGCGCCACGGTCGTTATTGGGTCACGCGATTTGGAGAAAGGGAAGGTTGCTGTGGATACACTTCGTTCGGAGGGAATCCAAGCGGAGAATATCAAATTGGATGTCAATCTAGCCGAAGACCTTCAAGTTGCTTACAATTTTTTTGAACAGCAGTACGGTAAGCTTGATATGTTGATTAATAATGCTGGGATACAGATAGAGATTGAAGATCTTTCACCGATTAATGAAACAAGTACCGTTACGCCGAGCGTTATGCGTGAAACCTTCGATGCCAATTTCTTCAGTATGGTTGAATTAACTCAACTACTGCTGCCGTTAATTCGCAAAGCGCCAGCCGGAAGAATTGTTAATGTATCCAGTGCGCTTGGATCGAATACACTCCATTCCAATCCCGAGGCTCAAATTTATGATGTCAAACTTCTTGCTTACGATGCCTCGAAGGCGGCAATGAATACCTTTACGACCCATCTAGCACATGAGCTGAAGGATACACCAATCAAAGTGAATTCTGCTTACCCTGGTTGGGTGAAGACTCCACTGGGCGGAAAATACGCTGATATGGATCTTGAAGATGGCGGTAAGACAAGTGTAATGCTTGCCACGTTGCCTTCGGATGGACCGACAGGTAAGTTCTTCCATATGGACACAGAGTTACCTTGGTAATACGATAGTCAATGGAACAACGTGTTAATACGGCGAGTGCTTTCCAAATGCAACGCGAGAGCGCTCGCCGTATTAACACGAAAAAGTGATGATGCTCTCTTGTTTTAATTCAGAATCGAAAATATTGAAATTCTCAATCATCCGTTGCTGTAACAGTTGGAAGATGTAACTCATAATATGGGACGTCATGTTGACGGTGAGAATAATGTATAAGATTTCGACTTTGGCCTATATTTCAGCCATGTAACTCAGGATTATTGGGACAGAGAGATATATTAGAATGTCAGCTAAAACGAATTTGCGTGTTTGGCAACGTTCCATAATGCTTGGGAGTCTAGCTGGTTAAGTACTGGAATTGCAAGCATATTTTCAATGTATTCGCTTGATCGTAGTACTTAAGGATTTCACCTTTGTCTCGGTTAGCGTGTGTATCCGTTCGTCCAATAGACGATTAAAAAATCGTCGGTAGCTTACTAAAGCAGAGTCAATTCCCCTAAGGCTGTTTTATATTCAAATAAAGTCTCTACTTGTAAACTATCAACATATCAATGCTCCTTTATAGTTCAACGTTGCTCTATTCTTATTCTTTGGCCCAAACATTCCCCTTATAATCTATTGACGTAAGCTGCTCAAGCTAACTCTTCACCACCTTTTTCATACCATCCGATTGCAGGCTCTAAAGCTCCTGCTCTTCCTTCAACTCAAGAATCTCTTTTTCTATTGCTGAAGTTCCTGGTTGCACCTCTGGGATCCTTTTCAAGTAATCCTTACCCAGACTGAGAAGTTCTTTTTGTTATGCAAGTATTTCTGATCGAATCATAGGATTAGGGGTTACTCTCGCATACGTAATCAACATACCTAGTGCTTCTTGACCTTCAACCGGGTTAATCGCTAAAATTGTTTTATTTACGACTCCCATAAAACTCCTCCGAATATGTATTGAGTCACTTTCCCTCTAACTTGCATCAACGAGATGATAACTTCGTTGACACACTATTGAAAGACTAAGCAAAGACCTACGTATATATTATATACACATCGGACAGCGTTTCTGTGTAAACTTGATTTTACTAAATTAGAATAAGGACATAAAGTAACGGAGAAGAACTTTAAACTATTGCTTTTCTCTCAAAGTTGAAACAGACCAAGGATTATTCCTTGGTCTGTTGTTTATTTCAAGAGACATTTGATACACAACAATTTCTTGGTATGAATGATCTCATTTCTGTTTAATTGGAGTTGGGGGGAGTATGACTACACCTAGATTTCAGAGAGTCCAAAATTCGATTTAGTCTTTTACACTTCTTTAATGTTGACACTTTGAATGTGGTCTTCATTCTGCTCAAAAAAGCGCTGATTATGAAGCTCTGGCATCCCCTTCTCCCTTAACCCAAGCTGCATGATCATAAGATTCAGTGTTACTTTACTCAAATTAAGTTGTCTTGCAATTTCCCTGCGAGGAAGTATCCCATATTGCTTTCTAATGTGGTCTTCATATCCTTCAGGTATTAATACTTCAATTGTCTTTTTTTGTTTAGATATTTTCTCAGTGTTATCCTCAATTTCATACGTGTCCAAGAGAACTTCACACTGTTCCTTTACATTGTCCGATCGCTGAATAGCTAAACGCTGAACCAGATCATTGACTATATCCTCTACCTCGAACGTGCTAATCCCTAGTTTGCGAGCAATTTCCTTTCGAGTGCTACGATTGCGGATTTTTTCGATTACTGTGGCCTCTTTCCTTGTAAGAATCATATATACCCTGCTTTCAGATGATTTGAATTGCGAACCGTAAAATATAATCAAAATGGCACGTGGCACAAAATTAATGTTTTTTTATCTCTTTATAGGATATCAATGATGTCACTAAAAAGGATACTGGCAGGACCGTCTTTACTACTTACTTCAATTGATTTTATATCTAACCTGCAATTTTTAATTTTGCCATGTAACTGTTGAAATTCATCACCACTAAAATAAGTTATTGTGATATAACTTTGTTCGTAAAATGCTTCTTGAATTAGAAATGCAAGCTCGTTACTGCGTTCTGGGGTAAGAACAGGTCTTTCCTGCTTTCCATGACTCGCTTTCCATTGCAACAGACGTTCACGATGTTCTGAAAGTAAAAGAGAAGTCCATTTTTTATTTCCCCGGTCATACGGCAAAGGATACTCTCTACTCATAATGTCCACCTATTTTCTTAGCACGATCTTGAAGGGTACCAGCCTTGGTAAGTGATGTTGCTCGGAAGATTCCTGTGGTTCCGAATTTGGCTACTATTTTGTCTAAAGCTGATTCAAGAGCCCGTTGTTTCTCATCCTCTTCCCAACTAAATAAATCCAACTGGATTTCTGATTCATGAATGACATTCGTTACTGACATGGAAATTTGTCGAATTGGTGCCGGTATCTCATTCTTAGAATTCATAGTCATACAGGCTTCGAATAAATGAATGGATAAATTGGTCGCGGATGATAAAGTGATCGATTGAGAAAAGCGCCGACCATTATAATCATTCGTATAACGCATTGACAAATTCACTGTAAAAGCTGCCATATGATAAGAGCGAAGCCGAGCAGCAAGTAAATCAGATAATTCGTGAATAACTACTTTTGTGTCTTCCCACGAGTAATCAGTCATGAAGGTAATCCCATTGGAAAATCCCTTACGAGCCTCCATTATTGGATCAACAAAAACAGGACTAAAATCTAATCCGTTTGCATGATAATAGAATTGTTCTCCCATGGCTGGACCAAACTCTTGTCGCAGCACATGTAGCGGTTTTTGGGCTAATTGACCCAGTGTATAGATTCCCATTGCATTGAGTCTTCTCGCATATCGACCTCCAATACCCCAAACGTCCCTCACTGAATGTGGCCACAGAAGTGTTTCAATTTGATCATAACTACATTCAGCATAACCACTCTTTTTACCAATTAAGTCCATCGTTATCTTAGCGACAACTTTATTTTGCCCCCAACCTATACTTACAGGAATTCCAAACACTTTGTATATATCATGCTTAATCTTCATGGCGACCTGTTTATGCGAGCCATGCATATGTTCAGTACCATCTATTGTAATTATCCACTCATCAATAGAATAAGCATGTATAGCTTCTGATGGTGCATATTTATATAAAATATCCATGATACCCATAGATACATCTACATATCTTCCCATACGGGATTGAGCCAATATGATATCTTCACGGTTAGGAATCTGGAAAAGCCTGCTACCCGTTTTGATATTGTGTTGGAGTTTTAATTCGGGTGATGCTGCGAGCACTACACTACCGCGTTTCGACAAATCGCTGACTACAGCAAGTTTGGTCTTCAATGGATCCAAGGACCGGTCAGATAGCTCAACTGAAGCGTAGAAACTTTTTGCGTCAATGGCCAGAACACTATGATTGGGCCACTTTTGTCTTGGTGGTAACATTTTCTCCACTCCTTCCAACAAGAACATTTGTTCCTGTATGATACCACGAAAAATACTATCTGACACGCGGAAAAGGAGGTTATTAATCTAAAGACACATTTTCAGTACAATGTTTATTGCTCTTTGTACTGTATATTTATAGTCCTGTTATAAAATATTTAAAGTTTTTTTAGAGTCCCTGACTAAAGGAATAACATAATTTTATTGAGAGACTCCGTTCTTTAAATTGATAGTAAAACACAAGTAAACTAACAATCACTCTCGATACTGCACTAACTAGTCCAGGTAACTACCGCAATCATAGTTATTGTGCTGTCTTTTTAATTTCACAATAATAGACCCATCGATTTGATGGATTTCCTCAATAATTTTGTATTTTTTTTTCTTCCGTTGTAAAGTTGATTTGAAATCTTCTAATTCTGCTCGAACAGTCCGTAGTACAACTTCACTCTCGGCATCCTCTTTTAAACGAAAATGTATGGTTTGTTCAATACACGCATAAAGTACACGTTTCATCTGCTTCTTTACCACCTTGTCTTTAAATTTTCTTAGTGTACTCCAACTTAGTGATACCTAAATTCAGCACACGTTAAGCAAATCAATTTTGATCATAACAATAATAGTTATTTGTTCTTTGATCTTGACTTAATAGTACGCTTCAGAATTTCAGAAACTTCTTCACTCGATAAATTGAGAACATGCATCAATTCGTCTTTCAATAAGTTACTTGCTACTTCAAGTAACTGTTTGTCCTGGAAACCTAATCTAAGATCATATTGAGATGCACAGACTAAATCTCGAATCACCTCAATTATGTTAAGGACTTCTCCTGATTTTAGCTTTCGGTCCAACGATTTCTTTCTTTCAGAGGCTAGAAGAGGTAATTTATTGTATTTTTTAAAGAAATGTTTTTTTGATTTCTCTAAAGTTTCTCGACTTGTCAGTGCCCTTATTCCCTTCTGTTCAGCCGAGTCCACAGGTATGAAAATCTCCATTTTTAGTTCATGAAAATAGACTTTGAGGTAATCCTTTTGTTTATCTTCACATGGACGCGTTACTTTTTCTTTTAAGAGCCCTACCCCATGAAATGGATAAAAAACCATTTCTCCTGTCTTGACTCCATTCATGTTTTACCCCCATAAGATCCCTAGAATTTGCTAAAATAAATTAAATTCTTTAAATACCAAACTCTCAGACCTCAAGAAAGTCCTGAAGTCGTTCTTCACGAAAATATTCGCTTATTTTTTTTAATGCTTTAATTTCAATTTGGTAAATACGTTGACGCGAAACACCATACACCTCACCTATTTCTTGAAAACTATGCACTTCTCCGTCATCAAATCCGTAGCGAAAACGAATTATACCTTCTTCCCTCTCGCTCAAAGTATGAAGAACATTGTTTATCCTTTCCTCTAGAAATTTTTGTTCTACAAGTTTAACGGTACTTTTTTCGTTAGTACATTCAAGCAAATCTCCGAGTTTTGTATCTTTGTCTACCCCAACCTCTAAGTCTAGAGACAAAACTAGTTTTTCAGCCAGTTTTTTTATTTCAATTATCTTGTTCATTGGCATGTTCATTTTGTGTACCATCTCTTCAAGAGTAGGATCACGACCAAATTCTGAAAAAAAGACTTGGTAAATTTTTTGCCATCTTCTCAATAATTCAAAAATGTGAGTTGGAAATCTAATAATCCGTCCTTTTTCTACGATAGCCTGTTCTATTGCTCGGCGGATCCACCAAGTCGCATAGGTACTGAATTTGAAACCCTTCTGAAAATCGAATTTTTCTACTGCTCTTATTAGACCTAGGTTCCCCTCTTGAATGAGATCAAGAAGAGGCAAGTCATTCCATTTATACTTGCTTGCAATATTGACAACTAAACGCAAATTCGCCTCTATGAATTTCAGCTTAGCTTTTTCATTGCCTTGTTTGACTTGGCTTGCCAAAATTGTTTCATCCTCTTTAGAAAGAAGCGGTACTTTTCCTATGTTGTCTAAATAAAATTGTAGAGAATCCTTCATCGAACTTTCTTTCCGTAATTGTCGGACATGGGTGTCTTTATTATTTTCATACATTGCAATTGATTCATTAAAATATTCTTTATTCATATGGTCCCTTTACTCTCATAATGTTACTCATTGCGGATGTCCATTTAGATACATCAAAATCAAAAAAAAATTCAATTATTATAGCGCATGTTTTAAGAACTAATCGATGTTTTAGTTGAACTTCAATCACGAAATAAAGAAGTTACAAGAAGTTTTAACGAATAGCATCTTGTGTCCCACACAGAACTTAATCATTATTCAATTTGGCCCCATCATCCCTAGCATCCAATAATAGATGTTTGTCCTGTACTGAATTTTTCTCATTATCATCTACAGAAGCGTGCTCCCATTTTCGAATTTCATCTTCTAATGTTTTTGCTTCATCAGGATGATCCATAAAATATTTCTTTGCTGAATCTCTTCCTTGTCCAAGTCT
Organism: Paenibacillus sp. NPDC056933; assembly: GCF_042674385.1. Lineage (NCBI taxonomy): Bacteria > Bacillati > Bacillota > Bacilli > Caryophanales > Paenibacillaceae > Paenibacillus > Paenibacillus sp. NPDC056933. Next base: position 358,777 of record NZ_JBHUQN010000004.1, on the reverse strand, counting down.
CAATTCTCCTTGAAAAAACCAAGAACCAGATTTCTGAATCAATCCACGTTCAATTCCTATATCGATAAGTTCTCCCATCTTTGAGATACCCTCACCATACATGATGTCAAACTCAGTCATCCGAAATGGTGGAGCTAACTTGTTTTTCACAACTTTGACACGTACATGATTTCCTACAATTTCAGATCCATTTTTTATGGATTCTATTCGACGAATATCAAGGCGTATAGAGGAAAAAAATTTTAATGCTCGCCCTCCTGAAGTTACTTCCGGACTACCAAACATGACACCAATTTTTTCTCTAAGTTGATTTATAAAAATGATAATACTTTGTGTTTTTGAGATTGTACCTGTCAGCTTTCTTAATGCTTGACTCATTAAACGCGCTTGGAGTCCCATATGGACATCTCCCATTTCCCCTTCAATTTCTGCACGAGGAACGAGAGCTGCCACAGAATCTACAACAATCACATCAACAGAGCCAGATCTTACTAATGCTTCTGTGATCTCTAGAGCCTGCTCTCCGGTGTCAGGCTGGGAAATAAGCATTGAATCAACATCAACACCTAATGCTCTTGCATAGGTTGGATCCAATGCATGTTCTGCGTCTATATATGCTCCCGTTCCACCTACTTTTTGAATCTCTGCAACGACATGGAGAGCAAGAGTAGTTTTACCTGACGACTCTGGGCCATATATTTCAATCACCCTACCTTTTGGTACACCACCTATTCCCAATGCCAGATCAAGACCAATAGAACCTGTTGAAATTGTTTCTATTACTCTATTAGTTGAATGTTCACCTAAGCGCATGATAGATCCTTTACCGAAAGTTCGCTCAATCTCCGCCAATGCCTTTTCTAACATTTTTTGTTTTTCAATCTTTGATGTCGATGGTAATTCAGTGTTCATAGTTGAACCCTCCTTAAGTTATCTTCAAAAGTTGAATAAGTTAGTTAAAGCATTTTTTCCTTTTTTAGTGTAAAGATATAAAGTCAAATATTTCACAAAACTTATCTGTATACTTGGTTTTTTTGTTGATGATTTTTTGTACATCGTGACATTCTTACCTGAAGAAATACCGGCAAGCATTAGTAATCCATTCATAAATTAATTATATCACATGCGTGTCAAGAGATTAGGGCCCATTAATTATGTCTATTGTGTGAATTATGGGTCCGATAATCTCTTCTTCTTAGATTAGCGACTAGCTATCAACTTCTTCGATTTCTCATTAATTTTTCGTATTAGATAATAAAATTCGAATCTTAATACAGAACTAAAAGGCCATTCAGGAATATGAGCACCTTGCACGTACAATCTCAGAATTGAAACTCATAATATATGCATGTGGATCATTTGGACTTTTAATAATGAATTATTTAATCACAAAAGATTTTGTTTTTTTTGAAACGCAAACGTCTTACCTAATTTCCATGCGGCAGTTATTAAACTCACGTCTTTCTTTTTAGTGCCTTTCTCTTTAATGCCGCAGCTTTACGAGTTGTTGCTTTACTAGCCATTTCGGCCGCCATTTGTCGTTCCTCTTCCTCTTTTTGAAGCTGATGTTGCCGTTGTTTCTCAGCTTCAATTTCCTTTTGATTTTGATAATATTGGTTAATCACATATTCTTGAACGTTATGATCTTCCATCCATAAATACTGTACAAAAGCATCTGGAAAAACGAATACTTTTAGACCTATCGGATCTGAAAAATGAATGCTGATTCGATTGTCTGTTTTGTTTACGATAAATCCTTCACCGAAACGAATATGCGTTACTTTTTGGTTAATCAGTTCCATAGCTTTCAAGACTCCTCCAACACTTTTTTTAAAAATCTCCCAGTGTGGCTTGTTTCGCATCTGGAAACTTCCTCTGGTGAACCGACGCAAACAAGCTCCCCTCCGTTTATCCCACCTTCTGGTCCCAAATCAATGATGTAATCAGCGTTTTTGATCACTTCCATGCTGTGCTCGATGACGATCACGGTGTTCCCACTATCGACCAGTTCATGCATGATATTTATCAATTGATTGACATCATCTACATGCAAGCCTGTGGTCGGTTCGTCCATCACATATAGGGTTTTCCCAGTGGCTGGCTTTAAAAGTTCTGCAGCAAGCTTTACCCGCTGAGCTTCTCCTCCAGACAATGTTGTGGATGCTTGTCCCAGTTGGACATAACCCAGCCCCACTTTGCAAATTGCTTCAATTCTTTTACGAATTTTCGGCATGTTTTCGAAGAACGTTACAGCTTCTTCAGCGGTCATCGCCAACACATCCGCAATATTTTTTCCCTTGTAATAGATTTCCAAAGTTTCACGGTTAAATCGTTTCCCTTTGCACACCTCACAAGGAACAAATACATCAGGAAGAAAATGCATTCGAATTTTCATTACACCATCTCCAGCACAAGCTTCACATCGTCCCCCCTTTACATTGAAAGAGAATCTTCTCGCTTCGTACCCACGTACTTTTGCTTCACTTGTAAGTGCATAATGGGAACGGATAAGGTCAAACAAACCTGTGTATGTCGCAGGATTAGATCGCGGCGAACGCCCAATTGGGCTTTGATCAATGTGGATTACTTTGTTGAGAAATTCAGCACCTACAATTTCTTTATGTTTTCCAGGCCTTGTCTGAGCTCGGTTAAGTTGAGCAGCTAATTTCTTATACAAGATCTCATTGATTAAACTAGATTTTCCTGAGCCCGAGACACCTGTAACACAGGTTAGTGTCCCTAAAGGAATGTGGACATCAATACCTTTCAAACTATTTTCGGTCGCACCAATTATCCCTAATGTATTCCCATTTCCGGAACGTCTATTTTCAGGCACACGGATTCTTTTTTTACCCGATAGATATTGACCAGTTAAAGAATTTGGCTCATTCATGATCATTTTCAGTGTGCCCTGCGCCACAAGTTCTCCGCCGTGTTTTCCTGCTCCAGGACCAATGTCTACAATCCAGTCTGCCTGACGAATTGTTTCTTCATCATGCTCCACAATAAGGAGCGAATTCCCCTGATCTCGCAAATCACGTAGTGCCGCTAACAAGAGGGAATGGTCACGTTGATGTAATCCAATGGAAGGTTCATCTAGGACGTAAAGCACACCAGCCAAACCTGAGCCAATTTGTGAAGCCAATCGAATCCGCTGACTCTCCCCACCAGAAAGTGTGCTTGAAACACGAGAGAGTGTTAAATAAGTCAAACCTACTTTTTTCATAAAAAGAAGCCGAGTAATTATTTCGTCAGTTATAGGCTTTGCAATGGTGCTTTTGGCTCCTCTTAACTCTAGATTATTTATTGCATCAATAGCATCATTAATGGATAACTTGCAAAATTCAGCAATGTTCATTCCTCCAACCGTGACAGCAAGAGGCTGCGCGGACAAGCGATCTCCTTGGCAATCTGGGCAAGATAGAGTAGTAAGCTCGCCATAGGTTTCAAACTGCGAATTCTTTAAATGTTCATAATCCTCAGGTTTGAGTTGAATTCCTAGCCCATGACAAGTTTGGCAAGCCCCTAGTTGATGATTAAAGGAAAATAACCGCGGGGATAATTCATTAAGTGAAGTTCCACATTTTGAACAGCTGTAGCTTTGAGAGAAGCTTGTTTCTTGCATATTCTCATACTCATAAATTGTGACAATATCTCCTGAAAGAGAGAGAGCCAATTCAATGGAGTCTGCCAAGCGTTGAGCATCCTCATCTCTGACAGTTAGCCTATCAACAACGATGTCGATGGTATGCTTCTGACCCTTGTCGATTTCTATCTCATCCGACAAGGTATAATGTGTTCCGTCTACACGAACACGTGCGAAGCCATCCTTTCGTGCTTGATCAAATACGTCACGGTGCTCTCCTTTTTGTCCACGGATGATTGGCGCCAGTACAGCAAATTTTGCTCCTTGTGGTAACTGAAAAATGTGCTCGACAATCTCGTCAACAGATTGACGGCCTATTTCTATTTTACAATTCGGACAATGCGGTGTACCTGCTCTTGCCCAGAGAAGACGCAGATAATCATAGATTTCTGTCATAGTCCCTACAGTTGATCGAGGATTACGTGAGGTTGTTTTCTGTTCAATAGCCACAGCTGGGGAAAGTCCCTCTATGGAATCTACGTCTGGAGTAGTATTTTGGCCTAAAAATTGCCGTGCATAGGCCGACAATGACTCCACGTATCTCTTTTGACCCTCAGCATACAGTGTATCAAATGCCAAGCTTGATTTTCCCGAGCCACTCACTCCTGTGAAAACAACCATCTGATCACGAGGCACATCAACGTTGATATTTTTTAAATTATTCTCTCTTGCACCTCTGACATAAATATAATTTTGCACTGTTGAACCTCCCTTTTAAAGACACAATAGATTGCTCTAAACTAAGTGTTATTTCTTGAGCTTAGTACACGAATTATTAGTAATAGGATATGAGAATGTAATTAAACAGATACGCAAGCCTTCTGATTCAGTGTTTTTGTGAACAAATATGGCTTTTGGTTATAATGCCTACGCTGATTTTGCTGATCTCTTTTGTATATTTCAACTTTCATTTCTAAGTTAGCCACTTCTCTTTGAAATCTAGAAATATAATTTTTAGTATAATTAAGCCCGCTTTGTTCAGTAGCACAAAAGTGTACCTTAAGAAGGAAATCATTCACACTTATCTCAAATTTGTAGTTATTCATTATCACGTACTCCTCTATTGCTTTGCTTGATGTAAAAAGACCTTATGATGGCTCTAAAGTGCCACTGCCTTGTATGGTATATGTCGATTTTACGTTGTTATACGTTACGAACAAGTTGGACGATAACAATGTAATATCGACATCTCACCTTTACCACCTTAGGTTCTGATGGAATTTGTAAATAAATACTAATCTTCCGTTTCAGATTGATTAGATCGGCATACAGTGGCCACGGAGTCATCATCGCGCGTGTTAATAAGCTTAACACCTTGAGTGGAGCGTCCCATCGTTGATATACTTTTCATACTCATTCGAATAAGCGTACCGCTAGAAGTTATAATCATCAAATCTTCTTCACTGCTGACCACTTTTAAACTAACCAACAGACCATTCTTTTCAGTGGTATTTATTGTTTTGATTCCTTTACCACCACGACTTTGAATGCGATATTCCTTTGTCGGGGTCCGTTTACCATATCCATTAGTAGTTACAACGAGAACATCTTGATTAGGTTCCATAATATCCATGCCCACAACAATATCTTCTTTGTTTAGATCAATACCCTTGACCCCTACCGCTGTTCGTCCCATTGCGCGCACATTTTTTTCAGAGAAACGAATGGACATCCCCTTCGTAGTCCCCAATATTATTTCTTTTGTACCATCAGTGAGTTTTACATCTACAAGTGAGTCCTCGTCACGCAGATAGATAGCAATTAATCCAGACTTTCTAACATTCTTGTAATCAGCTAAAGAAGTTTTCTTTACTACGCCTTGTTTTGTCGCAAAAACAATAAAATCATTACTTTCAAAGTTCTCAACCTCAATAACTGCATTGATGACTTCACCTGGTTCAATTTGAAGGAGGTTAATTATTGCTGTTCCACGAGCTGTACGTCCAAGTTCAGGAATCTCATATGCTTTTAGTCGATAGACCTTGCCTTTATTTGTGAAAAATAACAAATAGCTATGTGAATGTGTTATGAACAGATGCTCTACAAAATCATTACTTTTGGTATCCGTACCCACAACTCCTCTACCACCGCGTTTCTGCGAACGGTATGTTGAAACTGGTAAACGTTTAATGTATCCAGTGTGAGTAATCGTGACGATTACATCCTCACGAGGGATCAGATCTTCATCAAGAATATCTTCAGTATTTGATAAAATTTCAGTGCGTCTAGCATCAGAAAAACGATCTTTGATGCTTATCACTTCTTCTCGAATGATCTCTAGAACCAGCGAATCACTAGCCAGAATTTCACGATAATATGATATTTTTGCTGAAATCTCATTGTACTCACTTTCAATTCTCTCCCGTTCTAAACCAGTTAGTCTCTGCAATCGTAAATCAAGAATGGCCTGTGACTGATCAAGACTTAGATTATAACGTTCAATCAAACTTTCTCTAGCAATATCACTTGAAGCAGATGATCTAATTAAATCTATGATTTCATCAATATGATCTAAACCAATTCGCATACCTATCAATATATGGGCTCTTGCCTCTGCTTTACGTAGTTCGTACTCAGTACGACGTCGTATGACAACGATTTGATGTTGTAAGTAATGATGTAAAATTTCTCGTAAGCTCAAAATTTTAGGTTCATTGTTTACAATTGCGAGCATATTGATGCCAAAATTAGTTTGTAACGATGTATTTTTCAACAAGTTGTTTAGTAAAACATTTGGATTAACACCACGTCGTATTTCAATGACTATCCTCATACCCATACGATCGGACTCATCACGTAGATCAGTGATACCATCAATTTTTTTTTCTCGAACAAGTTCTGCAATCTTTTCTACAAGACGAGCTTTGTTTACTTGATAAGGTATTTCATGCACGACAATTCTTGACTTGTTTTCAATTTCTTCTATGGTTGTTTTGGCCCGCATCGTTATCGAGCCTCGACCAGTTTCATAAGCTTGCCGGATTCCAGAATACCCCATAATATAACCTGCTGTGGGGAAATCTGGTCCTGAAATGTAATTCATTAATTCTAGCGTAGTAATGCTTGGGTTATCTATCATGGCATTCAAAGCATCAATAACCTCTCCTAAATTATGGGGAGGTATATTTGTTGCCATTCCCACTGCAATACCACCCACACCATTAACAAGAAGGTTAGGGTATCTTGCAGGCAACACAAGTGGTTCTTGCTCCTCACCATCGTAGTTAGGCTGAAAGTCTATTGTGTCTTTGTTGATATCACGTAACATCTCTGTGGCAATTTTAGATAACCTAGCTTCCGTGTAGCGCATCGCAGCAGCCCTATCTCCGTCTATAGAGCCAAAGTTACCATGCCCATCAACAAGCATGTAACGGAGGGAAAAGTCTTGAGCCATTCGCACCATTGTTTCATACACCGCGACATCCCCATGTGGATGATACTTACCAATGACCTCTCCAACAATCCTTGCAGATTTCTTATATGGTTTATCAGAGGTTATACCAAGCTCAGACATTGCATACAGGATGCGACGATGTACTGGTTTTAGTCCATCTCTCACATCAGGCAGAGCTCGACTTACAATGACGCTCATCGCATAGCCAATGAAAGATTCTCGCATTTCTGTGCTGATGTCACGCTCTACTATTTGTCCATCAGGTTTGTTCATATTCATGACCTCTTTTTCTTTTAAAACATTGTCAATTTTAAAGTGACTAAGATAGAGAATTAAATCATAGTAAACATACCGTTTTACTCGGTATAAGAGAATAACAAGCTACATAGGACTTTGTCACTTCAAATTATACCTGTGATCAATACTTACAAGTTATTTTGTAAGCATACACTTTTTATTGTCGTACTAGTCAAGCTTTTTTTAATTCAAGTTTCTTTTACTTTTGATAATGTATGTTGTCGCTCAAAAAATATATTGACAAAATTCTATCCTGATGGGGGTTGACAGGGGGATGTTATAATAAGTTAATGACTGACTGAACGTGAGGGAAAACACATGATTGATATCAAGGTTGGAGAATTACTTTTCTATCCATTGCATGGTGTTGGGATTTTAGAAGAAGAAGTTACACTCTGGGTCGAGAATCAACAAAGGCACTATTATAAACTCTATTTTAGCGAGCTCAAGATGAACATTTTAGTTCCTCAGGAATCAGCGGAACAACTTGGAGTCCGCCCTCTCTCTAGCTTATCCATTTTAGAAACATCTCATATTCATTTTTTCAATAAATTTAGCAAATTACCTGTTCTTGTTTCAGATAGAAGGAAACTTATAGATTCTAAGTTGAAGTCAGGAGAAATTTTCAACTTAACGGAGGTAATTCGCGATTTAGTATGCGCATCAAAGTATGAACTCAAACTTACTTCACATGACAAATATTCACTAAAAAAAGCTTGTGATCTGTGCATAAATGAACTTATGTATGTAGCAAAATTATCCCTCGAGAAAGCAAAAAGTAATGTAAAAAAAAGTATAGACCTACGGCTGAATGGTAAAAAGAGCGATTTTACCTCTCTCGTTCGTGAAATAAGTCTTCAAAATTTAAAGAATTCTAGAAAATAGACTAGGATAGAATATACGGAGAGTATAACAGGAAGGAACAAGAACTGATGGATCAGCAAAGAATAATTCTAATATATGAACGATTGCGCAAAACACAACCAACTTTTGTTGAAACCGATAATGATTGGATTGCCAAGGGCTTGTCCAGCTCCCCTTTTAAAGCATTAGTATCCGTAGCAATTTCTACCATGACTACTGAAAAAAGAACTATTGAAGCTTGTACAACTCTTTATGACAAGATCTCTACCCCCCCAACAATTACTTCAACTTGAGGATGAAGAATTATCTTCCTTAATCAAACCCGCAGCCCATTACAATAGAAAAACAAAAAACTTGAAAAAGATGTGTCACCAGTTAATTGAAAGACATAACGGAGAAGTTCCTGGCACTAGAGATGAACTGCTTGCTTTAACTGGCGTTGGGCGTAAATGTACGGATATCCTGATGCACTTCACTTTTAGAGAGCCAACTATTGCTGTAGATATACACGTTCATAGGGTTGTGAATCGTCTGGGAATCACACACACAACTTCAAGAGAGGACACCGCAGATGCAATAAATGAAATAACTCCATTTAAATTTAAACATCATGCCCATGAATGGATTATTCAACACGGCATGAAAATTTGTGTCGCACGTAAGCCAAAATGTTCAGATTGCTCTTTAACTGATTTGTGCGATTACTATCAAACTGAAGTGGTGTAAAAGTTGAACAATGAGAGTTAAAATAAAGTTATGTGATCACTTAGGACCATGCAGCTTTACTTTGGGACATATTGATTTACTTTTGGAATGTAAATGCACTCAGTCTTAAAACAATTCTACAGGGAACAGTACCGTAGTCAGTAGCCCCTACAATGATAAAGTACTCCTCCCTCCAATTACTCTTTAGGTATCCTTTAATCACACCGGCCATACCGATGTTACGATCGATCGTCATTGCCCCTTTTCCATGTCTCAGCCATTTGCTCCACACTTTCATCCAATACATCGAAGTTATCTAGTGTTGCTTTCACTTCTCGCAGTTCTTTGAAAAAGTTATTAAACATGCCTAGTTGGGACTCGTAAGAGTCTAGCAGGCGCTGTTGAAAAACTGTGATGCTTAAGAAAAAAAGACATTTTCATTGAAATGAACCGACAGAATACCATCAACTGACAATAGTTCACTAGAAAAATTTTAGCAGGTTCAGCACCCTCTTCCAGTGCAGAACCTGCTAAAATTTAATTGCGTTTAATGTAATCATCCATAGATCAGTGAGTTCTAACATAAATCCCCAAGCACCCATCGGGTCTTTGCTACTACTATGGATATATAACACCTTATAAAATATTTTTCCATCTGAGGCACTGCTGCATATCATTGTATAAATATACACGTTTCACTAATTATGAAAAAGTTGTCTCATTAATTCTGAAAATAGTCTCACTAATTATGACAACACACACACACACTAAATCATCAGATTAGATTTTATAAGCCTTCATCGCTTTGAACAATTCCTTGAACGTTGGGCGTTTACCATACATCAGCACACCCGTACGATAGATTTTCGCTGCAAGCCAGCCGAAGATCATAATCGAAACTAAGAGAATCGCAAGTGACGTCCAGATCTGCCAGGTTGGTGCAACGCCTGCCCCAATCCGTACCAGAATCGCCGTTGGGGAAGTGAACGGAATGAAGCTCGCCACTTTCAACAACAGGATGTTCGGTGTAGCAATACTGAAGATGGCGATATAGAAGGAAACCAGGGACAACATCGTAATCGGCAACACGGCCTGACCCAGTTCTTCTGTCCTACTCACCATCGAGCCAATGGCGGCGAACATAACTGCATACAGGAAATAACCAAGAATATAGAAGATGAGTCCATATACAATGACGGCGACGTTCACATCACTCAGATTCATATTGAAATCGCTCAATACATCGCGGTTATGCGGTAACAGCATATTGCCGGCAACCACGGCACCGAAAATACCGATTTGCAGCAAACCTACCAAGAAAATACCGATAATTTTACCAAACATCTGGCTCAGCGGAGATACACTCGTAATCAGAATTTCCATAATTCGCGAGCTCTTCTCAGCCGTAATTTCGGAGGCAATCATATTACCAGTCATCATCGTTGAAGTGAACAACAGGATAATCAACAGGTAAACAACAATATAGTTGATGCCACTCATGCCACCTTCCGACTCGGCAGCAGCTCCACTCTGATCAGAATCAAGGCTTTGCTCTGTCAGTTTCACTGGCGTACTAATGAGCTGTTTTTGCTCTGCTGTAAGTGTATCCTTCACCACCACATCCAGCCTCACAATTTGAAGTGCTGCTTCAATGGGTGCTACAACCTGCGGGGAGATATCTTCGCTGGAGTACAGGACAGGCTTCGGGAAGTCTTGCCCCGCAACAGGTTCAAACTTCAGGTAGCCATCCAGAACCCCAGACTCCACATCGGCTTTGAGTGCCGCTTCATCTTTACTCGCATCGTTAACGAAGTGATATGTCTCGTTGCCTTGTGCGGATGAGTAGGTCTCCAGCTTCTCAGCTACCTCCGTTTGCCCTGTGCTCAGCAGACCGATATTCACAGAACCACTTCCGCCTGCACCTCCGCCAATGGGACCACCATTAAATAAGGTAATGAAATATGGAATATTGAGTCCAATCGTAATTAAAAGTGCAAGTACAATGGTTGTCACCATGAAAGACTTCGTTTTCACTTTGTTTTTGAACGTAAATCCGGTAATCGTCCCCATTTTATTCATTCGACTCACCTACCTCACGAATAAAGATTTGGTTAAGCGTTGGTTCCTTGATTTCAAAGTGCTCCACTGTCGTCTGAGCCATCGCTGCTCTCAGAATTTCCTGAGCTGCCTCCATCTGACCAATGTGGATCAGGTATCCGCGCTCATTTTTCTCGACCTTGTTCACACCCGGCAACTGTTCCAGACCACTCACATTGCCTGTTGTGCTCAGGAACACCTGCTCACGTGGATAACGACTCTTGATCTCCTTGATCTCTCCCTGCACCACGGTATTGGAACGATGCAATATGGTTATCTGACGGCACAATTCCTCGACGTGCTCCATACGGTGTGTTGAGAACAGAATGGCTGTGCCCTCATCACGCAATTCTTTGACCGTGGACTTAAGCAGTTCCACATTCACTGGATCAAGTCCGCTGAAGGCTTCGTCCAGAATCAGAATTTGCGGTCTGTGCACCACTGCGGCAATAAAGCCCATTTTCTGTTGATTTCCTTTGGATAATTCCTCAATCTTTTTGTCGTAATACTCTGGCACTTCGAATCGGTCCAACCAATACTTCAGGCTCTGGTCCGCGTCCTTTCCATTCATGCCGCGCAGCCGGGCCAGGTAGTTGATCTGTTCACTGACTTTCACCTTTGGATACAGACCGCGCTCTTCCGGAAGATAGCCCATAATCTGCTGCAGTTCCGTGCTGTAGGGTTTTCCATTATACTGGATATTTCCCCCGTCAGGATGGATCAGCCCAAGTACCATACGCATCGTTGTCGTTTTGCCTGCGCCGTTGGCTCCGAGCAGTCCGTAAATCTCCCCTTCTTTTACATTAAGCGTTACCCCGTTAACTGCTGTTTTGTCTGCATATTGCTTGACTACCTGCTTCAATTCCAATCGGTTCATCATGTATCGTCTCCCTTCGGTTATCTCCACTGTGCTGGTGCATACCCGGCAATCCAGAATGCCAGCACTTCATCCAGCTCCAGATTCCGGACTTTCATGACTCGTATTCCTGCAAGCTCCAACCGTTCCTGTGCTTCACTCACCCGGGTTGTAATTACCCGTATCAGACCGTTCTCTTCCTGAACCGATTCAACGACGCCAGGAATGCTCTCGGGTCGCAGTTCGCCTTCATACCAGATTTCCCTCCATTGATCGAGTACGACATCTTTCTCCGCCATACCCAGAGACTGTCCGCGATGCATCAGCACAATGTAGTCCGCAAGTCGCTTCACTTCATCGGCAATATGCGTGGCAACCAGAATCGTGGTGTCCCCTTCCGCCATAAATTTTCGGAATTGCTCGATCATGATCTTCCAGGAAAAAGGGTCCAGTCCTGATGAAGGTTCATCCAAAAGCAGAAGTTTAGGCCGAGCTGCCAGAGCCGCTGCAATCTCGTATTTGCGGCGTTCCCCTTTGGACATTTTGATCAGTTTCACATCATAAGGTACGTCCATTTCATCCATCAGTTGATTGAAAAGACTCATGTCCCACCTTGGATACCAGTACGATCGAAACTTCGCCGCATCAAGGGCCGTAATATGGTTTTCTTCCAGTCCCCCGTTATCTGCGACAAAACCGATCTGCTGCCTAATCTCTATGGGGAGCCCTTCCTGGTAACTGTTTCCAAACCACATGATCTGCCCCGCATCCGGCAGCACCACTTGTTGCAGCATGTTTAGCAGCGTGCTTTTGCCTGAACCGTTATGTCCCAAAATGGCAATCACATAACCCTCCGGGATGGTCAGGTCAATAGGCCCGATGATTCTTCGTTTTCGCATTTTGGATACACCGTTCAACTGAACTGCTATCGATTCCATGTGTGGATCACTCCTTTACTTCGAATCAAAGATGGTCTGGAGAGCTTCACGGAACAGAATTGCCATTTCCTCTTGGCTGCATCCTACCGCTTTTCCCGATTGTACCGCAGCCTGTAAAGCTTCTCTGGCCGCAGTTAATTTATAATTTTCCCGATCCCCAGCTTCAACCTCGGCAACAAATGTACCCGTCCCCTGCTTTGTACGAAGCAGGCCCTCATTCTCCAGATCCTGATAGACCCGGCGAACCGTGATGACACTGCAATTCAAAGATCCGGCGAATTCACGAATGGACGGCAAATGTGTCCCCTCCCCCAATTGACCTGTAATAATTAACGATCTTAACTGGTTTTCAATTTGGTGATATAAAGGTTCAGCACTATTTTCATTAATTTGAATCGGTATATTCACGTCTTGCACCTCGCCCTCCGGTACACTTCAGTCTGTTCCATGACTGTGCCGGTTCATCCTCTACTCGTTCTATTCGGTTATATTTCATATCATGAACTAACTCAAATCCCGCTTCGCCAGCTTCTTCATCGTTAACCGACTGAACAGCCATAATCCTGCTAACCCCACCAGCAGGGAAGCCCACATCATCGGGGAGAGCATTCCCCAAGTTCTGCTCGTCTCCATCAAAAACTGAAATCCATTGCTGTCTGCCATTCGAATCAGAATGGAGATGATGACCACGACCGGGATAAATAACATACTGAGAAGCAAATATTTCTTGCCGCTGTGTAAAAATTCACCGTATATATATAAGCCTGTAACCAATATTCCGTAGCCCGTGCAAGTCAAGGCAAAAGCCAGATATTGATCCCATCGGAATCCTTCTGTACGGAGTCCAACGAAATATAATGAGCCGTAGAAGAAAATGCCATTGTATACAAAGGCCATCAACGATTGCTGAATACGTGACCACATCACCGTTGGTTCCGGGATCGGAATTCTGCGGTAATAGGTTAACATCTGTGTATAGGAATCTTCCTGGATATATCGGAAGGATCGTCTACTGAACAAGTATCCCTGGAACGGGCACATGAGCATAAAGTAGGCATCTCCAAATGGACTAAAAAAATCCTCCTGCCGTTGTCCCAGTAACATCACACCGCCCATGCCGCCAGTGTAAAGCATAAAGACCGCAGTCCATAGCCATTGGAATTTATCTTTGTTCAATTCGTAACGAGTCAGCCACCATGCCTGATTCCATGCGTTCATATCGCTTGCCTGCCTTTCCATCTTGACTGTGTTCACTGTATCTACTGTGTATATCAATATATACAGTATACAGACCTCTTTCTTATTCCGTCAACCCCTTATTTTCCTGAATCAGGAAGAGGGTATGGGATTCATGTGAGAGTTACGTTAAAATAAAACTTGATACGCGTACAGAAAGGAATGATCAAAACATGGATTCGCTAATAGAGATTGGGTTTGTGTTCCTTTTTCTGATCGTGGTTATCTGGCTGATCGTTCGTGACGAACCCAAACGACATGCTGCCCAAAAAGGCAGACATCGTGTGCGGCGTAACAACGGCTACTCCGACTCATCTTCGGCATACCCGGTCATTACCAATGATGACTCCTATACTCATCATTCCAAACACACTCAAGATTACAAGCATCATGATGGTGATTTCCCCTCAGGATCCGGTCATCATTACAACAGTGATAGCGGAAGCAGCAACGACAGTGGTGGCGATAGCGGAGGTGGTGACGGCGGGGGCGGGGGAGATTAAGATAACTCCTCCAACCAAAAAAAGAGCTGTATCCGATATTGTGCGAACACAATTCGGAACAGCTCTTTCCTTTTTCCCGGCACCTGAATACAAAAGAGGTTGCATTCTTAAACGAGGTTATAGCCACTTGGCAGACTGCGATTACGGCGAATCGCGCGAATCTCAGCCAGCGTCAAACGCTGATTGGTGGAGATCAGGGATTCCACATCATTGCCACGGATCAGATCATCCAAATCTCTCAAGTTAGTGTTGCCGCGGAAGACTCGGAATCCACCTTGAAAGTTAGGACGTGTAAACACAACCAACGTTGCATTCGACCTTGTCGAGAAGAAACGCAGGCTTTCTACTCCACCCAGAATGTTGTCATGATTACGAAGACCCGTGTTGCCACGGTAAATCCGGCTTCTTCCAAAGAAGTTTTCTTCTGAATAGACCGTGAGACGTGGATACGTTTGACTAACATGGACTGTTTTTTTATTTGTTATTCCCCCCTCTCGATCTCATTCTATGAATGAAAGCGAGAGGAAGCTTGGACGCATCAACGGATCAATTCATCCATTTTCATATTTTCAAAGTGTTATATTCATTGACCTACACCCCAAGGATGACTTCCCATACCGGACGTGTATGTCCACCCGGATATAGCAAGTACAACAAAACATATACAATGACGCCAGTAATGGCGCTGCTAAACCAGATCATGGATGTGAATCGTCCCCAGCGGCGATGTGTCTTGAATTTCTTTTTGAAACCAAGCACCAGTGTGGAAATACCGAAGACCGCTGCCACGGTAGCGAGGATAATATGAAAGATCAAAAATATCCGATAGAAGATCTCCATCTCCGGGTCCCCACCCCAAGCTGTATTGCCAACAAAGATGGTACGAGACGTGTAAATGACAAAGAACAGCAGCGCAGCAACGGCCCCTGCAACCATTGCGGTTTGGTGCGCCTCCCGTTTGCCACGAATAATCAGCACCCAGCCGATCCCAACCAACACCGCACTAATCACAATGAAAGAAGTACTGATCGTGGGTAGCCAAAAATACATATCCATCGTGTGTTTCCCCCTCTTGTCCAAACAAGACTTGTGTTATTTCGCTGCAGGATTAAGTGGTCCTCCCGTATTCTCTACAGGATATGGATCGTCATCATCTTCCCGTTTTTCCTTGCGGTACCATTGGAAAAAGACATAAGCCAGCATGGAAACGAAAATGCCTTCCTGTATGAATTTCATCAAAATACCGCCCACCTGCTGATCCTCCTTGGCAGAGGACAGGAAGTTGAAGAACGCCGGTCCACCGAATGATCGCAGCAATGCCGTGGAATCCCCGGATACACAATACCGCATCGCCTCGGCCCATACGGCGGGATTGCTGTAGGTCTCATACAAAGGTTCGGAAGCAAAAATAATTAGCCCACAAGCTGGTGTCAGAAGCACCATGTTCAGAAAAATAAATCCAATCTTGGACAAGCCCGATGCCTGTCTGCCTTCCGGCAACGGATTAAGCAATGTCCACCACATGAGCATGGAAGTGATAAAGAGTACAAAGTAATACAAGCGGTGAACCGTAAAATTCAGCATGACATAATCATGTACTACCGGCAGATGATATAACGAAAACAATCCGTTAAATATTACAGCCGCCACGATGGGATGAGCCAGAAAGGATAACTGCCTTGTCGGAAGCCACTGAACTATTTTCCGCCATACCCAAAGCGGTAAACCCTTCATTAATAAAGGAGGTGCGACAAGGTAAGACAAAGCCATACTCACCATATGGAAGCTGAACATCACATGACCGAGCAGATTAAATGGCCCCGCTTGAGCCAGATAAAACACAATAAGTCCTGTAATAAACATGATTTTTTGCGTAGCCGTTGTCTGATCGGCCTCCTTGATCCGTTCACTGAACGGACCAACGAGCACTAGATAAGCTGCGGCAATGAGCAGAAATAATGCCAGAATAAGCGGACTCCATAAATCGTTAAAACTAAAATATTGCAACCCGAGCATACGGGAAACCTCCCCGTGACCTGATTTGGTTGTTGCCTGAATCCATTGATGGATTGATTCGCCTAAAAGGGGAAAAGACGGCGACACTGCGCCGCCGCCATCTCTTTTACCACCAAACCCAATAGAGTGCCATAATGATGCATGTGAAAGCTACGAAAAATCCAAAGGCCATGAACAGGATAGGCATCAAATGTCCTTTATCCTTCAAGTGCATCCAATAGCCAAGTTGCACAAACACCTGAAGGATTGCCATAACCACCAATATAATAATGGTAAAGGTCGTATTAACTCCTCCCGCGGCGGCAGCCGCGAACGCAATGAGCGTCAGGATGATCGAGAAAATGAAAACAACAACGTGTTTCTGTGGCCCCTCCACCCGGTGACGACGCTTCACAGGCTGCTGATCACTCTTATCCTGTACCGACATGTGTTACCCCACCTTTCCGAGCAGGTACACGACCGTAAAGATAAACACCCAGACCACGTCAATAAAGTGCCAGTACATTGCGGAGACGTATACTTTAGGTGCAGTTACGACCGTTAAGCCTTTTCTGAACAGTTGCCCGATAATAAGCCCGATCCACATAATACCGAATGCAACGTGAGCTCCGTGGAACCCAACCAGCGTATAGAACGCTGAACTGAATGCACTTGTCGTCATGCCGAACTCTTTATGTTTCACATATTCATAGAACTCGTAAATTTCCAGACCGAGGAATCCGAGACCCAGTACAACGGTAATGCCAAGCCAGAGAGCGAGAGCATTGCGCTTCCCCTTGTGCATAGCCTGGATGGCAAATACACTTGTCAAACTGCTGACCAAGAGAATAAAGGTTGCGGCAGCCACGAGTGGCAGATGAAACAATTCATTCGCCGTCGGTCCTTCATTCGTTTGGCCACGGAGAGCCAAAAAGGTTGCAAAGAGGGTTCCGAACAATACCGTCTCGCCGCCGAGGAACAACCAGAAGCCTACAAGCTTGTTGCGTCCTTCCAGCGTTGCTTTCTCCGGTTCATGCGGCAATTTGCCGTTTACCGGTTCGGCATGTGAAGTTGTCATGTTCTAACCCCCTTCTCATCCTGATCCTCTGGTTCAATATGCCAGCCATGATCATCGTAGAGTGAACGCAGTGCCATCGCACCAAATGTAATCAGCAGACCTATAATGACCACAATATAATTGTTGAACAACCCGTTCATAAACGCATTGTGGAAGTCATCCTTGCTGAACATGAGGCCAAGTCCGGCAATGAATATACCGACAGACATCACAAACGGCAGCGGAGTCGCTGACGGCATATGAATCGAACCTACAGGTTCGGCCGGTGTCATCTCCGTATGTCCTGCCATCTTTTCCTTCCAGTACGCATCAATACCACGAACCAGCGGAGTCTGTTTGAAGTTGTATTCTGGCGGCGGAGATGGAATCGACCATTCCAGTGTACGGCCATCTTCCCATGGATCATTCGGCGCATCTGCTGGTTTTCTCGTTGTGATCACGATGTTCACGAGGAACAAGATCACCCCAACGCCCATCAGGAACGCACCGACGGAACTGACCAGGTTAAGCAGGTCGAAATCCTGATTCGGCAAGTATGTAACGATCCGGCGCTGCATCCCCATCAGACCGAGGAAATGCTGTACAAAGAACGTTAGTTGGAAGCCGATCATGAACGTCCAGAATGTCCATTTTCCGAGCGTTTCGCTCAGCACGCGACCGAACATCTTCGGCCACCAGTAATGAAGGCCTGAGAACAAGCCAAGTACCAATCCACCAACGATGACGTAATGGAAGTGAGCTACAACAAAGTACGTATCATGGAACTGGAAATCCGCAGGTGCAGAGGCCAGCATGACACCCGTAACCCCACCCATAACAAAGGTTGGTACGAATCCAACAGCAAACAGGTTTGCTGCCGTAAAACGAATCTGACCGCCCCACATCGTAAAGAGCCAGTTAAATATTTTGATCCCAGTTGGTACAGCAATCAGCATGGTTGAGATCGAGAACAATGCATTGGCAACTGTCCCCAGTCCTGTTGTAAACATGTGATGCGCCCACACCATGAATCCCAGGAAGGCAATCAGGATGGTGGCAAACACCATGGAGCTGTAACCGAACAATCTTTTACGTGCAAAGGTTGGAATGACCTCAGAGATAATACCAAATGCCGGCAAAATGAGGATATACACCTCCGGGTGCCCGAAAATCCAGAAGATATGCTGCCATAGTACCGGGTTACCGCCACCTGCAACATCGAAGAAATTCGCTCCCAGTATACGGTCAAACGTTAACAATACAAGTCCTACCGTGATGGCAGGGAATGCAAAAAGGATGATGGCTGATGTAATAAATGTAGTCCAGGTGAACATCGGCATCCGCATATAGGACATTCCCGGTGCACGCATCGTTATGATGGTGGCGAGAAAGTTAATGCCCCCGATTAGTGTACCCAGACCTGCAATCTGTAGACCGATCGTGTAGAAATCCACACCGTGCGTTCCGCTGTACTCGCTGCCCGAAAGTGGCGTATACGCAGTCCAGCCGGCATCTGGTGCCCCTCCCATCAACCAGCTCAGGTTCAAGAGCAGTCCGCCAAACAGGAATGTCCAGAAACCCAGAGCGTTAACAAAAGGGAAAGCGACGTCCCGCGCCCCAATCTGCAAAGGCACAACGGCATTCATAACGGCAAAAATAATAGGCATGACACCAAGGAAAATCATCGTTGTTCCGTGCATCGTAATCAATTCGTTGAAGACCTGCGCCGACACAAAATTATTCATCGGTTTCATCAATTGAATCCGAATCAAAATGGCTTCAATGCCGCCGATCCCAAAGAAAAATCCACCCGCAATTAAGTACAGCACGGCGATTTTTTTGTGATCGACGGTGGTAATCCAATCCATTAAGCCCCTATACCGCTTGACGCTATGAGCATGAGCCAAGGTTGTGTACCCCCTTCTTCGTCCTTGCTGTTCTATTCATAGTCCAATTTGTAGTTGGCCAGATATTCGGCAATTCCGTCGATTTCTTCATCTGTGAGTCCAAGGTCCTTCGGATTAGGCATCGTATTACCCGGCTTCACGGATTGTGGATCATGGAGCCATTGTTTCATGTTGTCCAGTACCGGATTACCGTCTTCCTGGCCTTCGCCCTGATTCAGCAGAATGCCTGCCACGGACTGCTTCCCACCGATACCTGTCAGGTTAGGTGCAACTGGCCCGCCCTGGTCCCCAACTGCATGGCAAGAAAGGCAGTTCGTTTTGAACTTCTCGGCCAATTGGGTATCTTCCGGAAGTACCGCTGGAGCTTTCATTTCGTTGACCCATTTGTCAAAGGATTCCTGGCTGACCGCTTTGACCTTGAATTCCATGAAGGCATGCGATCTGCCGCATAATTCAGCACACTTCCCTCGGTAAACGCCTTCATTTGGCGCCGAGAAGCTAAATTTGTTAAGTGTTCCATCCGGGTTTGTGTCCATTTTGCCCGCAAGTGACGGCACCCAGAAGGAGTGAAGCACGTCAGCGGTTTTCAATTCGAATGCGATTTTCTTTCCGGTCGGGATGATGAGGTCTTGAGCGGTGGTTACGTCATATTGAGGATAAGTGAATTCCCACCAGTACTGATGCGAGGTGACTTTGACCTGAATTGCATTTTTGTCCTTGGACAGATCTTCGCCTTGGGCAAAAATCGTTTTTACCGTTGGTACTGCCAGAACGATAACGAGCAGCAACGGAATGGCTGTCCATATTACTTCCAGCTTGAAATTGCCTTCAACCTGTTCGGGCATTTTATTCTGCCCGGCTCGTCTGCGAAACCGGATCAACACATAGGCGGCAATTGCAAATACAATGATGAGCACCACGATCATAATCGTAATGGACAGCTTCATCAGATCATATTGGCCTTGTGCCACAGGACCCTGAGGTTTCATTACCGACAAGTCTTCCCGCCCGCATGCGGATAGCAGCAAAGAGAACACCGCTAGCAAGGGGAGAATTCGCTTTGCAACCTGCCACTGTTTCATCATTGATCTACCCCACTTTTTACATTTTCGTAGATTACCGGTGTCGTCTGGAACAAACTTAACTCAGTCCGTTTCAATACAATACACGTAATCCTGTCCGTCATACAGAACGCTTACAAAAATAACGCTTCCAGTACTCCCGTCATTTCCTGCTCAGGGCATGTCTGCGCATTCTTCCAATTCATTCTATATGGTTCAATCACTTATTAAATATAAGTTGAGGGTATGATTTTGTCAATCTTTGGACACATGTTCACAAATTGTTCACTATATGTAAAAAACCGCACCACAACTTGTTTTGTAAACGATTTCAGTTAAAAATATTACTCTCTACATTTGAAAATTTTTGCCAAATTTCGGTGATGAAATTGATTTTTTTGCCGATTTTTCTCACATTGGAAACATGCAGTATTATGCAAAAAGGAACAACCTGCATCAGGTTGTCTCTCTTACAGCTCCTGGAAGGAGCAATCGAGCTCCATACCGCCTCATTCAGGATTAGACGGCACGGAGTTTATTAAACAACTTTAGATCCCGAATCCCGGATACCATATAGGCTTTCACTAGCAGCTTGTGATAGATTGAGCGTTCAAGTACCGTCAGTCAGTATAACAGGGCCATCCCCAGTGATAGCTACCGTATGCTCATACTGGACGCCCCAGCTTCCGTCAACCGTTCTCACCGTCCATCCGTCTTCGTCCCATACAACCGCCCCCGAGCTGCCTTTCGTAAATATGGGCTCTATCGTAATAACCATGCCCTCTGTCAGCATCATACCCGTCCTGCGCTTCCCATAAGGGAGTACATTCGGTGGTTCATGAATATATCGACCGATCCCATGACCAATGAGTGGCTTCACAATCCCGTAACGATACAGCCTGGCTGTCCGTTCAATCGCGTTCCCGATATCCCCCAGCGTATTTCCTGGAACTGCCTGTGCTATCGCCTTATGAAGGGCCCTTTCCGTTCGATTCATTAGTTTGCGTATGGATCTGCGTTGTTCACCGATCCCGTACGTCCATGCAGAATCGGCAAGCCAGCCATCTTTGTTCACCACCATATCAATGGTTACCACATCCCCTTCGGCCAACTTCCTGTCATCCGGGAAGCCGTGGCAAACCACTTCATTCACTGAGGCGCATGTGGCATAAGGATAGCCTTTATATCCCTTTTGCTCCGGTATAGCTCCTCTTTCAGCCAGGAAAGCCTCCACCCGCTCGTCAATATCTCCTGTCGTTACACCGGGAGTGAGCCACTTTTCAATATGCTCATGGCAACTTCGCAGGATTCGTCCTGCTTCCCGCATGTAGCCAATCTCTTCTTTTGTTTTCAAAATAGGGTCCACAAGCATTCATCCTTCCTGCCATATGTCTACTTCCATGTATATGCAGCAGGAACAGAACAAAACCCCCATCATTTTCCACACAAAAAAAACCGTCTGCCGGAGCATGATGCCCGGGAGACGGTTCTATTCATATCGGAACAGTATAATCAGAGTTGTGTGTGTTTCAGGACACGGAAGAATCCATCTTGACAAGCTCATGCTCAACCACAGAAGTCAATTCTTCCTCGTATCCACCCGTAATCCGGTATTTTCTCACGTACTCCTTCACGAATTTTTTTGGATCTTTAGGACGGAAAATCCGAGTCATTTCCCTCAAACTTTCTTTGACCTCATTGTGACCTTTCGTTGCCATTGTAATTCCCTCCCAAAACGTTGAAAGTGAATGCTCCGTTTAGAGAATGCCGAATAAGTCTTAAATGCCATCCATGAAGTTGTGTGCGCGGCTCAAAGCAAGCTTTAGGTCGGGAACCTTGCTTAAGCAAGTACCTGACACTATAAATACCCGATATGATTCAGTATGAATCATAATCTTATTGTAGCATATTCGGAACTATGTTACGACTTGACGATTTTACCTAATATTTATAACGGTTTTTATGCCCAAAAAGTTTAATTCCGAATCATAGTCATGAATATGACCATTCTATACGGATTAATCTGTCCAGCATAACACTCAACTATTCGGGGGATATTATCACGGACTACCTATACAGTTAAATTACTGCTATCCAAAGGAGGCCGTTTCATGGACCGCAAAGAACAGGATATGCTGCCCCTTTCGCATGAAAAGGTGGAAGTGGACGGAGTGTACATTAACGAAGCCGGACGCGAGGAGCATCTGCACCGGGGGCAACATTTCCCGGCTGACCCCGTGCTTGGCAAGTCGGAATGGAAACTTACCGAATTTGCATTCGATAACCACCATGAAGGGCGTACCGATGAACGTTTGGTGCCCAAAGAGAATGATACGGACAAAAACGGCAAGATCACCAGCCCGCGCAGACAATTCCAAGGCGGATAACTGTTCTGTTGGTTAAAGTAAGGTTGAACCACAAAAAATCAGGGGCAGAACAAGCCGTCATTGGCTTCTACTGCCCCTGATTTTATTTTATTATTTTAATCGAAATTCGTTGGTTAGTTTCCCCTCAGATCACTCAGCAGAATTTTCTGGGAACGCTGTTCCAACTGTCGAAACTCCTCGTTAATTCTTCGCTCTTTAGCAGCATCCGGCCGATACGCAGGAATCATCGCCCAATGCTCACGTATCAATTCTATGCGATTCTTCATTGGAGGATGATAGCTACGGTTCGGAGTATCATTCAGTTCCTGCAGCCGCTGAATCCGAAGAAACTCTTGAGTTGGAACGGTAGAAATCCGTTTTCTGAACTCCTCATACAGCTCCTTGTTATATTGATATTCCGCAACCTGTTCAGCCGTATGTGCAAAAAGGCCTTCCATCTCGGACTTCAAAAATAGAGATAACACTGCCTCACTGCCAGCTGTCTCAGATGCTTCATTATCTGCGATGTAGAATACTCGCTGCATCTCATTCCGCATGCTTTTGATTAACAATGCATAGACACCGCCTATAACAGCAAATAACAATAAGCGTAGTATTATGAGTGGAAATACCACCCAATATAACAGACCGCTGTCTTGTGGATCAACGGTGTCAATCCATGAATTCAGTACATGCCTGGCTCGCTCGACCAGTGAGCTGTCGGAAATGTTCGGATGTGCAAATTGACTCATTTGGTGACTGATCGCGGCTATCTTCTCCTGTAGCGTCAGGGCTGCAAAAAAGGGAATACCTAAGACAAGTGCCCTCCTTTTCCTTTTGAGATGCAGGTTGTATATGTTATATTCTTCGCTAATGATGACCATATCCACAGGTGGAACATTCAAGCGCTCACCAATCTCATCAATCATTCCATACAATTCTGGATATTCGTCTCTGGAGATGACCCTGCCTGGAAGTCGCTTCCGGTATGGCAATATAATTGTGATCCAGAGGAACAACAACGCAATACCAAATATACCTAGCCATGTTGAATTGGTTGAAAAGAAAAATATGGCTATTCCCAAAATGGATAACGTTGACAGATGCACGGTTAGAGCAACCAAATAGGTGTAAAACCTCTGTTTAGTGAAGGGAAGGTCCCGATTGACGTTATACTTAAACTCCTCTAACAATCGGTCTGATGATCGTTCATCATCATTCCCGTTTAACCCTCCATAAGTTCCTTGTCCTCTTTCATCCTCATAAACATTCCAATTACACTTCCTACACCAGGTGCTGTACCCTGGATTCGCTTCCATCTGGTGTGCACATTCCGGACAAATCTCTTGCTCTGTGTAATGCAAAATTTCTTCCACTCCTCAACTACACTATGTAATGTCGAATACGAATAAAGCTCGCTGCCCCCTCTCTTTCATCTAATTCTAATTTATTATTTATATATCAATCGGAATTTTATGGAAAATTTTGAATATGCAGAAAGTCTCAAATTGGATGTGTATATACGCATTTCTATTTTTAAATATGTTCTTATCCTCAAAGTTTTCAACAAAAAAAACAGATCGATCCCTTTGACCGAGATCGATCTGTTTTTTTAATAGCTACTTATTTTATCTTCAAATATTTCCATTATCTACAGACAACTATTCTTCCGATCCCACTGATATACTGCCTCAACGCCATTGGACATCAGCTTGCTGATCAGCGAATCTCGTCCTTTCTCAAAAAAGTGTATAATCTCCTCCCGGTACAAGGGAAGCAATGTATGGAAATAGATCGGCCATTCGCCCTCCATCTCCTTACCTTCATCCCGGTACGGCATGTTTAACGCTTCTGCGCATTGAGGTAGCGGCGAGTCTCCCGTATTATCAATGACGTTATTTACGCCCGTGACCGTTCCCTGTACCGTAGCATTCCGCTCCGTTAACGATCCGACCGGTTCTCCCTTCACCCAGCTGTATAATCCTTGGGCATTGTCACCCCCGACAATGCCTGTAAATGCGAGGTCAGCCACATCGCCTACCATACTGAGCAGGCTTTTGCCCTCTTCGATTACTCCATCTCGTTTTCCCTTTTCACGTGCATCCCAGTTTCGCTTCAGCCGCGCTTCCTTCAGCGCGCTCTCCCCCATACTGGCCAGACTCTGGTCGAACGCTGACTGAATCATGTCAAAGGAACGATGGATCTCGGCTTCCAGTACTACATTCTCACTCTTTCCGTTGACCTCTTCCACAAGCTCCACATGATCTGTCATCGTATACAAAAAAACAGGTTGCTTATGGTCGTGTCTGACCATAAGCAACCTGTTTAATGTAACGAAATAGTGTTATTTAGGTTATAAAATTAAAGCATTTGATATGCGTACAACCGAAGTGGAGAACTCTTTGTACTGATATTACTTAGGATAAGCTACTTGGAATCAGCCGCCCGACTTATTCGGTATTGGGTAGGGAGCTGAGACTGAACAAGAGCAATAAAAGTGCAGTTAGCTCGCCATGTAACAATGTCGGCTGTCAATCTTTGTTTTAAGAGGTCTAAGTTCACTCATACAACACAGCCCATATTGAACGAAATCTTTAATATAAGTTGTCAAGAAAATCGTTGAAATTGCTTTTAAAAAAAAACATATTCCCCATTTCTTCATCTGATTCCATATCATGCATCCAAAAATAAATTTCTCCAAAGTATCTCTCACCAGTTCCAATACAAATTTCGTTTCCTCCTGGATCATTAGCAATCGATATAAATCCTTCAGGTAACTCTCCATCTAAAACCTCAAATACCTTACCCAAATTCCCCTTCATGTTACCAATTCCGTAGAATTTATTTACAACACTTTCACCCTCTTCATCAGAAATCTTAAATGTCGACTTTTCAGGGTACCCTCCATTATATCTAAGTAAGAAATCAACGTACTGTTCAGGAAGCTTAAGAACATATTCACCTTCAAATTCACGAATATCATTTATAGTTATTTTCTCGTTTTCCCGATCCATATTCGCCACAGCTATTCTCCTTTTTTGTTTTTTCCATTTACTGTTGACTGACCACCAATATGCCTACACTCTCTATGAATATCTTCATCTACAAGAATCATTGTCTTTCCATCTTCATGGTGATGCCACGTATAACCTTCAGGTGGCTTATTACTTGCTGGCACAGGTGGATCAGAATCCTTATTAAGTCCTGTTTCTAAATTTGCTTTTTTAAAGTCTTCTTGAGGGTTTTTAGGCACAGTAACTTCTATTTAGCTAATTCATTAATCATTTTATATTCCGTATCTCCCTCCCTTGGAATCATATCACCTTGTTTATCTGGAGCATCTTTTGCAGGATACCTTATTGTTTCTGGTTTGAATGAAAAACCATCATAATTCATATTGGGTTGATGAGCTGGCGGTGAACCATTCACTTGACTATGTGCATAAAATTCAGTTTTTATATTTGGAATATCAACTTCCATATATCCGAAATTCCCCCCACTTTTATTTAATGCGCCATTTGAAAGCCTTTGTTTTAACTCAGCAACCCTATCAATGATGTATCCCTCATTATCCAAGTTTATAGATCTGTTAACTTCTAATGTATCTCTATCCAGAAGGTGCAACGGATAAGATAGCTCACCTATCGGGGCAACGTATCCTACAGTTGTAAAGCATTTTCAAAAACCTGAGAGAAGGCGAACATAACAAAGAACAGGCCAATCATGGTGGTATCTGACCATAATCGACCTGTTATATGTAACGCTTTAGCGTTGTTTAGGTTATACTTTTCAAGCATTTACGTGCGCACAAAGGGAAATCAAGAAAATCTTGTAGCGGTATTACAGTGAGTGCTATTGGTTGGGTTCAATCGGCACTGGGTAGCCCACAAAATAATTACTTTTATTACAATGCATCGAAGAAGAATAATCTAATTATTTTTCCGTCTCATCGTATAATTTCTCTAAAAATCCCTCAAAATCCTTAGCAAGGAAGTACATATTACTCATATCTTCTGGGTCTTCATCATGAATCCAAAAGTAAACATTTCCAAAATGCTTTTCAGTAAAACCTAAACAGATTTGATTTCCACCCGAATCATCTGCAATTGGAATAAAGCCTATATCCATAATATCGTCAAATATATCAATTTTTTTATCTAAATTGTCATACATTTCACCGATACCATAGAAAATATTTACCATACCAATGCCTTGCTCTTTAGAAATAGTAAAGTAATATGGTCTAGGATATCCCCCATTGTATTTCAATAAAAACTCTCGATATTGTTGGGGAAGTTGCACTCCTATTAATCTTTCAAAGTCTTGAAGTCTAGATTCTGTTAAAACTTCATTGTTTCCTTGTATCTCCAATTTAATCTCCTCCAGTTCCATTTACAATGGACTGTCCGCCCATGTGTTTAAATTCGTCGTGTATATCTTTTTCAACAAGTACCATTGTCTTTCCATCCTCATAATGATGCCAAGTGTATCCTTCTGGAGGCTTATTTTTTTCTGGGACAGATGGATTAGATGATTTACTAAGCCCTGCCTCTTTGTTTGCCGCCTCATAGTCTTTTGGATAATTTTTAGGTTGTGCATATTCAATTTTTACTGGTTTTACATTAGGGTGATAATATTTGGAAAAATCCGGGAATCCATTTGGATAACTTATCGATATGCCACTTTTGTTAGTGTATGTCCAGACTCCTTTTTCATCAATAGAAATATGCCCACCTTTAGCATACCATTTTTCTGGAATTCTAGCGTACTTGGGCTTTGTCGCCATTATCTCTTCTGTGATATCTGATAGTTCTAATTTCCCTGTCTTTTTACTCGTTCCCTCAGTATTCCCATCCTTGGCCTTGGTTCCATCTTTCGAATCCACATGAGAAGTGTTCGGCGATCCCTTCGAACTTCCAGAGCCACTGCCTTTCTCACGATTTCCACCTGGTTCCGAGAACATATGATGGTCATTCTTCACAATCACAGGCACGGTCTGGCCGTTGCTCAGCCTCACCCGCTGAACTCGCCATGGAACGCTGGCTGCTGCGCCTGCGGTCATGTTGCCCAAGGCCTGGCTGATTCGTTCTCCCAGCTCTGCAAGTGATGAAGGCATTAATGCCGCATTGGTCTTGAGCTTGCCATCCTTCATGGCCCCGCCTGAGGTTCCCTCTGGCCCATCTCCATGACCATGTGGGACGCCGCCCTTGGCTCCATCTCCATCTGCATGACCAGACTTCTTGCCACCACCCTTGAGCACCTTGACGCCATTTTTGACTAAGGATGCCCCACCAAATATGGCCCCCGCTGTATCCACGACTCGCATCGTAGCACCAACATCGTTTAACCCTGCGTCGTGGCTCTCCTGTTCCGTCAGGGTCAGCATCGTGCGGTTGTCTTCGCCTTTCAGGTCCATGAACGGCTTGGCATACGCTTCTCCCGCACTGGATACATCCTGCCAGATCTCTTTCCCTGATTTCTGACCCGTGACCAAGTCTCCCGTATAATCGATGACGTTATTTACGCCCGTGATCGTTCCTTGTACCGTGGCATTCCGCTCCGTTAATGACCCAACTTGTTCTCCCTTCACCCAGCTGTATAATCCCTGGGCATTGTCACCCCCGACAATGCCTGTAAATGCAAGGTCAGCCACATCACCGACCATACTGAGCAGGCTTTTCCCCTCTTCGATCACACCGTCCAATTTGCCCTTTTCACGTGCTTCCCAGTTTCGTTTCAGCCGCGCTTCCTTCAGCGCGCTCTCTCCCATACTGGCCAGACTCTGGTCGAACGCAGACTGAATCATGTCAAAGGAACGATGGATCTCGGCTTCCAGTACTACATTCTCACTCTTTCCGTTGACCTCTTCCACAAGCTCCACATGATCTGTCATCGTCTGAATGTACAGACCTTCTGTACCCTCAAGACTCACGCTGGCTCCGCTGATGTTTAAGTCACCCATGCATTGGATCTGCACGTGGGTTGTGCTATTCAATGTAACCCCGTTACCCGCAGCCATCGAGATATACAAAGCACCCTCTTGGGCGTTCATGACAAGTTCGCTGTCGCCAAGGGTGAACGATTTCCCCTGCGGGTTACCGAAAGACTTTACACCCGGGTCTTGCATCACTTTGCAACTCTTCTCCACATGTCCCGCTTCCGGTGGTTCCTGACAAACCGACTGCATCACCATGGCTTCATCTTCTTCTGCACTTGGGAAATACAGTTTCACCTTCGCTCCGGGTTCGGGCAAAACAAAAAACAGATCAATTACGGTGGCATCTTACCATAATCAACCTGTTTGATGTATCGGAATATTTAGGTTTTAAAATTAAAGTATTTGATGTGCGTACAACCGAAATGGTGAGATCTCTATAGGCCCACCATTCTCACTATTTCAAAAGATGCTCATAGTTTTGCATCATTTACAGTGGATGAAAAATCACCTTACTCGCTATGTTCCTCTTTAATTTGCTCGAACCATTCCTTCGCAATGTCGTCTGCGGTTTTTACAGGGTCATTTGAATAAACCAACTCATATTTATATTCTGCTTTAAGGCTATTTTTTGTAACATCATATACCAATTTTATTTCGGTTGGCATTTCTCTTTTGTGTTCGTCGCATAATCTATATATCTTTTCAATATCATCGTTAATAATATTCAGAGCGCCTTTTTGTCTTTCGACTGATATGTCATATAGAAGACCATAACTATCATCTAATGCATCGTTAAGTTTGTGTTTCTTTACAAGCCTACCATTAATAAAATAGAAAAAATCACTAGAAATAACTCTTTCTTCAAATGAACAATAAATATATATTTTTTCGGCTCTTTTGTGAACATACTCTAAACAAATGGAGACCATATCAGCTTGAAGTTCACTAAAAATATCTTCAAATACTTTGCTCATAGTAACCTGCCTTTCTTAATTTAATATACTCTTTGAGAAAGCTTCTCCATCAATTTCATACTGTACATTAAATTTAGATGGGCGTATACTGTCTCCGTCATATTTCACTTCAACATTTACTTTTACTTTTTTCCCTTCTTTAATCGCATTAGCCCATTGATTCTCAATTTTCTTATATTGGCTTAAATTCACATTGCTTAGTTGTGAAACAAGGTTGTCAATTTCTGGTGAACCACCAAATCTATCCCCTGCCAAATGCCCTGCATGGTCGCCCGGCTCTTTGCCTGGAGTATCTGGATCATGAGGTAATCTGCTATCCCTCTCAGTTAATTTTAAATCGTCAGCAGTAAATTTTTCAAGCCTTCCCTTACTATCAGTTTTGTAGATATATTCATATTCACCTGTTTTATATGTTACATTTGGCTTTAGCTCCCCATCTACTATATGGCTTCCATCTCGTAAAATATCATCAGCCTGGCTACCACCCTCACCAATTTTCCCCGTCCCCTCAGTATCCCCATCCCTGGCCTTAGTTCCCTCTTTCGATGACGGAGCATCTTTAGGTTTAGATGCATCCTTCGGCTTAACCGGCGTAACGTTTGAAGGCGTCTTAGTCGACTCTTTAGAAACGGTTCCTTTCGATGGCGCACTACTCTCTCTCGAATCCACATGAGAAGTGCTCGGAGATCCCTTCGAACTCCCAGAATCACTGCCTTTTCCACGATTCCCACCTGAATCCGAGAACATATGATGGTCATTCTTCACAATCACAGGCACGGTCTGGCCGTTGCTCAGCCTCACCCGCTGAACTCGCCATGGAACGCTGGCTGCTGCGCCTGCGGTCATGTTGCCCAAGGCCTGGCTGATTCGTTCTCCCAGCTCTGCGAGAGAGGAAGGCATTAATGCCGCATTGGTCTTGAGCTTGCCATCCTTCATGGCCCCGCCTGAGGTTCCATCTGGACTATCTCCATGACCATGCGGGACACCGCCCTTGGCTCCATCTCCATCTGCATGGCCAGACTTCTTGCCACCCCCCTTGAGCACCTTGACCCCATTTTTGACCAGTGATGCTCCACCAGCTACAGCCGTTACCGTATCAACAACCCGTACCGCAGCGTTGACATCGTTCCGACCAGCGTCGTAACTCTCTTGTTCCTTCATGGTCAGCATCGTGCGGTTGTCTTCGCTTTTCAGGTCCATGAACGGTTTGGCATACGCTTTTCCCGCGCCGGATACATCTTGCCAGATCTCTTCCCCTGATTTCTGACCCGTGACCAGGTCTCCCGTGTAATCGATGACGTTATTTACGCCCGTGATCGTTCCCTGTACCGTAGCATTCCGCTCCGTTAACGATCCAACTTGTTCTCCCTTCACCCAGCTGTATAATCCTTGGGCATTGTCACCCCCGACAATGCCTGTAAATGCGAGGTCAGCCACATCGCCTACCATACTGAGCAGGCTTTTGCCCTCTTCGATTACTCCATCTCGTTTTCCCTTTTCACGTGCATCCCAGTTTCGCTTCAGCCGCGCTTCCTTCAGCGCGCTCTCCCCCATACTGGCCAGACTCTGGTCGAACGCTGACTGAATCATGTCAAAGGAACGATGGATCTCAGCTTCCAGTACTACATTCTCACTCTTTCCATTAACCTCTTCCACAAGTTCCACATGATCTGTCATCGTCTGAATGTACAGACCTTCTGTACCCTCCAGACTAACGCTAGCCCCGCTGATGTTTAAGTCACCCATGCATTGGATCTGCACGTGGGTTGTGCTATTCAATGTAACCCCGTTACCCGCAGCCATCGAGATATACAAAGCACCCTCTTGGGCGTTCATGACAAGTTCGCTGTCGCCAAGGGTGAACGATTTCCCCTGCGGGTTACCAAAAGACTTTACACCCGGGTCTTGCATCACTTTGCCGCTCTTCTCCACATGTCCCGCTTCCGTTGGTTCCTGACGAACCGACTGCATCACCATGGCTTCATCTTCTTCTGCACTTGGGAAATACAGTTTCACCTTCGCTCCGGGTTCGGGCATCATGTACCATACTTGACTGCCTTCCGCGGCATACGGGAACCAGCGTGCCTCTCCGGCCTGCTGACCCTCATCCATATCCAGATGAACCTTCACCTGGTTACGTTTCACATCAATGATTTTCCCTTCGATAGCAGCACCCGTGATCATCGTTTGAAGCTGTCTGGGCAGTGGATGCGATGCTGGCAATGCACATGTATATTTCCACTGTAGCAAGCCCCGTTCCAGCATCGCCTGGCGAGAGGTTATGTTGTAGGTATGGCCATCAGAGGATACTTCATCCCCCAATTGAAGCTCCTGCCCCAGATGGAAGGTATACGTTGTATACTCCTCCTCGGTTACCGCATGTTTTCCCTGGGCTTCGGTATGTAAAAAACGCTCAATATTACGACTCTTCTCAAAAGGGATGACTTTCAGCTCAAATGCCCCTCTGCCCTCAGGATATCCAATCCAGAACCTGGGCTTGTGTGCAGTCACATCCGGCACCAGATCTGCTCCCAGATGAGAAGCGAGCCGTTTCAGAAAGCTCCAGTCGGTCTCCTGATACTGCATAATAAAAGCGCCCGTCTTTGTCTCATCAAAGGCAAAATCAATATAGTCTCCTTCAGGATAACCCTTCATAACACGATTAACAATGTCCAAATAACGCAGCTTATCGTTCTGATAGGATTTCGTTCTCTGTAAGGCATCCAGTTCATAGGTATGTGAGATGACTACAGCCATCACATATACGATCCCTCTGGTGGCTTCGACTTTGATCTCATGGAGTTGTCCCTTGAACAGGGGCAGCTCCCTTCCGGTTTCATCCATCTGGATGAATCCGACTCGATCGTGACTTCCAGCTTTCTGGATAATGGTCTCTTCCCATTCTTCATCGACCCATCCACTGAAGGATAACCGGGCATGGGCCCCTGCTTGCTGGATCAATTCCAGCTTATCCAGGCGTATCTTGCCATACGGCCAATGGACATGGATATCCCCATAAGTTAGAGTTGATTTTTCCAATGTCTGCACAGTGTTCCCCCTTTCTTATCCGTCTGCATCTTACAACTGACCATCGACCTCAATCTTGATAATCCCGCCTTTTCGGCATATCAGTTCAGATCGACTAAGCAGAGCAGCCTCACCTTCCACCAGCACGTCCTCCTTGCCCTGACTCCATTTATTGAAGAACGTATCTGGTTCGCAGAGGGCGCCATCCATTTTGCAAAACCCGCATCGTCCGACGTTAGCCAGTGGAATCACGTCCGCAATGTTCAATACAGGCTGTTCCTTGATATAGATGCCGTGGGAAAGAGGCAGGTTCAGTACACCCGGATCTGACCCCTGACTACAGGAAATCTCGGCACCTCTGACCACATAGGTAAATTCACCACCGAAACCTCCTGACATCAAAGCTTTGAACAGCATGGGTAGCAGCATTCCAATCCCCTCCTATGTTAATAAATCGATTGGTTCATTTCCGTTTTCACTCATCTGGGCGCATGTGAATATCGCCCTTGTTAGAAGTCGCCATAGATGAAGCCGCTCAACCGGAAAACGAACATTTCCTGTGACCGCTCTTCCTTTTACCGATGTAACGAACACAATGTCGTACGCCATTCCCAAGGTTGAGGGTTGAATGGATTCTCCATAGAAGACAATCAGGCTATCTCCTTGTACCGTCTCCTCATGTAACCATTGCGTATCCTTTTTGAGCGTTCGCATCTGATCTGTGATGACACTGCCCATTCTCTCAATCTGGCTCACGTGCAATGGATGAGAAGATCTAGATAGCCCTAAGCTGATACCCTTTTGCTCATCGATCCACATGGCCTCATCTCGTTCATGGCTGTTTCTGCCCTCCTTTATTTTGCCTCGGGGAACCTGGACCAGATCATCCGGTAGAGGAATGATCAATTCACCCTCCCAGATCCGGTGGTTGTTCAACGTGATGCTTTCTTCTTCCATCTCGATCAGACCCTGTCGTACTCCGTATGTAACCTCTTCCTGCGTCATCAGCTCACCACTTGACGCTTCGGCTTCCTGAATGCGCTTCGCCAAACGGAAATCCCGATCCATTTTCAGCAGCATCTCATCACCATATTGGTTCATTCCAGATCCACCTTTCGCAAAACAAAGCCGCTCAAACCTCTGCGAAGCATACTTTCCGCTACATCAAGACGAACGATTACACCACTCCCTCTTACACCCTCCAATGTAAATATGCGTTGATCTCTTACTCTCTCGCTCTGTAATAACAGTTGCTGTATTGAACCATTTGGATATAACAGACTATTATCAGACAAAGCCAACACAGCAGGGATATGACACGCCCAGTAGTTCAGCTGTTCCCCGCTACCTTGATCGATGAAGGTGATCGATTTGAATAACAGTGCTTCATCGACCATCTCCATCAGCCGCTTCATGCGATCAGTGACAAAATATGAAGGCCTACTTATCCAATCGGTCGGCTCTTCATTCAGTTTGCGTTCAATCATCATGACGGATGAAATGGGCAACTCATCAAAACTGGTTTGTAGTGCAGGGGGCCTAAACGGATTCAATATCCGATGATCCTCGGTCAGTTCATAAAATCGTGGGATCATAACTCTTCCTCTTTCTCATGGGAGACAACCCAGCGTATTGATTCAATCTGCTCTTCACTCAAAACATGTGTATACCTCTCACGGTCATGAAGCCATATCTGTGCCTGAGTCAGCCTAGCCCCCTGGAAATCAGCATGGAATAGCTGTGCTCCCCTGAGGTCGGCGCCTTCCAGATTGGCTCCTGCAAAACAGATTCCCTGAAGACCAAGAACACCTTCCTGGAATTCCATACTCGCTCCATCACTGACATCACATAGGTTGGCTCCACTAAGACTGCATTCCCGGAACACAGCATCCATGAGTAGCGCCCCTCCGAGGTCAGCCCCACTCAGGTCGCTTTGTTCCCATCTGGTCCCAATCAATACAGCACCTCTTAAGTCGCTCTTGCTCAGATCAGCAAGACTGAAATCGGAATACCTGATATCAACGTGATCAAATAGTCCCTCTGTCAAGGATAGTGACGTATAGTCTGCATAGGCACATTCCAGCCCTTCTGCTAACGTCAATTTCTTGCGAATATTCTGAATATCCCTATACCGATAGTCCCTGACATACACAGGCTCACTCCAGTCCTTGTATTCACCTACCCTGATCTGAAACTGATCCCCACGGTGCAGGCGTTCCATCTCTTTCAAGTTCAACATATGAGGAACAGCCAAACGTGCAATCGCAGTGACATAGGCATTGAAACGACCCGCAGACTGCAACATCATCCGTTCCGCGTCAGAAGCATTAAGTACACCCCCATAACGTCTCATTTCGATATGAAGAAGCTCTTCTAACGAAGACAACGACTGGAATGCCCACGTCGCATCATATGTATGCAAACACTCTACCTCATCCCAATACCATTGATCGGAGTACGCTTCCAATAAGCAGATGTAGCTCCCTTCCAATATTGATGTTCTCAACATGGAACAATGAAGAATTGAGATTGGTTCTTTCCCGAGTTCCTGTTGTGCCAACTCTGCTTTTAAACAGAGTTGCCGCATAGACTCTACGAAAGATTGAATTAACGAGTTTTGATGTTCCATAATGTACACCCGGAGGCTTGAGAGATGATCCTGAAGTACAGGTTCCAATGTTTCCTGCTGCAAATGTGCGATCGCTTCCGCTTTGTTCATATCTCTTCCTTTCTACCACTCTTGGCTAATTCATCTTGATCTCCGCCCCGTGCATCTTCAACTCTTCTTCCAAAGTGATGGTATTGCCCTTTCCGGTTAACTCAACCTTCTCGCCTGCGATTCGAATGGTTTGTCCAGACATGACGACATCCTGACCCGCTGTAATACTGACATTCTGATCGCTTACAATCTCGATGCCATTCTCGTCACTGACCGTGATATACATTCCACCCGCCGAGATCACAATTTTGTCTGGAGCCAGCATGATCTCTTTCCCATACTTGGTTCGGAATGTCTTGATGTCCGGATTGCCCATTCGATCTTCGGGCACCGGGGGTGGGGCTACTCTGCTGGCCGCACTTGATGTTCCTCCGCCTACACTTGCGCCTGAACTATTTCGATTGCTCCCACTTGAACTTCCCCCAGACTGTCCTGAAGCACCACCCTTTCCAACCGCTGATGATGCGGTTGAAACCTGCTTCGGTACAGCCGGTACAATCTCAGGATCTTGCCTTTTTACAGAGCTTATGGCGATGCCATCTTCCTCTTTTTTGCTCGGAAAATAAATACGGATGCTGTCATTCACTTCAGGCATGCAGTACCAGCCTGTATTGTTCTCGGAAGCATAAATCGTTGAATAGGGAAAGAAATAGGCCGTGCTCTCATCCTGCTGCTCATCCATATCCAGCTTGGCACGAACTTTGTCCCCCTTGACTTGAAGAACCGAAGCCTGAATAGAAGCGCCAATAATGGAAGTATTGTAGCTCTTCTTATAACGAAGCCCCTCTGCCGGGAATAAGGAATATGTATGATTTAGCAAACTATCGATGAATCGGGTCTTCGCCTCACCTACAATCCACTTTTTGGATTTAAACTCTACTTCATTCCCTACTTCGAACCATTGCCTGCTGTCCGCTTCGTATACGATATAATCCGGATCTTTGACACCCGGTACTTTGTTTTCCTTGGCAGATCGATAGTCGGCAATTCGTTTGGTTGCTGTGTAATGGGATGCTTGCAATTCTCCCTTATACTGGCCTTCGGGTAAGCCAAAATAAAACTTTGGCTTACCCGAAGCTGTATCCGGAACAACTCCCGTGTAGAAATGGGAAGCCATCCTTTTGATAAATTGCCAATCTGTTTCCTCATACTGCATCACAAAATCTCCGATCTTACGGCCGTCTGTAGCAAAGTCAATGACATCTGAACCTTCATAGGGAGAAATAATCTTGCGTACCAAATTCTTGTAGGACAGATTAGGGTTTTGGAAGGAACGCTTGTGCACCTTTACATCCAGCAGGTAGGTATGGGATACAGCGTCAACCATAAGTGTATGTACATCGTTAATGACGTTCACTTTCACATGTAGTACCACGCCGGAGAAAAACACCTTCTCATGTCCATCGTCATCGGTAATTTTCACTTTAATATCGGTTTGGGATGTTGTTGCCTGGACATAGCTGTCTTTACGAGCTTCCGGTATCACTGCCGTCATTCTCATTCGCGCATGGCCGTTCATCGTTTTATTCACTTCAAGAGTCTGAAGGCGAACGATTTCGTAAGGTGTTACCCGAACCTGACCGTATGTTGTTGCGGATATATTCATGAATAGGCCTCCTTGCATCTCAAATTAATTAATGGTTTACCCTTTATAATTGTATTTATATAATTCGGAATTTTATGGAATATTTTGAATATGTAGAAAGTCTCAAATTGGATGTGTATATACGCACTTCAATTCTCAAATGAATCCATAGTCTCACGTTGTGCTTACCTAATTGAGTATCACCTTCTCTTTTGTCCATCTGGAACATTCCTTGATCAAACCGGTTCAGTTCTGTCCACCTCCTTCATATCTTATATAAAAAGGACAAAGGAGGCTGGACCGGATGTCCCCCATGAAATCATCAAGCGGTCTGGATGAAAATATTGCCGGCATGCTCTGTTATCTGTTCACTTTTGTAGGCGGAATCGTCTTTCTCGCTGTAGAGAAACGCAGCCGTTTCGTTCTGTTTCATGCACTTCAATCTGTCACGGTATTTGGCATCATCATGGTTGGTCATGTGCTATGTGCATTCCTCCCGCTGTTCGGGCCACTGCTGGCATCGCTGTTGTCCCTCCTCGGTGTGGTAGTCTGGCTTCTCATGGTGGTCACCAGTCTGCAAGGCAAATGGCTGAAGCTGCCATGGGTCGGAGACTTTGCAGAGAAACAGATGCGGCATCTGTAACAGATGCGAGTTCGATTCAAAAGTAATTCATCCCGTGAGTCAACATAATCCTTGTTTTGTTTTCGATCTGAAAACACAAAAAAACACCGGATATCTGCTCTCCCGAGCAAGAGTTTCCGGTGTTAGCTATTCACAGGATAAGTGATTCAACCCCTAAATAGTTCATGTCGTATGCCATTTTATTTCACTTCATTTATGATTCATTCCATGAAACATATACAATTAACATAACATACATGTTGAAGGCAATAACAACCCCGATTTCATAACATTATATGTTACGCAGACTTGCCATTTTCTCCAAGGATCACATCCGCTTGGCGTTCAGCCATTTGGTCAGCCGCTGCTTGAGAACCCAGACCATTAAAGAGCAAATTCATGAAAATGGCCGTAAAACTTCCCGCAATAATTCCGTTACCGAGCATAATTTGTGCCCAGTCCGGTGCACCTGCGAACAGTTGAGGTACAACCGTTACACCCAGTCCCATACCTACAGAGCAAGCGATGATGAACAGATTCTCATGACGGTTCAGATCTACCTGGCTTCCGAGAATACGAATACCGGATGACACCACCATGCCGAACAACGCCACCATCGCTCCGCCCAGCACCGAACCTGGTACCAGCTGTGCCAATGCGGCAATTTTCGGTACAAATCCGATAACGACAAGCAGTCCACCCGCTACAACAATAACATCCCGTGTTTTCACGCGAGTCATCTGTACAAGCCCTACATTTTGCGAGTAAGTGGTGTAAGGGAATGAGTTGAAAATACCACCCAGCACAATGGCGAGCCCTTCTGCACGATAACCACGCGCCAGATCCTTGGAGGACAGATCTTTGTCCAAAATTTTGCCTAGAGCCATAAATACACCTGTAGATTCCGCCACGCTGACAATGGCGACCAGAATCATGGTCAGGATCGGAACAATCTCAAACGTTGGTGTGCCAAAGTAAAACGGCTTCACGACATGGAACCAGCTCGCTTCACGAATGGGTGCAAAGTTAACTTCGCCCATAAACCCGGCCGCCACCGTACCCACGAGAAGCCCGATCAGGACCGAGATTGAACGAATGAATCCTGTAGTGAACCGCGTCATCAGAATGATAAACACCAGGACACCGAACCCGAGCAGAAGATGAACACCGCTGCCAAAATCCTCAGCCCCTTGACCGCCACCCAGATCATTGAATGCTACCGGAATCAGGGTCAGACCAATAATAGTTACGACCGAACCGGTCACGACTGGCGGAAAGAGCCGAATCAATTTGCCAAAAATCCCTGAAAACAGGACGACGAATATTCCCGATGCAATGATCGCACCATAAATGGCAGATACTCCACTGTTGATACCGATCAGGATCATCGGAGATACCGCCTGGAATGCACAACCCAGCATGACCGGCAGCCCAACCCCGAAGAAGCGGTTGCCCCAGACTTGCAGCAATGTTGCCACACCACAAGCTAGCAGGTCAATCGCAATCAGATAGGTCAACTGCTCCTGCGTAAAACCAAGTGCCTTGCTGACGATAAGCGGAACAACAACGGCTCCTGCATACATCGCCAGCACATGCTGGAGACCCAAAGAGAACGTTTTGATCGGATGCCGATGCCGCTGAAAAATACGTTCGCGTGCCATATTAGATCGTGACCTCCTCGTCCGCAAACGTGACCTGTCCGTCGGACAGCGCCCCGATGCGAACCAGCGATTCCACCCGGTATCCTGCTTCTTTCAGCAAGCGGCCTCCCGGCTGGAATGCCTTCTCAATAACGATGCCAATCCCAACCACTTCTGCACCGACTTGCTCCACTATGCGGGCCAGACCAAATGCCGCCTCGCCATTGGCCAGGAAATCATCAATGATCAATACGCGGTCACCGGGCTGCATGAACTTCTTGGCGACGGTAATTTCATTGGTCTCCTGCTTGGTGAAGGAGTACACTTTCTCAACCAGAATATCCTCTGTGAGCGTGAGCGACTTCTGTTTGCGTGCAAAAATAAGGGGGACATTCAGTTCCAGCGCAGTCATGATCCCGGGTGCAATCCCTGACGACTCAATCGTCAGCACACGAGTAATGTTCTCTCCTTCGAAGCGGCGGATAAACTCCTTGCCGACCTCCTTCATCAGAACCGGGTCCATCTGGTGGTTCAGGAATGAATCCACTTTGAGCACCTGCTCGGACAGGACAATCCCTTCCTGTCTTACCTTGTCTTTTAACAATTGCATGTCATTCTTCCCCCTGTATGCCCTCCAAAGCAGATGTCCGCATGCCCTCCCATCTCCAAGGCGTAAAAAAACAAAAAGCCCGCCTTTTCACACGCTGCGGAAGAACCGGAGACGGGAAAAGACGGACTTGTACGTATGTGGACAAGCCGCATGGATACTGCAAGCGTAGCGTAATGGAAGAGCATGATAACTGGATAACTCGGAGCAAACCTCTGACCTCCCTATCCAGGAAGGGAACTAAAGCTGCCTGAATATCCTTTTTCAGACACACGGCCCGAGAATCATCTCTCTCCATACCTTAAAAACGTTGCAGAATCTTTCCCGTAGTCCGATCATTCCGGTGATCGGGTAGAAACATGCAGGCCTATTCCTGCACATATACGAGTCGGCATATTAAATTTTTAAGCTCCATGATTCGTTACAATGTATGATCGCGAACCTGAATATAAAAGTGTGAACGTAACTGATAATGTTAGAAGTATACCGAATCAGCGCTGTGAAATAAAGAAGTATTTTCATGGAAATTGCGGAAACTTGTCTTAATTTGCATTCAGGGGGGTGATTGCCACGTGTTTTTTATGTACAATATGAGGGCGGAAGCGTGTGTCCGAACGGAGAATGGATGGAAACGCCGCTTGTGTTATGAATTTATTCGTCAAAGGAGATTTGCTGAACATGAAAGGTGTACTTAAGGAATTCAAAGAATTTGCTGTACGCGGCAACGTCATCGACCTGGCAGTCGGTGTCATTATCGGGGCTGCTTTTGGTAAAATCGTCACATCCCTCGTGAATGATATCATCATGCCACCGGTTGGTAAGCTGCTTGGAGGGGTTGATTTCAGTCAGAAAATTTTCAATCTGGATTGGGATATGAGAACCGCCAGTGGGCAGGAAATCAACACATTAGCACAAGCCAACGAAGCTGGCGCAACCGTAATTGCTTACGGGCAGTTCATCAACGTCATGATTGATTTCATTATCGTTGCTTTCTGTATTTTCATGCTTGTCAAAGGTATCAATTACATTAAAAGCAAAGAACACAAAAAGCCCGAGCCACAAAAAACCACCAAGGCCTGCAAATACTGTCTGTCCGAGATTCCGGCTGCCGCTACCCGCTGTTCGCACTGCACTTCAGAGCTTGAAGCAGAAGGAAACGGTGCAACGGCTTAATCGTTTCCACGCTTCAAGCTATCAAAGAACTAAATTTCTGCTTAGCATCGATTGAAGACAACGGGTATTATCCTTAATTATCTTAGTGTTATGTAAAAAACACTTGAAAGGTCTCACCGTAAAGGTGGGGCCTTTCCTATTTCACACCTACAGGTGCCTGCTTAAAACTAGAAACGACGTGGCAACAAGTGCTCCAAAATCGACTTCAAATCCTTATCCTCTTTATAAACTTCTTCCCCGGTATCCAGCTCGGTTACCCGGATATACTCAAAATTCATTGAAGCATCCACGGGTTTGAACAACAATTGGCTCTCGTCTTCCAGACGTACGTTGAAGCCCATATCCTTGAACATCGTCGTTAACTGGCTATTGGCTGGCTCTTGACCCTGCCCTACTATAATCAACCCTCTAAGATTTTTGCGCTCCTGAGGTTGCGGATAAATGACCTGAAAGTGTACAATGCATTCCATACAATCGTTCCCCTTTCGTTTAAAGCATACTTTGTGAAATTTTGAACTTTAAAACTTGCTATATAAGGAGATACGTTTCATGACCCCAGAACGTTTCGATATTTATGACCATCAGCAAAATTGGATAGGTACCGAGCTGCGCAGTGTGGTTCATGCCAAAGGATTCTGGCATCGTTCATTTCACTGCTGGATCGTGCGCGACGAAGGCGAGCAACGTTTGGTTCTTTTTCAGCGACGACGGGAGATCAAGGATACCTTCCCTGGATGTTACGACATTACAGCTGCAGGACACCTCACTGCCGGCGAACAGCTGCATGAAGCCAGTCGTGAACTGGAGGAAGAGTTGGGTGTGCAGACACCTTTTGAAACATTGACCTACCTGATGACTGCAAAGCAGCAGTTACAGGGGGAAGTGCGAGGTGTACCCTTTATCGACCGGGAATTCAGTTCCGTGTATGGACTTTGCCTGAACCAGCCTCTCGAAGCCTATACCTTGCAAGCAAGTGAAGTCGACAGCTTGTTCGAAGTACCCCTAGATGATCTGCTCGCCTTGTTTCGAGGTGAAACAGACGTCATTCATGCTGCTGGAGTGAAGGCGGCCCAGTCAGTGGGGCCGGATCATGTACATCATGTACATCAGACAACGGATAATCCAGTTCCCCTGTCCATTCAACAACGTCCGATTCGAGCCTCCGAATTTGTACCACACGGTACAGCATATTATATGGATGTCCTTGAGGCGTTATATCATGTGCCCAAAGACTGATCCCATTCTGCCTATGCTCAAGTTACGTTCATAGCTTCATTTTCTCGAAAATAGCAAGACTTCATACCTCTATTACATTAACTTAGCAGGGAACATTTGCTGTGATGAACATCACTGCTTCGGTTC
Organism: Paenibacillus sp. NPDC056933; assembly: GCF_042674385.1. NCBI lineage: Bacteria > Bacillati > Bacillota > Bacilli > Caryophanales > Paenibacillaceae > Paenibacillus > Paenibacillus sp. NPDC056933. The sequence continues at coordinate 316,208 of NZ_JBHUQN010000004.1, read as the reverse complement.
AAGCAGCATAAACAGGCGTCTGTCTCATGACAGCGCCTGCTTCGTTTAAGCATGTATTGAAAATAGGAAACCTGGTTCTGTTTAGGATACGTGCGTATGCAGGTTGAGGATGATTCAGCACCAGTGCTCAGGCCTCCTGATCACCTTTCGAGGGAACCGACCAATAACGAGCGGAGAGGTTTTTGTACCGATGTCCATAACGTTCCTCCAGCTCCTCACCCATGTCCTGCTCCAGTTCATACAACACCAGTTCCTGTGCAAAATGGTTCAGCAGGAGTCCGGTCATGACGGGATGTTCTGTCACCAGCGCCTGAGTCGCACAGGATTCTCCGCGCATCCCTAACATGCTCCAGCGGCGATCAATTACGAGGGAGAACTTTCGGCCATTCCCGGTACCGTACAGAGGCAGGCCTGGCCAGGGAGCGGGTTGGTCCATCATGCCTTCTCCACCATCACATGACCATAACAGACGCACACCCCGATCTTCCGCGCGCCGCAAGTCATCATGCAGCAATTCCGCTTCCTCACGCCATACATCCACCACGATCTCATGTTGGGCCTCAGCCAGTTCACGGCTTAGGTTCTCAAATACATTTTTGTCGCCTTCAATGTTGTAAAAGACTGGCTTTTCCGGCTCATGCTGCGGCATACTGCTCTGTACATACTCCAGCGAGGCACGCATCTGCCCAGAGATCATGCTTGTCATCTCGTCAGGCTTCAGCACACTGTACTTCGCAGGCTCTCCTGGGCTGCATCGCAGGAATCCCCGCTGTTCCAGACGTTGCAGGGCGCTATATACATTGGAACGGGACACGCCCAGACGTTTGGCAACCTCATACCCCGAGGCTGACCCTTGCCGGGCAAGTTCTACCATAATTTTAGATTCCATCTCGGTAAACCCGAGGTGACGCAAATGATGCAGCAGTTGGTCCATATTCCCGTCCCCCCATGCTGTCAGCAACCAGCGCTGCCTCACACTTTGAATGTAACAGCGCTTCTACTGCATCAGATCTGCTCAGCACCGCAGCGCGGGCACCATTTTGAACCTTTGGGCAGCTCAGCTGCACAAATCTGACAATTGACCATTTCACGTGGCACTTCGGTTTGTACGTCGACTGTATTCACAATTGGGTTATTTTCTTTCCAGTACCGAATGCGCTCATCCAGTTCCTGCTGACGTTCACGCTCCCGCTGCATTTCTTCATCCCGGCGGCGCTCCCACTCTGCATCGAACGCTTCCTTTTCTTCCTGGGTAAACTCCGTGCTGTTATATTCCGATTCAGTCTCCAGGTCCGCGATGGACGGAATTACCGTATGATACGGCTCAGCTTCCTCCAACTCCTCTTCCATTGGCGCATCGTAAGCTGGCCGCTCCGGGCTTTGGGCTACAGCCGCTTCCTGTCTCGCCGCACTTGTGGCTCCCACAGAAGCTGCTGCAGGCTTGAATTCTCCCAACTTGCGTCCGCATTTCGGACAGAAGTTGGCATCCAGTGAAGCGACGTGTCCGCACTCGCATAACCGCTCATTTTTGAGCTCTGCAATTTTGTTGCGCAGACCATCGATCTCATCCTGCAGCTCGTCGCATAACCGTGACAGATCAACCATCTCTTTTTCCGCACGCGTCATGTCCTGTGCCCGATAACCCTCATAGAAGATTCGACCCATATCTGTAAAATGGACTTCCTGCTCCTGTTGCAAGCCCACAATCTGGTTATTCAATTTCCCAATTTCAACAGCGTGTTGAGCACGCTCTGTTGCTTTGTTCGCTCCGTTTTTAATTCGCTGAAGCAATTTCATGAAATCTCCTCCTCGGTCCCGTCAAAACCCATATCATTTTGAATGTTTCATTGTTAAGCATTCTGCATAATCAGATGATGCTCCAGTATATAACTTATACGATATCATGCCAAAAAGTTGCGCAATCTTGCGTGATTGCCCGTTTTCTGCCGATGCTGGATGAATTCGGGGGCTTTCGTCAGGACCATACGTTCGGTTATAATGAAGCTTTGGCCCTGTTGATCCGCCTACTTGGATAATTAACTCTATCATACCAATTTACAATGTGATTGTGAAAAGGGCAAATGGATTACTTTTGAACCGGGATAGTCCCTATCCCTGAATGCATACAGAGGTGGATGAAACATGTTAAGTCCGAACTCAACGTTTTACCCCCGTCCGCTTGGGGTTACCCCGGCGGCATCCTTGCCTAACTCTCCTTCCGCTCCGTTGGAGACGAGTAGGCAACTTGTGAGCAGCGATGAACGGGATGCCCCTTATTTCCGCTCGCTGGAGGAGGTGGGCATCCGGCTGAACGGACCCCAAATCTCCGCGGTTCGCCATGGCAAGGGACCCTTGCTGACCCTCGCAGGAGCGGGCTGCGGCAAAACAACCGTACTCGCTGCACGAGCCGGCTATCTAATGGAGGTTAGTGGGGTTCACGCCGGCAGCATCCTGCTGGTGACGTTCACCAACAAAGCTGCTACCGAGATGAAGGACCGTATTGCCGCACTGCCTGGCATCCGTCCCGCGGCCGCAAGAGCGGTGCAGGCCCGTACCTTCCACTCCTTTGCACTGACGCTGCTGCGTCATTACGGCGTGCAGGAGGAGATTTTTGGCGAGTCCCGGGCTCAGCACACTGTCATCAAGATGCTTCTTCGCCAATATGGCATGAGTGAGGCATTCCAACCGGAGAGTTTGCTGGCCATGCTGTCTGCCTGGAAGATGCAAGGATCGGAAACCAACGATCTGCCCGAAAAATCTCAGGAAGAACGCGATGCCAAGCGTGTTCTTCTTGGTTATGAAGCCTGGAAGCGGGATCGGAGCAAAATGGATTTTGATGATATTTTGCTGCGCGCAGCCGCTCTGCTGCGTGATCCTGCGGTGCTTAAACCGCTTCAGCAGCGTTTTCAATACATCATGGTTGATGAGTTCCAGGATACCAACGGTCTGCAATATGAGATTGTACAAAAACTGGCTGCAGCCCATCGCAATCTCATGGTAGTGGGAGACGACGACCAGACGATCTATACGTTTAATGGAGCGCGCCAGGAATCCATACTGGAATTCGATAAAGTTTACCCTGGTGCACGTATCGTGACGCTGGATATCAACTACCGCAGTGATGCGCGTATTCTGGGACTGGGCAGCGAACTGGTTGCCCGGAACAAACGCAGACGCGACAAACGGCTGCGGGCAGCTGGACACCGCGGGGACGCCCCCCGGTTTGCAACCCCCTCCAATGCCGAGGAAGAAGCTGCTTGGGTCGTGAACCAGCTGTGTCAACAGGTGGAGGAAGGGTTGCACACTTATCGAGATATTGCGATTCTCCACCGGACAGCCAGCAGCAGCCGAGCGATATTTGAGCAACTTGTTCTGAAGAATGTACCTTTTGTACAACATGGGGCTTCGCCGGTCTTCTATGATCAGTCGCTGATCAGACCGCTGATGGATCATATGCGTCTGTCGCTAAATCCACGCGCCATGGAAGCTCTGCCGAGCGCACTTGGACCCCTTTATGTGTCCCGGGACGCCGGTCTGGAGTGGATTCAGCATAGTGAACAGCAACAGGCGAAGAAATATCCACTCATCCATCTGGCCAAATGGGACAAGCTGAAACCTTTCCAGCAGGAACAGGTTAAGGAACGCATCAAACTGATCAAATCACTAACGAAACTGAAGCCGGTTATTGCCATCCAGGAAATGCGCCGCCAGTTCTACGACAAGTATATGGAGAGCGGTGATCCAAGCATCTTTACCCATTACAAGGAGACTATGCTGGAGACACTGGACGAATTCGAAGCTGCCGCCAAAAAATTTGAGACCGTTGAAGAGTTCATCCAGTTTGCGGATGAACTCTCCCGCAGACACCGAGAGATGGAATCGCTGCGCCGTGCACAGGACAGTGACGCGGTACAACTAATGACCATCCATCGTGCCAAAGGGCTTGAGTTCCCATGTGTGTATTGGATCGGAGCCAGCGAAGGAATCGTGCCTCACAGCACAGCTCTGCGGCAGGATATTCCCGAAGACCAGAAGGCTGCCCTTACGGTGCAGCAAACGGACGCAGAACTGGACATGGCTCTGGAAGAAGAACGGCGGCTCGCTTATGTAGCCATCACACGAGCCAAACAGTATTTATATGTTACTTCTCCCGCCAGTCATCACGGAAAACCGGCCGAGGTTTCCCGTTTTCTACTCGAAGCCTTTGGCATGGAGGTACCGGACAAACGCAAAAACCGCGATGACAGCCGGACTGGAAATCATGCGTCATACGGCAGTGGTAGCAGCAACTGGAAGGGTAACGGGAACACGAATGGTAAAGCTAACGGCAATGAGAGTAGAACTAGAAATGGAAATGCAGCTTACGCCCGTTCAGGTTCGCGGCCGCAGGGACGAGATGCAATGAGTCCAGTTCAGCGTGGTTCAGATCTACGAAGTGCAGATCAGCGCAGCGCGATCCGTCAAAGTGATCGGCGAGATTTTGAAGTACTCGATGAACGAGACGAGGATCGTCTCAGTGAGCGGCGCGGCAGCGGGGTGATTCGCAATCACACGGCGTTCAGCACCACAGGTGTAAGTCAGGCTGCTTCGTCCTCCAACAGTTCGGGGTCGCATTCTTCAGGAGATGCTGAACGTACGGAGACCGTGGCAATCTGGAAGTGCAGCTCGTCCACCTGCAAAGCGTGGCTACGCCAGAAACCGGATGGTGCTTCTGCCAAGTCATCCAAAAAGGCGACCTCTGGTCCTCCGCCCTGCCCGCTATGTTCAGGCACAATGGAGGCCAGTACCCGTAAGGTTCCCGTAACCGGGCGGTTCGGAAGGTAACAAGCACGTATAACCAATGCACATTATACTAAACATTATGACGATCTGAGGAAGAGCTGTCCCGTAAGTCATGAGTGAATGCAGGTTGGCACCTCTTGTTTTTTTGTCTAACGAAACTAACACACGCTATTTGCTCCGATTTGCGCAAAGCTGAGTTGTAACGAATCACAGAGACCTTATTTCATCGATTTTGGCCGATTCTAGTTTCTAAAGCCTTTTTATACCTAAATAAGGTCACTGAAGTTCGTTAAAATTTACAATCCTTGAGAATCGGCCTTTTAGGGTGCGGTAGGTTCGTTAGCGCTTGAAGCAAGAGGAAATCCCTTTCGAGATAGCCCCTTTGCTCAAATCAGAAGAGGTAAGTTATGGAATTGGAAGCAGTAATTAAAGAGCGGATACAAGAAAGATTCGACATATTACAAGAACTGTATACTATATGGTTTACTGAAAATCCTGCTTATATCGTCCCCCAAAAAAGATTCTATCCGGATGCACACATAGAGAGACAGAGAACGATCACATATTTATTGAACAAAGGATTCATTGTTGTAGATCCCGTAGAAAATGAACCAGCAATGGTTGCAGTGAGTATCACAGTTAATGGAATTGATTTTTTTGAACAAAGTCTTTTGGATGGCAAAGGCAATGGATGGTCGGTTGTAACCGAGCACCTTGATGAGTAAGACGAAGGTAAACGATTGCCATTCGTTTCAGGACGCTTCCTGCTGTTTATTAACAGTAGAAGCGTCTTTTTTCCATTTTAGAATGGAGGTTGGATTATGCAGGACGGCAAAAAGCATTACTATGTATCGGTAACCCATAATCTCATTGAACAGACCAAGAACGAATCAACACCATTTGAAGTCATGGTCGACGATGAACAGCTAAACCGGCTGAAAGACCTGATGAAAGTGCTGGAGGATGAAGATGCCTATACGCTGCAACGAGCCCCGGTTCCCTACAAATCGGCTGATCATGATGAAGCTACGGAACAATTTTCGGATGGCATGACGCTGCTGTACACCTTTCTGTATGACCACGGCACTCCGGATACCCGGCAGGCGATTGAAAGTATGAATGTGCTTTCCCGGCTGCAAGACACGGATTACGATGATCCAGGATATGAGAATTCACCGATGAATAAATGAACTCTTTTTACAAAGACTTCCTCTCCTATGACAGACCAGTTGTCTGCTTCAGGAGTGATGGAAGTCTTTATTTTTTACAGATTCAGCCCCATTAGTATCATTATTGATACTATAAACCAAAAATGATACTACTATTTATTTTTAATATTATGATATATATTTTTATATATAAACTTATTTCTGCGAGGAGGATAACGATAGCGATGGGAAATCCAATCACGATGAAAGCGTTCGGATATTACGAACCTGGGCTAGAGACTGACATACCGCCATTTCAGGAGGTAGAAGTGGAGAAACCCAAACCTACAGGACAGGATTTACTTGTTGAGGTGAAGGCGGTGTCTGTGAATCCGACGGATTGGAGGTCGCATCTTTCCAAACATCCAGACGATTTATCCCTGACTGTGCCTGGTCGTGATGTAGCGGGAGTGGTCGTGGACATCGGCTCCGATTGCAACTTGTTCAACGTGGGTGACGAAGTGTATTATGCAGGGAGCAATATGCGTCCAGGCGGGCACAGTGAGTTTCATTTAGTGGATGAACGAATTGTCGGCAGAAAGCCGAAAAATCTGGATTTCGCCCAAGCGGCAGCTTTACCTCTGACAAGCCTTACGGCGGGAGAAGCCTTTTTCGAGCGCTTGGGCATTTCCAGGAATGCATCGGATAATGAAGGCAACAGTATGCTTATTATCGGGGCTGCGGGGGGCGTCGGTTCGATTGCTACTCAATTAGCCAAGTTGGCCGGACTTAAAGTTATAGCAACTGCCTCTCGTCCCGAATCGGTCTCTTGGGCAATATCAAATGGAGCAGACCACGTGATCAACCATCATCAACCATTTGGACCACAACTTAAAGATCTCGGACTCGCCGGTGTACAATATATTTTCGTGCTAAATCATATAGATGAGCATATGGAACAGATGGCAGACGTTATTTTGCCGCAGGGGAAAATTTGCTCCATTCTGCCCTTGGAAAAACCAGCCGGACTTCAAAAGTTATTCTCAAAAAGTGTAACGCTCGTTTGGGAAATGATGTTCACCCGTCCGATGTTCCAGACAGATGATATGATTGAACAGCATCATCTACTTAATGAAATCGCAGATCTGGTGGAGGCTGGCAAGATTCATACAACGATGGCAGAGCGGATTGAACCAATTAATGCCGCTAACCTGCTGGAAGCCTACCAAAAAAGTAAATCGGGCACTGCGATCGGCAAAATCGTGTTGGAAGGTTTTGAAAAGTAAACATACATCCGTCTTGTCTGATCACGATCAATAAATAACCAAAGGGTGTTGTCTCTCCAAAGATAAGATGGAGAAACAACACCCTTTGATACTACGTTAGATTAACTCTCTCTATATCAGTCCAGACGAATCTCCTGACCTTTTTCGGCTGACTCGTAGATGCCGCACAGCATCCTTGTCGAAGCCACACCATCCGCAATGGGACTGATGGGTTCGGTACCATTCAGACAGCAATCCACAAAGTGATCAATCTGATTCTGGAAGGCACCGTGAATATCGAGACCTGTATAGTCTGTCTGGGGTTCAATGTTCAGAATCGTATGGTGTTTCTCGGTGACGATTAGCGTTTTGGGTTCCAGCTCGAATCCCCCGCGCTCACCGTACAGCTTAACGGAAGATTCATCCCCGCGGGCATGCAGGGTAAAACTCACATCTACTGCCAGAGAGGCCCCATTCTCAAAGCGAATCAGTGCATTCGCCATATCCTCCACATTGTTAACTGCGGAGCTGTAGTCTGCGGCTTTGTAAAAAGAAAGATGTTCGATATGGGCACGATTGCCCAGCTTCCGATACGTATTGCCACTGACCGAAACAGGCTTCGGTCTGCCCATCAGATACCAGCATTGGTCGATAATATGTACGCCCAGATCAATGAGTGGACCACCCCCGGAACGGTTTTTGTCCGCGAACCATCCTCCGGGATTCCCCAAACGCCGCAGGATAGAGGCTTTGGCATAATAGAGTTCACCAAACTCACCCGCATCAATGAAACTGCGCAGCATCTGCATATTATTGTCATAACGACGCACAAAACCCACGATGAATGTACACCCGCTCTTCTTCACGGCCTCTTCGATTCGCAGCGCATCTTCCACATTGGTTGCTACCGGCTTCTCCAGAAGCACATGTTTGCCTGCCTCCAGAGCAGCGATGGCAAAATCCGCATGGGTATTGTTCCACGTACAAATACTAACGGCATCCACATGCGGGTCTTTCAGCATCTCCCGGTAATCCGTGTACACTGACTGTGCATCATATTTCTGTGCGGCTGCGGTAGCACGTTGCTCGTTCAGATCGCAGATGGCGTAGATAACGGCATTCTCGTTTTTGGCATAACACCTCATATGAAGATCCGAGATGGACCCCGTGCCGATCATGCCAATATGCAGCATTTTGCTCGTGCTCATCTTCGTCCTCCCTTCCTTTTCCTGAACATGGATATTGTTTAGTCTGCCCGGAGCATGCCTTTGTAAATCCCTGGTGTTGAATTTTCGATCTTCACGGCCCCCAATGTCTGAGCATAAAAGTCCACCGGTCCCGCCGATCCAATGATCGCGTAAGCGTAACCATCTGCTTTCATGGCATGCATACAGGCCAAGAGCAAAGCAGTGCCCACCCCTTTACCCCTTGCCTCCGAACCCACACCTGTTGGACCAAAGAAGTTGCGACACGTCGCCTCGTAGCAGGCAAACCCGATCATTTTGCCATGCTCAAGTGCAATATAACAAGACACGGGTTGACGTGCAAAGGCCACATCACATTCATCCACCCACGCCTGGCTAAAATGGGATCTCACCCAATCCAGCACAAGCTGCTTCTCTGGTGCGATGGCTCTTCGGATAATAATGGAGGATTCCTCCAACTTTCTCAGTCCACTCTCTTGCTCCGGCAAATCGTAAAGCTTAACCAACATATCACTCATCTGACCTGTTCCTCCTTGTATTGAATGTTGTCAACCACATAAGAATTCATTTCAAGACCATCAGGAAAGTGAATTACAGGTTGTACCGCTCACCTGGAACTTAACCGTATCCTGATGCCTGTAACCTGCAATCAGACCGATATGATAAATAAACAACTGACATACTGCTTCCATTCATTACATTCAAGTGCAACACTTGATCAAGTTGTCCCGTCTATAAGAATGAAACGCGGCCCTAATTAGGAGTTTACCGCGATATAACCAAGATTAGAAGGGATGAAATCAACGATGAACAACAACATGAAAAAAGTAAGCGCCCTGATGGTCCTGTCCTTGGCCCTGAGCGGCGGAGCGGCATATGCAGCTACTCTGGACAGTACACAACCGATTAACTCAACTTCCGTATCGGCTGACAACAAAGGCCTCGAAGCCGTTAAAGTATCTGTGAATGGCGCATCCATGGCTGACGGCTATTGGAATAAAGATGGTCAAGTACCGATGATTGCACTGCGTGATCTCACCGAGGCACTTGGCATTGAACTGAAATGGAACAAGGAGAACAAATCTGCTGAACTGACCAAAGACACCCTCTGGACACTCGTCATCACAGGCAAAGACCAGTATTCGGTCAACAAAATGCTGATTACGCTGGGAACAGCACCCGAAATCACGGACGGCAAGCTATTTGTACCTGCTTCTTTTGCAGAAAAAGTATTGCACGGTCAAGTCAAAACAACAGGAAATCAGGTTAACATTTCTCTTGAAGAGGACGTGAAAACCGTTACTGAGCGTGGTGTCATTACAGGAATCAACAGCGAAGGCAAATATCAATCCATCCATATCGGCGGTGCAGGTACAGACGGGATCGTACTGAATGTCGGTGAGGATACCACTTTCAAATCCTCGGATGGCAAAGATATCAAACTCACCGATCTGAGCCTTGGCATGAACGTGGAAGCGGAGCATTCAGAGATTGCAACCCTCAGTTTGCCACCGCAAACACCTACCTACAAGGTCACTGTACTGGATACCGCAGCTTCTGAATCCCAAGCACAACCAAAAGAGGTTCTGGGTACAGCAGGTACAATTGAAAACGTAAAAACAATAGAAGATCACGGCACCCAGATCGAGATCTCCGGTTCCCGTCTGACAGAGACAGCACCTGATCATGTTATCCTTAACATTGGCAAGGATACACAACTGGTGAACCATAAAGGGGAAACCGTTAAACCGGAAGAGCTGACCAAAGGGGCCAAAGTCATTGGATTTTACAGCCCGGTCCTGACTCGCAGTCTGCCGCCGATCGGTAACGCTTGGAAAGTGGTACTGGAAGCACCAGCAACACCATCCGAAGCGAAATAAACAGCCAGTAATAGCTGGCCTGCTTCATCTGTAGAAAACCCTGGATCAAACATGGTTAATGAACAAATAACCTTATCCCGCATATCCTCTTTCATTGAGGTTGGGTAAGGTTATTTCTCTATCCCGCATTTTTTACATCTTCCAATGTATATCTTGCTGTCCAAAAAAGTTCTTCGCGAATGTACGTATTGGATCTATTCTGTTATTTCGGCATCAACTTCAACTTCAGCCCCAGTTTCTGCTTCTACAATGGCCTCCACTTCGATCTCGACCATCAACAAAGGATCAATAAGTGCACGAACCTCCACCATCGTGGCGACAGGCTGGATCTGACCAAAAAATTCACCATGAGCCTTGCCCACTTCTTCCCACCGGGAAATGTCGGTTACAAACATGCGGGTTCTTACGACATGAGACATGTCTGCTCCCAATTCTTTCAGTGCATTTTCAATGGTCTGCAAAATAAATCTCGTCTGTGCATATGGATCACCTGCTCCAACCACAACACCGTCCTGCATAGCCGTTGTCCCCGCCACCTCAATCCGGTTGCCTGCACGGATGGCACGGCAGTATCCGACAAGCGGCTCCCATGGAGAACCCGTAAACACCTGCTGTTTGCTCATTCTGCTGTCCCTCGCTTTCGTTGTCATACCCCTTGATTAATCTCTGAAGTATATCAGTCTATTGTCCATGTGGACAAGGAAATTAAGGTTCTCATCGGTTGAATTTCATATATATTAAAAAAGCCCCTGAAAGATCACCACTTACCTCGGTAAGTAGTATCTTTCAGGGACTTCGGAATATTGATCCTATTGCACTCTCGTATGCAAACGTAAGGCGGCCCTTAACTTACAGCTTGATATTGGCCTCGTCGAAGTATTCTTCAAGTGTCAAGCCACTTTTCACAACATCCGGGGCCAGCTCGGTGCCAACATAACGGATATGCCATGGCTCATACACATAGCCTGTTATACGATCTTCACCTTTCGGATAGCGGATAATATACCCATATTCTGCTGCATGCTCGGCCAACCACTCGCCTTCTTTCGATGTGCCAAACACCTCTTCCAGCGCATTGCCTACACTTGGACTGGAAACGTCAATCGCAAGTCCGGTCTGATGTTCGCTGTGGCCTGGCACAGAGCTTACACGATCCGTGTATTCTTGACCTTTGGTTTTGACATTGTTGTTGTAGATGGACACCTGACGCTGATAAGAACGATAGCCAGATACCGCACGAAGCTCAATGCCGTCCGCCTTGGCACCTGCAAACAGCTTCTCCAGCGCCTCGGCAGCTTCCTTGCGCATATGACGCTTCTCATGCGGTCCGTCGAAGGAGAACGGTACGTTCGGCTCCACCAGATCATCCGGCTCGTACCCTTCAGGCAGGCTGCGCTGTTTATTAACGATAACGGTCATCGCCTGTGCATTGGTCACTACCGATTGTGCATCAATGGTCGTTTGCAGTGCGCTAATGCTGCGTTTCTCCATCAGGGGATCATCTGCTGTGGCTCCATTGCCTGCATCAGAAGATCCTTGATTTTCTCCATTTGAAGCATTGCCAGAACTACTATCCGTACCTTCACTACTATCGCCAGAAGATGAACTCTCATCCCCACCTGTGTTACCTTCATCGCCGTTATCCTCGGTAAAATGAACGGTGGTCCCATCCGACTCTTGCTGTGCACTTCCTGCTGCGTTCAGATTCTGATTCTCCTCTGATCCTGAACCGTCCTGGCAAGCGGACAGCAAGGCTCCGCATATCATAAGTGAAGACAGCATAACTGCAATGTAGCGCTGTCGTCCTGTACGTGTTTTCATGTAAAAACTCCTATCGCAATATGATCAAAAATGGCTGAAATTGTGCATTCGGGCTTGTCATCCCCTGCGACAGTATACCTTAAATTGCAACAAAGCTCCACCGATAAAGAGCTCCCTGAGAAGAGGTCAACATAAAGATATGCCGTGTGTACAGCTTGTACGGTCGTTTTTTGGACTTTTAGGCCCTTATCCCATGGATGTATACAAAAGAAGTGAATTGGACGAGTGTGTATACCTTTCCGGGTAGAAAGCTAGTTCGGATGCACATCACAAACAAGCGGGGGCGATCTGAGATCTCCCCCGCCACAATGGATGCATCATTTGGTTGCCGGGCTGTCCTTCTTCTTCTGGACAGCCTCCCACATCCGCGCAGCTACGCGCTCGCGGATCAATGCCAGCCCTGCGGTGGCCGGCACGCCTGGCAGCAAAGCCGCCAGTTCCGGCGTTGCCGGGGGCTTGCCCGGCTGCGCCAGCCGCACCTTCACGGCGCCGAAGCCAGGCCCCGGCTGGTGCATGGCGCCTTCCGCGGCGGCCTCGGCGATCCACTCGCCGACGGCTGCGCCGCCTTCGCCGCCCCGCGCCTGCGGGCGGCCGGCCGTTTCGGCTGCGCGGCCGGGGCCGCTGGGGTCATGGGCGAGTTCTTCCGCCCATGACCCCAGCACGCCGGCGAGCAGCGCTTCGCGCGGCAGGCCGGCGTGCGCCAGCTGCAGCAGCGGCTCGGCCGCGAAGCGCGCAGCAACGGCACGCTCAGCGGCTGCGACATGCGCGCAGCCCGGGCGGCCGCAGGTGCACGCCGCTGCGCCGCCCGCGCTAAGCGAGCTGCCAGCGGCGGCCGTGCCCGGCGCGGCCTCGCCTGGCGCAGCGGGAAGCAGCCCGGCGAGTTCCGCCGAGGCTGGGCCGCCGCGCAGCAGCGCATACAGCGCCAGCGGGCGCTTGCGCAGCTGTTCTAGCACGGCCTCGCGTGCGGCTTCACTTAGCTGCGGTAGCTTGCCTGTTACCGTAAAGCCGCCTGCGGCTGTGCCTGCAGCGGCTCCAGTCTTGCCTGCATCTACTGATACATCTATGCCTGCATCTGCAGCTGCACTCACTTCTGCTGTCCATCCACCGGGGGACATATGCAGCTCGACATTCCATTTTTCGCTCACAACAATCCCCCTTCCTATCATTACACTCCGCATGTATTGTGAGTGTGTATCTATATATGTTTAATTAAACATTTACACAATAACGGAGAGGACAGAAATAACCTGAAGAAGCAAAGCGTTCGCCTTTATCCCCGGATTTCCCCATTTCAAAAAGGAATCAAAAAAATCTGGGGATAACAGCGATCGGAAGGTTGTTCTGTCATCGGAGTGCCAGTGTAAATATTCATTTATTGAACTTATATAGCAAACCTACAGCCACGTCTCGCCCTGAAGCGAGATCAGGCCGCGCAGCTCATCATCCGACATCTCAGTCAACCAGTTCTCACCTGAACCAACGACTTGCTCGGAAAGTGCCTTTTTACTCTCAATCAGCTCATCAATCCGTTCCTCCAGGGTGCCCTGACAGATCAGTTTATGCACCTGTACATTGCGATTCTGCCCGATTCGGAAGACCCGGTCCGTCGCCTGATTCTCCACCGCCGGATTCCACCAGCGATCGTAGTGAATGACATGACTGGCACGCGTCAGATTGAGACCCACACCCCCGGCACGAAGAGACAGGACAAACAAGGATGGCCCCTCCCCTTTTTGGAAGGTCTCCACCATATCATCCCTTTGCGACTTCGATACACCGCCATGCAGGAAATACGGCTCTTCCTCGTAGCGCTGTGTAAGCCGGGAAACGAGCAGTTCCCCCATCGCCACATACTGGGTGAAAATCAGCGCTGATTCCCCGTTGTCACGGATTGCATCCAGCAATTCCAGCAAACGTTCCATTTTGCCGGATGCCTCAGCCTTGCCATGTTCCTTCCGGCTGCTGTCCGCCAGAACCGGATGGTCACAGATCTGCTTCAGCTTGGTCAGTGAGGACAACACTATTCCTTTACGGGCGATACCGTTTCGCCCATCCAATCCACCCATCAGATCATCCACCACGCGCTGATACAGAACGGTCTGCTCCGGCGTGAGGGAACAATAGGATTTCAGTTCCAGCTTCTCCGGCAGATCCTTGCGAATATCCGGATCACTTTTCAGTCTGCGCAGCATAAAGGGCGATACAAGCCGATGAAGCTCACGCAAGGACGCTGCATTTTCTTCGGATGGACCCAGTCCCGTATACCGCTGGCGGAATGAAGAAGCTGTACCCAGATACCCCGGATTCAGGAATTGAAAAATGGACCACAGCTCGCTTAGCCGGTTCTCTACCGGCGTACCCGTCATCGCAATGCGGTGCGGCGCAGACAGACGCATGACGCTTTGTGCTTGCTTCGTACGGTAATTTTTAATATATTGTGCCTCATCCAGCACAACGGTAGACCAATGCAACGAAGCCAGATCCGGGCCATCTCTGCCTGCCAGATGATAGGTTGTCAGCACAATATCATGAGACTGCGCTTCTTCCTGAAAGTCACTGCCGTGCAGCCGTTGTCCGCCATGATGGATATACAATGACAGATTCGGGGCAAAGCGCTTCAGCTCACGCTGCCAGTTCCCGAGCAAAGAGGTGGGGCACACAATAAGCGCAGGCAGATGTACACCCTGCATGTTCAGCTGCTCATCATTCAAGGAACGTCCTTCCATACCCATAAACGCTTCATGTTCACGCGCTTCTTCAGCCGCCGCTTGTTGTTCCTCATGCTTCAAGTCCAGCAAGCAGGTGATCACCTGAATGGTCTTCCCCAGTCCCATATCATCGGCGAGACATACACCAAACCCAAGCTCACGCATGGCGGATAACCATTGGTAACCCCGCTCCTGATAAGGTCTTAGTTCACCATGCAGCTCTGCCGGAACCTGACGCGGCTCAATACTGCGAAGCACCTGTCCGTCGAGCAGGAAGGAGAGCAGTCCTTCGGATTCCGCGCCAAAGACGGAAAGCCCCTTCCATGCTGTATCCTCACCTTCCTCAGCTGCCAGATGCAGCCATTCGGAGAGAGGCATATATTGTTCTTCTTCTTTTTTCATATAACGCAGAACCTGGCGAATCTCTTTTGTATCCACTTCAATCCATTCGCCGCGAAACATGACATAAGGCACCGTTGCTTCCGCAAGGGCAGCCAGTTCCTCCGCCGTAACCGATTTGCCGTCCAGCATTGGTTCTGCCTTGAAGGCGACCAGCTGCTCCATGCCCAGAGCAGACGGGGCCCCGAGCGGCCTTTCTGTTCCACGATTGAGCATCTGCAGGCGCAATCCTGCACGGCGCTTCCCGGCACGGCTCCAGCGGGAAGGCATTAACACGGTTACTCCCGCCTTCTGCAGACGAGGCACAGCATACGTCAAAAATTCAAAAAACGCTTGCTGTTCCATCTTCATTCCTTCCGGTCGTGCATGAAGAAGTGCCGTTTCCAGCTCCGGTGCCAGTTCTGCTGCTTGACCCAGCGCCATCAGCAATTGTTCTGCAGCCGAAATATAACACACCTTGCCCCGGTCCAGATCCCGGTCCGGATGGGCCCAGATTGTACGTGCGGGCAATCTCAGACCAGCTTCCTGCTCACTGTCTACCCAGAAGGTAATTCCCCACAACGATTCATGCTCACCCAGGGGAGGTTCGAGCCGCAGCACCAGCTTCAGTTGACCTTCCGTCGGTGCGGTCTCTTCGCTTCCTACGACAGGCATCGCTGTTCCGCCTGCTTCTTGCAGCGCGCCAATGAGTTCTGTCATTTCTTCCGTCGGGCCCTGCACCGTCACCGGACGGAACATCGAGATCAGGCTGTTCCACCATAACTCCGCAACCGGAGAAGATCCACGCCGGAATGGGGTACGGTAGCGAGACAACTCACTATCCATACCTTCCATCTCACCCGTGACAACCGCATGAACCATTCCGCTCATAAATGAAAATAATACGGCCGCTCCCGCTTCCTCCCGTGATTCCGGTTCAGAAGATGCGTATGCTCCGGGAGCAGACAATCCGATCGGCGGCATCGATTCCGCCAGCTCCCGGAAACGGTCCACATCCGCTTCTTGCAACAGACGTGGACGCCATACCCCTGTCAGCGTTTCCTGTCCAGTACGGCGACGCGCACCCGTCTTGGCCGCAAATTCAGCGGAAGGAGCAAATTCTCCCCGCAGCAGCAGTTCCTGTGTAAACTGTGCCGCTTTTACCCAGTAGCGAATTTCTTCTCCAGCCTGAATTCCTGCCGCATTCAATATACTGTCGTCCCAATTTAGCAGCAGTTTGAACGTATCTTTGGGCGAGATAGCCAGCCCCTCCAACGTCCGTCCGAGCAATTGGCGCCGCTTCGTACCCTTCGCTTCCGCAGCATTACGCATCGGATTGGGCCAACGAAGCTCCGCAAGACGCAGAGCGGCAGGCTGAAACAGACGGCCCCCGTCGCCAAAATTCAGCTTCCGTACCACGTGGCTCCACGCATCCACACGCGGCTCCGATGTTTCACCGGAAAAACAAAAAAACACGTCACCAAGCCATACTCCATACAGCGATTGCATCATTACAGTCTCCCGTCATCCCTTCGCATTGTTACTCTCCATCATATACGAAAATGCTCGGTTTTAAAAACTTTTACACATAAAAAGTGCTTCTTTTATTCCCCGTCCCCTCTGATCTGTACCGAAAAATAGTTCCCTTTTCCGTTTTTCTGCTTCTACATCACTTCAAAAAAAACCATCCAAACCACTTTATATGATATTGACTACGTCTGTTAAAGGGTGAAACACAACACATAAATTGCATTGGAGGATAGGATGATCACACTAAAAAATGCCCCTCATCCCTGAAAAGGGCAAGGAGCATTTTCATAACTAACTGAGTTTATGCTTTGTATATAGCATCCGTAAGAGCAATGCTTAATGTGATTGGGTTAAATTACCAAGCAATACGTCCAGATTAAGGATACCGGACTCATGGTCGTCATTGTGCGCAATTTCCTTGAATATTCCCTTTGTGTAACGACGATATTCTTCCGTAGGCTCTTCAAACCGGTCATACATCACCACGGAATCCACTGAATCGACAACGAGCGGTACATAATCGTTGTGATACGGCACGACAATGATGCGAGTGGACGGTGTAGGCCCCTCGTCAGGCATGCCCAGCAGGACGCGTACACTAACAACCGAAACCACTTTGCCGTAAAGGGGTGTAAATCCCTTGATCTCAGGGCTGCCAAAAGGAACAGTGGTTACCGGGAGCATTTTGATAATTTCATGAACTTCATCAATGCGAAGCGCACAAATCTGATTTCCGACCGAGAAATTAATGTATTGAACTTGAACTTCCTCATCCATTAATGTTTTCATACCCTTCTTGTTTTCAGTTTCAATAGAAGCTTTTTTATCGTCATCTTAATCATGAATAATTACATTTCATGTTGCATTCTCTGTGTTTATATCGGTTGAAGCGAGAAAAAATTTTACCTACTAAATTAATTAAGTCTAATTACTGCTTCACATTTATTAAATAATGACCAATTGTACTGAGTAACTCTATAATTAGGTAACACTCTGATTAGTCCTCTAATTGACCATTCACTCCGTATAACAATACCGGAATTTTTTCACAAAGAGTATCAAACATGACGGCTGCTTCCTGACGAAGCATAGGGCGGGTTGGCTCATAGTCCACAGCGCCATCAGTATCTACCTTCACCTCTGGACCATAGAGATGCATAGCAGCCGCAAATTGCACTGCTTCTAATGCCCAAGGTGCTGGCAACGTTCCCGTCAGCTTGACTTGTGGCGCCGGAGCGGATACATTGATTTGAATGAATCTCCAAAGAATAGAAGCCGCTTCTTGTCTGGTAATGGCACGGTCTGGCTCAAAGCGGCCATCCTGTGTCCCTTTTAGCCCTGCATACAGAACTGCTGATTGAATCTCTTGTGCCAAATCATGTCCTACTGCATCCTTAAATATTACCGGGTCCTTAGATAGCTGGAACCCGACAATTTTCATTAATATTTGCACAAATTCTCCACGTGTCATTGCTTCTTCTGGTCTAAAGGAATTAGTGTCATTTTTATTCAAAAATTGCTGTTGATTTAATTGGTCAATAGAAGCCGCATATGGACTATCGGCAGATACATCAGAGAATCGAGCTTGTACAGGCATTCTTTTCAGGAAACTATCTGGATAGTTGTAATACATGTATTCAATTTTGCCATCCTCATCTGCCTTAAAGCCTGCTTTTACACCTTGTTCATCCTGAAATAACAACGCCTCTAACTGTTGAAGCTTATGGCTTCCCAATGCATCCTTTATAATAAGTGTTCCATCCTCACCCGCCTTCACCTCTGCACTAAGTAGAGGTATTCTCAAACCTTGAAATCTCCCTTCAAACTTGGCCAAGCTTTCCTTGGATGATTGGATTGGTGTGGCAGCCTTGTGTTGTTCAGGATAAAATTGATCCATGAATGAGCCGAATATTTCATCGCGAGGGTCCAGTGCTTCACCATTTACAATGATCATGGCGCCTACCTTTTGCTCTGGCACCATCCACAGCCAGGAGTGAAAACCAGGAAGGTCGCCACCTTTTCCAATGACGGTCTGACCATTGAAAAGATGATTATGCATGGCTTCAAAACCATAAGACATTACGGGTAAGCTGTCATTAATACCGTATTGGTAGGCTTCCATTGTGTTTGTCGTTTTTTCTTCCAAAATGCGGCCATCACCAAGCTTGCCCCCATCTAACATAGCGAGCATGTATTTGGCCATATCACTACCGGTAGAGAACATGCTGCCACTGGGGTCTATGTCAGGATAATTAGGATACACAGCGATTTCTTTACCTGCATTGTCATAGGTTTTTGCAAGATTTTGTTGAACTTGGGGCGATAATAAAAAGTCGCTATGTGTCATGCCAAGCGGCTTAAATATGTTTTGTTTTACATAAGTATTGAAGTCAGTTCCAGCTACATTTTCTACGATATAACCTTGGTGTACAAAAGCCAGATTATCATACCGGTAGGCCTCGCCAGGTTTTATTTTTACCGTAGGCACGTTATTTTTGACATAATTCTGGAGAGAGACGCCCGGAGTATTACCAGAGAAATCAGTAAAATCATAGCCTGTTGTGTGGGTCATCAGGTTCTTCATTGTAAGGGGAACGCCGGTCTGATTAGAGATCTTAACTCCATCCATATATGCAGAGATATCGCGATCCAAGTCTATCTTGCCTTGTTCGGCAAGCTGCATCACCGCTGTGGTCGTAAATAGCTTGGAGATGGATGCCATTCTAAATTGGGTAGTGTCAGGATTGATTGGTGTTTTGGAAGTCACATCTGAGTAGCCATATCCTTTGTTAAGCAGGACTTTGCCATCCTTTACAACTACAAATAATGCCCCCGTAAGCTTCTCCTTCACATCAGCGCGAGCAAAATAGGCATCTGCAAATTTCTCTACGGATGTAGCTGTGATCGGAGGAATTGCGGAGGCTGCTGTCCCTTTCTCAGCCAAGCTTTGGTTTTGGGCCTGATTGCTATTTGGAGTGGCTGCTGCATAAGCAGGCAAGCCCGAAGATGACAGGGCTAAGCCGGCGATCAAGAAACTAGCTAGGATAACCTGTCTGGGCAATTTACAATTTGATGGTTTCATATATTTTCTCCTCTACCACTTGGGTTGTTCTTCCATCAAAATTGTATAATAAACCCATTTTAGGAAACAACCGCCCTCAGCCTAGTCGCACCCAGGACTAAAGTTAGTTCCCTGTACTGAACGATGGTCCAGATTAAAACCAAGACTTTGGCCCATTGTCACCTATTTCCGTGCCCCAAATGAAAACACTAAACAAGAACAACAGAGACACCCTCATTCCCACTTCGATCGTGGTCTTGAAGGTGTCTTCTCTCTGCCAACTAATACAGATGACACGCCACCTGACGTCCCGGGGAAATCTCCCGCAGCTCCGGGATAACAGAGCGACACTCGTCCTTTACATACGGACAACGGGTATGAAAAGCACAACCGGATGGCGGGTTCTCCGGATTGGGCACATCTCCGCTCAGGACAATTCGTTCCTTTTGCACATTCGGGTCAGGAACGGGAACAGCAGACATCAATGCTTTCGTATACGGATGCAGCGCCTCGGTGAACAACTCGGAGGTGGGCGCAAGCTCCACCACTTTGCCCAGATACATGACGGCCACACGATCACTGATGAACTTGACGACGGAAAGATCGTGAGAGATAAACATATACGTCAGTCCGAATTGTTCCTGCAGATCCTGCATCAGATTCAGCACCTGTGCCTGAATGGACACATCCAATGCAGAGACCGGCTCATCACACACAATGAACTTCGGGTTCAATGCGAGAGCACGGGCAATACCGATCCGTTGGCGTTGTCCACCCGAGAATTCATGCGGGAAACGGTGTGCCTGATATGGAGATAATCCAACCACTTCCATCAGTTCTTCGATTCGGCTTTTCAGCTCGTTTTTCCCCAGATTGTGGTGGGTAAGCAGTGGCTCCTCCAGCGTACGCTGTACCGTCCAGCGCGGATCGAGGGAGGCATACGGGTCCTGGAATACCATCTGCATGTCGGTTCGGAAACGGCGCAGCTCTTCTGGGGTCAGCTTTCGTACATCCCTGCCTTCGAAGAACACCTCGCCATCCGTCGGTTCTATGAGTCGTAAAATCGCACGCCCTGTGGTAGATTTGCCACAACCGGATTCCCCGACCACGGCAAGCGTTTCACCGCGCTCCACGGACAGCGTTACGCCGTCCACCGCTTTGACGGCACCGACCTGTTTGGAGAACAGACCTTTACGAATGGGATAATGCTTCTTCAGGTTTCTGACTTCCAATATCGCACTCATATAATCCCCTCCTGTTGCAGCAGGCAGCGGCAGCTGTGGCTAGGCGCCGTCTCCAGTAAATCGGGTTGTATCGTCTCGCACCGCGCTTCCTTAACCGGACAACGAGGAGCAAAGCGGCAGCCAGACGGCATATGGGCGGGATTCGGAACCTGGCCCGGAATGGACTGAAGACGATCCTGATCTCCCGCAAGCTGTGGCAGTGAAGCAAGCAGTCCACGGGTATACGGATGCTTCGGATCGGCAAAAAGGGTTTTGACATCCGTCTCTTCCACCACTTGTCCTGCATACATCACCATGACACGATCACACATCTCAGCTACAACGCCGAGATCATGGGTGATCATCATGATTGCCATATTCTCCGTCCGCTGGAGGTCACGCATCAGATCCAGAATCTGCGCCTGGATGGTTACATCCAGGGCGGTTGTCGGTTCATCTGCGATGAGCAGCTGCGGGCTGCATACCATCGCCATGGCGATCATCACCCGCTGGCGCATGCCGCCGGAGAGCTGGTGCGGGTATTGTTCCGCAATTCGTTCGGGACGGGGAATGCCGACTTTGCGAAGCATATCAACTGACCGTGCCCAAGCCTCTTTTTTGCCCAGCTTCAGATGGTATCGTGCCGCCTCCGAGATCTGTTTGCCGATTTTGAATACCGGATTGAGCGAAGTCATCGGTTCCTGAAAGATCATGGCCATTCGGTTACCCCGAATTCGGCGTATCTCCCTCCCGGACAGCCTGAGCATGTCTTTCCCCTGGAAACGGACTTCTCCTGAAGCCACACGGCCGATCTTTTTGGGAAGAAGCTGCATAATCGATAACGAGGTAATACTTTTCCCGCATCCCGACTCCCCTACAATACCCAGCACCTCTCCTTGCCGTATGGAAAGGCTGATTCCGTCCACGGCACGAATTACGCCTGCATCCGTTATAAACTCTGTCCGCAAATCCGAAACTTCGAGCAGTGCAGTCATGTTGTTCCCCTCCCATACCATTACGTTCTGAATCTTCTGCATCCTCACACATGTCCCTACCACTCAGTCGTTCAGCTTGTTCTCCAAGCTCCCTTCTCTCCCGAAAAAGAATTAGCGCTTGGCAATCGTGGCTTCTTCGGAAGCTGCACCGTTCAAACCCTTCGAATTCTTCAATGACGTCTCATCTTCCATGCCTTCCACACCCAAATATTTAAGGGCGCTCAGCGCATACACTTTGGCGCATTGGATAATCTGCCATACGGGTGCTTTTTCGTTAAAATTGTGAATCGTGGACAGCTCTGCCGGACCATATTGCAATACCGGAATCTGATGATTACGGAAGTGGCGTGCATCGCTGGATGCCCATTGCAGCACACCGTACGCCTCTTCGCCGCTCACTTCGCTGATGCTCTCCACCAGTTGGCTAACGATCGGTTCATGCGCTGGCGTCCAGTTTGCGTTGCCCTGGAAACCAAAAGGCTTCAACTCCGACTCAATTCCTGCTTCAAGCAGAAGCGAACGAGCACGGTCGAGCACATCCCGGTAATCCACACCAAATGGAACACGTGAATCCACCTGAACCGTACAGCGATCCGCTACCACGTTCACCTTGGTTCCACCCTGAATCGAACCGATATTCACGGTTACATGATCGAACACCTGATAGGCCAGACCTGCCTTCTCCCGGTCGCGAGCATACTCCTGCGAGATGCGGATAATGTCCTTCACGTCTTCCGGGATGTCCGGCTTGATGTCCCACAGCCGCTGTAAGGCTTCAATACCCTTGGCCGCCTTCACAATCGCATTATCGCCTACAATGGGCTGCAGACTGCCATGACCCGGTGTGCCTTCCACTGTAAACTCAAACCAGCAGCTCCCCTTTTGTCCAATCGTCGGATGCTGAGGGCTGGACGGCTCGGCAATGACTGCTGCAGTACCCGTTGCCAGGCCGCGCTCCAGTACCCAGGGCACACCCAAATCACCTCCCGTTTCCTCATCAGGGACAATCATCAGTGACAGGTCACCCCGCAAAGGTACACCCAGCTTCGCCAGAATAACCGTCGCATAGATCAGACCCGCAAGCCCGCCCTTCATGTCAGATGCACCCCGTCCAAGCATGTAGCCGTCCTTAATTTCGCCGCAGAACGGATCAAAATCCCATCGTGAAAGATCCCCGGCTGGCACAACATCCGTATGCCCACAGAAAATCAGGTGTTTATCTGACTTGTCCGCCCCTTCTCCATTCAACGTTGAGATCAGGTTAAACATGGTTTCCGTTGCCGCATGTACTTTGGTATCGATTCCGGCCTGATACAGATATTCGATAATAAAAGCGCTAATCTCGCGTGAATCCCCTGGAGGGTTCTCCGTAGGAAAGCGGATCAACTGTGAACATAACTCCAATAATTCATCCTGGCCTTCCTCGATTGCTTCAAGTACTTTCCTTTTCCAATCCATCCTGATCAGGCTCCTTCCAATATTGGCTGTATGGTACTTGGCACGAATCGTCAGAAGACAGGCATAATTGCCTGTCCCCCAAAGTCATCCTTCGTTTACTGCTCCTTGCTAAGTGGGTAGAAACGCAGAACCTCATCCGGGTAGTACACATATCCGCTGACTTTGTTGTTCATGCCGACAACCCGGTTGTACTCGTAAAGATAAGCCCATGGCGCTTCTGTCGTAATAATCTCTTGTGCCTTCATGTACAGTTCATTGCGTTTCGCCTGATCCGGCTCTGCGCCTGCTTCTTCCCACAGTTTGTTGACTTCCGCATTGTTGTAATGAATGTAGTTGGAAGAACCTTTGCCGTAGAGCAGGAAGCCCAGGTGGTATCCAGGATCATTAACAAAAGAGGTCCATTTGGAAATGTAGGAGACCAGGTTGCCTTCTTTTTGTTGTTCCAGGAACTGTGCACGAGCGACCTTGTTAATGTTCATTTTGACACCGATCTTGGCCAGTTCCGCTTGAATCAGCACCGCATCATATTCCCAATCGTCAAATCCGGAGCCAAGGGTAAAGTCAAAGGTGAATCCCTCTGCATATCCTGCTTCTTTCAACAATTCCTTGGCCTTGT
Organism: Paenibacillus sp. NPDC056933; assembly: GCF_042674385.1. Taxonomy (NCBI): domain Bacteria; kingdom Bacillati; phylum Bacillota; class Bacilli; order Caryophanales; family Paenibacillaceae; genus Paenibacillus; species Paenibacillus sp. NPDC056933. The sequence continues at coordinate 292,138 of NZ_JBHUQN010000004.1, read as the reverse complement.
CCAGATTGTACTCGTACACATAGCCTGCATCCGTAAAGCCTGGTGTGTTACTCGCCACAGCACTCTTCATCTCTTTGGCCTGACCATACATGACATCGTTGATTAACTGGTCATAAGGGATCGCATAGTTGATGGCCTGACGTACTTTTTCATTATCAAACGGTTTGACATTGTTGTTCATCGCGAAGAACAAAATGCGGTTACTCGCATTCGACTTAATCGTCAAATTACTGTTCTCTTGCAAAGCCGCAACATCTTTTGGAGGAATCTCAATTGCCATGTCCACGTCACTCTTGTTCAACAGCAGGACACGGTTGGAGGCTTCCTTCGTGAATTTCAGTGTTACTTTGCTGAGCTTCGGCGCACCCTGCCAATAATCATTGTTAGCCTGGAAGACGGCTTCACTGGCCGGGTCCCATTTTTCGAGTGTGAACGGGCCAGAGCCAGCGGCATTTGTTTTCAGATAATCGTCACCTTTTTCCTCGACCAGCTTCTGGTCCACAATGGAGAAGGTATACATGGCAATGATCTGGGTAAACATGTGGTTGGCTTTATTCAGCACGATCTCGACAGTGGAGTCGTCCTTGGCAGTCACGCTCTTGATGTCGGCCATTCCGTATAGAAAGCTGCCGGAGCTTGATTTCGCCACACGGTCAAAAGAGTACACAACTGCATCCGCATTAACCGGATTTCCGCTTTGGAATTTCAGGCCACTTTTGATTTTGAACGTATATGTCTTGTTATCATCTGATACTTCCCAGCTCTCAGCGAGCATCGGTTGAATATCTTCTGTGTTGGCTACGTCTGCACCATCCACCGTTTTGACACCATAGGTTACCAGCTGGTCGTAGGTTGCCAGTACCAATGTGTCGGAAGTCAGGTCATTCGCCTCAGCCGGGTCCATCGTCGTCCCACCCTCTGAATACGCAACCGTCAGTGTCGGTGCAGGTTTCGCTGCTTCCCCTGAACCGGATGCCGCAGGCTGCTGGTTGGCATTGCTGGCACAGCCGCCTAGAACAACCGTAAGAGCGATCATTGCAGAAAACCATTTGAGCTTTTTCATTTTTAGTTTCCTCCCCTTTTCGAACCAGTCTTATGATGCAGTACAGCTGTAAAACGTTGCAGCTTTCATTAGACAGAGCAAATGTGTACTTCAGTACCGGGAAGGCAGCTCACCTCACTCCCGATGCCAAACACCAGCATTCGATCAGCCTACTGCCGATGATGGAACCTTGCATGCCGTTATCTCAGGCATTCCCCGCAAGTCGGTTCCACCATACAGCTATCTATGAATCGGTTCTATAGAGGCTGGTGGTGACCAATCTCTATTTTCCCGAACGCAACCGCGGATCCAGTACATCACGGAAACCATCTCCGAGCAGATTAAAGCCAAGAATGGATGTGGCTATAGCCAGTCCAGGGAACGTCACGAGCCACCATTGTCCGGAAATGATATACTCTCGTCCTTCAGAGATCATGGCCCCCCATTCGGCTGTAGGCGGTTTGACGCCAAGACCGAGGAAGCTCAAACTGGATGCCGTCAAGATCGCAAAACCCATACCGAGCGTTGCCTGCACCAGCAGCGGGGCCAAAGCATTCGGCAAAATGTGGCGAAACAGAATCACTCTGTCCCGTACACCAATGGCTCTGCTGGCTTCTACGTACTCCTTCTCGCGCAGAGATACCGTCTGTCCATACATCAATCTGGCAAATTCGGGAATGCCGACTATTCCAACAGCAATCATTGCACTCGTCAGTCCGTTGCCGATGGAAGCAGCAATGGCCATGGACAGCACCAGAGACGGGAAGGCAAGCAATACATCCATTACCCGCATAATGATATTGCCGGTACGTCCACCGTAATAAGCAGCAATTCCGCCCAGCGGAACCCCAATGACAAACGAGATGCTGACGGCAATCAAGCCCGTCCAGATACTGATTCTGGCTCCGTACAGTACGCGACTCAGAATGTCCCGACCATAGTTATCGGTACCAAACCAGTGACCGCCTGACGGGGATTCCAGCTTCACGGCCGTATCGGTCATATACGGATCATATGGTGCGATCCAGGGAGCAATGGCTGCAATGACAGTCCACATGACGATAAAGACCAGACCAATGGCAGCGAGCCGATTGCGGAGCAATAGTCTGAGAAAGGTTTTGGGTTTGGGAACAACCGCTTGTGTGGGCTTTGTTCCCATGGAAGTCGGTGCGGCAGTACTCACAGCGGTACTCCTCCTTTCGCGGCGACCCTATTCATAACGGATTCGTGGATCAATCAATCCATAGACCAGATCCACCGCCAGATTAATAAAGCTGAACAGAATGGCACTTACGAGTGTGAACGCCTGAATTGGTGCATAATCGGCAGCCAGAATCGAATCTGTGACATAACCGCCGACGCCAGGCCAGGAAAAGATGGTTTCCGTGATTACCGCACCACCGAGTAATCCTCCGAACTGAAGGCCGAGCACAGTCAACGTGGGAATTAGAGCATTGATCAGGGAGTGTTTGCCCACGACCGCGGTTTCGCTCAAGCCCTTGGCTCGTGCAGTACGCACATAATCCTGTCCGATGACTTCCAGCATGCTGGACCTGGTCATACGCGCGACAATCGCCATGGTTCCTGTGCTCAGGCAGATCGCCGGGAGCAGCAAGTGTGCAAGACTGCTTTTGAGTGCAACCATATCTCCGGTCATAAGACTGTCTACCACGTACAATCCGGTGATATGAGTCGGTGGGTTGAGGTCTCCGCTGATGCGTCCCATGGGAGCCGGAGCCCAGCCGAGGATGGAATAGAAGATGTAAATAAACAACAACCCCAGCCAGAAGATCGGTACACATGCTCCAATCAGTGAAAACACCCTGGAGATGTGGTCCACAAAGGACTCTTTTCGGGTTGCGGCGATGATACCTACCGGAATTGCAACACAGATGGCTATAATCACGCTGGCCAGCGTCAGCTCAATGGTTGCTGGAAAGCGGGTACCGAAATCACTCAGCACTGTATGACCGGTATGGTAGGCGAACCCCAGATTCCCTTGAAGCAATTGTCCAACGTAGCTAAAAAACTGTACAATTAGCGGCTTGTCCAATCCCATGTCCATTCGGATTTTGGCAATGACATCATCCGTGGCCTGTTCACCAGCCATGACAATGGCGGGATCTCCCGGAAGAACACGGGACAGGATGAAGGTAATCACCACGATGCCGATCAGCGCCGGAATCATCTGCAGCAGCCTTCGGAGCGTGTAAGCAAACAATCGATCAACCCCTTTAACTCTGATGTCTCACTTGCTGTTTTACGGTTCTCTGTGGACGGCCCAATGTTGACAGCATGTCTGTCATCCGTCTCTTCTTTTGTAATTGTGCTTATTTTACCTAGAAACCAAGCGACGAACTACGTCCCATTTAGCTAAAAAAAAGCACAACCGTTTGTCGATTGTGCACTAATGTCTCCCCAATATGTCATGTTAAATCACACTTAAAGACATAGTTCGCTATTTTTCGACCTTTATCTTCCATATAACTCATTGTTGGTTATGCTGTGGAGCTAGGACCGATGAGTAGAACCTAAACCTTTTGTCTGTCCTGCCTCATGTAGTAGTACACCAGACACAGATGACAGACAAATTGTTCACGCGGGTGGTTCAAATCGAAGCCCGTAATGTCCCTAATCCGCTCCAGGCGATATTTGACTGAATTCCGGTGGATGTAGAGCCGATTTGCTGTCTCAATCAGACTCCCCCGGCTTTCCAGATAATAAAAAAAGGTCCGCAGCAAATCGCCGCTATGTTCTTCGTCATAGTCACGTAATTTCCCTAGCTTTCGCTCAAACAATGCTGCAAAACCCGGATCATCTGCCGTTTCGCCCAGCAGATGGTATACCTCCACATCCTCAAACCGGGTCGTACGCCCTCCCGACAAACGGGAGGATACCATCAGAGCATTTCTGGCCTCTCCATAGCTCTGATGCATATTCCAAAGCGAAACCTGTGTGCCCACACCAACTCTACATTGTCCAAACTTGTTTGCCGGATCTTCGATCCATACCGCGATGGTTTCAGTCCAGGATTGAATGTGATCCATCCACACCGCATCCTTGGACTCCGGTGTTGGCAAAAATAGCACAGCCCGGTTAGTCCTGAACTCAATATGAGGTGTAACTCTCCGTTTTCTGGCTTCATGTGCAAGCAATTCAGTCAACAAGTCTTCATCAGGGGCAGCCTCACCTTCCATTACGGCCACTTCCCATAGATGCTCCGGATTCATTCCGAGCTTGCGCCCTCTGGATTCGGCTTCATGCCGTAAGAGCAGGGGCGGTGTCAAAAGTTCATCAATGAAATTGCCTCGTAAACGCAATTCGGTATCTTCCGCCACCTTGTTTCTCATCAATTCCAGGGATAGAACCAATCTGGCCTGTTCAATTCCGACTTGTTCCATTTCATCAAGGGAGTCCTTATCCACCAGCAGCCGCGCAACCTTCCGGCGATCCAGATTGATCTCCCATACGAGTGGGCTTACAGCTTCCTTCCAATCATAATCAGGGGGTGAAGATACAATAATCTGTCCACCATTGTCGATGACACCTACAGGCGCCTGAAGCAGTTCGGCCACGTTGTCTCCCACAGCCTGAATCCCACTGTTTTCAAGCACCATAGTCATCAGTGTTCGATATACTTCCTCGGACCTGCGGAGCAAGGCTGCTTGTCGGTCCAGCACCAATTCCATAACAGGTTGCGTAATATCCATGTAGGGTATTTCGGGAGGAATCTCAATAATAGGCAGGCCGCAGTCATTACTGGCTGCTATGGCTTCTTCCGGAATTTCTTTGAGAAAACGGGCAGGTTTTATAGCCAAAGCAGCCGCCCCCGCCTCATTAAGCGTATAGATCAGTTCCCCAAGCAGACCGGGATTATCGCGAATCGAATAGGCCGTCGTCAGCATGAGCATGCCTTCCCGCAACCATCCTTGCAGATCAGGCACCTCCATAATATCCACAAACCGAACAACCCGATCCAATCCCTGATGCCCACTGATAACCTTGGCCTTACTGAGTATAGGAATATTCAACAGTTCTTTCAGTGTAATGCCTGTCGTTTTCAAGCCTATCGACCACCCTCAGCCAGATTTGCAAATCGCCCTCGCATACTGCATCTAATTTTTTGGATAGTTTACCAGACTATCTGATCAAAAAAAACGGGAAATTCTGTGATATTCGTATGGCTTGGATTACGTTCATAAAATATAACAAACCTTTCAGGTTGTTAGTTGCAGCATATAATCCAAAAAATAATTTTAACACTTTATCGCGTCACATTATAAAACAAACTTCACTTATTCACTTCCTATACCGAGATTAACTATCCTAGCATCACAAATAACGCCGACACAGTTGTGAATAACTGCATCGGCGTTAGAATCAAGCTATATTTTCCTGCTAAAATACGATTCAGGCATCCCATGGATTAAGCATTTATCGCAGAGACACAGCTGCACCTAAGGAATAGATCGGGTCGAGTGCGCGGATATGCAGTTCTTTTTCCACTTCAAACGCGAAACCCATCGTTGCAAAGCCGGTACACGCGAGAACAATGGACTCAGCACCCTCAGCCTTCAGTCTTCCAGCAGCTTCCAGTGCCGCCATCCGCCCTGTTGGCGTGTTCAGATCGAGGGTTGTAACCACACCTTCGGGTCGGTCCATCCCGATATAAGCCTCTCCAAGTATTTCACGAATCAGGGTAGGCACTTCCTCCAGAATCGTCAATACACCTACGCGTGTAGCTGAGGTGAGTGCAAGATGTGCAGCACATGATCCAGCACCATATACGGGTACCCGAACAGCGGCGCGTATTTCTGCAATACCCGGATCAGCTGCACAACTAATACCAATAGATGTACACCCTTCCTGTTCCAGTTCCCGCGCCAGATCCACAATTTTGGGAATCGATTCAAGCTCTGTAGCTTGATCATACACACCCAGCGGTTGCTGGGGAATGCATCGACTGCGGACCCGAATGCCATATCGCCCTTCAATTAATGCCCCGTGTCTGTGGATATCTTCTTCATGATGAAGCGTAATCACTCTTATAAGACCCAACATTGGCGTTCCTCCCCAGGCTGTGGATATCTTGTGCGTATGTTACCCACAATCTGTTGATAGTTACCCCCAATCATGTGGATATCTATATATATATTGTGAATATGTTGTGTATTTGTCGCTAAAACTACCGCGAAATTTACGCATCTCCCCCATTGTGGATAGGTTGTGGGTACGCTCTCATACACCTCTACTGATCCACAGGGTTATCTCATGATTATTCTGCTCTATTTCTGATCAAGCAGTTCTCCCTGACGCATAATAAGGACATCATCGATGTAGACATCCGGCTTCTGCACAACAGCATCAATATGAACCCCTGCTGCAACTGTACCACCGAAGGTATTGTTACTGCCAAAAGCAACATGGATCGTCCCGTAGACTTTCTCGTCCTCCAGGACAACCCCAGTAATTCGGGCCTTGTCATTGGTACCAATGCCGAATTCGCCAAGAATCCGACCCTCACCTTCTCCAAGCATGGATAGCAGCTTGTCTCCTTCGGTGCCGGTTGCCGAAACAAGACGGCCCTCTTTAACCGTCAACAGGACAGGTTTGCTGATCGCGCCTATTCCTGCGATGGAGCCATCCACCAGAATTTCACCCTCGCCCATGCCTTCAACGGGTGCGATGTAAGCTTCACCTGAAGGCAAATTGCCGGACTCACCCGGATTGAGATACATGCCTGTACTCGGCACGCCATTGCGTCCCTGAATGGAGAATGACAGCTGGTACCCATTCTTCTCGATGCGAACGCTGCTCCCTGCACTTAGCATGCCTGTAACCTTATCGGTCAAAGCCTTCACTTTGGGATACTCTGCGGTAATGGCACCGTTCATGAACATATCGTCCGTCATGCCCGGCATCGTGGCTACCCGGGTTCCGGCAGCTGCCGCCTGTTTGCGAGCCTGTGTATGGGTTAGTGAATAACGGGTTACGCACACCGCGACATCCGCACGTTTCATCGCTTCGGCAATCGGTGCAGGCGGCTCTTCACCGGATTTGCTCCGTTCCTTCATTACCATAAGCACCGCATCTGCTCCAAGTGCCTTGCCTGCCTCATATATAGATTCCGCCAGTTCTCTCTTGGCATCATCCGCTACAACAGCCAGTGTCTCATCACTGCGAAGTCCAAGGCATTCCACCAAAACATTTTTACTGACATCAATTCGCTGCTGGTTCATTCGTTCGTCTCCTCCTGTGTCAGACCATTTCCGCTACTAACTTACCCATTAGAGCATTCGACAAAATGACCGGGATTCCTGCGCTTGCATTGGCAACCCATTGACGGTGGCGCTCATCATACCCCATGCAATCCAGTAAAATGAGCTCAACACGCCCCTTCAGTGATTCGGCCGCCTGACGGAATTCGGCTTCGCCGGATGTATAGGGAGAAGCTGCGGCAAACGCAGGCTGGACCAGTGAGGAAAACTTCAAATCGAGCTGTCCCGCTTGCTCTGGTAATGGTCCGATAAGCCCCAGACGGCGGCCATCGGCCATCGCCTGTACGGCTGGAGGAATAATACGGTCAGGCTCAATGAGATGCAGCTTGGCTGATCGCAGACCCGGAAATGAACCTGTACACAGCAACAGAATATTAGGAACACCCAAGACTTCGAATTCACGGATTTTGCGTTCCAGTATCGGCCTGATTTTTTCTCGGGATACGATAGCCGCACTGCCGTCCTGCAGGCGGGAAGTTAGCACATATTCACCAGGTTCCGGTGCCAGCGCAGCGATCTGCGTTGCTGAAAGTCCGTCCAGCACCCCGACCTGAACGAGTTCAGCCCTCCCCTCCAAATGCTTCTCAATGACAGGCGCCACATCGGTTCGCGGAGCTTGTCCAATGGTTATCATGCCAAGCTGCTTTATCATTTTATGCCCCCTACATCTCAGATCTGCTGTACACGTTACGTACGTATGTCCACAGCAGCATTCCCATCTGCCTCTTCAATCGCTGCTTCCTCAAGAACACTATGCAGAGGGAGCTGCTTGCATCCCCGGGGTCTGAAGTACTTTCATTGATCCATACAAACGAGTAATCAGGTTATATTCCTCCACGTTGTAGAAAGAACAGGTGCCATTGGTGAATTCCTTGGCGGTCTCCACAACCAAACGAACTGCGCTTGCAATATCAATCTCATGGCTTGCTCCTGTGCCGCATCCCGGCACTGCGGATTGGGCTGTTACAGCTACGCCTACAACAGGTGCATGTGTAGCCACCGCTGGCTGTAAAATGGAATTGATATGGTATAAGTCATTGCCGTAAGGCGTAATATCCTGTGTTGTAATCGGGAATGTCACAGGCAGCTGCCCTGTGGTCATCTCCATGATGCGGAGCAAATCATCGCTCACCCGTAAAATGTATCCCTCTTTCACCGTTGGCGAAATAGCGATCCCTTTATGATTAATCACCCGGTTTCCTTTGGTTGTGTCGATAGACAAAATGGCTTCCATCTCGGGCAGAACCTCATGTTCGTTCATTTGCAAAATATCGACCGGAGAGTCCATAAAATCAACCGGCTCATGCGGCAGAGTAGGTGCATCGGGGCAGATATGCGTCGTCACAATGACATCCCCTTTTAACGAGTCGCCTTTAGTCTGCATGTCGGCGAGCTTCAGGCCTGCTGCAACAGCAGCGACGGCGCCGTCGGCATCCGAGACAAGTCCAATGCGCGTTGGACGGGCACCAATCCCACCTAATCGTCCTACAATACCCATGGTCGGGGCTTGTCCTCCCGACCGCTTACCCTCCGTACCGGGGATGATGATTTTAACAAAATCCGTACTCCCCTTTTCCCCATGTACGGTCAGTACTTCAACGGAAACCTTTGGATATTGAACAAATAATTGCTTTACACTCTCACCATTCACATAAGCGCTGTCCAGCGCGTCCAGTGCCAATAACGTTTTTTGAAGTGGCATCGTACACATCCTCCTCTTAGCTGTTGATCTTGAGATCAAGTCTATCGCAGTTCAGAAGAGGGTCACAATGTACTGCCTTGCCAAAATGAGCATGGTTTTATTGTGCGGCAAGTATAAATGGGAATAAAAATAACGCTTTCACACGTTTTATCTAACTGAATGTGTTATTTTATTTAACATTAGTGTCGATTCTCCTGAATATGATCCAATCCTTGGGGATGTAACACTCAATTCAACGATGTCCTACTCTTCATTTGCCAATTAACAAGCAATGAGGCTGTTTCTTCCGCATAAAACACAGGAAATTGGTGACCGTAGGGGACTTCCACACGCTGGACTGATGAATGTATATTTGCCGGGCGTGTGTAACCTTGATCGTTTATCCCCCAAATCATAAATGTGCGCTGTGCCTCCACACTCGTCTGTGATATTTTATGGTCTGGATGGGACTGTATCCAGTGGAGCAAATCTGCATTCGCTCCTGCGATGCGTGGTGATTTCAAACCGGAAGAGGCTCTCTTCGCATAATCCTCAAGCATTGTTGAATGGGTCTCCGAAGCCTCTGCTCTTTTTAGCTGCGCGGCTACTTGCTGAGGAGTCATCCGCGACAACAGTCCTCGCAGCAGTCTTCTCGGGAACCTTGAGACCAGGCGCTGCATCCCGTCCCTTGCTCCGCCCCATATCGGTTGAAGCATGGCAAGCTGAATATTTTCACGCCCACTCTCCTGCATGGCCACCGCGGCTATCGCCGCTCCAACAGAATGCCCTACTAGTTTGACCGGACCTTGTATCTCATTCAGTACACTACGCACCGCTTTGACCTGCCCCTGAAAAGCCGTCCCTCTTTCTTTGTTCCGCTGGACCGGGGAACGTCCAAATCCGGCAAGATCCACAAGCCATACCGGGTTTCCCGTCATACTCCATAACGCATCTCCCAGGGCCATCATATCGTCAGCACTGCTCATCAAACCATGCACAATCACCCAGGGGTCCCCCTGACCTTCATGGATCAGCGCCGCCAGAACACCTACGCGTGTCCGAGTCCAGCCCTGAGGCAAATCATTCTGTGAAGGATAGCTGAAACGATAGTCCAAATCAGCTGTCACGTAAGGCAATAGCTCGCTAACCTCAGGCAATCTTTTTCCCATTCGCTCAAATAACCGCTCCGTCTGCTGCACTTCAAAATCCTGTTTCGTAATAAACGCAATGGATTCGGGCGGTATTCCGCTGATCTTTGTGCCACCAGCCTTCATGGCTGCATGGATCATGGGCAGAGGCACTGACCATCGCGGTGCCGCTACATCCAGTTCTGCTGCCAGCAACCGAATCAGTTCCTTCATATCCGGACTGTCCGATTTTCTGGATAACAAGGGATAAGTACCGCCGGAAGGATTGCTGTCCCTCGTCAGAAAAACAAGGGTCTGTGCAACCACGTCATTGGATACGAGTGGCAACCAGTGCTGCAGACCACCAGGAATCACCGGCATTCTCCCTCTTCTCATCGCCTGTATCATCATGCCAATCCCGCCCGTTTGTTCGGTTGCACCCGTAGGATACGGACCCACGACTGTACTCGGGTTTACAACCGATAAGGCATACAAATGTTGCTCAGCGTGCTGTCGAATATAGCGATCCGCTTCGAATTTCATATGCTCATAAGCGCTTTCGGAGTGGAACGCTTTGCTAATCCATAACTTGTGCCTGCCCGACTTATCCCCAACATCTTCATTGACTGAAGATATGGACGGAGAATCCTTCCTCCCATACGGACTCATAAAACCGACGACGTGGATAAAATGCCTCAATCCGTGTGTACGCTGAATTTCCTCAGCCAGTTTGGCAATCTCTCTTGCCCCATTCATAAAAATCTGTTCTGCCACCTTCGGTTGCAACGTGACATCCATTGTTCCACCTGCATGAATGATGACATTGGCCTGCAGGGCACGCTCACGATCAGCTTTGGTTAGACCCAGATCTGGAGCTGACAAATCTCCCTGAATACAGATTATTCGGCTGAAATCCGTTACTCCGTATGCTTTCAGAACCCTCCTCGCTTTGGATTCAGAGCGAACAAGCAGTACTAATTGCACTTCACTCTGCCCAAGTTGTTTTACCGTCTCCTTGCCTATAAATCCGGTACTGCCAGTCATCAAAATAATGGTTTTTTCAGCCATTACCTTACCCATAGCCTGGTTTGAGTAGGGGTTAGGGATCCTCTTATTTTTTTCGTTTGCTACAGATGTAGTATGTATACTCATTTCTATTTCTTCTCCTTTATTATTTAGTACTATATAGTACTAAATTTATTCAAAAAAAGAGCTTCGTTTACCGAAGCATCTGACAAAATGTACGTGCCGTTTGTTCAATAATCCCTGTATCACGCGCAGTCTCAGCGAGTACAAGTGAACCTTCCAAGGCTGCAATAAATAATGAAGCCGCCGGTCCAGGCTCGATTCCTTTACGGAATTCCCCACGATCCAGCCCCTGTTGGAACAATTTTTCCATCATCGGCTGCAACTCACGAAAGAAACGGGATATGCTTTCTTTTACTTCAGGCGCACTGGCTGGTGTCTGCATATACAGTGTAATAAATGGACAACTCCCTTCATAGTCGCGGCCCTCCATGCCTGCGGACAGTAATGCCATGAACGAATAGATCCGTTCTGTGACCTCACGTTCACGCTGACTGAGCAGCAGGTAGAGCTCCGATTCATACTGGGCAATCCAGTATTGCACCACGGCCTGAAGCAATTCCTCCTTGTTTTTGAAATGGTAATAAATATTCGATTTGGATACCCCGCTTGCCCGCACGACCTCATCCATGCTGACATAGCTGTATCCCTGACGCAAAAATAACTGAGCGGCTACTTCCACTGCCTTGGTCCGATTGACCGGATTGGAACTTTTGGATTTCACAGATCCAGTGATTGATTTTTTACTTGTCATATTTAGAACTATACAGTACTAATTAAACAAACACAAGTTTTTCCGTTAACAAAAGATGCTCTTTGCCCGAAATTAGTCATACTTGTCCACATTTAGAACGTTGTACACACAGGATATCCACATATAGTATTATCCCTGTGTTAAATATGTCATTGAGCTTCTACATATGATGGAGTTATCCACATTTCAGGGTAGTTTTTTTATTTTATTGTTCCAATCTTCAATAGCGGAGTCCCAAAATTAAAAAATAGGCCAACCAAAATGCAATTTTGGCTGACCTATTTGAGTTGGCTACTTATTTAAATCACATGCGAATGGCTCCCATAGCCTGTGGATACTAGTATGTGGATAACCATTCAAGGTTGAGACGGCACTATTTTACTTCTGCACATGGCTAATCCGAGTGGTTTATTTTTTCAGACTATCCCAGTTTTGTTGCAATGCATCAAGCAGGGCTTTTTTGTCCGATTTGCCTGCCACATAAGCCTGAATCGTGCTGCCGAATTCTTGTGGAACACCCTCAGGGAAACGGTTGAAGTTCCAGCTTAATGTTTTGTTTTCCTGGCTGTACTTCATGATATCGGTTGCGAGGTCACCCAGATCCTCTTCAGATGCCTGAATGGAACTAAATGCCGGGATAAACTTGAATTCTTTGGTCATGTATTGTTTACCGATATCCGATGTCACGAGCCATTCCAAAAACTCTTTTGCTTCCGCTTTCACTTGCGAGTTCTTGTTCACAACCCAGTAGTTCGGTACACCAACAAACAGTTTGTCATTCGGTTCATTCGTAATTGGCATCGGCAAAATGCCGAGATTCAGATTAGGATCGATGCCATCAATTTGTACCTGCGTCCAGTTCCCTTGCTGCATCATCGCTGCTTCTCCACTGGCAAACAGGGTTACCTGTGTGTTGTAGTCGGTTGTGAGCGGGTTTTTGTTGCTGTATTTCAGCGTCAAGTCCAGCAGGTTCATCCAGTCCGCGAACACCTGATTGCCAGGGATTTTCTCCGTACCTTCGTTAAGACCCTGAATAAATTTCACCGGATCAGCCTGATTCGCAAATGCCACGTTTACGTTATGATTGCCGAGTACCCACCACTCCTGATATCCATTGGAGAACGGGGTAATTCCTGCGGCTTGAAGCTTCTGTGCAGCCTGATCCAATTGTTCCAGTGTAGTTGGAATTTCGGTGATGCCTGCTTTTTGGAAGAGGTCTTTGTTATAAATGAAACCATAACCTTCCAGTGCCAGCGGCTGTCCATACAGTTTACCGTCTTTGGTCATTGGCTCTTTGGCTACATCAAGCACATCTTTTACCCATGCTTCACCTGACAGATCTTCCAGGTATTCGAGCCATGTGTCCAGTTCACGATAACCGCCAACGTTGAAAATATCCGGTTGCTCGCCAGCCGCGAACTTGGCTTTCAATGCAGCGCCGTAGTCACTGCCGCCACCCACAGTCTGAATGTCCAGCTTGATGCCTGGATGGGATTTCTCGTATTCCGCTTTGAGACGGTTAAGCGCTTCCGCAATTTCGACTTTATATTGAAAGATTTTAATGGTTTTGTCCCCTGCTGCTGCCTCACCGCCACCTTGGGCGTCTGTGTTAACAGGACTTCCACTCTTATCTCCGTTGCCACAACCCGCAAGCATTACGGAAAAAGCAATTAGCATAAGCAACGTCAACTTGGTCATTCTTTTCATACATACACTCTCCCTATAGTAGTTTCAGTATAACAGCTTCCTTGCTTTTTAATTCAGGCCACCGGGGAACAACAGCGATCGAAAGCGCACATGATCTCGAAGCTGCTCCAACCCCTCACACTTACCCTTTAACTGATCCAGCGGTAATCCCCTGAATGATGTATTTCTGCATCAGCAGGAAGAAAATGATAATTGGCATGATGCCAAGCACCAGTGCAGGCAGGGCCAGATCCCATTGCTTCGTATATTGTCCGAAGAGCGCAAAGGTCGCAATCGGAATTGTACGCAAATTGGAGCTTTGCAGAATCAGGGATGGCAGAAGATAGTCATTCCAGATCCAGAGTGTATTCAGGATAATGACCGTAACATACATCGGCTTCATGAGCGGAAATACAATCCGGAAGAACACGCCGTAGGCGGAGCTTCCATCCACTCGCGCTGCCTCTTCAATTTCGAGCGGAACCGATTTGACAAATCCGTGGAACAGGAAGATGGACATCGGTGCGCCGAAACCGAGATAACAGATGATGAGTCCGAACAGACTGTCGATCAGTCCAAGATTACTGGTTACAGTAACGAGTGGAATCATGATAGACTGAAACGGAATCACCATGGCAGCAATGAACATGCCGAACAGAATCCGGTTGAATCGGGTATCGCTGCGAACCATTCGATAGGCGGCCATGGAGCTGATTAGTACAAGCAGCAGATTGCTGACCACTGTGACAATGAGCGAGTTCATCAACGCTGATGGGAATTTGATTTTTTCCCAGGCGTTCGCATAGTTGCCCCATTGGAATGCTTCCGGCCAAGCAGCTGAATTGGTGAGCAAGTCACCGAACGTTTTGACCGAATTGACAAACAGGAAGTAGAACGGTACCAGGAACAATAATCCAATGAGCACCATAATAATTTCGGTTACAATGGTACTGAAGCGATAATTTTTCGACGTTTCCATCTATGCCTCCACCTCCTTGCTCTTCGTCACACGTACCTGAATCATCGTGATAATGGCAACGATTACGAAGAACACAAGTGCTTTGGCTGTACCGATGCCGTACCGATTATTCACAAAAGCTTCGTTGTAAATATTCAGAGCTACCGACTCTGTTGATCCAAACGGTCCGCCTTTGGTCAGGGACAGATTGAGATCGAACATTTTGAACGACCAGGAGATCGCCAGGAACAGACAGATCGTAACTCCCGGCATAATGAGCGGAAAAATAATGCTGCGCAGTACCTGCCAGCGGCTGGCACCATCAATTTCGGCAGCTTCCAGCAGATCAGGCGAGACGTTGGTCAAGGAAGAGATGTAGATCACCATCAGATACCCTGCGGTCTGCCAGACAAATACAATGACGATACCCCAGAAGGCGGTCGGTTCATCTCCCAGCCATGGGAGGTTGAAGAAGGACCAGCCCGTTACATCGCCTACAGCTGAAAACCCTTTCACAAATATGAACTGCCAGATAAAACCGAGCAGCAGCCCGCCGATCACGTTAGGCATAAAAAAGATCGTACGCAGAATGTTTCTCGTCTTGAGCGGTTTGGTCAGGAAATACGCCAGGAAAAAACCGATCACATTGGTCAAGATTACACCAACCAAGGTGAAGCGCACCGTAAACCAAAACGCAGATACAAACTTGGGATCATTCGCAAAAATTTGTTTGAAATTATCGATTCCCACCCAATGAATGTTAGCTGACACCCCGTTCCAGTCGGTAAAAGAATACACCATACCAAGCAGGAAAGGGACCACGATAATGAGAATAAAAAAGACGATGGAGGGACCCACGAACACAAGCTGCTGTAACAGCTGTGAAGACTTGCGATGCTTCATATCGTTCTCCCCTTCTATTGATGGATGAAATTGGTCTCTTGTTCTATTAAACCCCAATCTCGGGCAGGGAAACACCGACCCTGGTGAACAGTTGGGTGTAAAATATTGTCCTCTATTATCCTGCAACCAGAAGGGGTGTCCGATGTCAAAATACTACAGTATTCGCACCAAGCTCATCGCTTTTATGCTCATTGCCACGACGATTCCACTGCTGGCATCCATCAGCATGACGTTTATCCAGACCAAGACCGCTCTGCGCGAGCAGGCTGTCGAAGAGAACAAACGCCTGATCTTTCAGGCGTCCACGAATCTCAACAATTACGTGGATAACGTGGCAAGGGCTTCGCTTGCTGTGTACAACGATCCGAATTTTTTGCGGAATCTGGCGAAAATCCCAGGTGACTATCGCGCAGTTGCCGAGGTATACACCACTTTGCAGACGATCCGCGCGGCTGTACCGGATGTTTTCCAGCTGTATTTGCACTCTTTTGTTGCCAATCAATCGACATTGATTGCGAGTCCTTTCCCGAAGCGGGAAGAACGAAAAAAGGCCTATTCCGACTCGCTTCATGGAATAGCCGCCGGCAACAGCCCGGATATCTGGGTCGAATCCGCGCACCTTAGTCATTCCTACGGCTTCAAGGCGGCGTCAGCGGACGATCCTCCAAGAACAGTAATCACCCTTCACCGTGTGATCAAGGATGTACCTTCGACTGAACGATTGGGCGTGCTTGCCATTGATTTGAATATGGATACAATTGCCGAAATTTGCAGCAGACTGTATGATCCGGTAAAGGAACAGATCTATGTCATCGACAATCAGAACCAGATTATATACGAAGGAAAGTCAAAAGTCAGTGGAACGGATGCATTACGGCAGGAAGCGGCGACTGAGCTGAATTCAGCACGTACCGGTACAGGGGCAGCCCAGACCGCGTCGGGACATTTTGAACAAGATCATTCGATGTATGTGTACCAGCAATTAGGCAGCCAATTTGCCAACTGGACCATTATCAAGCAGATTCCGAATGAAACGCTGTACGCCAGTGCCACCACATTAACGTGGAATAACGCCATGATCGCCATTGCTGCCCTGTTATTGGTCATTGTGGCAACTCTGTTCATCTCCATTCGGATTACCGGACCGCTCAAGCAATTAATGCGTTATATGAACCAGATTCAGGCAGGACGTCTTCATGTGGATATCCGGTTAACGAGTCGAGATGAGATCGGTGTGCTCGCCCGCCACTTCCGAGATATGATGGATACGGTAAACAATTTGATTTTGCGGGAATATCGGTTGGAAATTGCCAATAAAACCAATCAGCTTAAAGCACTGCAAGCCCAGATTCATCCCCATTTTCTGTACAATACATTGCAATCCATTGGTACACTGGCGCTTCAACAGCAAGGACAGCGGGTGTATGTGCTGCTCTCTTCCTTATCCAAAATGCTGCGCTACAGCATGCGTGACCAGACTCAGGTCACGTTGAACGAAGAAGCCGAGCATGCAAGGCTCTATCTGGAACTGCAAAAAGAGCGGTTCGGTGAACGCCTGGAGGTTGAGCTGGATTTTGCAAGAGATACCCTGCGCGCTGAAATGCCGAGAATGACTTTGCAGCCTTTAATTGAGAATTATTTCAAACATGGAGCGGACATCCAGCCAGGTAAAGGGAGGATACAGATCACCAGCCGCAGGACGCCTGACGATTGGATTGAAATTCATCTAAAAAATAACGGGCCGTCCATCCCGGAAGACAAGTTGTCCGAAATTCAGCGTTGGTTGCGTGAAGCGTCCATCTCTTCCGGCCCTACTCAGAATACAGAAGAGAGCGAGTCGATTGGACTGCGTAACGTGATGCGCCGGCTCCAACTGAATTCCCCGCCCGGATACAATGCGCTTCTTACGATTGGCAATCTGAAACCGAATGGCGTGGAGATTATAGTCAAACTATACGCGGGAGAGTGAACAACATGAAAGCCTTGATTGTCGACGATGAAAAACACGTCCGCGATGCGATACGGCTACTTGGCCAATGGGATGCGGCAGGAATTGATACCTTGTATGAGGCCGCAGATGGTCACGAGGCGGTCGCCGCCATTACGGCCCATCAACCGCAGATTGTACTCAGCGATATGCGAATGCCTGGCAAGGATGGCATGGCTCTGCTTGAATGGATATCCGCTCATGCCCCGCATAGCAAGGTACTGGTCATCAGCGGATATGATGATTTTGAACTGGTCAGACATGCGATTCGTTATGGAGGTACAGACTACCTGCTCAAACCCGTCGAAGCAGATGAACTGAATTCATCCTTGTTCAGAGCCGTCGATGCCTGGAAAGAAGCGGATGCGGTACGTAAGCAGTCCACACGACAATCCATGGTAGTTAACCAGATGCGCCCTCACTACCATGATAGACTGCTCACGGAGCTGGTCGTTGGGCGCGGGAGTAACCATACCCAATTCCAGCGGCTGCGGGATGAATTGAATCTGCCCGAGCAGATCGACAGTTGCAGTGTGGCAGTCACCAGCCTTTCGCATCTCGATGCTCAATGTTTGGCGAAATACCGCAGTCAGCCTGACCTGCTTGTATTCTCCGTCCTGAATATCTGTGCGGAGATGTTATCCCCACCTGCCGAAGGTGTCGTGTTCCGCCAGCTTGATCGACCGGATGAGATCGTTATCCTGTACTGGGGCCAATGCTCGTCACTTCAATCCATTCTCGAAAAAGTGAACGATGGACTGGAACAGACTATACAGCGCCGTCTTCATTTTGGTATATCCAGCTGTGAGCTTTATCCCTCAGGAACCTCGGGAGCCTATCAGGAAGCAAGTATGCGGTTGTGGCGACGCAACGCCTTGCAAACGAAGCAGCGCATTCACGATGCACTGGAGTCCTCCATTGGCAACAAGGGACTGAGGTTATCCACCTTTGAGGAATCTTTGCGACTCGCATCCATGAGCGGACGTGCTTCCAGTGTGTCCAATGCAGTTGCAGAATGGATTGATCCCATCACTCGGCTCGATGTTGTAACGGCCGAGCAAATACAGCAATGGGTGGATGAATTGGAGTGGATGCTCGACCGTTGGCTCGACGATGCCGCAGGCGCACCACCGAAGGAAGAAGAGGAATCGATAGAGGAACAGTCCATTCCATTCGCTGAGTTACCTTGGGATCACGAAGGTCTGATATCTCTACCCTTGCTGCGTTCCCTGCTGGAACAACGGTTGCTCGCTGCCGGTAAGGCACTCACTGCACATCATCACGCCACTCCGGACCCGATGAGTGAGATTGCACGTTATATGGATGCCCATTATCAGGAGGACCTGTCCCTGCAGCAGATTGCTGCACGGTTTTACCTGAGTCGCGAATATATTTCACGCAAATTCAAGCAGCAGTTCGGGTTGAACTGGTCGGAGTATTTGGGCAAACTTCGGATCAATAACGCCAAGCTGCTGTTACAGAACCCTTCACTACGAATTGCAAAAATCTCGGAGATGGTCGGTTATCAGGACGAGAAGTACTTCAGTAAAGTGTTCAAAAAAATGGAGGGCATCACACCGGGGGAATACCGCAAAACATTATCTGACGGGATTACTTAATGAGTCTCCGGAACTGTGAAAATTCCACTAAATAAAACGTGCTCTATTCGTTGAACTGTAAAAGGGGCATCCCGTCATGTTATGACTCTGGGATAGCCCCTTTTCCTTTTTACATATATGGATGCATTCTAGGGTCTGTCTTCAAATTCAAGTTAGCTATCCTATGGTGGAGGTTAACGTCTAAAAATTCTCGAAGTGCAAGCCTGCTTATCCTGACGAATGTAGTTGAATTTCTAAGGAACTCAGGACTTCTTATTTCCCCTTCAGGTTCTCTTTCTAAAAAATAAGGAACCTCAGACACGTTAATTCCTGAAATCCCTGATAAAAACCCTGCAAACGGATGTTTATTCTGATATAACGCGTCTCAGATTTCTTAGATTTCTGCGGTCACTTCAAATCCTTGAATAAGACGCCTCCGATTCGTTAGCGTAAGGCGCTCGCTGCATGCTCGGTCCAAGCTCTGCTCCAACCGCGAGCGAAGTTTTTCAGAGGAAGGGAGAAACTCCGCTTTAACGGCATTTTAATCGCTTGCTTATACATTCAGGATGCCTTGCGAATTCCTGCTCCGAACACGTTCAGGTCCTCTTTGGCTTCCCTAAGGTTTGAAGACATTCTCTAATGCATACACCCTGATCTTCGATTTTCTAATCTAAGGGATCAGCGATCCCGCAGTATGACGGAAGGAACAATTCGAATATAGATTAACTCCCCCGCCAGTTCCACGATCGTCTGGGTTACAATCACAGCGGCGGCAATTGTCGCCCACTCTTGGGGCAGCGCAAGCGCCAGAGGCAGTACAACGAGTGAATTCCGGGTGCCTGCACTAAAAATAAGGGCCCTGCCTGCACCTGCATCCAAACGGAACAAAGCAGCAACGATTCGTGACCCGAAAGGCATAACCATCAGAAAAATAATATAGATGGGCAGAACATCCACAATCATAGCAAAATCATGGTAGACCTTACCGATCTGCGATGCGACAACGACAATCAATGCCAAAGCCATCATGGGCACAGGCAGCCAGGCTGTCGCGTTCATTACCCGTTCCCCTCCGGCTTTGCCTCGGGTCAAGACTTGAGTAAGGACTGCCAACAGCAGCGGAATGACGATCAGGAACAGAAAAGCCTCCACGAAAGGCCCCACCTGCATGACCTGTGCCGCTTCCTTCCCTATCAACAACCACAAATAAACGGGCAATAGGACCATCTGCATCACAAACAGGATGGGTGTTGCGGCAAGCATCAACTTTTCATTGCCACGACCCAACTGTGTAAAAACAATAACATAATCAATACAGGGAGTCAGCAGTACGAGATACACGCCTATGAGTACGGCAGGAGGCTGCGGAAACAGCAACGTTAACAACCACACAATCACAGGGACAACGATAAAATTTGCAACCAGCAAAGCTCCAATAAACCGCAGGTTAGACCAGGATTCTTTTAACTGTAAAAAAGGAATCTGTGTAAACATGCTGTATAACAAAATGGCAAGCACAGGTGAAACCGTATAATGCAGCGCTGATCCCCATTCAGGGGTGCCCAGCCCAATTCCCGCTCCCACGAACAGGGCAACGACATAAAACCACGTTTGTTGCTTCTCCATCGTTTCTCTCGTAAACAACCTTCTTCCTCCTTTAAAGTGAACATATTTCTGCTTTAGCTAGCGTACATTGAGACGTAGCACAGCGAATAAAAGAGCGGCAAACCGCAGGATAGAAGACAACGATCCTGTGAATTTTTTTGCGGCTTCTTATTAGAATGCGAAAAAATGGGGTATATTCATTGTAGACTGACCCGTGGTTCATTCATTTTTGTTAAACCAAGGAGGAAACACCATGTCACGTAACAATCCGTACAAGTGGTTAAACGCGATTGGATTTATCGCTGTGATCGTAGTAAACTACCTTTCCAACGCTCTGCCGATCGGAGGCAGGACCAATAAGGACGTATCGGATATGTACCCTGTATTGCTCACACCTGCAGGCTATGCTTTCTCCATATGGGGACTGATCTATCTGCTGCTCGCTGGTTTTGTCATCTATCAATTCGTTTCTTCTTCGTGGAAAAGGGACTCCATTACCCGCCTCGGTTACTGGTTTCTGGCAAGCTGTGCCTTTAATGTAGCGTGGATTTTTGCTTTTCAAAACCTCAAAATCGGACTCGCATTAGTCGTCATCGTTCTGTTACTGCTGTCCCTGATCATGTTGTATGTAAAAACGCGTGCAATCACCCTCCCCACGACTGCCGAAGTCTGGCTCGTGAAGCTGCCGTTCAGCATATATCTTGGGTGGGTTAGCGTGGCAACCATTATCAATACGGCTGTATTATTATATAAAGTCGGCTGGGATGGCTTCGGGCTCAGTGAACCTACCTGGACCATCATTATGTTAATTGTAGGTCTGATGCTGGCTGTACTCGTGAGCTTCCCTTACCGGGATAGCGCGTATCCACTTGTTTTCACATGGGCATATATTGCCATCGCTCTCAAACAAAAAGACGTCACTTCCGTATATTATACGGCAATTATCATTGCGATCACATTGGCCATTTATGCGGTATGGCTGTTCTTCGCCCGTAATCAGGATCGGGATTGAGTCAAGCCTTCTCTCATGAATAATTTAAAAAGCCGATTTCAGTCATACGACTGAAATCGGCTTTTTATGTATCCGAGCATGTTGCATAAATCCCAACACGTAAAATGCTGATTCTGCTTGGCAAATACCCGTCAGCTCTATTTCAGAGCAATGACCTCGATCTCCACAAGTGCATCCTTCGGCAGACGAGCGACTTCAACCGCACTGCGTGCCGGATAAGGCTGTTCGAAGAACGTGCTGTACACTTCATTTACCGGAACAAAATCGTTCATGTCTTTCAGGAATACAGTCGTTTTCACGACTTTATCCATACTCGTACCTGCTGCTTCCAGAATTGCTTTTACATTGCTCAGGGACAAACGAGTCTGCTCCTGTACATTTGCTCCGAATTCTCCCGTATGCGGGTCCAAACCCAGTTGACCGGAAGTGTAGATGAAATCACCTGCATCAACGGCTTGGCTATATGGACCAATAGCGCCTGGCGCCTGATCGGTGGAGATTGGTTTTTTCATGAACGAGTTCTCTCCTTCTTATTCGCCGTCCTGTCTCTCTAGGGAGCAGGCCCCGAATTTATTTATACTGCCTATTATACCACGATCCCTCTCAGGACTCATCCAATCCCAGCACATGGATGACGTCATTGGAATACACATGATTTCCCTTCGCTCGAACAATGGCAATGTTAATCATGGCCCTAGCTAAGACAGATGCCTGGATTGCCCTGTATTTATCCACTCTGCCTTTCATCCAGCGATCCAGAAATGTCATGACATGCGCAGCCAACTGCTCTCCCAATCGTTTTTCTTTGCGATCTCCAAGGATTAAGGACGGACGGAATATATGCAAAGAACGAAAACCGATAGCCGACAATGCCTCCTCCATCTCTCCCTTGGTTCGACTATAGAACAATCGGGAACCGGAAGCCGCTCCCATGGAGGAAATGACAAGCATTTGGGTTACTCCCTGCTCCTTGGCAAGTGCGGCGGCTCTTACGGGGTAGTGAAGGTCCACTTGGCGGAAATTTTCCTGACTGCCTGCTTTTTTAATCGTTGTCCCCAGACAGCAATACAAGTCATCCACATCATCAAACAAATCTGCGCGGCTCTCCAATTGTCCCCAGTCCACCACATACTGCTCCAGCCTGGGATGTTCCCATTCCAGCGGTCTTCTGACCAGCACTCGAATTCGATGATACCCCGGATGCTGGAGCAGACTCCGCACCAATAAGCCACCAACAAGCCCTGTAGCTCCAATCACTATCGCTTTCCGCTCAAGACTCTCCAATTACATCCCTCCAATCGCCAATCTGGATCTTTATTTCAGAAGTACACGGCGGCCCAGCGTAAAAGTGAGAATCAGCATGGCTGCACCGACACCCACTTGGAACCCATAGGCAGAAACCCAGTTCAACGCATCCGGCCAAGCTTCCATTCTCTCATACAACCAGCCGCCTATCAGCGGCCCAAGAAACGAAGTCACTCCGGTCAGAGCTGAATAAACGGCGACAAACATTGGTCTTTCGCTTTTTGGTGTATCTCCGATTGTAAAGTTGAAGGCAAGCTGGTTGAACCCGCCCACACCAATACCGAGAAAAATATGAGATAAAAAGAGTGCTATCAAAACAGGCATAAACGACATCAATCCCCATGACAAACAGGAGAGTGCAATGATCGGTAATGTCCAAAATAATAAGGTTTTGTTGCTGAATCTCGCGTTCAGATTGCCCCAGATATAGAATCCGGCCATCATGACGAGCGTCTGCACCACGGTGATTATGGACACCGTCTGATAATTAATGTTAAGCAGGTCGAGCATCACATAGGAAAATAGCGGAACGATCAACGTCTGGATCAGTAACCAGGCAGCGAGGAACAGTGCTGCCTTCAGAAAGGAAGAATCCTGAAACGGCTTTTTGAACATCTTCCAGAAAACCTTTTCAGTTGAACGCTCAAACGGCACATCCGGATAAAAGAAATAAATCACCGTATTGGCGATGGCACAGATCCACACAGGAATGAACAGGATCAAGAACCCCGTCTCCCCGGGGAAACGGTCCAGAACGATGCCACCTACGAATAAGCATACGCTTCCAAGCGCATTCAGAATGGTGTTCCGAATTCCGAAATATCGTCCTCTGACCTTGGCAGGAACAATGTCTCCAATCAACGAAGTCCAGATCATACCGCCAATTGTATTGGCTATGAATGCAACCGTATACACACCGATGTATATGACTACCCACCACTCCTTGGGAAAAAGGAACGGGATTAGCCCCGTCGAACTCCACAGAATGCGATGCATTCCTACAAATACTATTAGCATCCGTTTGCGGCTGCGAATACGCTGCATCCAGTAAGCTGCTCCAATCTGGGCGATATTCACAAATGTCGTGATGGCGAGCACGAAGCCAATATGTCTTGACCCGGCCCCGAGGTACAACAGAAATCCGGTTAAAAATGGGCCTCCCAGCAACGTCTGCAAAATAATTGCCGGTACACCCTCCCATGTTGCAATGGATAAATTCATGCGTTGTGTTGAACCCTTGCGCCGTGGTTTGCCTGCAAACGGGGGAGGGTTAACGTTGACCGTCTTCTGTATGGGGATACACTCCTTAGACCGGGTTTCAAGTGCCGGTCGATGCTAGTTGTCACCCCAAATTCTACTCACAGCGTGAGGGTTGTCAACTCATTTTTTCACGGTTCAACGGCAGATAGAGATAGAAGGTGCTTCCCTTGCCCTCAGTGCTTTCAAGTTCAATCGATCCGTCCAGCAATCTGGCCAAATCCCGACTAATGGACAGGCCAAGACCTGTTCCCCCAAATTTTCGGCTAATAGACCCGTCCGCTTGTTGAAATGCCTCAAAGATGGATTGATGTTTATCCTTAGAAATCCCAATCCCGGTATCTTGCACCGAAAAAACAATCCATTGACTCTGAATACCTGACTTCTTGATCTGCTTGGTACTCACGGTCAGTGTGACCTTCCCCTGATGTGTAAACTTGATGGCATTGGACATGAGATTGCGCAAAATTTGCTGAACCCGCTGGGGATCAGACCAGAGGGTCTCTGGCAACCCTGGTTTCTTGACCAGATGCAGCTGGATTCCCTTTTTCTCGGCAACCAGTTGGAAGGGTTCATGGCATCTTCCGTGAGTTGTGCCACACTGATGTCCTCCAAGACGATATCCAGTCTGCCTGCTTCCACTTTGGACAGATCGAGAATGTCGTTGATTAATGCAAGCAATTCCTGACCAGATTGTTCAATCATCATTGCAAAACGGCTGATATCCTCCTGTTCCATTGTATCGCTGTTCTCACTGATCATCTGGGCAAAGTTAATCACGCTGTTCAGCGGTGTTCGCAGCTCGTGTGACATATTCGCCAGAAATTCCGATTTGTACTGCGAAGCGATCATCAATTGTTTGGCGCGATCTTCCAGGACTATTTTCGCTTTCTGCAATTCTTCCTTTTGTACAGATAATAGACGGTTTGTGCTCTGGATGAGCAAAATCCGATTCTGTTCATTCTGAAAATCACGCAAAATAAAAGCAAAAATAAGGCTGAGTACAATACCTGCTGGAAGGGTATACGGCATAATATGTGAGAAAAAGTATGCAGCCGGGATAACACCGAAAGCAGCGATGTTCAAACTATTGATCACATTTACGATCACAGTAACGAGGACACATTTAACAATTAGCCTGTAGTCACTGCGCCTCATCCATATATTCAACCCGGCACACACCACGCCCAGAATCGACATATTAATCAGTGCAGCCAACGTAGCCTCATTGATACCGAAAGTTAACCTGGTCAGTCCAATGCCAACCCCTACGATAATAGCGCTATAGGGTTGTCTATACGTCAAAACCGCAACAATTAAAGGAACAAAACGAAGATCGAAGACCACTTCATCATTAAGTTGAAACCCAAATACCGTGCTGATCCAGCCGGCAAATATAAGTACAAACAACGAACTGATCTGTTTTACACGTGATGAAGCACGTATTACGACATATTTATAGAACACACTGGCGAGGTAAGCAATGGTAATAAGCATCCCCATATTCAATACGAACATTTTTGAAAATTGCATTCACTCACTCCTGTTGTCGTGTATTCAATGACTGAAAACCTTAGTCCGTATGTGCCTCTATCATATCATGCCCTTTCAACCTTCGGCATTCCCACGCCATCAAAAAATGCACAAAAATACACAAATCAGGATTCAATTTGTGCGCAGAACGTAGTAGAATATATTGTTGTTTAAATTTTAATTACTGTGGTCCTGTTCCTTGAGAACATGGATGAAAGGAGAAACAGTGTTGTGCACTTGTTAAAAAGCAAATCCTATTGGCTGTCATTAAGCTTAATGCTTTCCCTGGCTGTCATGGGAATGTTCTATGATATTCTGAATAGTCCGGAGCGCGGATTCTCTATACTTGACTCCCCGATCGACCGGATAATTCCTTATGTACCTGCCATGTCCATTCCATATCTAGCCTGGTATCCATTTGTTTTTGGAGTGCTGGCTTATCTATGTGCGAAGGATCGGCTCACTTATTACCGTGTCCTGTTATCCATGAATATCTGTGTCTGGATCTGTTATCTGATCTATTTTAATTTTCAGACTATGGTGCCCCGTCCCGAGTTAACAAGTACAGGTCTCGGCGCTTCTGTTCTTGGATGGCTATACAGCCAGGATCGTCCATATAATTGTTTCCCCAGCATTCATGCTCTTCATTCTTATCTGGTTATGCGTGCAGTTCTATCCGTTCAGAACATTCGAAAACAGGTCAAATGGTTTATTGCTGCGGGTGCAGCCCTGATTATACTGTCCACCTTAATGATCAAACAACACGTCATCTATGACGCTCTGGGCGCAGTTGTT
This sequence comes from Paenibacillus sp. NPDC056933, assembly GCF_042674385.1. Classification (NCBI taxonomy): domain Bacteria; kingdom Bacillati; phylum Bacillota; class Bacilli; order Caryophanales; family Paenibacillaceae; genus Paenibacillus; species Paenibacillus sp. NPDC056933. The sequence continues at coordinate 265,531 of NZ_JBHUQN010000004.1, read as the reverse complement.
CTTGGCGAATGCATTTTCACAATCATATCCGGACTTGCTCTTCACCGTCGGCGCAGAAAAGAATCGAAGTGGACAGAGGGGATCAGCTGACCCCTCGCTCGGCTGGCTCCTGAACATGCTGTTGTTGCTGCCTTCTCCACTCGTCAATAAACAAACCGGCAAAATAGGGATCCCACTGGGTCCCTTTTCCTTCTTCCAAAATAGATAACGCTTTCTCATGGCTCATCCCATTCCGATATGGACGGTCAGACGTCATCGCATCAAATGCATCGGCTACGGCAATGATACGGCCAAACAGCGGAATCTCCTCACCAGCCATGCCATCCGGATATCCTTTGCCATCATATCTTTCGTGGTGAGATCTTACACCCGGCAGAAAGTCTGCCATTGCATCGATCGGCTCAATCTGTAGCAGAATACTCTCCCCCAGCACGGGATGCGTGCGAATAATGGCGAATTCATCATCGCTTAGTTTTCCATCCTTCAGAAGTACTTCATCGGGTATGCCGATTTTCCCAATATCATGCAGCAGCGCTGATTTGTATAACAGATCAGCTTGCTCTTCATTCATTCCGCTCAACTTCCCAATCAGGATAGAATATTCTGCCACTCGCATAGAATGACCAGCCGTATATTTATCCCGTGCATCCAGTGCAGCCGCCAGGGTCGAAAAATAACTCTGCAGCAACTGCCGGTTGCGTTCCTGTCGCATTTCAAGCCGGTTAATCATCATATTGAATCCGGAGATCAGTGCAGAAAATTCATCCGCGTACAGATCAGGGGTCCTTCTGCCAAGATCTCCCTCTTGAATTCGGGTCATCTCCTCAGTCAGCTCCGCAACCGGACCGCGAACATCCCGAATCAGCAGACAGCTTCCCGCAAGAGCAAATCCCCCGCCCAGCACAATGATTAGAACTGCCCACAGAATATACTCTTTCGCAAACTCGCTATCCATATACTGAAGACGGATAAATGTAGCCAGAAAGAACAGAAGTAATGGAAATAAACCAATCAGTGCCGTACTCAGCTGAAATTTACGCTGAATGGAAACCAGAACACGTCCACCAAGCGATGGCTCCATGCCATGCTGCTCTTTGCCTCTGCGACGAACTTCCAGCAGCAATGGTCTCACCGTCCGAACGGTCAGGAAATACTCAATCATGGCATGCATAACGGCGATCAATAACGCACACGCAGCTGCAACTGCGACGTATCCGTACGGAAATTCCAGTCCACCGGTAGAAATCATCCATATCGTCAGTCCGGCAGCCGGCAGGGAAAAGCCAAGCATATGCGGACCCAAAATACGATAAATCGTTTGTCCAGGAAAACGGTGGATGCTCTCATACATCTTGGTCAGATCAGCCTTCTCATGATGCTCTGATGCAAAAAATTGCCGAATGGGCCCAAGTTGCACCCATAGGGTAATCAGTTCAGCGACAAGCATGAACAAGAGTGAAATCAGCACAATGATAATAAGTCGTATAAATTGAATGTTTGGTAGTTGTAGGGTAGATACCATAACCACGGAACCAACCACAAAAACAGCCGCTATTGAACCGATCAGATAATTGCGCAACAGACGTAAGATAAATGAACGGTATACTTCCAACCCAACCCCTCACTCTCTTGGTGCAACCAGTTCTCCCCATTGATGACAGTGGAGAGATTAAGAGTATTGCCTCCTATTTGTTATCGGTTATTTGGACTAAAAAAATTAATTGAATCAGCCAATAGAAGAACTGGAAACCCACCCCTGCTAAATTGTTGGAATTGTACTTTTCCACTCCTATCTATACTCATACAGCACGATAAAAAGACTGCTCCCTGCAGGGAACAGTCTGATATGGTCAGTCATTTTATTATCCTTTGATCTTGGCAGCCAGAATCATCGTGCCGCGAGGCTCCTTACCCATTGCATCCGGTTCAAGCGTGATGGCAACCGTATCGTAGTCGTTGGCAGAGTCAAGTGTGTAATACACTGCTCCCGTACCGTCACGACTAAGGAATGTCCCTGCATTCTGAGGAGTATCCCCCTTGATCAGCCAAACTTGGAACGCCTCATTCCCCTCCAGCGTGGGCAAGTTCTCTGCCTGTACAACAAGGTGCGTCCCCTTGCTGTCAATGACGATGGTAGCCAAACCTTGGGCCACGATGTCCTGCGTGGCAGGATTGAGCCTGACGGCTTCACCTGTCTGCATCCCCTGTGCAGGCTGCATTGCTGAAGCAAGCCGCTCTTGCAGCTGCTCATTCTGTGCCTGCGCCTGAGCAAGCTGCTCTTGCGCAGCCAATGAGCCCGCAGCTTGCTGCTTCAGCGAATTGATCTGGCCTTGCAGCTGCCCGGCGTAGATGCCAAGCACGAGCGCCGCTGCCGCAAGGGCTGCGCTCGCTACGCGCCAGGCGCGGCTGCTGCGTGCACGCGCGCGCCCTTGAGGCTGCCACGGCTGTGCCTGTGCAGCCTCTTCCACCCGGGCTGCAGGCACCGCCGTCTCCGGCGGCAGGCCTTGCCCGGGTTGCGCCGCTTCCTGCTGCGGCGCAAGATCCTCCTGAAGCACCGCGGGTGCTTCAGGCTTCGCAGGAGCTGCCGGCTTCGCCTCGGCGCTCTGCTGCGCGTGGCCAAGCACGTTGCCCAGCACACGTGCTCGCATGCTAGGCGGCGGTGCAACAGGTTCCGCCGCGAGTGGCAGGAAGCCAGTGACTTCCTGCAATTCCCTCACCTCCTGGCGGCAAGAATCACAATGGGCCAAATGCGCTTCAAACGCTGCCACTTCCTCCGCTTCGAGTCCTCCCAGCACATACACCGGCGCCAGATCAGACCATTCCTCATGTCGTTCTATCATGGATGTATGCCCTCCCTTCCCGCGTCCGGATGCAATTCAGCATCGGCGAGCAGCTTCTGAAGCTGCCGCATGGCAAGCCTGACACGGCTCTTTACCGTACCCAGCGGAATCCCGAATCTGCTGGATACCTCCTGTTGCGTTAAGCCTGCATAATAGATCGATTCAATGACCTGTTGCTGGTCAATGTTTAACTGGGACAGGGCCTCTTTGATTCGGACACCTTCCCATTTGCGTTCTATTTCTTCTTCTGTATTTGTATGTTCATCGGCATAAGCCGCCAGTGTTTCGTTCTCCACTGAGGTCGTAGCTGCACCTTTGGATTTCCGCCTCAGCATGTCCACTGCAATGTTGCGCGTAATGGCAAACATCCATGTGGTCAGCTTCCCCTGTGAGGCCTCATACCGTTCAGCATTGTTCCAGACCCGCAAGAATAATTCTTGGACAGTCTCTTCTGCAGTCATCGGATCACCAACGATCCGGTAGGCAAAAGAATACACCGCCCGCTCATAGCGGTCATATAAAAGCTCCAGAGCGGAGACATCACGTTCCGCTATCTGCCGCATCAACCTGCTGTCCTCCATTGATTCAGCCATGCGAAGGCCCCTTTCCGTGTCATCCCTCTTATTATAACCTACGCAGAATCAATTGAAGAGGATTACCTTATGGAAGATAAAATTTGAAATATTTTCGCAATTGTTTTCAAAAAAAAGCTTCACCCTTCCTTTTAATTGCAAAAAATTACAGCCTGTGGTATAGTATAAGAGTTGGTTTTTAAACAACCTCATATGATTTTCTGTCTTCTTTTAACCCCGGAATATTTTCTTCATGCTGCGACCGCAGCGAACAAGCACATTAACCTATGAAGATTGAAGAACCTGAATCACAATAACCCGGTAGTACAGAGTTTCACAAGATGTTCCCATTCACACTGGCGCGGTCATCGGAGCCGCAAGGACAAAAGAGAGGTAGGGCTTTTGTTGTTTTGGATGTCACTTATTCTTGAGAAGATTGAAAACATACACAAAGCACCCGGAATTGGGTTCCGGGTGTTTTTCCATGTCTGTTTACAGAAACCACGGGATTGCAACCGTGTTAAGTTTCGGCAACGCCAGACCGCCAAAAGGCGCCGATACAATCTCGGCGCCTTTCATCGGAGTTGTATGGATCAACTCCCTGAACCAGTTGCTATGGCAAGAACTAGAGAAACATCGTTTTGGAGATAATGACCAACAGGATGAAAAGGACGAGAATCGTACCCATCGACCCCCAGCTTCCTCCACCATGTCCATAGGAAGTTCCACAGCCCTGCTGGTAACCATGCAGCATTGGAGCATGATTCGCGTATCCGTAGCCATATCCCATCGGCATTGTACAACCATATCCGTACCCATACATTTCATGACCTGTGTATTGATATCCTTGCATATGCTCATACCCTCCCATATGTCCATACACGTATCCCTGTCCGTTCGGTGAATTCGGTTTAACTTCGCTCATTGTTCATTCCTCCTTAACATTTGCCTACACCCCTAAGCTATGTATTATGCCTACCTCTGGACCGGGCTATGGCCCTGCTTTGACAAAATAGGCGTTTTCACTATTCATATGGGCTTGTCCTTAACTTATAAAAAAAACCCCACCGGTAAACCGGCGGAGTTCCACACATTATACCCAGAAAGATTTAGTGATGATAACAAGAAGAATGAACAGAACCAAAATGGCACCAGTCGATGTCCAAGCGCCGCCGTATCCACCTACTCCTCCAACAACTCCACTCATGTAAAACCCTCCTTTATTTTGAGGTACAGTTCACTATATGCAAAAGTCCCTCGTGAGACCGGGCTCCAGTTAAAATTGGGCGGCTGTCCTTTAAAGGAAATCTTCCCTACAGCAGTGAAACTTTAACTTTCATTTTGTTGGCGTCCTGCTAGCATAGAAGTGCAGTATTGCAGGAGTTCAGCACGCATGTGAACGTTAAAATAAACAAAGGGGGTGTATGTAATGAATTAGAATATCTGTACAGCCGTTCAGGAATAGCTTCAATATTACACATATAACGATCCATGGTTCTTTAGGAGTACGCATTTACTTATTAAAATCATAGTTTTCTATCAAGGTGTTGTTTATTTACATCCTTAAACATTACCGTAATGGTATATTTTATGTTATTGGATTAATGTTTTTTCAGCACATTCATTACCTTTTCGGTAATTATATATTCTCATTTATGTACGGATGATATTATTTTACTATTCAAGTAGAAAGGAGTGTCTATGCCTACTCTAGGTGAACGAATTAAACATTTAAGGGAACTGAAGGGTTTTTCTCAGAAGGAATTGTCTGAAAAAACGAACCTTACAATAGTTCAATTGTCCCGGTATGAAACCAATCATAGGAAACCTGATCCAGATGCTTTATGTCGTTTGGTGACCGTTCTGGGGACGAGTGCCGATTATCTTATCGGTCTAACCTCAAATCCAATTCAGAATTTAAATGAGCAAATGTCTTTTACCTGGATCATCCCTTACACGGAGTCTTTCTGAGGGAATTTTTTAATGCGCCTGATCAACTCAAAAACGAAACCAGGCATTTTTTCAACTTTATCATGAGCAGTTCAGATCTGAATCATTGACCCTACACGATGACCTTGAGAAAAAAATCCCATCCTATGGGGAACACACTAGGAGCAATTAGATATCATGAAAAAGCTTATTACGATTTTGGCATTAACAGCATTGCTTAGTGCTTGCGGTAATTCAGAAACAACAAAAACAGCAGACACACAAACTTCAGAGAAAGCAAGTACAACCGAAACGGGCTCTGCCGAGGCTAAAGCTACTAAATACACTACATATAGTGGAGAAGGTTTCTCATTTTCATATCCGGATCACTGGAAAAGCGTAGATACAAGCCAATTGAACGTGCCAGCACTCAAAGCTGCTTTTTCTAACCAGGAAGCAACCCAATTTGCCGATAACGTTAATTTTCTTATTGATGCTAATCCGAGTGGTGAAACTAACCCCGAAGCAATAGCCAATGCAACCGTGGACTACTATGAACAAAATGGGCAAAGCATTGGTGTTCCAGAGTATAAGAAGACCAGTTACACCACAAAACCTTTCAAAGATTACAATGCCGGTGTTCTGGAAGGAACATATAACCATCCATCTGGAGGAGAGGTTGTCATGATTCAATACCTGATTCCATCCAATGCTGAGCTTTATAGTCTGACATTAACCTACTCCAAGAACTATTATGAACAAAAAGGAAAAGAGCAAGTCAATGAAATTTTGAATTCATTGGTTATTTCCTCTCCTATTGAACAGACTAAAGCGAATACAGCTTCTATAAACCAGGAGACAGTAGTAACTGCTGCTGACTATTTCAAAGAATTAACCCCGATCTTGACTAATGATACAGCGATCATGGAACAAGTTTCTTATGACTTTTTCACAGCGCACGACGATTTAATCCCAGCCAATACAGCTGAAGTTCGCAAAAAGCTTAAAAGTTTGGTGGATACCAAAGTGACAACCAAACATTTGAATAAAAATGTTGCGAATTACTATGAACATTTTATACAAATTAGCGGTGAAGTTATTGAGGTTGAAGAAGATACTTCTGATGGCTCCACGGCTGCTATCGTTCATATTATGGATGATAACGGAAACAATGTACTCGCCATCTATCCATCCTCCACAGGCGATTTGCTTGAGGGAGACTACGCTACCGTAATCGGTGCTCCGATCGCCAACTTCTCATTTGAGAATGTTGGAGGTGGTTATACCAATGCTACGCTCATTGGAGCAGCACTGGTGACTGCAGAATAGCCTTCTCAATATTCCTTAAAGGGGCTGTCTCAAATGCCCTTAAAAGCATATTGGTGAAGAGAAATAACACCCATACGTTCAAAAGGGACGAAGCAGCGGTTTATCCTGCTTTGTCCCTTTTGCGTTTTTCCACCATTGCGGCTTTTTTAAGCAGAATGCGGGCAAGGCAAAGCCACCAGACCTCCAGGCCTTACTTTGGGCAAGCCGCGGTATTAGCATAAAAATGAAAGGATATAGTCCTCTTGTCATAACACTATTTTATTAATACAGATCTTTGGGACCAATTAAACAACCCATTCATAAAATTCATGAATATATTTGGACATTTGAATGTATATATGAAAGCCAACAATTGATTCATAAGGAGTAAAAATATAATAATTTACACCCGTGTCAATCCTTCTTGATTAGGGTATTATTCCTAGGTATAGCATACTTACATAGGAGATGATGATGCACGTGAAAATGAAAAAGGTAATTGTTGCTTTATCCGTCGGGATGTTGATCGGGTCTTCTTCCATGGCTGTTGCAGCTACCTCCAAAAAGGTACAAGCCACGCTTGCGAACTTTAAAGTTATCGTAAATGGCCAATCCAAGTCAGTAACATCTGATCAATTGCTCTATAAAGGTAATACATATCTCCAACTACGCGAGGCTGCTAAAATCCTCGGTTATGAGGTAAACTATGCAAGTGCAACTCGCTCTATTGAATTCTCTGCCAAAAGCCAATCCCAGGCAGATTGGATTACATTGATTGATTTGTCTGCATCAAATGGATACCAGGTTAATCTAAAGGGAGATTCAGCAGATGTATATAACATTTCTAAAAATTTAAAAACAATCCTCAGCGTCAACGCCAATGGTCTTAAAGAGGATGAGGAGAAAGTTGTAACCGCCCCATCCGGAAATACAGTTCGTATAAAAAAACTACAAGGATCCTTGGTACTAAACAGAGCTGATCTTAAAAAAGCAGGTTTAATTCTATAGTAGTATCCTGTAAACCTAAAAAGCTTCGCTAGGAGAAATCCTGCGAAGCTTTTTAGGTTTACAGCCTGCATCAGAATGCCATATACATTCTAAAGGTATCTGCTAATTGGGCCGAGCTTGACGAGATGCCAGTTGATCCTGAACAGATTGCAACTTCTGCACACTGGAAGCGTCCGGTTTGTCACGACGGTCGTCTATCTTGACAGAGGTGGAGACACGCTGGGCTCCAGATAGAAACGGAGCTTCATGCAAGGCCGCAATTGCGGTGAACACCTCATTCAACGGGCCTTCAATAATGGTGCTCATGGAGGTCAACTGATATGTAATGCCCCGCTGATTTTCCAACACTTTCTGCATATCCGCCACATAACTGCTCAAGCTGGTCGTCCCGGTTCCAATTGGAATTACAGTCACTTCTGCTATTGCCACTTTCGCTCCGCCTCCTCTGGGCCCCGTGATTCACCGTTGCCGCTCATTTTAGTCGATTTTTGACTATTTTTATTCTACCAGCTGAATGCGTAACAATTCAAACTGACGTGAAGACGTCATCTGATTTGACCCAAAAATTTTTTTGAACAATCTTCAAATCTTCCAGTCCTTTTCCTTTGCGGATTCCTGGCTAAAATGGTATACTCGGAATTACGTTTCACGGTGTTGACCCTGTTTACAAACACTATATGTTGGGTTACAGTATGATAACAGTAACAAAATGTAGTGAATTCGAATTACCCCACTTCTATGAGTCACCTTCTGAAATCTCGTGAAAAAAGGATGAAATCACCTTCAAAGGCACGTCCCTGTAGGTGTAAATCGCTTTCTCGAAACAGAGCTGACACTGAGGTTAACGGGGCTGTTTGGACTGCACCCGGTATCCTCATCATACAGGCGCGTTTTGCAATAGACAAAAGTTTACATAAGAACCCTTTTATGTCATTTGTTGCACACTACCCTGTCACCACCATTCAGTCCGCATTATGCAGTATATATCTATATCCCAACGTAAGAAGACACTCAATTCTTTATATAAAGAATTTCTCCATTTTATCTCTTAAACATGTGAAAGCGAGGAATATTCATGCCACAAGTTGTGACCAAGCCGAACAACCGCCAGCTTGCCTTTGATGAAATGCGCATCTCGGTATATGCGGATCGTATTCTGGAAGGACTGGACATGCTGGACAAGGAACGTCTGGTACGCGGGGTAAACAGCAAGCTCCGTCGTGACGAAGTTACCGGAGACGAGATCAGCAACGCTTTTATGATGAGTGCACTGGAACTGGTAACAAAGGAAGAGCCTAACTGGAAATTTGCAGCGGCGCGCTCCCTGCTGACATCCCTTTACAAAAAAGCGGCCACAAACCGCAGATACAAGTCATATCCGGAAGAGCCATACGGCGCGTTCCACCCTCTTCTCGTAGATCTCGTGAAGAAAGGTATCTACCGTGAAGAATTGCTGGAATGTTACACCAAGGAGCAGATCGACGAACTTGCTGAATGCATCGACTACCGTAATGATCTGTTGTTTGACTATATCGGCTTGCTCACACTGGCAGAACGTTACCTCGCTCACGATTTTGACGGAAAAGTAATGGAGTTGCCACAAGAGCGTTACATGGTTATCGCCATGTACCTGATGCATCAGGAGCCTGCTGAGAAACGTATGGATCTCGTTAAAGAAGCGTACTGGGCCATGAGCAACATGTATATGACAGCAGCTACACCTACAATGTCCAATGCGGGCAAGAAAGTGGCTGGACAACTCTCCAGCTGCTTCATTGATACGGTAGACGATTCCCTTGAAGGAATCTTTGATTCCAACACGGATGTAGCGCGTCTGAGCAAAATGGGCGGCGGCATCGGCGTTTATCTTGGTAAAGTCAGAGCTCGCGGTTCGGACATCCGGGGGCACAAAAATACAAGTTCCGGTGTTATCCCTTGGATTCGCCAACTGAACAACACTGCGGTCAGCGTAGACCAGCTCGGAACACGTAAAGGTGCGATCGCTGTTTATCTGGACGTCTTCCACAAAGACATTCTGGCCTTCCTCGATCTGAAGCTGAACAACGGTGACGAACGGATGCGTGCGCATGACGTGTTCCACGGCATTTGCCTGCCAGACCTGTTCATGGAGCGAGTAGCCAGCCGCGGTGAATGGAGCCTGTTCTGCCCGCATGAAACGAAAAAAGTGATGGGCTGGAAAGACGAGAACGGTCGTCCACTCGGCCTGGAAGATTTCTATGATGAGTCCGTAGGCGAAGGCGCATTCCGTGAGAAATATGAGGAGGCGGTCAACCACCCGCTGCTGTCCCGGATTACGGTTCAGGCGATTGACATCATGAAACGTGTCATGAAATCCCAACTGGAAACGGGTACGCCTTACATGTTCTACCGGGATACCGTCAACCGTGCGAACCCGAACAGCGCACATGGCATGGTATACTCATCCAACCTTTGTACCGAAATCATGCAGAACCAATCTGCAACTGTAGTTGAAAAGGAAGAACTCGTAACGAAAGATGGACAAACCCGCATCGTGATTTCCAAAGTGCCGGGCGATTTCGTGGTCTGCAACCTGAACTCCATTCACTTGGCACGTGCTGTGCCGCATGATGTATTGGAGCGTCTGGTACCGATTCAGGTTCGTATGCTGGACAACGTTATCGACATTAACAATATTGAAGTGCTGCAAGCCCAATATACCAACAGTCAGTACCGTGCGGTTGGTCTGGGAACATTCGGACTCCATCACCTGCTTGCTCTTGAAGGCATTCGTTGGGAATCGGAAGAAGCAGTCACGTATAACGATAACCTGTATGAAAAAATTAACTACCTGCTCGTTAAAGCCAGCATGGAGCTGTCCAAGGAAAAAGGTCATTATCCGAAATTCCAAGGTTCCGATTGGCAAACAGGTAAATACTTTGATCAACGGGAGTACACCACAGGTGAGCGCGTAGGCAAATTCGTTACAACCGATCAATGGAAAGAACTGCAAACGGAAGTACAGCAAAACGGTGTACGGAACGCCTGGTTGTTCGCCATTGCACCGAATGGTTCAACGTCCATCATCGCCGGCTCAACAGCCAGCATTGATCCACTATACGAACTGTTATCCTATGAAGAAAAAACGACATACAAGATTGCCAACCCGGCACCTGACCTGTCTGAAAAAACGATCTGGTACTATAAAACGGCGTTCATGGTGGACCAACATGCTTCCATCAATATGGCTGCTGCCCGTCAGCGCCACGTCGATCAGGCTCAAAGCTTCAACCTTTATGTACGTCCGGATATTAAAGCAACTGAGTTCCTGGAGCTTCACCTGCATGCCTGGAAGGCCGGCCTGAAATCAACCTATTATGTCCGCAGCCGTGCTTTGACTATTGAAGAATGCGATTCTTGTGCAAGCTAAGTTTTATCAGTGAAGAAGAAGATTCACTAGATCCAAGATGACCACCAGGGCATCCCTGTTTTGATTGCAAAATGGCGTTGCCCTGGTACTTTTTTGCCCAAAACATGATCACAACATCATGAGATGTTGATATAGATGCCACATTACAGCCACTAATATATAAGTTGAAATAATATTACAGTGTAAATTCATTCAAGGAGTGAACGGATTATGCAATTGCAGAAAATTTTCAATACCGAAGCGCCTAACCAGTCTACCCGTATCATTGAAGGTGAATGCTCAGGCATTCTGAACTGGAACGATATTCGCATGCCTCATATGTACAAGCTGTACAAAGTATTGCTGCTCAACCACTGGATCGCGGATGAAATCCCGATGTCCAAGGACGCTTCCCAATTTGCCCAATTGGACCCGGAAGAACAGCGTACATTCAAAGTCAACATCTCCCTTCTCGCTGTACTGGACTCCATGCAAACGATGTTTGTCGGTGACGTGAAACGTTATTTCACTGATTCCTCGCTGGAAGCGATCTCGGCAATTATTGGACAACAGGAAGTGGTACACAACCAATCGTACTCCTACGTCCTTTCTTCCATCGTATCCGATCGGGAGCAAAAGGAAATCTTTGAATACTGGAAGCATGATCCGGTGCTGCTTGATCGTAACCGGTTCATCGCCGACATCTACCAAACGTTCCGGGATAATCCGTCTCCACAGACATTCTTCCAAGCCATGGTAGCCGATCTGGTACTTGAAGGTATCTTCTTCTATAGTACATTTGCCTTCTTCTACAACCTGGCCCGTGACCAGAAGATGATGGCAACCAGCCAGATGATCTCTTATATCCAGCGTGATGAAAACCAACACTGTTACTTCTTCGCTGAAGTGTACAAACAGCTGCTGGTAGACTTCCCTGAACTGAACACGCCTGAGAACATGGACTATGTATACAAAACAATCCATCGCGCTGTTGAGCTTGAAACCAACTGGGCACACTACACACTCAGCAACGTACGCGGCATTGACCTGAACGAGTTGGAAGACTACATCAAGTACATCGCTAACAAACGTTTGCGCCTGATGGGTATGGAAAAAGCATACGAAGGCGTGGATGTGAACTGCATGCCTTGGATCAAACCATTCTCCGATGAAGCACTGAATGCAACCAAAACAGACTTCTTCGAAGCTAAATCCCGTAACTATGGTAAAGTTGGCGACGATAACGGATTTGACGATCTGTAAGTGAATTGATGAATTGAACGCAACATAAAACAAATACACAACACTCCCCTTGTTGAACTGTCTTGATGGCTTTCAGCATAGGGGAGTGTTTTTTTCTATACAGCTGGATAGGATACTATACCCATTCATCCTGCAAGCTTGTAAGATATAATGGAAATAGGTTAGGTTCACATTCCCCTATTGAAATGAGGCATAGCGATGGAAAGAGAACTGCTGGAACAACTAAACAAGTGGCATGAACAGGACCAGTTCCGTCCCATTATTGAACGTATTCAACAAATCCCTGAATCGGAGCGGGATTATGAGTTAATTGGACAACTTTCCAGAGCGTATAACAATGAAGGACGTTACCGTGAAGCTGTCCAACAGTTACTATTCGTCAACGGGCAGGGAGCAGGTGATCCGCTCCGGCACTACCGCCTGGGTTACGCCTATTATCATATGGCCAAGTATGAACAGGCGCTGCAAGCTTTTGAGATGGCGAACGAGCTCTCGCCCCATGATGAATCGACCATCGAATTCCTTGGATGGGTACGCCCAAAAGCAGAAAAGATGCAGCGGGACCGTCAGCATCATGAAGAGAGACGACTGGCTTTGGAACAGAGTGGTACACTGAATCATCTAAGGGCGGCATCGGGTACATATGTACCTGCAACATTTTGGGAGCAAAGTGAATATGCGCTGGAAAGCTATGTATCTCCGCCATTCGACGAAGATTTAATTATCTCCATTGAACAAGAGCTGGGGTACAAGCTCCCCGCTTCCTATATTCAGCTAATGAATACCCAAAACGGGGGCATTCCTGCACGCACCGCTTTTCCAACCAAAGCAGCAACTTCATGGGCTGAAGATCATATCGCCATTACCGGAATCCTTGGAATTGGTCGGGACAAATCCAATACGCTGGCTGGGGAATTTGGAAGTCGTTTCATGATCGAAGAATGGGGATATCCCGATCTCGGGATTGTCATCTGTGATTGCCCTTCCGCCGGGCATGATGTGGTGATGCTGGACTATCGATTCTGCGGCCCGGAGGGCGAGCCTGCTGTCGTTCATGTGGATCAGGAAGACGATTATGAGATTACATATCTTGCACCTCATTTTGAAGCATTTATACGCGGTCTGGTTGATGAGGATACGATTGAACTGTCTGACGAAGAAGTTGAGGATTAAACACTAGGAGGGAGCTTTATGACAACCCGTATTTACTTTGGCTCCAACACACTTGGAGAGATTTCCTCTGCTTCATTACAAGATGCACTGCACCATTTTAATCTGGGAACGCTGATCGATTATAAGCGGACAGAAGAAGGCATGATGGGCCAGACGCTGCTCGTTCGTTCCTCCCTTGGGGAGTATATTCTGAAAGGTAACCCCCTATATCCAGGACAGCTCCAGGAGGAACAATTTTTCATAGAACAGCTGACGACTCACACCAACATTCCTGTGCCTGATCCATACCTGCTAGATGAAGAAACTGACACGTTGGGCTGGAGCTATGCCATTATGCCCCGATTACCCGGAAGGCACCTACATGATCCGTCCTTAAAAGCTTTACTGTCCCAGGAGGAGCAGGAGAATATCGCCACCATGCTCGCCCACGCCTTGGCAGAATTACACCGCTGGAAAGTACCCGACGCTGGTGAATACGACCCAGTAGTTGGAAGGATTGTCCCCTTTGCCGGAACGTACCAAGACTGGCTCTACGGAACCATCCGTCACTGGCTACAGGATGCTGCGAAGTATTCTGTGATTACGGATGAAGATCTACAGTGGGTGGACGAGCAATTAAGACAGGCTGAATCTGCGTTTCACGCCTTTGCGGTTGCCGGGTTTGTGATGGGGGACTTTAAGGTCGAAAACTTTGTAATCCAGAAGAAGAATAGCCTTGCTTCGGAATGGGAAATTAGTGGCCTCTTTGATTTTACTACTTCCTATTTTGGAGACGGTACAGCCGATCTCACCAAAATGACAGCCAGGTATGTAAACGAGGGTTCCCCAGAACTCGCTAAGCGTTTCCTGTCCGGTTACCGGGAGCTTGTATGTGCAACAGACGCAGAGCGATGCCAGCACTTCGCTACACGCCTCAGAATACATCTGCTGTATCAACGTATTTTGTTGTGGGGCGAAGCTAAAGCAACAGACCGAGTGACCTGGAATTCAGATATGCCATTTGCGCAGTGGGCGGAACAATATCTGGATTCGGTTGTTGCTCTGCTGGATTAGCCTAATCAAACCACTCGCCAAAAAAACCGTCAGGCGATGAGAACTTCTCATTCTGACGGTTTTTCTTATACATTAATTCACAATGAAGTTGGAGCTAACGGTAGACGCTGATCTGTATTAGGATTGCGGAACCGGAGCTTCCTGATGTTTCTGTAGAAACTCCAGCATCCGTCGGTAAACGAGAATCTCATTCGTTTTTCTGGAGAAACCGTGACCCTCATCATCCAGAACAACGTATTCCACGTCTACCCCTTTCTCCTGCAGCGCGGCCACGATCTGATCTGATTCCGCCTTCACAACCCTTGGATCATTGGCCCCTTGAATGACCAGCATCGGGTTCACCATCTGGTCCAGATACGTAATCGGTGAATCCTTCGTTAAGCGCTCGCGGTCCCGGACAGGATCACCCAGCCAGTTGTCCATCATCGGCTTCCAATCCTCCGGCACGGATTCCAGAAATGTGAACAGGTTGCTCGGCCCAAAAATATCGACCGCAGCGCGGAATAACTCCGAATGACGTCCTGCCAGCAGCAGGGTCATGTATCCACCGTAACTTCCGCCCACCACAAACAAGCGCTCTGGAGACGAAATACCCTCGTCAAACAGCCAGTTTATACCGACAACACAATCCAGGCGGGGACCCTCGCCCCAATCCCTCTCAACCATTTTGACAAATTCAGCTCCATATCCCGTGCTTCCCCGGAAGTTCGGGGCAAAAATATGATAGCCCTGTGCCAGCAATAATTGGAACATCGGTCGGAAAAACTTCGCTTCTGATGCCTGTGGCCCGCCATGCGGCCAAAATACGGTGTAGCCATTAGCCTGTTCCGGCTTCGCCGTGAAAAAAAGCGCTTCGATCTCCAGTCCGTCGTAGGAGTTATATCGAATAACATCCGGGTAGACGAGATCACTCGGATCAAGCCCCGTTACCCGATTGGCTGTCAATGGTTCCCAGGAGTCACTACCTGCCATCAACCGATAGATGTTATGCGGCTGGACGGCTCCACGCCCCAGAATATACACGTTGCCAGCCTCGGTAACCGTCACTTGATCAACCGTATCCAGCGGTATATCCACACGACGAGGCTGCTCGGAGCCTTTATCCAGCGCGTACATCCGATTCTCTGGTCCTGTAAACGTCCAGAAATATAACGTCTCTGAAGCTTTGTGCCAACGAATTGCCTCTACGTCTTCGCCTTCAATTCTGCACAATGAGCGGAATTCTCGGGTATCCATCCGGTATTCAGCTACATAGGAATACGCTTCGTCATCATTGGTAATCATCAGAAGCCGATTATTGTCTACAAATAGGACATACGGGACCTGACTCTGCCGCTCGGAGACCGGAATAATGGATTCTGACTCACCGTTCCGGTACACATATGCTTTCTGATAGGTATTAGAGTATACATCCAGGATTACGTAGGCTTGTTCATCCGAACTCACAGCAACCAGATTGCTTGTAACCTCTTCCCCCTGATGCAGAAGCTCATCCTCCCCCGTTTCCAGATTAATCCGGCGTGAATTGAGATAGTTGGGGTTGTCCCTACTGGTCATATAATATAAACGCTGTCCATCCTCGGATAAGTGGGCATAATAACATCGATCATTCGGCTCTCCCGGAACAACAGGAAACGGAACGCCACCTTCCTGTTGGAGTGCATATAGATGGTAATTCTCATCTCCATCCCGATCAAACGCCGTGAGAATATGGCGTCCTTGTGGGTCTGCTTTAATAAACTGGCTGCTCTGATTTAAATACGTCAAGGGATACGGATATCCACCTGGCAAATCCATCGCCCAGATATTAGGCTGACCATTCAGATTACTGTCAAAATACATGCGCTTCTCGTCGGCCGATACGGCAAAATGGGATATCCGATACGTCTGGAAATATTGCTCTACATCCGGTTTGGGAAACTGAATCATGACATTCCTCCTCCAACATGGTAGTCCGTTGAACAGTGGTAAATTAAGGGTTTACTTGTCCATATTATATGTACATCCATTGTTTGCACAAGAGATATGTAAGCTATTTCCTGTCCAAATTCAAATCAAAGACATCCATCGGATGGAAGGCTCTGTTCTCCCTTCAGTACATAGAGTGGCATTATATCCCGATCCTAAGTTATCCAGTTTGCAAAGCATATAAAAGCGTCCTTCGTGTTCAACCAGATCCAGCTTAGTGAAACGTTCATCCACGGTATTTAGCGCCCTCCATTGTCCACACAGTGCCTGACCACACGCTTTGATCCAAGCCTCCTTGCGAGTGATCATCTCCCATAACAGGAGGAAATGCTCTTCTCCCTTACTCGCGCTATCCAGAACATAACCTTGCTCTTCCAAAGTCAGAAATCGGTGAATAATGGCTTGCTGACGCAGCAACGGACGCATCCACTCAACGTCTACTCCAAGCTCTGTATTACTGGGTTTAACAGCCAGCACACACAGACCCTTCGTATGAGACAGGCTAAATTGAGGCCCGCCGTGGATATACGGCTTCCCAGAGGGTCCATATTCAATTTGGATATCCCTTGCTTGTTGCTGCATATACTGTGCCAGCACATTTCGGAGGAAAAGCCTTGAA
The DNA here is from genome assembly GCF_042674385.1 of Paenibacillus sp. NPDC056933. Taxonomy (NCBI): domain Bacteria; kingdom Bacillati; phylum Bacillota; class Bacilli; order Caryophanales; family Paenibacillaceae; genus Paenibacillus; species Paenibacillus sp. NPDC056933. The sequence continues at coordinate 248,410 of NZ_JBHUQN010000004.1, read as the reverse complement.
GTCATCCAGCTATGCGCCCCAAGCAGGGAGACTTTCTCGATTTTCCGCATACGCTGCTGTTCTTCTGGAGTAAGTGTATCTTGGGCCAACGCCAACGCTGACTGCAGCTGATTCTCGCTTGTGGGCAGCGCTTGCTTCCAGAGTTGGACCTCCGTTTTCACGACATTTGGCATGGACTTGCCCCCCTCTGTTAGCGTAAAACGACCATCCGCAGATGAGCAGGCGTTGCCATTTTTCTCAAACCGTGTAAGATTTCATCTTCTGTCAGTCCGGATACATACACGCCGATCTGCATATAGTCCAAACCCATCACAGCGTGCTCCGAAACGTTCATGCATCGCTGTTTTAGCGAATCCATATCCGCATAATAGTCACTTAGCCATTTCATTCGTGCAACCTCCAGATTGTGCAGGGACATGGCGCCCTCCTGAATCTGATCACACTGCTGCTCAATACGGGTATATAATGAAGCCGGATCTGCCGAATAAACGTAAGCGTTCGAAAACGCAAATTCCTGGCGATAATAATGGTCCCAGGCGGCACCTTTGCCAAGCAGGCCCGACTCGAAGCACTCTGCATGGAAATCGGAAGTTTCACCCAGAAGCGCTTCAATGCCAATGATGCAAGCCATTTGATCCTTCAGCTGCATCCCCTCCTCAGCCCGGAACCCGAACCTCACAAGCGGCAGGGGCAACCCGTATTCAAGTTCCATATAACGTTCACTGGACTCCTCCCAAATTCGGCCCAATGGAACCACACCCTGCCGGGAAGTTGTCTGATGTGCCATCATCGGGAATCGTTCCAGCATCTCGATAATAGCCTCCGGTTCAACCGGACCTGCCACGGCAACGGCCATTTTACCTGTGGCATAATGGTCATTGTATGCATCATTTAGCTCATCCATTGTAATTCGATACAGGCTGTCCGGCGTACCCGCAACGTCCAATGTAATGGGGTGATCACTGCCGTACATCATCTGAGTCAGCAGCTGCAAGGATCGCCAGGATGGTTGATCTGCAAACATGGACAGTTCCTGATGAATGGCGGCTCGTTCCTTTTCAATATCTATCAGCGTAAAATACGGCGTTGCCAGCATCCGGGTAAACAGCTCCATACTTTGCTTCAACTGCCCCGTGCAGGCCATCTGGTATGTCGTTACATCATAACGTGTCAGTGCAGATGTCGAGGCGCCAAGAGCATGCAGCATTGACTTTACAGGTTGCTTATCCGGGTTGTAGAACATCATATGCTCAAGGAAATGTGCCCTCCCGGGCAGTACCGCATCATGAATCGATCCATAAGACACTGACCACGAAACAAAGGTATGGTGGAAATGGGGCTCGGGAAAGATGCTGACGCAGAGGCCATTGGACAAGCACCGCTGGATGGGCGCGGTATTCACAGCAAGATTCATGATTCTCCTCCTACAGTTATGCCGAATATTCACTCTCGGGATACAAAATCCAAGTCACTTCTTTTTTCATTCCAGAGGCCACTTCTGCCACTTGCTCTGATGTCACACTCGCTATGGCATCCAGAAATTGCGGAGTAGTCATTGAAACCTGATTGAGCAGCCGATCGATATGGAGGTCGACAACCTGCTCAGGCAGATCGTAGCCCACTTGCACATAATGCATGACATTCTGAATGGCTCTGTGCAGCTCCCGTTCCTGGATGTCTCCGTTGCATAATTTCAACCACTCCGCATCTATCGCTTCGAGAACCTCTGTTGCATATCCGCTGCTTGTTCCCGTTGTCACATGAAGTGTGCCGCGATAATCATCCAGTGTGCTGTAGATCTGGTATACCCATTGCTTTTGTTCACGGAGCCCATACTGGAGCCTTGAGGCAGGCGTGGCGCCAAACAGCGAATGAAAAAGAAACAAGGCGGGATAGTTGGAGGCACCGTAATCCACCCCGGTCGCAAAGGCCACATTAATTTTGCATTGCTGAACATCCATCAGTTCCATCATCAGCTCACCTTCTTCCCTCCGTGCAGCAGTCCGAGGGTCACGTGGTAAGGATGAGGTCTGCTTATCATCAGCTGCTCCCTCCATTTCATCCAATGTCCGAAACGTCGCCAAAACATGGGCTGTCATGGGATCAGACTCGACATCACCGATAATATGAATATGGATCGGACAACGAAGCATCTCCCTATACCACTCCGGGAGTTCACCATCACGTACGCAATCCCGAAGCTTCTCAAGCTCGCCATCCCTGCCCTGTTCTGCATATCCCAGCCATTCCAGACAACGCCCCCGCACCACCTTGTCCCATTCGGAAACATCGTAACCGGCATGATGCTCTGCCCATCTGGTCTCTTCCTGTACCTGCACCTCATCAAAATCAAAGCCATCATTGGAGACAGGTCCAAGCAATAGCTCTGCAAGCAGCTCCAGTGCATCCTTTGTTCGCGTCTCCGACCAGGGCAGTACACTTCCAGGAGTACGTAAACGGATAGATGCAAGCTGGGCATCTCCCTTGTATTCAAAGTCGCATCCAAGCCCGTCTGTATAGCAGGTCCATAGACGCTGGTGCAACTGTCTTTTATCCAGCGAACCCCGTCTTGGGTTGAACAGCAGACGAACAATGACCATAAACACGGCTGGAGGAATTCTCCCCTGTTCGTTAACGATACTAAGATGGATATAGCGGCTTACATATTGGCGAGTTGGCATCACATGAACCGATAGTTGATTACGCTGCTCCGTAATGAAAGACTGCATCCCTACATCCCCCTTGTCTGGCGGTTAACCCAAATTGTAGATCATACCACTCCCGGTGTTCAGTCCAAGTTGACCGAATCCATCCAGCGGTCTGGAGAACCAGTCCACCCGACTTTCAGCTTCTTCGGATTGATGCGGGACCTCATCCTCTTCCCAATGAATAACCTGCTGATGGTGCCGATCCCAAAAACGCCAAAGTGCAGGCTGCTTCCGCAGCTGAGCACGAAATGGCTCATATACACGTCCTGCAGACACCTGAATATCCTCTTCCAATGTGAACGGAGGCAGAAAAACGATTTTCGAACGGAAATCCTCGGTCAACGTCATGAAGTAGGGACATACAGGCTTGCGGGCCTTCGCCAAAATGCGAAATATGCCGCTCCTCGTCCGAATCCGTGAGCTAAGAAAAGGAAGTTCCACTGCCCGGTTATCCGCATTAAAACCCGTCTGTCCATCCACAAAAAGATTGAATGAGCCTCCTTTCCGCAAATGAGAATATAGTCGTATGCCGATCATCTCATCCTCTGCATTAAGCAATTCAGCCCCTGCATACTGCCGGATCGAATTCCAGGCCTGCAGCTTTTTCTCTTGCTCCACCGTCCCCTGCTCGGCTACCAAGTAAAAAGGAAGTTTGGCCTTCGTATGTCCTGCACGAATCTCCTGACCAATCGTAATCATATTATGTCTGACAAAACCATAATGCCAGGTCAGCAACGCTCCACCTTCCTTAAGCGTGGTCCTCAAATGCTCGCGTCCCTCTACCTCATCCCACTCCATAAAAGAGAACGGGCTTTTTTTGTGTTCATCAATCGTACGCAAAAAAGCCAGGTAATCCATCCAGATTGCCTCGGGAGACAATGCTGGCTGAAGCGGTGCAAGCTCCTTAATAATATTCATCAACGCATAGAAGTATCCCAGATGGATGCCGCCTGCCCTTTCCTTGTATAACTCCTCCTGAACCTGTTCCCGGTGAAACGTATATAATGCTCGGAAATCCTTCATCATCACGTCTCCTTTGTCCCTGTATTCATCGATGCTCCGGTTCCTGTCAGTATGCCTTCTTGTAGGGTATCCCCACAGACAAGCGAATCAAACCAACGACGATTCCGGTCTATACCATCCAGCATGTAAGCCAGCATGCGTAGCGCCAACTCGTATTGTCCTGGAATGTGCCCGTCTTTCTCCACGCCCTGCCCTTCAACCATGTCCATACCAAGATAGGGTAGCGGAACCTCCAGCGCTGCAACAACGCAGTTTCGAATATTCTGCCAGGTCGGCCCCCCGCCAATCGGAAAGTCCACATAAGGGAAGCTCCCAGGATCAAGGCAATCCAGATCAAAGGTCAAATAGGCTGAATCGATATTATACCTCTGTTGAACTTCAATGAGCGTTTCCTGTACTTTCTCCGGTGTCATTTGCTCTGCTGATATCTGTACCAAGCCTGGATGCCTGTACATCTGATCCGCCGAACGAAGGCCGCGCAAACCGATCTGTACAACAGCATCAACCGTTCCGTCTTCCAGCAGATGCCTCACAAAATTGGAATGGCTGGGCTGCTCCTGATGAATGGCATCAATGCCGCAATCATGATGGGCATCGAACTGGACCAGGACCCTGCGGTTGCCTGCGACCTTAGGCATCCGTTGAAGCACGCCATGCGTAATCGAATGATCGCCACCCAAGCAACACAGCAGTGCCTGATGCTCCCTGGCATGCTCCAGAGCGGAGTCAAGTCCCTTTGTATAAGGCAGTTCTGCATTCGCATCTGCTCCATCCATGAGGCAAGAACCCCAATCCTGCATAATCACGTCTTCAAGTAAGTGGGTTCCATTTCCGATATCATATAATCCCGAATTCCCTGATTGTATTAATGAAGGATATAACACTTTTTTATACGATTCTGTACGTAGTGCGTGCACGAATCCGGATACAGAGGAATGTACCAGGCTCGTCCCGCCGGAATAGGGAATGCCCACGATACAGAGTTTGGGCACTTCATGTCCGATGCGCGGTTCATACAAAAAAAAAGGGACCTCCGGGGGTTCAACCCCCGGCAAATCCGGAGAGATTCGTGGCTCCAGCTTGTATTCAGGCTCAAGTTCATAGAACTGGCTGAACGTTTTATCCGCAGCAATCCATGTATCTCCGATGCGACGCACCAGATAAACAGGTTCGGAATGGTTCATGCAAGATCCTCCTGTCCGTGGTTAGATTCAAGACTGGGTGGAATATCCCTGATTGGACAGAGCTGATTCGTCCTCTGAGATTCCTGCCTCGTGTCCAGACGGCTCTACATAATCCCGCTTCAGCCTTCGCATGAAAGGCAGGAAAAAAGACATGCCAATGACGTTCATGCCGGCAATGACGCCATAGAAATAGATAACGTGATTGAACATTCGAGTCAGTCCCCAACCCAATAAGATAATGAGCAGAAAATATATTGCATTAAGGAACATGGCCTGATACCCGCGTCCGCTCTGTTCCATTGTAAGCAACGTAGTCATCATGGGTCCCATGCCAATATAGGAAAGAGCCACCACAGAAAGATAACGTGCCGCTTCCGCACGAGATGCCGCATCTTCAATCAGGAACGAAGTAAGCGGTTCTCTCCATACCCAGATCGCAATGGCAATGACTGCATAGAGCGCGAAGGATTGCAGCAGACCCTGACGATAGCTTGCGTAGGCCCTTGGCCGATGAGGGGACTGTAAGTTGTGATTGATCATGATGCCAATCGCGGAACCAATCACAATACCGGGCAGAATCGCCATCGTCTGGATTCGATAACCGACGCCAAACCCGGCAACGGCACCTGCGCCAAAATGGCTGACAATTTTATTGAAGAAAAAAGTACTCAGAAAGATCATGCAATATGAGATGAAGACCGGAATACCTACATGTCTGAGAGTAACAAAATGCTTTTTCGCAAAAACAAAGCGTTCCATAAGTACTTCTTTGCGAATGAACAGAATCAACAGAGAGATGACCCAGGACAATGTCGATGAGATCAAGTTGGCATACACGATCCCTTTCAGATCCAGCCCGAAAATCGATACAAACATGTACACAAGGGAAATATTCAGCAGGGCCAAGCCTACCGAATTCCACGATGCCGCTTGCGCCCGGCCCAGACCCCGAAGTGCTGCACCACTTACAGCTGCCAGAACAGCAGGAATACTCGCGGCCATCATGCCCCCCACATACAGCGTAAACATGGGGGCAATGTCGGCAGGCACAGCATAAAACCATGACAGTACGGGAGTCAGCAGCATGACAACACCGCCTGTAAGGATAGCCAGCAGCACTGCACTTCCCATCATATGGACAAATAGCTGTGTAAAAACTCGTGAACCCCCAGCACGACTGCGCGCCACCGCCACCTGAACCGACAGCTGCATCGCTTCGATGATAGCAATCATAACGAATGAGACCGGAATGTACAGTGACAGCACATACAGAACGCTCTGACTTGTATGTCCCATGAAAAATACATTGGCCAGTTGCGTAATTACATTGACCAAGGAAGCAAGCAGCATCGGGACGGCCGTTCGTAACAGCAAACGTTGGATCGAACCGGCCGTATAATCGATCCCTTGCATGGTGATTCACCTCCACAATTCATGTTGTCCTGATTTCTTGAATCATTGTAAGCCTGCTGAGCAGCGGTATATGTATCACATGCACGCAGCAAGCGGATATCAAGTGGTCGCCATCCCACGAGACCATTACTACCCGCTCGTCTGGCCCAATCATTCCTCGCTGCAATTTTTCTGCCAGCTGTATCCACACATCTCCGCTCTGGTAATCCGTATGTGGGACACAAACCGTCTTGGAAGGACCAATATTCAAAATAGAGCTACCGCTCATGTGCAGCCCCAGCCTCGACTGAAAGATGACATGTTCAGCTTCACAGCCATCCATCAGTTCACGGATAATATCCAGGACCTCGGAGGCAAAAGAAGCTGCTTCGTCAGAATGGATGATTCTTCTCCCTGCATAGCGTACCTGCAATGCGCCTTGATCCTTGCACGCCTGAAGGGCAACCGCCATATCAGCCGTATCACCTTGGCTTTCGGCTTGCAGGCCATATCCAACCTGACCATCGTCATGAAGTACGCGCTGTTCCACCAGTACGATGGCAGCGCGCTCCTTCCGGCCAATGCTCCACTGGGCCGCCTGAATGGCCTCGGTACCGGCCAGCGCTCCCAGATGTGACAAGCCAAGCGGATAATTAACGTGCCATGGTGCCGTTTCGAGCATACGGGCAAGCGGGGCATTAAGAGCATGTCGCTCGGGACAAGTCTGCGCCAAAATCAGCCAGTCCCAAGTAGCCTTCGTGGACAACCGCTCCATCACCATGAGTGCAAGATCCCCAGCAGTCATGCGTTTCCCATCTGCCATAAGCGAACGGGTAAGCGTTCCGACGCGACCATAATAGTGATCTTCCATATATATGTGGGGGGAAACGTAAAAATAATCATCCGGCGTTGGCCAGTCCAGCGTATACAGATGATCCTCCGCAGTAACCCAACTGATATGATCCACATAGATGGGGGCGCCAGCAGCATTGTGCAATGGTTCAGGCATGCTGCATCTTCCCGTTGGCATAGGCTTGGAAAACATTGATTTTCTGAATGGAAGTTGTTCCTTCCATAAACTCAAATGCCCTGGCATCGCGATACCATTTATTCAGCAAAGGATGTTCCATCATGGAGCCGGGCCCCATCATGCCCAATGCCATTTCCGTCGCTTCCTCGGCAAGCGCAGCTGCGCGAATTTTGCTAAGGGAAGCCAGGTACCCTTTCTGGGCATCATGATCAATCTCTGCCGCAGCATTGCGAATCATGCTTCGAAGCGAATGCAGGCGCATCTCCATTCTCTCCAGTTCCATCTTTTCCCGCTCCTTGAAAATGGATCTGTGCTCCAATACGTAATCGTATGCAGCCTGTGCAACCCCAAGCGCCAATGCAGCTACGCTTGGACGCATGCGATGGAATGTACGCAGCGCCCCCCACAACCCCCGTTTGGTTGGACTAAGATGACGGCCAATGATATCCTTCTCTTCCAGTGCGAAGTTTTCAAACTTCAAATGACTGATCTGCAGTCCGCACAGTCCCATCGTATCCAGCGGAGTTGCCGTAAAGCCCTCCATGGAGGGATCGACAAGTGCGATTTGAATGCCAAGAGGTGTACGATTGGTCTGGGCAAACACCAGACCGACACTCGCGCGGCTTCCATTTCCTATGTAGATTTTATGACCGTTCAGCTCGATATCCCCGCCTGGATGACGCGTGATACGTGTGCCAATATCGGTAGCATCCGAACCCTTCTCCGGCTCCGACATGGCAAAAAAGGCCCATGATGCGCCCTTCAAAAAATGGCTATAAAATCGTTCCTTCTGCTCCTCATCAGCTAGGTCCATCATAACGATACTGGACATCGACGGACCTGGGCCACCCAGAAAAGCTCCGGCATCTCCTGCTGCCAGCTGCTCAATCGTGATTACCCGTTCCAGAGAGGAGAGTCCATAATATCGTTCATTACCTATCGTTACGATCGGTTGACCGCCATACTCCGGTGGAATCATCATATGATTGATGGCCTGCATGGAAGGCAAGTGCTGAAACTCCTGAATCCGTTCAGGCTCGCGGTCAATGATAAGGCCGACCTCGCGCAGCTCCGCAGCATACTGCTTCATGACATGCTCAAAGACCGCAATGGTTGAAGGTGTGATCATCGATAATCCTCCTCGCCTGTTAATAGCATGTTTTTCACCAATTGGCCCGTATATATATAGGAAGATACACCCTGTCTCAAAAATCCGAAACCTCCACCAAGGCGCTGCACCTGTCTGAAGGCCTCATCCAGTTCCTGATGCATCCATGCGTGAACCCGGCCAGACGGAAGGTCTGGCTTGGCTGACAGGAGGTGTTCCTGCGGCAACGTTTCCGTCATATAAAGCGTTGTCAGAATATCGGCGACCATGCCTTTAACCAGTTGATGCTGGAAGGTGGATTGCCCACCAGATATACGACCAGTCAAATGTCTCCGCATCTGTTCCAAACCAGTCCTGCACAATTCGGCCCGGAATTGGAGCAGCCCCTTTTTCAAAACATCGTCCCATTTCGTTCCCTCGTCATTGCCGTACTCCTGAGCCTCCTCACCCGGATTCAGCTGCACTCGATATAGTTGAATTTCGGAAGGTTCCAGCATCCGATCCTGTACAAACACGACATGCAGCTGGTCCCAACGGTACATTCCCCCAGATTCTTCATGCCAAACCATAGGTTCTTGTTCAATCAAATGGGACGTCGCCAGCAGGTATGCCCCCACAGCCAAAAGCACGGGGCGATCGCTCCACCGCACAGTTGCCTCTTCCAATAATTCCGAGATTGGGGCAACGGGGTCGCCAGCCGCTTGCAGGCCAGCAGGTTTCGCTCCCGCTCCCTGGAATTCAATGACGTGCATTGTCACTCCTCCTGTTCACTCGTTCTTCGTTCCCTCCATGCTCCACCAATGCAAAACCGAAAAAGCTGCCCAGCCCGATGCTGACCATGATGGAGCGTCCCTTCCTGCAAACCCAGTCCTGCTCCAATCCCGAGCTCAAATTAATAAACGGATCTGTGGAGAAGGTATGCCCGATTCGCTGAATGTTATCCAGATATATCCGCTCCTGCCCCATCCCCGTTCGCCGCGAGAATTCCCTCCAGGTCGTCCAGTTGACGTTATGGGGGAAGATATGATCCACATCCTGAAGAGTCAAGCCTTTCATGGACAGCAGCTCTTCCATGCCTTGAATGATATGATCCACATACAATCGGTTAAATGCCGTAATCTCATCGGCGGTTGCGTGATAGCCGGTATGGAACCGGGTATCCCGAAAAATATGCGTCGCCTGAACGACATGCTGATGACTATCCCTGCTTAACAGAACGGCTACGGCAGAATCACCCAGGATCGCCGATTTGCGTAGATAACGCCATTCGGAGGGCAGAAAATTGAATTGATCTGCACAGATAAGCAGCACATTCTCAATGTGAGGCTGTGTTTGTGCAATGCGTTCAAGCCATTGAAGAGCAGCTATCGATGAGGCGCAGTTCATTTGGGATATGCCATAGAAAGGTACATCTTCCATTCCGAAACGTCGCAGCACACGCTGTATAAGCCTGTAGTCGCCAGGTGTCTGCACCTGGAAGGAATGGACATAGAGAACAAGGTCTATTCCGGCGAGGGACTGTCTGGCCTGGACGCGCTCCACAGCTAGCGCAATCGTATCATCCAGCATCTGACTCGAGTCCGTCATAGGTACGCCCTCCAGGTGATGGCACTTGCGTAAAAACTGAAGTTCACCCTTCCCAAGTTCCAGGGCAGCCAGCACCTCTTCCGGCTGCTGGATCTGTTCAGGCAGATAGACGCCAATATCCACAATACCGAAAGTCACGGTGTTCCCTCCTCCTTGTTACTGACCGTCCACCCTTGCATCGCCAGTTTGGATTAACAGGGCATGAATAAATGAATCGGTATGCTCCAGATGCATAAGGCATATGTATTCACTCCTATCCTCATACTCCAGAAGCTCCTGTAATGCAAAGAACGGAGCTGCACTCCAGCGTGATGGATCGTAACACCCCTTCCATCCACAATCCTCGTACCATGAACTACCCACACATTCCTGTTCCAGATCAGGGTGGATCAGCAAAGTAATCTGACTCCGGTGAATGGATGTCTCCGTGCATAATCGATCCATTACCAGAGACGCCGTATCGGATATGGACTGATCGGCATATCTCATCTCCACGCCCAGCAGGCAGGGTCCCCTGCCTGTTCTCCGGTCAAGCAAAATCACTGCAGCGGTATCCGGCCCGTTCGTTACATTCAATTCCATGGTTTCATAGGGAAGAGCGGTCTGATCCATGATCAGCAGCATGCCCTTGTTGTAACCTTCCCGGCTCAAATAGTGCTGAATCATATGAAGTGCCGCAAAAGGAGCCCCAAAACCAAGATCATTTACAGCAAAGCTGGTAAAGCGCGCCTGATATCGATCCATCAAATAATTCACGATTGAAATGTCCGGACGAATATTCGGGAAATTGTAAGCAAGCAGCAGTACATCCACATCCTGCATGATCCCATCAAGGCCCGTCGCTTCCAACAACTCCACGCTCATGTCATGATAGGCATTGTTGTTTCGTTCCTGTAGAAGATCAACATCATACTTTACCGGCGTATCGGCAAACATGTCCTGGTGTAAGCGCAGCAAATCGGGATGCTCAAATGGAGGATTCCTGTCCGAGAATAGCCTGACCCCCATCTCCCGAATGGCAACAGGCGAAGCCATCAAGCCGCAATCAGCTGCTTCTCGATGTAAGCAGCCAGAGAGCCTACTGTATCGAAGACATCCGGCTCCAGCTCGTCCGGATCGATCTCCAGACCCTCAATCCGGTCCTCCAGCGTCATCAGCAGTTCCAGTACTGAAGTCGAATCCAGATAAAGTTCGTCAAATAAAGAGGTGCTCAATTGGATATCCTGCCTGGCTTCCGTATTCAATACTTCAGCAATAGCACCCTTAATCTCTTCAAGCAACAATGCAGTCGTCATGTTCATCATCTCTCCTTATCAATTGGTTATTGCCGTATGCGATACTTGAATCAAATGCTGTTTGCCCAGCAGATCCTGCGGCGTATCCCTATCCCGGATCAAATGGGCCTCTCCGCCGACAATCAGAACTTCGGCCGGACTTCCGTGACTCAAAAAGTGCGTTGGAGAAGCCGTTGGCCCATACGCTCCGGAGTGAAACACCCCAATCAAGTCCCCCCGTGTAATAGGAGGAAGCTGAACACGTTTGCCCACAACATCATTGGGAGTACATAAGGGACCCGTAATGTTGTACTCGGCCACAGGTGCTTCTCCATAACGCGTCAGGGATGCGATCGGAAAGTTGCGCTTCACGTAGGAACCTGTACCTACTGCTGCCATATGACAGTTCGTCCCTCCATCCGTCACAACAAAGTTTTCTCCATATGATTGCTTGACGTACAACGCGCAGCTGACCAACATACCGCAAGTACCTACCAAATAACGCCCAAGCTCCATGATCAACCGGGTATTCGGGTGCCCAAGACGAAAGGCTTCGAACTGCGGATTTAATTGCTCCGTCAGGGATGCGATGGACAGAGGCTGTTCACCTTCATGGTACGGCACACCCAATCCCCCGCCGACATCAACCATGCGCAGCGTAATATCAAGCTCATTCTCAAGCCTCTCAGCCAGATCCAGAATATGACGGGTATTCTCGGCAATTGGTTCGACTTCCAACATGCGAGTTCCCATGTATACGTGAAGACCCATAATCTCCACATGCGAACAGCCCTCAAACTGCTTCTTCCCCTGAAGCACACTTTCTTCGTCCATACCGAACTGGCGCGGTTTGCCGCCCATAGTCAGCCTTGACCCTTTAACAGAAAAGGAAGGATTCACTCTGAGAGCCACGGATACAATCCGCCCTTCGCTGGCGGCGATCATCTCGATGCGCTCAAGTTCCTGAAACGATTCGCACACGATAGCATAAATGCCGTAACGTATACAGGCTGCAATCTCTTCATCGCTTTTTCCAGGTCCAAGGAAAATAATGCTTTCTGGCGGTACGCCAGCACTTACAGCCGTATGCAATTCTGTCAGGGAGCATACCTCTGCCTGTGCGCCCATCTCCCGCAGCATGTGTACAATGGATATATTCGGGTTGGCTTTCAGTGAATAAAACAGTTCCACATGGGGTGTAAGCGATCCCCTAAGTTCTTGATACACCTGTCGCAGTATATCCCCGTCATAGACATACAGGGGCGTCCCGAATCTCTCGGCTATTTCCGATATGGGCAACTGCTGAACCTGATATTCGGCTGACATTCACATCACCTCGTTTATAGAAGATAAGACGGCTTCTACCGATTCGTCGATAACTCGCAGCCGTTCAGGGGAAGACGCAATAATTACGCCATACAGACGTCCGGAAAACAGGGTTCCTTCACTTCTGAATGCCGCATTGACCGTAGCAAAGTTGTTGATTAACAGTCCCTCGCCATTTTCCGGCTTGAACATCAGCCCGCCCAATCTTGAGCGCAGGTCTCCGTACTCCAGCAGATGATTGAGCCGCAGAGCGTACTTTTTCGCCAGGCCGAACATGCCGTCTGGAAGCCATTGATTCTGAATGTTCGTCTGGTAAGTCGACATATTAAACCTTGCATTGATTTCGAGATTCGGCCAAATCGTGCCATCCTCGTCCAGAATCGCGTCCATGCCGGCGATACCATAATATCCATCCCGATGCAATGCTGTACCGATTCTCATGGCTGCCTCCCGAATAATGCCCAGTTGAACATCATCCAGACGAGAGGGCATGAGATGTCCCTGATGTACGCCCTGCTCTACCAGCGACTCCTTTACGCCGAGGAATTCGACTCCACCGGACCGATCGATGAGAATCTGGTAATTCAGGTCACAGATTTTGTCGATCCATTGTTCGAGCACATAATTGATCCTGTGAATGTCCTTTTTACTCGCCTGCTTCTCCAACATGCTCATACATTTGTGAAACCGGGTTTCGTCGGCAATGACGGTAATGCCTTTGCCCGATACACCCATGGAATCCTTCAGCACAAGGCGCCCGCCCTGTTCAAGCACAGGCTTCAGACGCTCGAAACCGGACGCAAGCTCTTCCAGAGACGTACATTCTACGCCTGGAATCTGGCGAATGCCCAGTTCAGCGTTGAGCCGGCGCGAATAACCCTTATCATTCACCCTGCGGAACACGTCCGCGGAGGGAACGGCAAGAGGGATTCCCGTAAGGCGGGAGAGCTCTTCTTCCTGGGCTGATGTCCCAAAGGGAACCAGAAAAGCACGTGTTCCGGACTCCTCAGACAGATATCGCAGCTTGTCCAGGGTCTCTGGACAATTCAGAAGATTAGCAGTAATGTTCAGTGCCGGCTCATTGCATCTTGCAGCAACACACCTTGCCCGACCAAAACCGAGTGTCTGTGCCTCGGCTATGAAGGCTTGATCTGGCACACTCTTGAGCAGGATGATATCGTTCTCGCCGGCGAGAAAAAGCCCCAGCTCCTCCATCCGGTTCACAACGTCTGCAGCTGAGCCAATACTCAATGAAGGCAGCTTAAGAATTTCCGGATCACCCCAATATTCCTCAACCTCAAAATTGTTCAGGAATACAAAAGTAACATCATGCTGGCCCGTTAACGCCCACTTCAACTTGCTCGAAAAATCGGTCAACACTGTTGTCACGCCTATTCCCCCCAATTCCTGCATATTGCATTACTGCTACACTGAAGGTAACCCCAAGACCAACCGTGACAAGCAGATAGTAATCATCCGGTCGCAGAAGCTCCTGCTCCAGAACAGCTTGAAGATTGATATACGGATCCGAACAGAAGCAATGACCGATCTCTTCCACATTCGATGTATATATTTGTTCGAGAGGATACGACAACCTGGCAGCAACTTTCTTCCAGGAAGATAAATTCACATTGTGCGGTATGATATATCGAATGTCCTGCAGTACCAGATCTGTCTGCTCCAAAGCTGTCATAATGGCCTCGCATAACCGGGGCGTGTAGATCTCCTGAAATTCCCTCTGTAATTGGGAATTCCCCGTCAGCACATTGCAGTACTGACCCAGCGTAACGCTCGTAAGTCCAACCATCCGGCTTCCTTCTCCGATATTGCCAACCAGGACAGCTGCAGCTGCCTCCCCCATCACGGTTGTGTTGGGAATCAGCTGCACAACGGGGCTAAACGTTTTTTCCCCTGTCAAAATTAAAATATGATCATCCGCTTCCAATGAAGGCAGCAATGTCTCGGCAACATTCAGGGCAACCAAACCCGATGCGCAGTTCTGCTGCGTAAGCGAAAACGCGATGGCATGCTGCAATCCGTACGCCCGTTTCAGGCCTTGCAAAACTTTCATAGGAAAGGGGAAATTTTCCTGAATTGTGTGGCAATAAATGATATACTTAATTGAAGCAGGGGCTACCTTCTGATGGTTTACCACCTGGGCAAGCACACGCCCGAGCAGTGCCGTCAGATCTCCGTCCCTGTCTTGTCGAACCTGTTTCAAACCATGAATTTTTTCCAGTACTTTCGTCTGGGCATTGTTGAGTCCCAGAGCATCATTCAGTTCCCGAATGGGTACGATATGTTCTGGAATATAAGACCATATTTGCTTGATATGCATCGGCTCAAGACACCTCGTTATCACCAACGTGCGAATCTCTCTGAATATAGGGAGAGAGAGCTTCCGCGGAAGCTCTCATCTATGAATCAAACTAATGCGATAAGTAAGTAGGATCAGGCACGGGCTGCTGCCGCACGAGCTGCTACAGCGCGAGCTTCTGCTGCACGAGCCGCTGCTGCACGAGCTTCTACTGCGCGAGCTGCTACTGCACGAGCTTCTACTGCACGAGCTGCTGCTGCGCGAGCTTCTACCGCACGAGCTTCTACCGCACGAGCTTCTACTGCACGAGCTTCTACTGCACGGGCTTCTACTGCACGGGCACTAACTTCACGCGCCTCACCCAGTACGTTAGCTTCCATTTGTGCTGCTTCAATTTCTTTGCGTTTCAATTGCTCCAGTGTAATGGGAGTCGCTTTAAGGACCATTCATTTCTCCTCCTTTCATCTTGGATACTATCATTCTATAATCTCCTAAATTGGAATTAAACTGTAAATGGAGGTAAATGATCCCCTTACACCCCTTACTCCTTGCTTATGCCACTCCATCGAATCAACATACAATTCACTATTCTAGTAAAATCAAACTATATTAAGGGACGGTGAATGAACATGCTCGGACCCAAAATCCGGGAAATCCGGGAGCAGCTTGGTCTCTCGCAAAAGCAATTGGCGGGGGAGGATATGACACGCTCTTATATCAGCCTTATCGAAAAAGGCAGAGCCGTTCCTTCTCACCGTATGTTGAAGATCATTGCCAAACGACTGAACACACCTATGGAGTATTTTTTGGGAGGAAGTATAGGGACAGATACGGATATCGGTGTAGCCGTGCTGGATAAAGCGAAGGCCTATCATGAGGAGAACAACGACCATGCCTGCATTCGCATGGCTCATAATGTGCTCACACTGACCAAGGATGTGCTAGACCAGACAGACGCCTATCTCCTCATTATGCGCAGCTATAACCGAATGGGTGAACATCGCGAAGCCATGGACAAGGGAGAGGCTGCAGCCTTTACAGTAACCCGTACCGGAGATCGGGAGCGCATTGTTCAATACTATCTGGAGATGGGGCGATCCGCTTTTCACGCCGAGCTGTTTCATGCTGCCCGCAAATATTATGAACAGGCGTATACCTATAGCAGCAGGCTTAAACACCTGCAGGATGATCATATTCGTGCACTAACATATCTTGGAACCACTCATTTGCGCCTGGGGAATGTGGACCAAGGTCTGGATTTCTACCATAAAGCAGAAAAAGAAGCCCGGATGACAGGACAACAGGAACTTTATGGTGAGATTACGCTTGGCTTGGGCAAAGCTTACTACATGTCCGGGCAGGACGGGCATCTGTCGTTAAGCTATGATTGGACCAAAATCTCGGCAGATTCATATAAGCGGGCAAAAAGCGAATCCTACGTTCTGGCCCTTCACAATCTTGCCGTTATTCAGCTCTATATGGGGCAAAAAAAAGAAGCCCTTCCCTTGCTGGCTGAATGCGCCGAAATATACGACAAACGCAATCTGCCCCACAAGAAGGCTTCCATATTGGAGGAAATCAGTAAAATCTATCTGGAAGAGCGCCAGCCGCTGCAGGCAGAGGCTGCCATCAAAGAAGCCCTTCAATTGCTGGATCAGCGAGATGAAGGGATACTCCGGGCAAAATTATATCGTCTTCTTGGCGTGGTGTTTCATGAGAAAGACAATCCGGACGAAGGCTATTACTTTCTTCGAATGAGCCATGATCTGCTAAAACGCATCTATGCAGACCGTGAAGCGAACATCAGCCACCAATTACTCCTTCTGAGCAAACAGAATGGTAAAATGGAATACAACGACTACAAAGCATTTATCAAATAAGGCAACTATCATCTTCTCCTAACAACTGTAGAAACAAAACGAAAAGGTTTTATGGTATCCAGGGTCTCTGGTACAGAGGCCCCTATCTACGGCTTAAGCTTCAAAACGACACAGAATCCAATCAACATGTTCATCTAAGAGGAACCGGATCATTCAGATCAAGTAGAGTTGCAGGTGGAAATCCGTAATTCTGTTGATCCGAGAATTCAGCAAGCCCCGTGCGTTCCCCCGAAACGTGAATCCCCCCTGTAAGAACCGAAACCAGCACGACTGTGGCCATGCAGAGTCCACTTGCCATTACCCGTAATTTGGATCCTTTGCTCCCCACGTCCATCTCTCCTTCTGTATCATTTGGCAATAGATCTATCCTTTATCCTCGGCGAACCTGAGACTTATTTTACGGATAATCGCAGTGACATTAAATACGTTAATTACCATTTACCTCCATTTACACAATGATTTTAAGGATAAAAAGTCATATGAGGCTTCTCTTCGCGATAATAATCCACCCTTTGCTTCATGTTACCTGTATGCAGTTCGAACAGGTGACCATCTGGATCGGTAAAATAAACGGACAACGCATCCTTTGGATCACGTGGTCTTCCTGGGAGAATGTCTGCCCCGGCTGTCCGTAATTGCTGGACAGATTCATCGAATTCTTCCTCTTTTACGGTAAATGCAATATGCGTATAGGTTCGTTCGGTATAATTGCGAATCACATCTTCCTGATTCAAGGCGATCCAGAGACCTGCAAGCTCGAAGTAGGCCAGCTTACGTCCCTTCACTTGAATGCGGGCACCGAGAGCCTTCTCGTAGAAAGCAATGGATTGTTCCAAATTAGATACCGAAAAGCAGAGATGATTGATCCCCTGAATATTCATTTGGCTCTTGACACCTCCATATTTTAATGGCCTGTTGCCCTAGCTACATCCTTATTATGGTATATTTTGCGCAAAAAACAAATGCCCTTCTTCCTCCTGTCGCACCTTCTTCTGGGCGAATGCATAGTTTAGGCGTATGAACGAACGTGCGAGGAGGATGTAAAACAAATGAATCCTGTCTATCCTTTTTACGGTGAGAAAACGGTGTGCAAGGAACAGAAGCTGGCTTTCCCACCCCAGCATCAGGACCAGCAGCCGGGCCTGGAAACCTTGATGGTACCTGAACCGATCAGTGAAGATCCGGCCTATATCGGCAGCTGCAAGCTGGAGGGCAAGGTGGCCATTATTACCGGTGGTGACAGCGGAATCGGCAGAGCGGCAGCCATTGCTTTTGCCAAAGAAGGTGCAGATATCGCCATCGCTTATCTATATGAACGGACTGACGCCGAGAGGACACGTGATCGCATTGAAGAGCTGGGACAACGGTGTCTGTTGATCGAGATTGATCTGCGTTTGAAGAAAAACTGTGAGGCAGTCATTCGCACGACGATGGAAACCTTCGGCAAAATCGACGTTCTGGTCAACAATCATGGCGTGCAATACGTACAGCCGAGCATAGTCGATATTACGGAAGAACAGCTATACCATACATTCCAGACCAATGTGTTTGCCTATTTCTTTCTTATTCAAGCGGCTCTTCCCCATCTGTGTAAAGGAGCATCTATCATCAACACGGCATCCATTACGGCCTATAAAGGCGATGTGCAGCTGATTGATTACTCCTCCACCAAAGGGGCGGTGGTTTCTTTGACCCGGGTACTCGCCAAATCGCTTGCCTCCGAAGGAATCCGGGTCAATTGCGTGGCTCCTGGACCCATCTGGACACCTCTTATTCCTTCCAGTTTCTCGGCCGAAGATGTGCAGGTGTTCGGTACAGAGACGCCGATGGGCCGGGCAGGCCAGCCTTATGAATTAGCGGCTGCCTACGTCTATCTCGCATCCCGCGACTCTTCCTACGTCACCGGTGAGTGCATTCATGTCAATGGCGGCGATATGGTAACAACCTAATCCCAATAGGTCACATTGATAGTGGTTGTTTTTGCACCATTTCTCCGTTCAAGGAAACTCACAAGGACATGGATGCGCGCGGTGTACACTTCGGTGTATCGGGCATGTCAGGTTGGATTTCGTACGGTCAGCAGGAGAACGGCGGTCTTGTTCCGAAGAGGTTTAGGAGTACATTCGTAAATCGAACCGGTCAATCCGGAACCTGACGTCTTGCGACAAGGAGCTGAGCAACCTGATGAACTACGATCCACTCTACCAACCGTATCCGTCTTACCGTGTGCCCGTCTATGCCAAGCAAGGCATGGTCGCCACTTCACAGCCTTTGGCTGCACAAGCCGGACTGGATATATTAAAAAAAGGCGGCAATGCCATTGATGCGGCCATCGCAACGGCGGCGGCACTGACCGTGCTGGAGCCAACGTCCAACGGCATTGGCGGCGATGCCTTTGCCCTCGTCTGGACCGAGGGCAAGCTGCACGGCCTGAATGCCAGCGGCCCAGCGCCTCAGGGCATATCCATTGAGGCGCTTCATGCGGCAGGCCATACGGAGATGCCGAAGCTTGGGGTGATCCCGGTGACGGTGCCTGGCGCACCGGCGGGTTGGGCGGAGCTGAGCCGCCGATTCGGGCGGCTTACGCTGGCGGAAGCGCTGGAACCGGCTGTCCGCTACGCGGAAGAAGGTTACCCGCTTGCGCCGGGGCTGGCCCGCCACTGGGCACGGGCAGCCGAAGTGTATGCACGCCAGGGCGATGCGGAAGCCGGTCGGGCATGGTTTGAGACATTTGCCCCGGGCGGACATGTTCCCGCCGTGGGCGAGATGTGGCGTTCGCCGGATCATGCAGCTACACTGCGCCGAATTGGCGAGAGCGGAGCGCGAGACTTCTACGAAGGCGAACTGGCGGAGCGTATTCATTCTTTTATGGCACAGCACAGCGGCTACCTGACCAAAGACGATCTGGCCGCATTCCAGCCTGAATGGGTTGATCCGATCTCGGTCTCCTATCGCGGATACGACGTATGGGAAATCCCGCCGAACGGTCAGGGGCTTATTGCTTTGGCAGCGCTCAATCTGTTGAAAGGCTTTGATTTTGATGAAAAGGAGTCCGTTCTGGCATACCACAGGCAGCTGGAAGCCATGAAGCTGGCGTTTGCCGATGGAGAAAAATACATTACTGAAGAACGCAAGATGGGTGTAACCGTGGAGGAGCTTCTGTCTGAAGCATACGCGAATGAACGGCGCAAACTCATCGGAGATACAGCACGCCTGCCTGAAGCAGGCGATCCACGGGCAAGTGGAACTGTCTATCTCGCTGCAGCAGATGGTGAAGGCAATATGGTTTCCTTTATTCAAAGCAATTATATGGGCTTCGGCTCCGGGCTGGTTGTTCCAGGCACAGGCATTGCCCTGCAAAACCGGGGACATAACTTCTCGCTTGATCCGGATCATGCCAACGCACTGGAGCCAGGCAAACGGACATATCACACGATCATCCCGGGCTTCCTGACACGTGACAATGAAGCGGTTGGGCCCTTCGGGGTCATGGGCGGGTTCATGCAACCCCAGGGCCATGTGCAGGTCGTCATGAACACGGTGGACTTCCACCTCAATCCACAGGCTGCGCTCGATTCTCCGCGCTGGCAGTGGACCACTGGCAAAACGATACTCGTTGAGCCTGGATTCCCTTCACATATTGCACAGGCACTGGCACGCAAAGGGCATGACATACAGGTCGCCCTCGACCCGTCGATGTTTGGACGGGGTCAGATCATCTGGCGCAACCCGGACAGCGGTGTATTGTGCGGCGGCACGGAAAGCCGGGCTGATGGCTCGGTAGCCGCATGGTGACCCACAGGGAGCCCTAGAGCCAGTTTATATCGCTAATCGCTACCACAGCGTTTTCTTATACATTTCGATTGGACAATTAACATCAACAGCAGGACATACCCATGATGTGAAATATGTACGCAACCGATCCATTCCATAGGCAAAGAGGAGATGATTCATCCCATCTCCTCTTTGCCTTTTTTCAGTCTTTTTACTTCTGCAAAGCAACCAGTTTCGGTTTTTCCACATCCATATGGCTGAGATTTGTAAACAAAATGTACAATTCATGAAATTATAATTTGTTTTCCGTAAATTTTCATCCCGCACCATAATACACACTCTGTTTCTGGCCGATATACATATAGGGAAATGCTCACCTCACGCTTCAACACTTATACAGAAATGAGGGTATACCGCTATGAAAACAAAAAGGAACATGAACGCAGGCTTCACCATGATGCTAATGCTAATGGTGCTGGTCCTGGGGGCGTGTTCAGCCAACAATAATAAAACGGCAACAGACACCCGAACGCGAGTCGGTATTGTTCTTACCGAAGTCGGTCTGGGCGATCGTTCTTTCAATGACGCCGCTTTTGATGGACTGGTTCAAGCCAGAAACGAGAAGAGCATTGTCTTTGACTACCGGGAGCCTAGCAAGGACTTAACCACCGAAGCTGCATTTGAGCAATTTGCGGAGGCCAAAGTAGACTTGATTATCGGCCTGAGCGACACGGCCCAAGCCGACATGGAGAAGGTAGCTGCCAAGTATCCTGATCAGCAATTTCTCTTGATTGACAGTCAGTCCAAGTTACCCAATATTTCTTCCATATCGTTCAAGGCTGAAGAAGGAAGTTATCTTGCAGGTATGATTGCAGGCTTTGCCACGACCGATGACCATGTAGGCTTTTTGGGTGGCATGGATATCCCTGTTCTCCGTAATTTCCAGCAGGGTTTTGAACAAGGCGTTAAGGCAGTCAACCCGGATGCTACTGTTGATGTTGTCTACGCTGGAGACTTCGGTAATGCCAAGCTTGGCGAAGAGCTTGCTTCTCAGATGATTGAGGAAAAAGATGCTGACGTTATTTACGTTGCTGCAGGTCTTACAGGCGTAGGTGCACTAACGGAGATTCAGAAATCAGGAAAATACGCCATAGGTGTAGATACCGATCAATTCTTTTTGGCGGAAAAGGCAATCCTTACGTCCATGCTGAAAAATGTGGATGTATCGATATATAACGCAGTTAACACGTTTATCCAAAACAATCACACCTTCCCTCAGAAACAAATCATTGAAGGTCTGGCAGAGAACGCCGTTGGACTTACCGCTCTTCATAATATCACGCTCAGTGATGAACAACAGCGAACCTTCGATGATCTGAATAGACAGATCTCATCCGGCAAAATAAAAGTTACGCTAGATCAATAAACTATCGGATTCGAGGAGATACGCTTATGAAATTGCAGGGAAAGCTGATATTTAATGCTCTAATCTCACTCTTACTATGCCTTGCATTGGTAGCCTATATCATTATGGAATTGCTCGGCATGAATGCCAAAAATCAAAATCTGGTGCCAGCAATGCTAAAGGTTAGTGAACTGAATGCCAATCAGATTCAGACCCAGCAGGCGCTCGATGTATACTCGTTCTCCATGACCGCCGGGAACCAGGATGCCGTAATCCGCTTGCTGGACGAAGGCCAAATGATGATTCAGCAGCTTACCGGCGGATTGCTCGAAACGGATCAGCAGCTACAACTCATTCAGTCTATCCAGACTAAATTGGCTGCTCTGAGTCAGGGAGCCACCGATGCCATGACAGCAATGGACAGCCCGGAAGCCAAACGCTATAGCACACGGGTTCGAGGCATACAGAACGATATTTATACGTTGGATGAGATCACCCGGGACCGGTATGATCAATATACAATCGATCTGGAGCGTGACATCCAGCAGACGTGGCAAGTCGCCTTGGGCGGGGCTGTCGTATTGCTTATCGCCGTTATGTTATTCAACATGTATACTTCACGTCAGATCGCCAAACGTATCCGTACACTGAAAGAAGCCGCGGGGCGAATCGCAGACGGTGATCTGACGGAGCAGCTGCCAGAAAGCCGGGGCAAAGATGAACTCGATGATCTGAATCGTTCATTCCGCCTCATGACAGACAACATTCGAACCATTATTCAATCGATTGGCGCAGCTGGTCATCGTGTCGATCGGATGGCCCAAGACATCGATCACGGAAATGACACAGTCCAAGCCATTGTACAGCAAGTATCACGCACGACAGAAGAACTGTCGGTTGGCAGTCAGAAGATTGCCGAAGATCTGAGTGAAACGGTCATGGTCGTGGACAAGATGCAGCTCACCTTCAATAACAATCTGCAGGCCACCTCACAATCGGCAATTGAGGGCAGCGAAGTGTTAAGTACCGTCGAAGAAGGAAACAAAGCTGTACAGGAACAGCTTCGCCTGGCCGAAGTGAACCGCATGGCGATGTTGGAAGTGCAGCAGACCGTGCTGGAGCTGGAAGAAAGTGCAGCCCGGATTACAACGATGACCGGATATGTATCGGAAATTGCCAAACAGACGACCCTTCTGTCTTTGAATGCCTCCATCGAGGCAGCTCGCGCCGGAGAAGCCGGACGCGGCTTCGCTGTCGTTGCAGGAGAAGTCAACAAACTCGCGGAACAGTCTGCTCAATCAGTGAAACATATCTATGCGGCTGTTGGTGAGATCACAACCTCCATGGACAAGGTGAAGAACTCTGTGGCACAGAGCATGCAGCTCTTTGGCGAACAGGAACAAGCCACCGGACAGACCCAGGAATCCTTCTCTGCTATTCGTCAGAGTGTGGAGCGGATTAGCACGGGTATCCACCAGCTTGCAGAAGATATGCAGCAATCGAGCGAACTCAGTGCACAGGTGCAGCAGGCCATCGAAAATATAAGCGCCATTACCGAACAGTCAGCGGCCAGCAGTGAAGAAATTACGGCTTCAACGGCGGAGCAGCAGCGTTCATTCGAAGAAGCGAGCATGAAAGTCAAATCACTCCGCGACATCAGTTCGGAGATGCATCAGGAACTTCAACGATTCCGTCTATAGTTAGATTTAATGGTATATCCAAAGGAAACCTACGTTCTCTTACATGAGGGAAACGTAGGTTTTCTTTTCTTATGTTGAGGTGCGAGATGCATTATTCATCGAATGTCTAATGGCTGTTCACAAACCAGCATCACAATGCGTCGATGATGTCCCCAGCGAGCAGAGAGGCCGGATCACCGCGCAGCAATGCTGCTCGCTCGGCAGCCTGCCCATGCAGATACACACCAAAGGCAGCGGCTTGCTCCGCGCTGAGCCCTTGGGCAAGCAGACCGGCGATAATACCGGTCAATACGTCTCCGGCACCGCCGGTAGCCATGCCGGCATGCCCGGTGGTGTTAATGTACGCCTCGCCGGAAGGCGTTGCGATGACTGTTCGTGCTCCCTTGAGCACAAGGGTCACGCCCTGCTCGCGGGCGTACCGTGCAGCGTGTCCGATTCGGTCACGCTGCACTTCCGGGGTCGGCATGCCCAGCAGTCGACCCATCTCTCCGGGGTGCGGCGTCAGGATGGTCGCCGCACTGCGTTTGCCCCAGTCGCGAGGCCCCTGTGGGCCGGCGTCTGCAAGCATGTTGAGGGCGTCCGCGTCGATGACGAACGGGCGATCCGTTTGCTGCCACAGACGGCGAAGCCAGTCTGTGTCGCCTTTGAAGCGACCGAGGCCCGGGCCGGTCGCGAGCACGTCGCGGCTTTCGGCGAGACGCAGCACGGCGTCCGCGGAAGCCGCGTTCCACTCGCCGCTGTCGCTATCTGTGGCGGCAGCGAGCATGAGCTCGGGCACGGTGCCGACGACATGCGGCAGCAGTGCCGCGGGCAGCGCCCATGTGGCGAGCCCGCAGCCAGCGCGCAGCGCGGCCTTGGCCGAGAGCAAGCCCGCGCCGCTCATCGGCAGACTGCCTGCGGCCAGCAGCACATGGCCGTAGGTGCCTTTATGGCCGTCCGGTGCCCGGAGACGGCCCGTGTCCACGCGCAGGGCACTGCGCAGCACCTCTTCCGTCAGCAGACGGACCGAGGGGCCATGCTCCGGCGCAAGCCGCGCGGGAATGCCGATGGAGCGCACCACGATGCGCCCTGCAACGGAAGCGCCCGGGTACTGCACCAGCCCGCGCTTGAGCAGCGCGAGACATACGGTCACCCGGGCTTGAATGCAGGGCTCATATACCTCCCCGGTGTCGGCATTCAGCCCGCTTGGCACATCGGCGGACACGACCGGCTTGCCGCTGTCGTTCGCCGCCTCAATCAGCGCCGCGTAAGCTCCGCGCGGCGCCCCCCGCGAGCCGGTGCCCAGCAGCGCATCCACGATGCCTGTGCACCGGCTGAAGTCCACGGCTTCGCGCCCGTGGACCAGAGCAGGGATGCCGAGCTGCGCGGCGGCATCCCGCTGCACTGCGGCTTCTCCCCGCAGTGACTCGGGCGCATCGGCGTAAACCAAAGTCACGCCGAGCCCCGCTTCAACCAAATGGCGCGCCGCAACCAGCCCGTCGCCGCCATTATTACCCTTGCCGATCAGCATGTACCACTGCTGATCGCCGGGTTGCTCCATCACGAGCGCCGGATCGGCGATGATGTCGCCACCATGACCTTGCCGATCCCCGGGCCCGGTGCGCGCCATGGAATTCGACGCCGTCTTTTCACACCGCGCTCCTCGCTCCATTCCACGCCTCGTGCCATCTTCCCTGCACAGCCCGATAACTTCCTCGGCAATAGCCCTGCCTGCATTCTCCATCAGACTGGCCGCAGGAATGCCGAGCTGATGAATGGTATGCTCATCCACAGCTTTCATCTGTTCAGCGGTTACGATAAACAACAGTCCATCCCTCCCCGGTGACAACCCTTTTTTACAACTTCACCCAACCTTATTTATTCTTCCTTGCTGCACTTTCACATCTCCGGAATTGAAATCCGTACTCACCTTCCATAAAACCAGCCAAGGTTCTCCATCTTACCATTCAGTCTGCATAACCCGTGCTTAGTACCCCACCGTAAACCGGGATTGAATAAATTGCGGATCATCCAGTTCATCCACTAACGCCGCTGCAAAATCGCCAACGGAAATCGAACTCTCACCAAGGTCATCGGTGATCACACGATTCATGCCAACCCGGAAGATGCCTGTCCGTCTTCCTGTTGTGATCGTAGCCGCAGGGCTCATGTAGGTCCAGTGTATATCCGATTTCTCAATGAGGTCATACGCGTCTGCATGAGCCTTCGCCAGTGGCTTGACTTCCTCCGGGAATCCTGGTGTATCCATCAGCATGTCCCCAGAATCCGTGATTAGGCTTCCCGCTCCGCCAACGACAACCAAACGTCCCGCCTTGCCTCGCCGTACCCCCTCAATCAGAGATCGCGTGACTTCAAGCATCTCTTCCTCCTGGCCAAACTGTGGTCCATAGGCGCTTACAACGGCCTCCTGACCGGCTGTAAAGTCGGCAATCTGGTCCGGGTTAAGTAAATCCCCTTGTACCACACGTAAACGCTCATGTTCCATCTCAACCTTCGAAGGCTCACGAACAATTGCCGTCACCTCATGTCCACGGTCCATCAATTCCCACAGTATCGTCTTCCCAATCGCTCCGGTTGCTCCAAAAATGGCAACTTTCATATTAAATCCCTCTTTTCAGTAGATATCATCTTGTCAATTTACCGTTATTTTAATACTTAATCCCATTGTTATATACCTTAAACGGCTCACGCCATCTTAAACCGTGTGTACTCACTTGTAAACCATCGTAAAAAAACATCTCTTGCCCTTAATTCATAGGAAAAAGCCCCATGATGCGGCTCAACAACAATGACCTCATATTTAGATGGAGTTTCTTCATCATACCTCGCTTCTTCTACAGCCCGCTGTTTTATTCCGGTCCATCTTCCCCTTGTCTCCACCACATGCCTTCCGATTTCGGACGGGTGTAGGCAAAGCCAAATTGAGCATACAAACGATCCGCAGGAACATCTGCCAGCAGACTGACCAAACCGCGAGCAGGTACCCGTTCACGCAAATAATTCATGATCTCGCTCATGATCAGTTTGCCATAGCCCTTGCCCTGGTATTCCGGGTGTACAGCGATATCTACAACCTGAAAGAAACAACCACCGTCTCCGATGACCCGGCCCATGCCTACAATTTCATTTTCTTTACGCAGACATACAGCAAAAAGACTATTCGGCAGCCCCATCTCCGCCCCCTCCTTGCTCATCGCACTGAGACCTGCGATCTTCCGTAACGCAAGGTACTCTGCTGCTGAGGGCGGTGTGTGTTCAACGTTGATTCGCTCCATAAATCATACCCCTTCCTATTAAAATGTGATTACATGCAAAAATAGAAAATCCATGGAGATTACATTTCTTTGCTTAGGCCCCTTAACCCTACTTATGACAGTAAATTCCTACTGTTCCTGCTTGAATTCATGTACTTCCTGTGTAATAGTTGAGAGAAGCTGAACTGATTCGTATTTCATGATACACCAAGTTCATGCAAAGGAGGAACACATGTGCTTCAACGCTGGATAGATGATGCCACATCACGACCAGGCTCTGATGCTGTGCTGTTCGGAGCAATGGCTGTGCTTCTGGGCATATACATATGGTCTGCCACTGAAGTTCGCCGCAGCCGTGACCGGCGAATGCGGAGAATACGAGATACTTTATACATAAGTACAGCTCTTCTGGGACAACTTGCCGACATCGAAAATCGGAAATTTAAATTTTCGGAACATGAACATAATGAATGGTTAACCGCCATGCTGGCCTGTAAGGCAGCAGCCTGCCTATCCTCCCAGCTTCAGGATCAGATCCGTGACTGTATTCGGGATCATGATCCGGCCAGACTCGCACTGATGCACAGGGCTTTGGAACGTGAGAGTACAGCATTATCCGAAGAACTTAGCCGGGATACACAGGCTGATCATTGGGGAAAAGCCGTTTGGAAAATCATCCGGCCTGCTGCTGAACCCGCTGCGCTGTTCGCGGTGTCGGTTCTCACAATCGATCTGATATTCCGTCAGCGTCTTCTTGAGGTTTCCATCGATTCCTGGCAGGCAGCCTTGCCCTGGATTCGCTTCGTTTCCCTGATGATTACCATAATTTATGGTTATCTGCTCTGGGCCAGCCCAAGACAGGATACAGCAGGTACAGTTACCAAAGCGCTATCCTTGCTGATTGCACTGTGCGGCCTTTTTCATCTGATTGGACTCGTTGCTGCTCCCTATGCGCTCGGATTGCAACTCATTCTGTTCATCTCCGGTTTCGGCCTGACAGGAAGTCCTTCTCGCAGTGATCGTCCCTATGTGGGACACACCGATTCCGATGATGAATTGAAGATGAGTACAGACACATATGCCAACGAGAACCTGAACCTGGAGCTGAATCTCAATAAACCACGCACACCCGGAGCTATTTCCGAAAAGTCAACCTTTTAACTCGGTTTGCCTGATATGAGCATTCTCAAGTTAATTCAATATCAAAAAAGAGAAGCCCGCGAAATCGTCGGCTTCTCTTTTTTTGATTTTCACTTCTTTCAGCATTTTGCATACTTCGATTTCCATTTTAGAAAAGGTCCAGACATATGATAACAGGTTCAATCGTGGATCACCTTAAGCCTATCCCTTCGCGCTCGCATTTGATCCGCGCAACGAACGGGGTGTATTGCTTCGTGCAGTGCTGCCGGATTTGGAGGCGCTGCCGGAGGGCGCATTTTCAAATCGCTTGCGTTCGGTCCGCTCCATCTGTACAATCTGACCTTCGTGTACAACGATGTGCAGCGAGCCAAACTCCATGTCATTCAGCTGTCCGGCAATGCGGTCCATCCATACCTCATCCACTTTTAACGGCTTAGCCATAGAGCCGCCTCCTCTTCTCGGGCTACTTGCCCGCGATATTCAACTCGTGTGCTGCCATCCAACCGAATTATAATTCATTCTTATCCAACCTATATACTTGGTTTATACATTAACAGGGCTTCCATTAGCTGTCAATCCGAATTTTTATGATTATGAGGCAAAATTTATTTTTATGCCATACTGTCCTGTCATCCAGGCTAAGGCATCCAACAAGGATTAAGGAGCATTGCGCCCCTTCTCTTCACTTTTCAGGAATCGTTTTATGCCCCAGCCAGCTCTTGAGCAGCAACGTAGCCAAAGCCAAGATCAACAAAAGGGAAGCGACAGCAAATGATGCCGAGAACTGGTACTCGTTATACAAAATCTCGACATGCAGCGGCAGCGTATTGGTTTCTCCACGAATATGTCCCGATACAACAGACACGGCTCCGAACTCGCCCATCGCCCGTGCATTACACAGAATAATGCCATACAACAGTCCCCACTTGATGTTGGGAAGTGTCACGTCCCAGAAGATTCGCCACCCGGAGGCACCCAACGTAACTGCTGCTTCCTCTTCCCTCGTGCCCTGATCCTCCATCAGCGGAATCAGTTCTCTGGCGACGAAGGGAAACGTAATGAATAATGTAGCCAGCACAATGCCTGGCAGCGCAAAAATAATTTTGATATCATGGTCGGCCAGCCACGGTCCAAACCATCCATTCGAACCAAAGACCAGGACAAAGATCAACCCGCCCACGACAGGAGAAATCGAAAACGGGAGATCGATCAGGGTGATCATAAGCCCTTTGCCCCTGAACTGAAACTTGGTAATAACCCACGCGGCCGCCACACCGAATATCGTATTCAGAGGTACGGTGATCCCAGCAACCAACAGCGTAAGTTTCAGCGCTGACATGGCATCGGGTTCGGTAAGCGCGGCGATGTAGACACCCCAGCCCTGCTTTAACGCCTCCATTAGCACAATCACCAGCGGCAAGATGAGCAGCCAGAGCAGCACCAGACTTGCCAAACCGATCAACAGCCATTTGACCCATGGCGCTTCCGTGGTTGCACGGTTTGGACTCGGCCCGGTTCGCACACGGGAAACAGGCGTTAATGGAACGGAACCCGCCATATATTCTGTACCTCCTTTTGGTTTATATAAGTTGAACAAATGATTTTACACTAAGCCACTGCGCGGTCAGAACATCTTCCGATTGCTGTTATCCCCCGATTTTTCATGAACCAATCCTAAAAAGGGGAAATGCAAACGCTCCGCTTCTCCAGATTTTTCTGTCCTCTCCGTTATCGTGTAAAGGTTACGTTCAACTTATATAGGTTGGCTTATATGCGTTAAGCTCTTCCTGCCTTTCGGCTCCAGCGCTGCAATGAATTAATGATCAGCAATAGGACAAAAGAGACCAGCAGCAGCAGCAAGGCTACCGCTGTAGCTCCTGCATAATCAAACTGCTCCAACTTCGCCATGATTAGCAGGGGGGCAATCTCCGTTTTCATCGGCATATTGCCTGAGATAAACACCACTGATCCATATTCGCCAATGCCTCGGGCAAAGGCCAACGCAAAGCCAGTCAGCAGCGGCGGGATCAGATCCGGAAGCAGGATTTTCCGGAATATCCGCCATCTTCCCGCTCCCAGCGTAGCTGCGGCTTCCTCCACCTCTGCCTCCAGTTCCTGCAAAACCGGCTGGACCGTTCGCACCACAAACGGAATTCCGATAAACATCAGCGCAAGAGTAATGCCCGCCTGTGAATAAGCCAGCTTAATGCCCAGAGGTTCCACCAACTGTCCGATCCAGCCATTTCCGGCATACAATGCCGTTAAGGCAACCCCCGCCACAGCCGTCGGCAAGGCAAAAGGCAGATCAATGACGGCATCAAACAGCCGTTTTCCGGGGAACTCATACCGGACGAGTACCCAAGCCAGAAGCAGCCCGAGGACCAAATCGATCAAGGCCGCTGCGCCTGCGGTTAGAAAGCTCACCTGAAAGGAAGCCAGTACCCGGGGATTCGTCGCCACCTCAATCAGTGTGGACCAGGTCAGTCCCGTGGAATTAAACAAAAGCGCTGCCAGTGGAATAAGTACAACAAGGCTCAGGTAGAGCACACTGTAACCCATCGTTAATCCGAATCCCGGCAGTGTACGACTCCGGGCCGCCATCACCTTGTTCATGCACGTTCATCCTCTCTGCCTTCAGTCGGTAGGACTGGTTGGCCGCTCACATGATCACGCAACAACATCGACATCAAAATCATTAGCTGCCCGGAACATAAATCTGGTCAAAGATACCGCCGTCATTAAAGTGCTTGGCTTGCGTATCCCGCCATGTGCCAAATACATCCTTCAATGTGAATAGCTCAAGCTGCGGGAACTGGTCCTTGAACTTTTCCTTCACGCTGTCCAGGGTTGGACGGTAATAGTTCTCGGCAGCAATCGTTTGCCCTTCTTCGCTGTACAAATATTTCAGATAGGCGTCCGCCACTTCACGACTGCCTTTTTTGTCTGCATTTTTATCCACGATCGCTAC
Organism: Paenibacillus sp. NPDC056933; assembly: GCF_042674385.1. Classification (NCBI taxonomy): domain Bacteria; kingdom Bacillati; phylum Bacillota; class Bacilli; order Caryophanales; family Paenibacillaceae; genus Paenibacillus; species Paenibacillus sp. NPDC056933. The sequence continues at coordinate 217,340 of NZ_JBHUQN010000004.1, read as the reverse complement.
TGGTGGTTCGGCCAGAATGCTGACGGAAGGCACAACAATATCGAATTTATCCGGACCCAGCTCTTTAACCGACAAGAAAGCCTCATTCTCCCACGCAAGCAGAACATCACCAATACCACGTTCTACAAACGTCGTCGTCGCTCCACGGGCTCCAGAGTCAAGCACAGGCGCATGTTTGAACAATTCTGCAACAAATGCTTTGGCCTTCTCTTCATCATTGTTGTTATGTTTGAGCGCATATCCCCATGCCGCCAGATAGTTCCAGCGTGCTCCGCCGGACGTCTTGGGATTCGGTGTAATAACCTGTGTATCTCCCTTGATGAGATCATCCCAGTCCTTAATGCCTTTCGGATTGCCTTTGCGTACCAAAAATACAATCGTGGATGTATAAGGGGAGCTGTTATGCTCGTATTTGTCCTGCCAACCCGCATTGATCAAACCTTTATCCTCAATGGCATCGATGTCATATCCTAGAGCCAGCGTAACCACATCCGCGTCCAGCCCATCAATCACGGAACGACTCTGTTTACCTGAACCGCCATGAGACTGCTTAATCGTCACTTCCTGGCCCTTCTCTTTCAGCCAATACGCCGCAAAGGCCTTGTTATATTGCTCATAGAGTTCACGTGTCGGATCATAGGATACATTCAGCAGCTCGATCGCTTTTGCCCCTTCTTTGCCGCCTTCCGCTCCCTCCGGTGTTCCTGCTGCATTCGATCCACCGCCTTCCGATCCGCATGCCGCCAGTACCCCTGTTAACACCAATGCCAGACCAACCAGAATACCCTTATGAATTTTCTTTTTCATAGATAACACTCCCCCCGAATGGTTCTGCAAGACTACTTCAACAGGCTGAACAGCATGGAACGCACCGAAAAAAACAAAAAACGGAGGAACCCCCGCGCACTTCTCCCTCATAAAGTCATGCCGGCCCAAAGGCCGTGTATGCTTCATCCAGAATGATGCGCTGCGGTGTTCCTCCGTCTATACGGTGAGAACGTTATTCTGTTCACGTTACGATCTCTCATGTGACTGTAAATGACTGCTTCAGCAAATAGAACGTAGTCATTTTTATTATTCCTACCTGTTTAGTAAGTTATATACGTTATCATAAGGGCAGTATATATGGCTGTCAAACGTTTTTTCCGATTTCTCCCGATTTTCTGTTCAAGGGGTAGAAAAAGAAGAACAACGGACCTGAGTCCTTTGTTCCCCTGCGTTAAACAACCCTTATTCTTTGCAAAGCCTTCATTCGGATCGCATGCCTGTCTGCTTAGCCTTACTTGCCTGCATACCGGATATTGGGTACAGGAGGTGTGCTCATGCCATCTCCCAAATAAAAACCGGTGTGCGGCGGTTGGTTATAGGCTACATTTTGCCAGGCTACGCCAAGACGGTATACCGGATCATGCATCAGGGTATAGATACGTTTATCCGTTACGGCTGTTGTCGTGTAAATACGCAGCGCAGAGCTGTCATTGGTCCGCCATACCACTTCTTCTCTCCAGTCTCCAAACAGGTCGGCCTGCAAATTCGGTGTGGATTTCGTTCCATTATTGGAAGAAACACCGGAAGCGGTCAACAGATTCACCGTTTTGCTATTGGCGTAATCCCATTTATCAATCCGGTTGCTGTCCAGCAGTTCGCGGAGCAGATCACCATCCCACCAGATGCCAAAATTCGTGGAGGAAGGCAGGGTTGTCCCGATCTTCTGTCCTTTGGCTGTGTACAAACCACCATCCGCCCATACTTCGGCTCCCTTATAACGTGGGTCGATATCCGCCGCCATGCCTCGTCCAATATCCTTCGTTGTTGGTATGCCCCAAATCAACTGTCCTGTACGTGCATCACGGAATTCAACCCCCGCATTGGACGGTGTCTCATGAACCTGGAAAACTTCAAGTCCTGCACGATCCGGGTCCAGATCACTCAGATGCATGGCGTCTCCATGCTTCAGTCCCGTCGTATACAGACCTTTACCATTGTCATCCACCGCCATGGCACCATAGATGATCTCATCTTTGCCATCGCCATCCACGTCCGCCACGCTCAAATTATGATTACCTTGTCCGGCATAACCTGAATTACCTGATGTATTGGAATCAAAAGTCCATTGTTTCGTCAATTGTCCATTCCGCCAGTTGTATGCGACCAGCACAGTCCGCGTGTAGTAGCCACGCGCCATGACCAGACTTGGACGTTCCCCATCCAGATACGCAATCGCTGCGAGGAATCGATCCACCCGGTTGCCGTAATTGTCTCCCCAATCGGACACATTGCCACGCGCCGGTTCGTAGTTCACTGTGGAAAGTGCTTTGCCGGTCTGTCCGTTGAAGATCGTAAGGAACTCCGGTCCTGACAGCACATAACCGCTTAAATTCCGGTAATCCTTGCTGGCATCGCCGATGACCACACCCGTACCATCCCTGGTCCCATCTGCCGTTTTCATCGCCACTTCGGCCTTGCCGTCTCCGTCCAGATCGTACACCATAAACTGGGTGTAATGAGCCCCCGCACGAATATTTTTGCCCAGACTGATACGCCACAGGCGCGTTCCATTCAATTTGTAGGCATCCATAAATACTTCGCCCGTATAACTGCTTTGGGAGTTATCCTTGGAGTTGGACGGGTCCCACTTCACGATCAATTCATACTCACCGTCCCCGTCCAGATCCCCTGCACTCGCATCATTGGCACTATACGTGTAGGCTACACCATCCGGTGTTGTACCCCCTGCTGGCACACTGAGAGGTACGGACAAATAATGATTGCCCCATACGCTCGCTGCCGCCGAAGCAGCCTGCTCGGTTCCACTGACTACGGCTCGAACCGTATATTTGGAGCTGCTTGTCCCGCTTGCATCCTGGAGGTTGGTGCTGTTCGTTATGGGCGATGCATTCACCTTGGTTCCATCCCGGTAGACATTAAACGACACATTCGACCCTTCCGTACCCAACAGCCGCCAACTGACAAACACACCTGTGCCTGTCTTTACTGCAACCACACCGCGGTCCAGAAACTCCATCTGACGGGCACCCGCAGCATGAGTGACCGGCGTGTTTCCAAGACCGAGCGAAGTAACCAGTAACGCAGAACTCAACAGGGATACCCCCGCGGTCCACAATGTACGCTTCCATAACGATCGTTTTCCCATAAAGCCATTGCCTCCCCAATCGAATTGGTAAGCCCGATGCCCTTGGTAGCGCCATCTTTTATGTAAGCGCTTTAATATAATTATTTTAAATTAAACATATAATTCCATCTATAGGTCTAAATTAGTAGATTTCTAGAGGCGATATTCATAGCACTTTTCTAAAATCATATTTCCACGGACGCAAAAAAACTGTGGAAGCCCTGTCATATAGACAGGATTTCCACAGCTAATATTGACGTTATTGCACTTTACACCAAGGGATGTTAAACCACCGGAGCAATACACACCGGGCGGGACAACTCCAGTTTGAACCCGTTATGCGTCAGACGGCCGTCTTCTCCATTCATCTGAAAACCGACGAGATTGTTGCTGTCCTGATTGGCTACCAGCAGAATGCCACCTGGCAGCAGATTGAAGTTGCGCGGGGTCTGACCAATCGTCGAGGTCCACTCGACCGCTTCCAATTCACCGGATTCCTGATCAATGTGATACAGCACAATGCTGTCATCTCCACGGTTGGAAGCATAGAGGAAACGACCACACGTGGATACACGAATATCTGCCGCCGTGCCTTCTCCGTTATGTCCTTCAGGCAGTGTAGATATATGCTGCAAAGTATTGAATTCACCTCTACGCTCATCATACATGAATGCCGTAACGGTGTTGCTCAACTCGTTGATCACATATGCCCATTGTGAGTTCGGGTGGAAGACCAGATGTCTCGGCCCTGAGCCAGGAGGCTGATTCATCTCCCGATGAGTAACGAGACGTCCTTCTTCCAACCGATACACAATGATCTGATCCAGACCAAGATCACAGACAACAGCATACTGACCGGAAGGATCCGGCTGTATGGAGTGTGCGTGCGGCCCTTCCTGACGATCATCGTTCAACCCTCTTCCCGTATGTTTAACCAGCGCACTCATCTCTCCAAGCGTCCCCTGATCTCCAATCGGAAATACGTTCACACTACCACTGCTGTAGTTTGACGCAAGAACCCACTTGCCATCCTCCGTAACAGAGACATAACAAGGTGAAGCACCTTTCGTCAATTTGCGATCCATCAGATGAAGTTCACTCGTTGCCGCATCCCGGCGATAGACGAGCACTTCTCCCTCATCTGTTTCACTCGCGGCATACAGGCAGCTCCCGTCCGGGCACAGTGCCAGATAGGATGGATTATCCACACCATCCATATGATTCACAATCCGCATCTCACCTGTGTTCGTATTCAATGCACATAGAAAAATTCCAAGTTGATCCGCTGATGCATACGTACCTGTATAGAAAAATGTTTCATTGGTTGTTATCGGTTCCATCAACTATTCTCCCCCTATTCATTCAGATATTGATTCCATTGTTATGTACTTACCCAATTCACAGACTTCTGCTTCATTGGTCGCCCTCCATTCTTATGGATATGCATACCCTGGGAGCGCTTGCAGATAGACCATTGACTCCCCTATCCTCCCTCACCATAATACAAAGTATGAGACCCTACAATAGTTCAACCCCAATGCGTAAATCCGACGGATTCCATATGCAAAAACTTATTGTATTGCCTGATCCGCTACTGGAGGAAGCTGCGGCTGCTCCAGTCACGTCCGGGCTGTACGTTACCGATATTGGATATTTCCACGAAGCTGAGCACCATTACCGGGACCGGCCCGAAGGATGTGCTTCGCATATTGTGATGTACTGTGTCCAGGGTATGGGCTGGTATATGCTCGCTGGCAGCAAGCGGCATGATGTTACCGCTGGAAATCTGGTGATCCTGCCTGCCCATGTCGCTCACGTCTACGGATCCTATTCGGCTGAACCCTGGAGCATCTATTGGATGCATCTACGCGGCGAACACGCCTCTACTTATATCGAGCCGCTGGTTGCAGATGTCATCCCCACGATTTCTCCCACCAAGGCACAGAAATGGCTGGAGCTGTTCCATGAATGTTACAGCATACTGGAGACTGGTTATTCAATGCAAACCTTGACATACACTTCCCTGATTGCGGGTTATATGTTAGGTATGCTCGCTTATGGACACGAAACAGAGGGCGGGATGGTCAGCAGCAAAAGAGCAGCAGAACAATCTGTGCAGTATATGCTGGAGCATCTTGAAAGTGGGGTTACCCTCAAGGAGCTGGCTGCCCAAGCCCGTTTGTCTGCACCTCACTACTCCCAATTGTTCAAACAGGCTACAGGACATTCACCCATTGATTATTTCCTGCGCCTCAAAATTCAGCATTCCTGCCGCTATCTTGATTTTACCGATTGGACCGTAAAACAGATCAGCTCCGAGTTGGGGTTCAAGGACCCGTATTACTTCTCACGCCTGTTCAGCAAAATGATGGGACGTTCACCCACGGATTATCGCAATAAATCGAAAGGATAGGATTATCGGAGTGCCAAACGATTTGTTATGAATATTTTGGAATACGGCATGGGAAATTACAGCAACCTTTTTGAGGGAAGGGTCGTCTATAGGGACAAATAGCTTTTATATAAAGGGATGACCCCTGGAAAAGTGAGGCGAATCTGTAATGAAAAAAAATAATAAGTTGGCTGCATTGGCCGTCGGAGCTTTACTTACACTCTCTCTGAGCGCTGGTCCAATTCACGCTGCTCAAGCGGGTTTCACCGATATTCAAGGCATTGCGGGAGCAGACAAGATTGAATCCCTGCATCAGGATGGATTAATTAAGGGAGTGAGTGATAGCTTGTTCAAGCCGGAACAGGAATTAAATACTGCTCAGGGCATACAGCTCATTGCCGATGGACTGGATCTGAATTTGGACACGATCCGATTCATCAAACAACCACTGCCAAGTGACTCCTTCTCCCACGTAAAAGATGGCGTATGGTACAGCGATGCTTTTATCCGCGCCAAATACAATGGGATCAAAATGTCAGATGATATTGATCCATCCAAAGCACTGACCCGTGAACAGTACACCCTGTTCTTGATGCAGGGCATTGAAGCCAAAGGCGGTCTGCCGATGATTAACATCAAACCGGTAGATATCACGGACGAACAGGAGCTTACTCCCGAATACCAAGGCGCTGTTCAACGCTCCCTTGTCTTGAAGATTAACACGCTCGATGCGAACGGCAATTTCAATCCGAAAGATACCATTACACGCGCTGAAGCTGCGGTTATGATGTATAACGCCAAGGCCTATATGGAAGACTTCAATGCACCGAAAATCCCCGAGACACCTGAAAAGTAATGACTACGGGAGAGCCTCTGATCCTCCCTGATCCACATTTAAAAGCAAAACAAAACAGCCACATGCTCCCTCAAGAGGAACATGCGGCTGTTTCTGTTATATCTTCTAATATATGATTGTACGCCGGTATACCGGTATTCAGATCAGGATTAGAACGATCCTTTAACCACAACTTCAGACAACGGGAAACGACCTGCTGGACGAGCTGGTTGAGCTGCCTTACCCACAGTAATCAACAGCGTTGGCACGTAACGTGATGGAATGTTGAATGTTTCGATCAATTGTTGCGGGTTGTAACCACCCATTGGGCAAGTATCATATCCCAGGGAACGTGCAGCAAGCATAATATTCTGTGAAGCAAAAGATGCATTGCGAATCGCTTCGTCACGGGCGATTTGCGGATTTTGGTAAGCATTGTTGATCTGTCCAACCAATGCGTCACGAACTTCAGCCGGGATCGCACCTGCTTCAACAGCCTGATCATAAATCACGGCGTTGCGGTTCGCTTCCAGATCTCCGAGTACAGCGATAGTAACGGAGCTGTCTGTGATTTGACTTTGGCCGTAAGCGATTGGCAGCAACTTGGCTTTGTCCGCTTCGGATTCGATCACGAGGAATTTCCAGTGCTGCAGATTCCATGAAGACGGTGCTTCGGAAGCGGCAGTCAGGATCGCGTTCAGATCTGCTTCAGGCATAACAAAATCTTTTTCATACTTTTTGACAGCGTGACGTTCGTTAATCACGCGAAGTGTTTCATTGTTTTCAATGCTGGACATGTGTTCCACTCCCCAAGTTCTTTTTAATTTTTTTTTACGTTCGCAAGGCCAAACTCTACCGAGTACTTACCCTCCGAAAATAACATCAGCGCAGACGATCGCTTCCATCTGTGTTCACGTTATGCCCGGAATCTCCTGAAAATATGAACGGATCTTACTACCGGAGCAAACGTCCTTATATACCCTGTCCACCATACTTATCAGCAGCAGTCCAAGGCCAGATCATGAAGAAGCGTTAGCATTATTCTCCGTCATGATCTATCCTTTGTGGACAAAAGCTCCTTGGACAAGGAACATTCTTCCCCATTGCTGATACGCTGCTTCACATCCTCAATGGATATGCGGTCAAAATAGGCACTCAACGCTTGTTCGCCTCCATCGTAGATGCCTCCCATCACTTCTTGCATATTGGAAGAAACGACGCATGTTGAACCGGATTCTCCCGAACACCAGCTGGGACCAAGTGATCCACCCGCTACCAGTCTGTACAAATCTCCAAGCTTGATGTCCTCACTCGGACGGCTGAGTAAATATCCACCGTGGGCACCTTCCTTGGTGGTCAGGTATCCATTCTTCCGCAGAACACTAAGAACCTTGCGTACCCTGGCTGGATGTGTACCAACACTTTGGGACAAGTCTTCACTATTGGCCATACATTCATCCTTCATGGACAGAAAGACCAGACAGTGCACAGCAATGGTAAATTCACTGTTCATTACTTACTCCCTTCCCGGCACATTTCACCGATAAAAATTCATTCCAAGGTAAGTATAACTGTTATTATAGGAATAACAGTTATCTTTGTCAACACTCTCCAACAGTCGGTTAGGAATCCCGATTTATCCCGACACAGGCAGGATTTACAATCTCTTTTCGTCGATCGTATATCATCAAATTTGGGCCGTATTTCCATGAAAAAAAACAAAAAAGTGAGCCAATCGCTTCGCGAAAGGCTCCAATAAGATAGACATATGAAAGGGCTTACGTGATTATTATAATCGGTTATTGTCATTTTGAAAACGCTTTTTTTGTCAAGTGGATCATTATTTTAAATTTTTCTGTTCTAAACGAATATCGACACAGGGATTGCAAAAACTAATGGCATTAGTTATATTACTAATAACATTAGTTTTGAGGAGGATTTTATCATGCGAATCACCCGTGAACATGCCGTCATTCAAATTTCATTTCTTCCCCGCCTCTTCCCCGTGAATGTATATCTTGTCGAAGAAGAGGATGGATTTACCCTGATTGATACCGGAATGCCATTCAGCCTCAAAGGGATTTTGGCTACTGCACAATCCCTCGGCAAACCCATTATCCGCATCATTCTGACTCATGCTCATGGCGATCATGTTGGTGCACTGGATGGTCTTAAGGATGCTCTGCCCCATGTCGAAGTCTGCATCTCCAGACGGGATGCCCCGCTGCTGGCCGGAGATGCTTCCCTGCATCCCGGCGAGCCACAGACCCCTGTGCGCGGAAGTGTGCCCAAAGCGGTGCGAACCCGGCCGGATCGCTTGCTGGATGACGGCGACCGGATCGGCTCTCTGGTCGCCATTGCCACTCCAGGCCATACGCCTGGCCACATGGCCTTCATGGATACGCGCAGCCGCGTGCTGATCGCTGGCGATGCGTACCAGCTGCATGGCGGTCTCGCCGTATCCGGCCGCCTGCGCCCGCTCTTCCCGTTCCCGGCGCTTGCGACCTGGAACCGTGAACTTGCTCTTGCCAGCGCCAAGCGCCTGGCTGAGCTGGAGCCGTCCGTGCTCGCTGTAGGGCACGGACGACTCCTGCGCCAGCCCGCGGCCGCCATGCTCGCTGCAGCGGCTGACGCAGAGCAGCGGCTGCGCCCCGCCGGGGGGCGCCTGTGAGCCCGCGGCAGGGTCTGGATCGCGGCGCTCTGTTAAGCGCAGCCGCCCAGCTCGCCGACAGCGACGGATTCCATGCGCTGACGCTGGCCGCTCTGGCCCAGCGGCTGGATGTGCGCTCCCCGTCGCTGTACAACCACATCAGCGGACTTCCAGGGCTTCGCCAGGAACTGGCGCTGATGTCCGTACAGCAGCTCAGCCGCGCATTAACCGCGGCGGCGGCCAACCTCTCGGGCGACGAAGCCATTCACGCGGTTGCTGCCGCATATATCGCCTTCGTCCGAGAGCATCCGGGGCTGTATGAAGCCTCATTTCATGCCCCGGACCGCGAGGAACCGCAGCTCGCTGCGGCCAGCACAGCTGCGTTGGAGGTGCTGCTACATATTCTGCAGCCCTACCCGCTAACCGAAGCGGAAGCATTACATGCAGTCCGTGGTTTGCGCAGCCTGTGTCATGGCTTCGCCTCTATGGGGGCGCAAGGCGGCTTCGGCATGGACTTTGACCCGGACGAAAGCTTGCGTCTGACCATTGCCGCTTTTCTGAGTGGGCTGCATCACCTTCACAAAGCCTAACCCGTTTCTACAGACCAAAGTGAAGAGGGGCTGTCCCATCAGTCATAAGCATGACGATGGGCGCCCCTTGTTATCATTATTATGGTCTAACGAACCTGGCACACGTTATTCGCTATCATTTGCACCGTCCTGAGATGTAACGAATCACAGAGACGTTATGTCATCGGTTACGTCGCTTTTTAGGCTCTGAAGCCGTGTTTGCACTGAAATGGCGTCACTGAAGTTCGTTAAAATTGGCATGTATTAACAATCCGTCGTTTAAGGTGCGGTAGATTTGTTAGGTACCTTGTAAGTTTAGCGCATGACGCTGAGCAGCCGTTCGGTCATGCCTACCGTAGTGGGAGCCCTTTCGGGACAGACCCTCTATATGTATCCCGGCGTTCCATTTCCTGAAACGGTTTTTCTATTGCCAGGGTTGTCGCCCTGTCTGCACTTCCTGCAAAATCTTCTTCATAACGGGCACGTAGACTTTCCAGTAAAACAGGTCCGGAATCCCCTTTTCATCCGGCGTAAGCTTGTTTCTCAGTATCTCCCATCCCTTAATGCGCCGCCAAAACGAATAATGCTTCATCTCACCGAATGTTCCAGCCATATAATAAGACCGATTATAGTCATCATGTCGAATAAGTGCGGGGAATTCTGGTGGTATCCCTGCATCTTTCAGTTTCTGTTGGCCTTCCTTGGTCAGATCGGTTCCATACCAGGCCAGTACGGAATCATTTTCCTCCGGTACAATGATGTCAAACCAGTTGCTATAATGGGTATCCTTAGTAACTCCACTCCATTCTGCACCTTCCTTTGTGAAGGAAACCTGGATATCCTCCGTCTTCACATCCCGACCTTTCCGGAGTACGATAACCTGTCCATCCTCATGCGCAAGTACAATGCCAGCTCCATGGAAAGACCAATTCTTCTTCTCACTGCGTTCATAGTTCATTCGCACTCTCTGCGGTACTTCATCCGTATTCTGTAGATTCGATACCGATCTGCCCTGCCATCCGCTGCTTCTCATGCCCAGAATGGGGTACAACTGCTCTCTTGTCAGGTCAGAAGTGATGTTCGACAAGGCACTGGACTCGGCGACAATTGATACCCCTTTATTGGCAGCTTCACAAATTTTTTGGGCATCGTATATCGTGAGACCTTCCAATGTTTGGCCCTGTATATGTTCGTTGGGATCATCAGATGACATACTCTGGTTTGACGTCAGATAGATCAGGTCCGTATCCGTCACCTCATCAGGTAAGGACCGCTTCATACGAAGAATGCCGTTCTGGGTGTCATATCCATAGTAATCTTCCTCGTACCTGTAACGCTCTCCGGTCTGCTGCACAATCTTCTGCTGATTCAGAAGCCATACCAATCCCTTATGTGCCACATAGGAAAGATCAGGTTTACTTTTGTCGATAATCATGATGTTCAGCGGTGTCGAAGCCTGCGATTGCCACAAGATCCAGGGCACAACCAGAACTACCGAAACCACCGTCAGACAAGCCATCGTCCATACCTTGACTGGTCTGTGAGTTCTATTCATCGAAGCGTCTTCCTCCTTGCTCTGTTCCAAGGTATTCCTATGATCGGCATATTACTCGTTTCCGTTCTTACTGTCCTTCCTCCTGTAGCCCATCCATCCATAGATTGAATCGGGAATGTATATAATACGTCCACGCTCTTTCATCTGTTTCATATGTTTGTGCAGTCGCCTGACAAGCTCTATATGACCCACTTGATTATCTGTCTTGTCACCGTCGATTTTTATAACCCTACATGTTCGTTCATTTCCTGAATTCCCCTTATTCGAATAAACGGCTTCACATTGGGTACAATAAATACAAATTTTTCAAATAAATCCTGTATGTTCATTCCGGGTCCATGAGACACTAAGCATTCTATCGGCTTTCTGCGTTTGTGATATAATAGGAACAGAAAATTCCGGTAATTCGCATCATGTTCCGGATGTCCGGATAACATATTATTCCAGAAAGAGGGAGTTCTACGTGGCCCAAATCAGTCCGTTTTACCTTCAGATCGGCGCAACTCTGGGTATGCTCATCATGGCCCTGCTTGCCATTTTTATTCGAATGAAAGCCAGCCATCGCCCGGTTACCATTCGCAAAATTCTTATCCCTCCACTGGGCATGAGTACGGGCTTTTTTATGTTTGTTGTGCCTGAGACACATGTTCCGCTTCTGTGGGCATTCATCGCACTGCTGGTGGGCTGGTTTATTTTCTCGTATCCCCTCATTCGCAGTACACGCTTTGAACGAGTTAACGAGGAAATTTTCGCCACTCGTTCACGAAGCTTCGCGTTCATTCTGCTTGGATTGCTGGCTATACGTCTGATCCTGCACGAAGTCATTCAGCGATATGTAAGCATTCCGCAAACGGGTGGCTTGTTCTTCCTGCTGGCCTTTGGCATGATCGTACGCTGGCGGGTATATATGTACAAACACTACAAGGAAGTTGTTGGGGCACAATCCTGATCGGACTCCAACAGAAAAAAAACACGTTCCATGCATTCGCATAATGAAGTGCTTCCTGTCAAGTGAATAATCTAAAAAAACAAAAAAATCATTTTATTAGGTACCTCAGCTCGTGTTAACGAAGCTGAGGTACCTTTGTTATGCAACTCTTGAGTTATGTCGCGCCACCGCAAATTCAACTCATCTGCTCCTATTCCTCTCATCCGTAGGGCAGACGATTTTCTTGGGAAGGATTCCCTCTTTACCTCATAAAATCGAATTGTTGCGCAAAAGCCCAATGCGCATCGCTTCTGTTATCGCTTCGGAGCGGGAGCGCACGCCTAGCTTCTCGAAGACGCGGGTCAGACTGTACTCAACTGTACGTTGACTCATGAGTAGCTTTGCAGCGATTTCTTTGTTACTACGGCCACTTGCAACTTCCTGCAAAATCTCTTGTTCACGCTCTGTGATGGATACCTTATTCAGGGTCTGATCTTTATTACGTTTACTCAAATGAATCTCACTCCGACGCAATTGACGCAGCAAATGAACCGGAATAACTGCTTCATCACGCATCGCACAGCGAATTGCAGTCAGAAGCTGCTCACGGGTTGCTGTCTTACTCACAAAACCTGTCACACCTGAGTCAATAAGGATGTTGAAGTTGGGACTTATGTCATAACCGGTGTAAATCAATATTCGATTTTCCGGATCGAGCGAGATTACACGTTTAGTCAGCTCCAATCCACTGATCCCGGGCATATTCAGATCAAAAAGCAATAGGTCAAAGTTCTCGATTTGCAATCGTTCCAACGCCTCCATGGGAAGTGTAAGCGCCGTCACCTGAATCTCCGGGTCTTGCTCCAGCAAAAGCTTCGTTCCTTCTCCTACTGATGGGTGATCATCTACCAGCAATATACGAATCATTGGATTCTCTCCTTTCTTTCCACATTTACTTTATCCTTCATCTGCTCTGGTTACAGCATGACTACGGATCGGCAACCGGATTACGGCGAATAGTCCTTTTCCAGGCTGTGAGTACCAATCCAGGCTTCCCTCAAAGCTACGGACGCGCTCTTTTATTCCCGATATCCCCATATGACTAAATGAGTCCTCTGTCACCGACTCTTGCATCCCTATGCCATTGTCACGATATGTATAATGCAGCACCCCTTCCTCCAATTTAATGCCAATCTCAACTCTCGCAGCCCGCGAATGCTTGGCTGCGTTTCGAAGCAGCTCCTGAGTGATTCTATAAATGGCTAGTGTCTGTTCATCATCAAGCAGTCCATCAACGGATTCTGTCGAGAAATCTACCACATAATCCATGCGTGTCTGAGCTTCAATAAACAACTGTTCCAAAGCTTGAGTAAGTCCCATTTCCATTAAAAGTGGAGGGCGCAATTCATTACATGTCTCGCGGATCTGATGGATGACATCAAGTAGCCCTTCCTTAATCTGTTCCAGTTCATTACGCAAACCTTCAGACATCTCTTCATCAATAATAGCTGTCTCTAACCGCCGAAGCCAGATGATCTGATCCTGCAAGGCAGAGTCATGCAGATCTGAAGCCAAGCGCCGTCGCTCATTCTCAGACAAGTTGAAGATTAGCCGAAGCACCCAGGATGGAGCATGACTGTGCTTTTGTATTTCCGTCTCCATATCCACGATTAGTCCTTCAATTAAGTAAAGATTTTCATAAACAATAGCGCTATAATTGGCTAACGTACTGAGCCAGTTCCGTTCGTCCGGGTTAAACCGTGTATGATTTGCTTTGTCGTCAATCCAGAGTATATACAAAGAATCCTGACGCTTTCCAATAACAAGACAAATGCCACGAGACATGGTCAACAGATATCCTGGAGCGATTCGATTCATTTTTTTCCGTAACTCACTTGCCAGTTCAGTACGCTCTGTCTTCCTCAATTGATCAATCCGCACTTCGGTTTGATGCATATCCCAATCGAAGAAAGCCATATCTAACACAGGAAGCGAAGAATTTATTTCCTGCTCCAATGCTTTCTCAAGGTCAGAGCGTTTCATGACACGCGATACATTGTGAGAGAATCGTTCAAAACTGTCCCTTATATCCAGACGACTACCCAATTTTTTCTTCACTCGACGATCCATATATTCCTTGACAAACAGCGTAATAACCAGAAGGAAATAAAACAAGAGAAACATACGGATGCCATCAATCCCGTTCGGCCCTCCGCTATTGGCTATCCACATCCCAAGCGTGGCCATCAACGCAGAAGGTATTATGGCAAGAAGAGCATGATAAATAAAGCGGTTTAGTATAAAATCAACATCAAACATCCTTCTCGTTGTCAGCATATATATATAAATAATCGGCAATGTCAACAAGAAGGCTGCAGCCACATCGTTAGATACAATTGGATAATTGATCAGTGATGGCAGGCTGTACAGACAGACAAACGGGAGAAAGGCCAGCGTATGCGCAATTAACGTCAATTTGAACAACGAATGCAAATGATCAAAGCGATGTTTGCGATACTTGTGAATTAACTTCGCGACAATTAAAATGTTGGGTATCGCAAAAAATAAAATAAGTAATGTCGATCCATAAGAGTAGAATTCCACGTCAATGAGTTCACGGATCGACCTCATGACTATGTGGAACACGATGCAGATATAAAACAGAACAAGCCAAGGTTTGGATATAAACCGTTCTTCAAACTTTCTTAGATAGCTATTCATAAAGTGAATAAATAGAATCGGTACCATTAGAAAGGATAAATAGAAAAAAAGACGTCCAAAAGGTTCGTATCGGTCTGTAGTATAACCACCCAGATAGGCTAGAACTGTGAACAGAAAGAAGAGCGCCAGAAGAAATGCCGATGAATCTTTCCGTCGGTAGTGCCCCATTATGACGACGAAAAAAAGAAAAAGTACAGACGCACTCAGTGGACCTTTAATGGAAAGTAGCGATACGTGCAAAGGCAGCTTCTGGATCGTCAGAAGCTGCTCCTTTCCATCTGCCCCTATTTTGGTAATCGACTCAGCTCGTTCAATCCTTCCATAATGTTGAACAGTGAAATTTCTCGCTGGTGAAGCCCCATCGATGGCAATCACGACGTCTCCTGGCTCCAAATAAGCCCGACCCCATCCCTCATCGCCAACAGAGCTCACTTTATAATACCCTGTTACATCTGCCTCAACTTCAATATGAATTAAAGGTGACCCAACAACGAGGAGGATATCATATACGACAATGACGATGTATATCAAAACTGCGGCTAGCCAATTCCCTTTCCTCAATTCAAAATCCTCCAACCTATTTTATGTATGATTTAATCGCCCCAGTTTGAAATCTGCTGACTGGTGATGGAGCGACCTTCCGATCGAAAAGTGAACACATCCAGTAATGCTCGGTGTTCGATCTCCCCTAGTCCGGCGAAAAACAATTGTCCACTTTTCAAACTGTTACACGCATTCTTTTCCTTCATCAACATCTCAATAGCTTCCTTCAACATTCCAGTCAGCCTCCCGTATCGTAGTTTAGTTTGATGAGCATTAAATCCCATTCCTATATATTCTACGCCGGCTGCATACGCGTATGAGATGATCTTCTGATGTATGAAATGCGGGTGTCCGGCTTGTTTTTACTATATCAGTACAACAAAGAACATGAAACGACAACCCACATTGTAATTCCCGCAAAAGAATTTGCGCTCTGTTGCGTGATCTGCAACTTTACCTGCATTCCTCTTTACACAAGCATCAGGATTCTATCACAGCAGATAAACGTTTCTTGAACCCATCTTGAATGGGCAACTGCTCAACCAACCGGAGATAACGATAATAAGCGATGCGCATATGAACAGAAGCATATGTTAATGCACCGGAATTCTCCAATAACTCTAGTAGCTCGTTTATTCTGTTGCAAACTTGTTTGTACGTTAATCGACCTTCAAAATAATCAATCACCCAGTGGGATTGCCCATTCAGATTCGCGATTAAAGCAAGCACAGGAAGGGTTTTTTTTCGATTCCAAAAGTCGTTCTTCCCTTCCCGATTCATCACATCCAAAATATCATTTTTGATCTGAGCGGCTAAACCCAACTGCTCGGCGTATTCTTCTACTTCCACACGGCTCTCTCCACATGCGAGAACCGTACCTATTTGACAAGCCATCACAATCAAGGATGCTGATTTGTCGACAACTGTTTGTATATATTCACTTTCGCTGCGAATCCGGCTTGTCAAATCCATCATCTGACCGTTTACCGCTTTTATAGCCTGGGTGTTCAAAAGAGCGGCAGCCTTATATTTTCGCGTGGTCTCAAAGTCGCTTTCCAGCAAGAGATGCTGGGACAAGAATACGAAACCAAGCGCAATATTTAGTACACATTCTTGTGGAATGGAGCTCCAAACGGCCACTGTATTATCACGATCTTGAAGATCATCGATCATGTCCAGCGCGAGCAAAAGCAATTCAACAGCAGCGACCGCCCTATAAATCGCTTTGCCTTCACCACCATAGATTTGATAGTGCAAACTTGTCAGATTTCCGATTTTAGTTCCACCTTGCAACTTGTACAAGACACATTCCACTGCTTGCTTGCAAAGTACCTCATCTGTAAATTCTTTCTCTATGGCCTGGCACAATATCTGTTCGATCTTCATGTCTTCCACCATCACATATCCTCCTCATTCTCTTTTTTTCCATTTTAAATATTTTTTATATTTTTTCCAATAAGATATCATATTTATCTTTTTTGGCTCAACTTCCTAAGAATTAACGACAAAAAAACTCCTCTGGCTATATAGTAGCCAGAAGAGCTCCACTTAAGATTTATTCAGAAGTCTACCTTGTTCTAAAGTCTTTAGGCGCTGTTCTTCAAAACTGAGTAATGCGCCGTAAGGATGCAACGGGGAATACATACTTCGAATATAACTCAAGTATGAATCCGCGCTTTCATCCGAACAATGGGTAAAAGCCTCCACTTTGAGTAAAGACAATGGATCCAGTACCTGCTTGTTGAGCAGAAGATGTAAGAGAATGTCCGCCCCCCTATGGTCCCTCACTTCTTTCAATCGAATGACCTCTTCAGACAGGATCATTGCTACTGTATTCTGGTGTATGGGGGTTGTCCTTATTTCTTGCCAAAATTCGACTAAATTCTTTATCAGCCTGGTGACTAAAATATCTTCATGATTTCTATCACCCTGCATCGCTGTGTAAAAATATAAAACATTCAGATTATGCAGATCTTTGCTCCATTTAGTATCATTTCTCTCCGCTACTTCATACAGATACCGCCGTGAATCCTTAAGCAGAAAATCCAGCTTTCTGACGTCCATAGCGCTGGCAGTAATCAACGCATTCCAAGCAAAGAAAAGTGAATAGTTGCGTTTACCGAGCAAAAGAGCGTTTGTTCCATCTGTAAATAACGTACCGATCCCGATGGCGACTGACAAAAGACCAATCAGCCCCCACAGGCTGAGAAAATCGGATGAGAGCTTCAGAGCAAGCAGACCGAGAAGCAAACTAAACGTCGGACCAGCCGAAGAAATTACGCGTTGAGCTCGTATTGATGAGGCAAATGTGCGCTCGTCCTCATAAGCAGCGACTTCCGCTTTCATTGCTCCAAAAAAGTAGGCTTGTTTCCATTTCCATTCGAGGTGAAACGGTGAAAATGAAAACAGAAATGGTCCAAATATCAGATGGGTAACTCGGTTTCCCATAAACAGTGCACCGAGGATATGACCGAATTCATGTAACATAATAGCTATTACCAGTGCAATTGCAATATTGAGCAAGAGGGTAAGAAGCGACAACACTCCCCCCCACCCTCCTAGTGTTGGTATACCTTCTGTATCCCCCAGCAAAAACGAAGTAGCCAGAGCGAAAACAATCGTCACTCCAACAAAAACCAGCAGGTTCTTTTTCAAAAAACTTCCTCCTACGCCATGGGGCTGTCTTCCCCTGAATCTCCAAACATAACGTCCATCTCTTGAGTTCCTACTAGTATTTCAAACGCATTCATCTCCAGAAATAGTCTTTCAAGCATATTCATTCTCTCATGAATCAACTGCTCCATATACTTTTCATAAAGAGCTTTTCTTGCTTGAATTCGCCCGTTCATGGGTTCAACCGCATTAGTGCTGCGTATACATTCACACCCCCTACACCGAATACTTCATCCGCTCCAGGTTCCCCATAATCAGTTGCCGTCTCAAATAATATATCTTTCACCGCAGATGGACTCAGTCTGTAACCCTGCTCTTTCGCTTCAGCGATCAGCAGCCCCGCTGAAGCAGCCACCTTGGGAGCAGACAGACTGGTCCCTATCATAAATTCATAACCGACTGGCAGACCCACCAGCTTGCTTAGCTCTGATTGCGGAAGATGGATAGGATATGTCGTCAAGCACATACTCGTTAAGTTCAGCTCACCTTTGGTGAACCAGGTACTCCCATAATCCCCACCCGGAGATGCAATCATATCGCGCAAACCATAGTTCGAATAAAACGACTTTTCATGCTGACGATTGTAGGCAGAGACAGTGATGACACCAGCTAAACCACCAGGTGCATGAACGGCAGCCTCAAATGCATCCCATTTGAGCGCTTGGGCAAGACTGGAGGGATCACCAATATTAAGCCCGTCTGTACCAGAGGAAGCTACCACAGTCACCCCTTTTAATTGAGCATATGCCAACGCTCGTTCATAAGCGAGCAGCGCTGCTTGGTCATCAGGCTTCAATAAAGACTTGTAAGTCCCTAAACTGAGATTAATCACATCGACGTTATCGTTTACCGCCTCTACTATGGCCTCAACGACCCAAGAACTATCCGCCTTTCCCGTATCGAATACTTTATAAGGAACCAATCCAAGCCCGGGTCCCACACCAAGCAGCTTTCCATCCGCAGAGATCGTTCCAGCAATCATCGTCCCGTGTCCAAGGTTATCATCAGTGGACTCTATGCCAGGCACAAATGATTTCCCGGTTCCGATAAGGCTATCCTTCAGATCAGGATGAGAGGCATCGATTCCACTATCCACCACAGCGATGACCACATCCCGGCTTCCGCGTTGAATATCATGACTTTTCCAATCATCAGTTACTTCTTTGATGTCCCAGCCCCATTTCTCATATAATAGCTCCTCTGCCCTAACTGTTTCTTCGCCACGATTAGCATTTAATCCTTCGAAATCCATTGTTTTGAATAATGACTTATCTAATTTCGGGTTATCTCCCATATTTTGAATATCCACCAGATTTTGTTGCACAATCTGTGGAGTGAGCGCGGCAGCAATCATTTCTGAATCGTCCAATTTAAGTTCCAGTTTCGGGTCACTGCCAGTGTACTCCACCGCATCTGTGAATGCTTGTAGAACAGCTAACTCCGCTTCTCTCACGAGTGTGGGGGAAGACCCGCTCAACCGTATTAGCCCTGTTTCTGGCACTATAGTAGCTTGGATATCTTTCCACCCTTCTAAAAGAGTAGCTGCTTGCTCTGGAAACATACCTTCCTTGAATAAGACAAGTCTACTATATGAATCCCCTGTTACACTAAGCTCCATGGCCGCAGAGGCATCCGCTACTCCCGTCGCTGATACGCCTGATATTCCTACTAATCCTGCTGACAAGGCCATAGATAAGGACAAAACGCAAACCTTCAAATTATTAACTTTAGACTGCCAGTTCATGCTCTTTTTCCCCCTTATTCATATAAAGTTGATAATATAACCCTTTCTGATTGATTAGCTGCATATGGCTGCCACTTTCCACGATGCATCCTCTGTCCATCACAATGATTCTGTCGGCATCAATCACCGTGCTCAAACGATGGGCAATAACGATCCGTGTACAGTTCATCTGCGACAAAGCTTCTTCAATTCTGGCTTGGGATAAATTATCGAGTGCACTGGTCGCTTCATCCAGCAGCAGAATATGAGGCTCAGTTACAATAGCTCTGGCCAGAAGTAACCGCTGTCTTTGTCCCCCCGAGAGGTTCGCACCACTTTCAGACACCATCGTCGAATAACCAAGCGGGAGCTTGAGAATTTCCTCATGAATATTCGCCTTGATGGCGGCCTGTACGACCTGTTCCAATGTTATTGAGTCGTTCAGCATACGTATGTTTTCTTCCACAGTCCGTTGGAACAGTCGTGTGTCCTGCAAAATCGAACCCACATGTTTTCGTAGCGACTGCAAATCCATGTTTTTTAACGAACGTCCGTCATAACGTACCTCGCCTTCGGTCGGCATATAGAAGCCAAGCAATAGTTTAGCCAGTGTTGTTTTGCCTGAACCGGAAGGACCAACGATTGCAATTTTCTGACCAGGTTCGATCTGAAAATTCAGTTGTTGCACTGCTTCGGCTGAAAAAGGGGTGTATCGGTAAGAGACATGATCCAATTCGATCCGGCCACTCAAACGTTCTACGACTTCGCCATTTTCTTCTTGCTCAGGCTTCGCTTCAATTACATCGTAGATGCGCTGCAAATAAGAACTGACCGTAAGCAACTGTGTATAAGCTGAGCCCAGTGAGACGATGGGGATCATGAAAGCCATCGCAAGTGCGTTAAATCCCAGTAGACTGCCAAGTGTCATCTGTCCACTCCACACAGCATGGCTTCCAGCCCACAGCAGCAGCAACGGCAGAATGAACTGAATTCCAGTCGAAAAGGACTCAAGCAATGAGACCCAAACATTGCGCTTTTGTGTTACCGCCAATTGCCCCGTAAACAACCCGCGCCATGAATTGAAAATCCGATCTTCTGCACCTGCAAGCTTGATATCCGTGATCCCGTAGATACATTCAGCGAGAAAACTTTGTGTCCGACTTTGCTCGGTGATTTCGCGACTGGAGAACTTCCTGGTCACTAGTGTCGTCAAGACCAATACCAAGAATATTCCAATTCCCACACTGATGACCAATAATGCGAGTGAACTCGATTCCACCAGCATCAGCACAGCATAAGATATCAGCAAAATGAAGTCGATTACGACCGTCACCATGCGATTCGACAGAATCTGCCGTATGTATACGTTCGCATTCGTTCGAAACATCAACTCGCCGCCTGTGCGGGATTCAAAAAAAGAATAAGGAAGTCGTAACAAGCGTCCAATGAAAGTCTGCATCATACTCAGATCCATTACACTCTGAAGTCTGGCTACAGACCATCCTCTCAACATACAAAAAGCTTCGTAGAACACAAACAGCGAAAGAAGAGCAAATCCGATCAAGGAAATCTGATCTCGAGCCATATCCATCAAAAGACTGTCTGTAATATAGGCAGTCAGCTTAGGTGCAATCAGACCAAAACTTTGCAGAATAAGAGACACACACAGAATTCCGATTAACCATTTCGGTTGTTTAAATGCAAGCTTGATGAAAAATCCCCAGTTATTTCTCCCTTTTCGCTGCTCAAACCCATTATCTGGTGCTAAACAAAGTATATGTCCACTATACTTTTCACGCATTTCTACCAAAGAGAGCGTCCTGCGTCCAAATGAAGGATCTACAATTGTGACCTTGTGTTTGCCTACTTTTTCGATTACGACAAAATGCTTATTTTCCCAATGGGCAATTGCGGGGAGTGGCAGTTTGCGTAGCTCGTCAACGTCAGCTCGATATGCTTTACTCTTCATGGAATAGCCGGAAGAAATCGTGATCAGTTGCAGAAGTGAACTCCCACCACGAACAACGCCGAAGCGTTCCCTGATCTCGTGTAACGAAACACGGCAACCGTAACTTGCCATAATCATTGCGACACAGGCAATTCCGCATTCTGAATCCTCCATCTGCTCAATAAAAGGGACCCTTAATCTAGGCATAAGTCAGCTCCTGCTTGTGTTGTCGCACCTCATCATAGAGAGCATCTACAGGTGGGCAGACCCATCCAAGATGGCAAGCAAGGATGCCGATCTGTACCCGGGAGATAATCTCCCATTTGACTTTAATGGAGAAGATAATCTCACCTACACGTCTACGACTGATAAATAAGCTCTGTGCAATTTCTATGTCCTTCATACCCTGTGCAACCAAAATCGCAACTTCCTTTTCTTTCTCACTTAGATGCATAGCCATTTCACTCCTATCGTTTATTGAGGTGCTTGAGCTTCATCATAGAGGCTCCTGCGTGGTTTCGCACCGAAAACAACCTCTGCAGATTACGCCATTTTCTTGCGATATGAACTGCGGGTTGTCTGGCTCCTATTGCGTTGTACAAAGCAAGTTAATTTCTGCCATTTTGCGTAGTACCGCGAAAGGCTCATGCCCAGTAAGATTAAGCCATGAACAACACACCAAGCACGAGAGGAGGTGATCGGATATGAATCGTGAACATGCACTTCGTTTTCTTGAAACGCAAAGTCCAGTGGGAGAGACTCTGGTAGAGCTGAGTCAGGAAGAATTGATGCGAGTACACGGCGGCGCCGATGTACAACCAGAAACTACCCCATTATGCGGATTCCTCGTAGGTGTGGGAATCGGAGTTATTCTCTCGGTAACAAGTTGTTAATGAGATCATGCCTTCCTTACTTTGTTACTAAAAAACAAAATAAAAAAATGGAGGAATTTAAAATGAAAAGAGAAGACGTCCTGAACGCCCTAGAAAGTGCCAATCCGGCAGGAGAAGCATTAGTTGAACTGAGTCATGCTGAACTGTCTCGTGTGTTTGGCGGCGGTGATGTACAACCAGAGACAACTCCTGTATGTGCGGTTGCTGCAACCGTTGCTGCATCTTCAGCAACTTGCGCAGCTGTAGGTGGCGGGATCGCGGTAGGTGTTACAATCGTTCTAACAATCAAAAGCTGTTAATTCATCACGAAGATTCTCATAGGATAATAACGATTCATTTTGAGTTCTTGCGAAGTGTACAACCACTGGGTTGTACACTTTTTGGCGTTGCTCTGAATTCTTGATTATGAATCATAAATTGCTATTTTGCGAAGTGCAATCTCTGATTCATTCTTGTTATGATGAACCCATCATATGAATCGGGGGGAATTATGATGTCTACTCTAACGACTCAATCGCACGATTCCAAATATAGTGCTCTGAATGCATCAGCTCTCTTTTTTGAAGAGCGGAAAGACTTTTTGGACACATTGGACCAGTCTGAGAATCAAGCAGAAGCACGTAAAACAGCAATAGACCATTGGAGGAATGAGGCTCTACTGCTAGATGATAACCAATATCAGGCTCGCCTGAATGCATTGGGCTTGAGTGAAGAAGAGTTTGGTAATCTGCTTCTGCTTTCGTTGAATACCAAAGCACTGAGCACAAATAATCCGGTAGCTAAAGACCAAGTGCGAATCGGACTTAAAGAATGGGAAGAGGCGTTGCTTCTGAATCGCTCCATCCCTCTGCAAAGTGGAGCTCCGACCAAGCTGATTTCCGCATTCCGTCCTTTCCTGCTCTGGGCAGCTCGACAATGGGATACCTTCGTGGACGAATGCACAGAAGTACGCTTGATTGCAGATGTGGATCGTTTAAGAGAAAAGCTTCTTCAAGATCTAGCGGAGTGTCTATTACAGTTTGGGGCGCGAACGTTCGTCCTGGAACTTCATGTAGCCAAGCAGATGGGTGAGCTATACGGGGATACCCCTGAAGAACGATTTCGCAGTTTCGTAGAAAGAAAGTTGTGGGATACAGCTCAGCTCGAATTTTTGTACAATGAGTATCCTATGCTCGCCCGTATGTTGATGATCCGAACGATATTTATCGTCAACGCAACATTGGAAGCGATGGAGCGCTTTACCGCAGACCGCCCCAAATTGATCCTGACACTTGGGCTGCCCCAAGATTGTGGTCGCTTGCAATCGTTTGTAGCCGGTATGGGCGATGCACACCAGGAGGGTCGTTCCGTCATTCGCATGCAATTGGAAGATGGTACCGAACTGGTCTATAAGCCAAAACCACTCGGAGCCTCGAAACATTTCAGTGATTTTCTTGGTTGGATGAACAGTCAAGGATTCCAGCCCGAATTCCAACCGATGCGGGTCCTAGATCTGCAAAGCTACGGGTGGGAAGAGTTTATCATGCAGAGGGGCTGTACGAATTCAAACGAGGTAGAACGCTATTACACTCGGCTTGGTGGCTTGCTCGCCATACTATACAGTATGCGCGGCACTGATTTTCACATGGAGAACGTGATTGCATCCGGCGAACACCCGATCCCAATTGACCTGGAAACGGTGTTTCACAATACACCTACACTTCATTTCCCGGATACAGCCGATGTGGAAGCCAAGAAAAAAATCGTCGATTCGGTCATCGGCACGGGGCTACTCCCACTACTACTGTATCAGAACGAGGAAGGATTCGGAGTCGAAATGAGCGGTATAGGTGGTGGTGAGCAAGTACTTCCATTCCCGGTACTTCAAGTCGAAAACGACGAAACTGACGAGATGCGTTTCGTACGCAAGGCCAAGTCTACCAAGGGATCAGAAAACATCCCTATGCTGAATAATATTCCAACACATGCAGCCAAGTATGTGGATCATATTGTGGAAGGTTTCCGACAAGCATGTTCAATTTTTCGTCGCAATCGGACGCTGCTACTTGACAAGAATAATGGTCCACTCGCACCTTTCGCAAACGACACCGTGAGAATTATTTTGAGAGCTACACAATTCTATGCCAACTTTTTGATGGAATCGGGACATCCGAATTATACACGCGATGCTTTTAAACGCGAACTCCTAATGGACCGTCTCTGGTTTACAGTACTCGATCCACGTGCTATTGCTTCGGAACGACAGGATCTGCTATATGGCGACATTCCCTACTTCACTACGACCCCTTCTTCACTTGATCTGTTCGATAGCCGAGGCCAACGTATTCCTGGATTCTTTGCCTCTTCTAGCTATGATCTAGCTTTAAAGCGTCTACTTTCCTTAGACGACGAAGAAGATCGACAGGTGGACTGGATCATATCCTCCATTCTTGGCTCAGCTGACTGGCGAACAACAGAAAAGGAATACTGCAACAAGGATAAAATCTTGGTAAATCTTGAAGAAACGGGCGAATCTGACGACCAGGCAGTAGAATCCATTGATCAGAATAATACTTTTCTGGAACAGGCTTCGGAAATAGGGGACTACCTGCTAAAGGAAGCGATCTATAGCACTGGAGGACATGACGCCACATGGGTAGGAGTCGGTATGAACTACAGGGGGCAATGGAACGTAGCAGCGATGAAAGGTGGTCTATATGACGGAGCAGCTGGACCATCTCTTTTTCTAGCACAGCTAGGACGTCTCACAGGCCAACGTAAATACAGTGACCTCGCTCAACTTTCTATGCGAACATCCATTGCATCACTGCCTTATAACACTAGCTTCGGCTCGGCATTTTATGGACAAGCTTCTGTGCTTTACAGCATGCTTCAACTGTCCGCATTAGGTTTGAATGAGAAAAATTGGAGTGAGAAAACAGCGCTGATTCTGAATCATCTACGCATGGGCGTGCCATTTGATAATTGCTATGACGTGCTGGGTGGGGGTGCAGGTATCATACCTGTGCTATTAGATTTGTACCGTGAGCAAGGAATAGAAGAAGCACTGGACACGGCGATCCTCTATGGTGACCGATTGCTGGAATATGCGATACCTGTAGGAGACGGGCTTGGCTGGCCTTCTCCCTTGAAAAATAAAAAACCCTTAGGAGGCTTCGTACATGGCTCGGCTGGCATAGCTTGGTCACTCCATCGACTCGCCAGAATTAATGGCGATCCACGTTATCTGGAAGCAGCCGAAGCTGCACTAAGGTATGACCGCTCGCTATACAATTCGGAGAAAAAAAACTGGACGGATTTGCGGAAACTGGAGGCGTCAGAAGCTCACTCATCTAAGTTCTGGTGCCATGGTTCTGCGGGAATCGGGCTGAGTCGTTTACTCCTGCTCCAAGATAGTGAGTCCTTGAATGGCTGCACTGCGATGCTGGACGAAATTGAAACCGCCATCCACTCATCGCTGAACGGAGGTATCGGAGCAAGCCACTGCCTGTGTCACGGTGATATGGGCATCCAAGAGCTTCTACTCCAATCCGGGCTGATCCTAGGACGTCAAGAAGATTTGAAAAAAGCTCGACTACTTGCTCAGCATGTGATCCGTGAAAAAAAATTGACTGGTCATTGGCAGACAGGCGTGCCCCGTGCAATAGCTACTCCGGGCTTTTTCCTTGGCTATTCCGGGATAGGATACCAGCTTTTACGGACTGTCGATCCGACGAGCGTACCATCGGTCTTATCGTTGGCACGGCCTGCACTCTCTTAAGATCGCTATCAAATTAAATCCGCCCCATCTCCAGTTCACTGGTAACTTTTTGTTATAGTTGTTGGAATAAACAAACGTTTGCACCGCACAAGAATTTGTCGCGGTGCTTTGTTGTATTACATGAAGACGGATTGACTACACATCCCGGTTCATTCAGGGTCTGCCACTTTTACAAGTTGTTTGCCCAGGTTATCTCCGGAGAAGAGGCCCATAAATGCTTCTGGCGTCCGCTCAAAACCATCCACGATGTTCTCTTCGTATTGTATATGACCTTCCTTCATCCATTTTGCCAATTTGGCCCGGCCCTCTTTGAAGAATTTGGCATAATCACCCAGCAAAAAACCTTTCATTAACGCTGTATTGGTTAGCAGCAGCGTCTGTGGACGCAAACCGATGTCCGGCTTCTCCAGATTATAGGACGAGATCTGCCCACAGAGCGGAATCCGCGCATTTCGGTTGATATGACGCAGTACGGCATCAGAGATATCACCGCCAACGTTGTCGAAATAAACGTCTACACCATTCGGACAAGCCCGTTCTATGGCAGCTGACATATCCTGCTCATGTTTGTAATTCAACACAACGTCGAATGCCAGTTTTTCTTTCAGGTAAGTACATTTTTCGTCAGAACCAGCGATTCCGACCACACGTGCACCTACAATTTTGCCGATCTGACCTGCGATCATGCCCACCGCTCCGGCTGCACCAGATACAACAACCGTCTCGCCGTCCTTCGGTTTACCAATGTCTTCCATTCCAAAATAAGCGGTCAGACCCGTCAGACCGAGCGCGCCCAGATACGCTGTGAGCGGTGCCTCTTCTGTATCAATCAGGGTAATATCTGCTGTATTTACTGCCGCGTACTGCTGCCAGCCCCACATTCCTGATACCAGGTCACCTTTGCGCAGATTCGGTTCCGAAGACTCTACAACCTGCCCAATCGTCCCACCCTTGATCACTTCGTTCAAAGCATAGGGGGGAGCATAGGATTTTGTATCTTTCATCCGGCCCCGCATATACGGGTCTACAGACAAATATAGTGTACGTACCAGAACTTGTCCTGCCTCCGGCTCAGGAAGCGGTGCATTAATGAATTGGAAGTTTTCTTTGGATGGGGCACCTTCGGGACGTGATGCAAGTACGATCTGTTTATTTTCAGACACCAAAATTACCTCCTTCTTGCCAGTGGACCTGGGTTAACCCTCTGTCAGCTGATCTCTTTCACCACCGGCTCTATGTGTAACGCCTCTTATTAGTTTAAACCGAAACAGGCGGATCACAAACGTGGGCCGCCTGGAAATATGCAAATATCATCACATTGTAGCCATACAATGGATGACAGGAATGATTATTGAGCAGTCAGAATCACAGGGCCATCCGCAGTAATGGCAATGGTATGCTCGTATTGGGCAGACAGACTCCCATCCTGGGTACGTGCCGTCCAACCATCCGAGTCCAGCTTGCTGCGATATGTACCAATGTTCAACATAGGCTCAATCGTAATAACCATGCCTTCCTTAAGACGCGGACCACGATGTGGTGGGCCGTAGTGAGGTACTTGAGGTTCCTCATGCATCTTCTCACCAATTCCGTGACCGATAAATTCACGCACTACCGACAGGCCTTCGCCTTCCGCATACGTTTGAATCGCATTGGAAATGTCTCCGATCCGGTTGCCAACCACTGCCAGTTCAATCCCTTTGTAAAGGGATGTTTTGGTAACATCCAGCAGGTGCTGCGCTTCAGGAGTGACTTGACCCACGGCATAAGACCATGCGGAATCGGCCAACCAGCCGTTCAGATTCACAACCATATCAATCGTAACGATATCGCCATCCTTCAGCGCATATTTCCCCGGAAATCCATGACAGATTACATCATTAACCGACGCACATGTCGCATACTGGTATCCGTTATATCCTTTTTGCTCCGGCGTGGCGCCATTTTTCTTCATAAACGCCTCTGCAAACTGATCGATCTCTTGTGTCGTGATACCCGGGCGAATCATTCCCGCGATTTCTCTATGGCATGCGGCAAGAATCTCACCAGCCTTTTTCATATATTCGATCTGTTCTTTAGTCTTCAACGTAATCATTACAACTACTCCTTGTCCGTTAAAATCTTATCCTGTCTTCTATTGTAACGCGAAACGCGCAAAATAAAAAATTCCGTGTAATCATCAACATTCCATTATGCGCCAAACCATTGTCCATTGAAAACATTTCTCCTGAAAAAACGAAACCCCTTCCGGGAAAACCCCGTATATGCTTAAAACGGTTGAAGACGAAAGGATGAACTTCGATGTTCAAAAAGATTATAGGTAAACTTCTCGATTCTAAATCTTCATCTCACCGTAGGCGTAACAGCTCATCGGATCGACGATCCTATAAACGTTACAGCAGTTCCTCAGGCAAACGTGGTTACAGACGCTATTCGTCTTCGGATGTAAAGCACCGGGATAACCGCCATGGCTCCGGTTATTATAAAAGCAGAAAATACAGCTCCAGCTAAGCTGCTGCCACACTGTATTCAACAGAATTGTTCTTATCAGTTAGCCCAGCGTCAAAATAGTGGGATATGTAATAAAGGGGTTTCCGCCAGCCGTATTGCACGGGAGCAGAATACCCCTATTTTCTTTTTGATGATACGTTATGAAATTCTTATAAAAAAAGGAAAAAGACCCCTGTAGAAAGCACCTAGAGGTCATGAATAGCAAATATATAGGCTAAGCAGCGTTTAATTTACCGCATTTTCAGCCGTATAATCTCTATCTCAGCCTGTAATTCCGCAGCCCCTGCTTCATAATAAGGACGCAGCCCCAGAAGTCGCTCCAGCATTTGGTGCAATTCGGGTGTGAGCTCAAGCTCTTCCTGCCAACTGGCAGGTTCCCGACCCTTCTCCGGCTCATAAGCCGAATACAGCATAAACAACAGAAAATGACCGAGATCCTGCAAATCCTGCTCAGGGGCAGCCCGTTCGTCATCAGGCTCAGGCATTTCACGCAGCCGGCGTTTCAGCTCAGGCAGCAACGGCTCCCCCATGCGCCGTGCCAGGCCGAAATCAATCAGATGAACTTGCCCGTTACGCAAAATGACGTTCGGAATACGTACATCCCCATGAATAAACCCCTGCTCATGAACATGTGCAATGGGAGTCAACAGCTGGCTTACCAGTTCCAGACATTCCCGCTGCGTATAGGTTTGACCTTGCTCAAATATACACTCCTCCAGTGTCTGCCCCCGAATATATTCAATAACGATATAACGGCGTCCCCGGTAGGTGAATGAATCCAGCAAATCCGGAATGGCCGGATGATCCATACGGTTCATCACATCCGCTTCCCTGGCCAGCAGCCGTGCAGCAAGTTTGCCCTTGCTGGGTTTGGATTCTTTTAACGCCACATCCCTACCGGTCTGTTCATCGGTACACAGATATGTCAGTCCATAGCTCCCCATGCCAAGTAATTCATGTATCGTATAACGCCCGGCGATCAACGTACCTTTCCGCCGGGGGCGGTCTGTCCATAGGCCTAGCAGTCTTTGCCAGCTTCGTCGCAGCTCCACAGATCCTCCCATGCCAGCCGTCTGATCTCAATCTTTTCTCCGTATATCCAAAGTAGATCAGCAGCCAGTCTTCTTGATGTTGTATGGAGACTATTATATCAAGCCGGTTGGACGAAATCACGACATGCCCGAACTTCGCTCTCAGGCTTCTTTATGTTTCTTTGGCAGCAGGCCAAACAACATGCGCAGGGATGTCCCCTTGGGTTTGCGTTTTCTGCCCTGAAAGCTGCGCAGATTGGTGACCAGTTCCCGATCCCGCTCCTCTTCCAGTTTCTCGTTCATCCACAAACGCTGCTTATCCATCTGCTCCTGGAGAGCAAGATGGGTATCCGCCAGATGCTGCAATGTTAACTCCAGCTCGTCCACCCGCTGTTGCAGCAGTTGCACGCGATCATCCTGCTGTTCTACAGCACCATGAGTCACTTCACTTACCAGCTGTCCAAGTCCTTCATAAGCTCTTTGGGTACCGGTTAGCATGGGTTCATGCCCCTCAGGGGAAACCTCGGGTACGACGGTTGCCGCACATTCCGCTGAAGAACTTTCGATTGCCACCACAGGCACATCCGGAGTCAATACGGTAACCACAGCATCCGCTAGTGGCAGGTTATGCTCCCTGAGTTCTGTCATCAGTCGTTCAATACACACAATATCGTCAGACTTAAACAACCTGGATTTGTTGGCGGAACGCTCGAATCGGTACCCCTGTTCCTCTAGTGCTGCCGCATATTTACGAAGAGTACTGGCACCAATGCCCAGGCTCTTGGCCGTTTCCGTCGTTGCTCCTGCTTCTTCAATCATTATTATTCCCTCCCGGAATGAAGTCTTTTTGAAAACAAGATAGTGGCGTCAGTGTTCCCCTTTGAAACTGTCATCGGATTGGGTCAACCTGTCTCATGGATCAAATCACATTTCATTTGCTTGTCCGTATGTATTCGTCAGCTCCCTTTCAGAACCCTTTGACGCTTTTCTTCTGTTTCTGCGGATTCATAAGAACATTTGTCGGGCCTCTTATTCGTAAAAATAACCCTCTATCCGACATCAAGCATGAATGCTGTCATGTCGAAATTCAGTCATGCAAATGCTGTCGTATTGGATAAGGAATACTAACCATGTCAATATTGTTAACTCCATCACTCCAATACGCTCCCGCGACAGAGGATATCATTGCTGCAAAGCTTTTCCATGTGTTATCTTATGTAACGTAGAAGCCATTCCTGGCATAAAATAAAGGACTATACTTAACATAGGTCTCATCAAAAACGGATAAATCAAATGTAAATGGGGGCTGAACGGCAGTGTTAGGCAAATCAGGTAAAGTAGCGGTGATCGGGGCGGGTCTTGTCGGTTCAAGTTGTGCGTATTCTATGATTAATCAATCCATATGCAGAGAAATTATGATGGTTGACCGGACGTATGACCGTGCCGTTGCTCAGGCACTGGATTTTTCCCATTGCATGGATTTTACACATAACCGAACGAAAGTATATGCTGGCACATATGCAGATTGTGGCAGCATGGATGTCATTGTAATGACTGCCGGAGCGAATCCGAAGCCAGGACAGACTCGTCTTGATATTTTGGAGGAAGCCGAGTCCATTGCCAAAGATATTGTCGTTCCCATCATGAATAGCGGATTTCGGGGGATCTTTGTCGTCGCGGCCAATCCAGTTGACATAGTAACTTATATGGTATGGAAGCTGTCCGGACTTCCACGTGAACGCGTTATCGGTACGGGTACATCCATTGATTCTTCACGTCTCAAAACGCTGCTATCTGAGGTATTCTCCATTGATCCACGCAGTGTGCATGGATACGCGCTCGGAGAGCATGGAGAATCCCAATTCGTGGCATGGTCGCATGTGACCATCGGAGGCAAACCGATCATGCACATTATGGAGCAGCACAAAGAACGTTTTAAACATCTGGATCTGGAGGATATCGCTCGCAAGACGAAAGATGCCGGGTGGGAAATCTTCACACGTAAAGGGTCCACCCAATTCGGAATTGGTAATGCACTCGCACATATTACCCGTTCCATTCTTAATGATGAGCATAAAATCATCGCTGTCTCTGCGATTCTGGATGGAGAGTATGGACAGAGCAACGTCTGTGCCGGTGTGCCAGCCATTATCGGCGGGAATGGAATTCAGGAGATCATCGAATTGAATCTGGATACGGCTGAACGTGAGAAATTCGATCGTTCCTGTGAAGTACTGTCAGGCAACATTAATCGCCTAACCTTGGTATGATCCATCCCTTCTGCTAATTAAATAATCCTAAACATCAATAAGCCAATGAGCTCCCGAGGCGGGAGCCTATTGGCTTATTGATTGCATGTTTGCCTATAATATACCCGCTCACTACTGCTCAGCTTGGTGCAAGCTGGGGTTCATCTGTCGGCCCCCACTGTTGAAGCACTCGTTTCAATTCACTCAGCATGACCGGTTTGCTAATGAAGTCACGCATCCCAATCTCCAAACAGGCTTCCTTGTCTTCACGTTTGGCATTACCCGTAACCGCTATAATAGCCGGTATCCGCTCCTGCGGAATCAATCGGTGTACAAGATCTGTCGCTTTGAGCCCATCCATGACAGGCATCTGGAGATCCATCAATACGATGTCATAGGTGTTCTGCGAAATGGCTTCGATAGCCTCGACCCCATTCGTGCACACATCAGCTTGGTAACCAAGCTTCTCCAGATACTCTGTGAGAATTTTTCGATTAACCGGATGATCTTCGGCAACCAGGATACGCATCGCTACCTTATCGCCCTGGCGTGTACGATCATGGCTGAACTGGCGTGCAGTCTTCTCCGCAGATACATCTACACTTGTCGCAGGCACTGCGAAACGAAAGGTCGAACCTTTCCCCTCCTCACTTTCCACACTGATACTGCCACCCATAATTTCTACGAGCCGCTTCGATATGACCAGCCCAAGACCGGTACCCCCATACTTGCGGTTAATAACCGGGTGCAGTTGAGAGAATGACTGGAATAGCTGATCAAGCTTATCTTCTGGAATACCAATTCCCGTATCCTTTACTGCAAAGTCCAGCACACTCGTTTCCGGACGGCTGCCGTGAATGATATCAACCGCGACATCAATACTTCCCTGATTCGTAAACTTCAAGGCATTACTGACCAGATTGACGAGAATCTGCCGAATACGCATCGCGTCACCCACCATAAATTCAGGGATGTCCGGATTGAGACGATACCGTATCTTCAATTGTTTCTCTTCTGCTCCAGGCGAGAACAGTTCCGCTACCTGCTCCAACATCTTGCGTAACGAGAATGGTTCGAAGGCTAGAGCCATTTTGCCAGACTCCAGCTTGCTGAAATCCAGGATATCATTCAAGATGTTCAACAATGCATCGCCGCTCTCACGGATGATCTCAGCATATTCACGCTGTTCCTCCGATAGATCGGTGCCGATTAACAATTCTGTCATGCCTACAATTCCATTCATCGGTGTACGAATCTCGTGACTGACCATGGATAGAAATTCCGACTTGGCCTGTGCCGCAAGTTCGGCCGTCTCCTTGGCGCGCATAATTTCACGATCGCCAGTCACATCATTAAACACAATAACGGCGCCCTGGATCTGACCCTCATCGATGATCGGTGTAACCTGATATTCCACCAGGAAGCTTGTTCCGTCTTTACGCCAGAACACATCCTCCTTAACCGTACGGCACTGCCCATCCATCACCGTCATCTGAATAGGACATTCTTTTTTGGGGAAATAGCTGCCATCTGCACGTGAATGGTGGATGATGGGATGTGAGCTTTTGCCAATAAACTCTTCTACTGTATAACCGAACATGGATGCCGCAGCCGGGTTCATGAATCGGGTAATCCCCTCCGCATCCAATCCATAGATCCCTTCTGTAACCGAGTTGAGAATCAGCGCATGCTGCTTGCTAAGTTCCTGAATCTGCTCCGTATAGTCCTTACGCTCCGTAATGTCGGACAAAATTCCGTACACACCCACGAGCTCCTGATCCACAATAATGGGGACATTAATGATGGATACATCAATCTTTCGGCCGCGAGCATTCACGATCTTTGTTTCATAATGCTGGGGTTTACCCTGTTTGACCAGTTCAAAATAAGCTTTTCCGGCGTGAACTTCACTCTGATCCAGATGAGAAAGAAAGGACTGACCTATCAATTGGCTTCGAGGGATGTCCAGCATTTTCACCAAATTGCGGTTCACTGCGTTGTAATTCCCTACCAGATCCAACGAGTAGACCGCAGCCGGATTGTGCTCAAATAAGGATTTGTAACGCTGGCGACTCTCCCGCAGACGTCTTTCTGCATCCTTGTGCTGTGTAATGTCACGACTGATACTTACGATCTGTGTGCCCTTGTGCAACTCTCCGGCCACTGGCTTCGCCAATGTTTCCATCCAGATGTAGTGCCCCTTCTTGTGCAGTACACGCATCTTGCAGCCATTCCCGCTCAATGACAATTCCTGTAACACGGGATAATCCTCCGGGTGACAGTAATCCCTCAGAAACCTTCCTGTCACCTCCTCTGGACGATATCCGAGCAACGGATAGACAGAAGGGGAAACGTATAACAGCTTACCATCCAGGGAGGTTGTAGTAATGAGGTCCTGAGCATGGTCAGCCAGCATCTGATACTTCTCCTGCGTTTCCTGCAATTTACGTTCCACTTCAACCATCTCGGTTACGTCCCTGGCGATACCGTATATCCCCACGATCTCTTCTTGCTCCGTTATGGGCACATAGGTAATCTCGGCTTGTTTGAGAGAACCATCTCTATGATAAAATGTGATCGAATTACTAACTGAATGTCCAGCCAGTACCTCACGAATATATTCTTTTCGTAACTCCTCACTCTCAGGGGGACAGATCCCCACTCGATTCAACCGACGGAGTTCTTCAAATGTATACCCTGAAATCCGCTCAATAGAGGGATTGGCATCAATATAATTTCCATGGATGTCCATCACATATATGGCATCCGGGTGGTTAAAAAACAGTGATCGGTAAGAACTCCCCTCAGAAATAATGCGCTTCAGAGTTTCCGTTTTATTAATATCCAAGGCTTACCCCTCTTTTCTTTAGCCTTCAATCCATATAACACCGGATCATAATAACTTCCGGAAGAATAGGCTTACCCTCGAATAACCAGGTTAAGCGGGATAGAAACACCTTTTTATATTTTACCAGATTCCAATTCAATTTTGCTTACAAGCTCTTCACCAAATCCCGTTAAAACGACAAAAAATCCCCTCTAGTGACACATGCCGTCATTCATGATGACATATGCCTTTTCTTTGTAGAAGGGAAATTTTGTATGCAAGTTTATGGATGGTTTCTCGTCACTCAAATTTCTTTTTTTCTAAAATATAAAACTCCGATAAGCATGAAGAGTACAGCACTGCCTCCAACTACCGTCAGCATTGTCTCGAGTGGAACATTGTAAGCTCCAAATCCCTCGCCTTCCATCGGCGTCATTAGGATCATTGGCTGCGCCCAAGGGTAATACGGGCCAAAAGTGGCCGAGTTGACGATCAGAATATTGGGTACTGTCAATGCAAAATTCAATGCCAGCGGCGCCGCAAAGCTGCTCCATACCAAGGAAACAAACATCTGCAGAGCAGCAAGCGGCAAACAGGCGAACAGGCCGAGCAACAACTTCTCTGCAAGGAATCCCCATGGAACAGGAGCTGTCATCCCCTGAAGCTGACCAGCAAGCAAAATGGAACCCAGCAACAATAGTTGCGTCCCCGCCAGAAGAAGCAGCACGATTGTCAGTTTGCCTGCATATACGCCTGTACGGGTGAGCGGCAAGACCAGCATCTGTTTCCAGCCTCCTCCTGCATGTTCGAAGCGGCAGACAAAGGAAGTAAATACACCAGTCAGAATCGGCAGCAACAATAAACCATGCAGGAAGACCATTGTTGTCATCAATACACGCCAATTCCCAGAAGGAGTGGATAGCAGCCCAATAAGCAGCGCAATTAAGGGACTCAGCAGGATCAGAAGCCACACGGGAGACTTGCCCATTTTCAGCCGTTCAGCGGAAAGAATCCGGAAATAGGTTGTCGCAAAGCTCATTCAGGCCACATCCTTCCGGCTGAAGTGAATCATGCCCAGCAACATGATTAACAAGCCCATACCTATGCCCATACCTGCGTACATCCATGGATGGGGTCCATTCCAGGCCATTTGTGCCCAAGCAAGCGGGAAGTACGGTGAGATACTGAGCGCGAACATCCCCATCACGGCGAGAATAATGCCCAGGGTTACGGGAAGTGCCTGATTTTTGGTGACCATCGTGAGCCATAGCTCCAATGACAACACAGGAAGCGCCCCGGCCAAAGGCAGCAGCCCCACTCTGATGGTATCC
This sequence comes from Paenibacillus sp. NPDC056933, assembly GCF_042674385.1. NCBI lineage: Bacteria > Bacillati > Bacillota > Bacilli > Caryophanales > Paenibacillaceae > Paenibacillus > Paenibacillus sp. NPDC056933. Next base: position 181,068 of record NZ_JBHUQN010000004.1, on the reverse strand, counting down.
GTCCATGGGATCTCACTGGCATCGAATCCGAGCACGAGACCCAAACCCACCATCCCCACAGTTAACAATAAAGAGGAGACGATGAGCAAGATGCAAGCCAGCATGAATTTTGCCAGATACACGGCTGTTCTCGGAATGGGCAATGCCAGAAGTTGTTTCCAAGATCCCTGTTCATGCTCGACATTGGCAATCATCGAACTAAGAATCGTCGCCCCCAACATCAAAGCGAGGGGTACAAACACAATCACATTGTTCAATAAGCCGCCCCACAGGTTATCCCCATACTGCTGTTTCAGATAATCCAGACGTAATCCGAAGTTCAACGCTTGCATTGCTGTCAGTCCAATGGGCGCCAGAAACACGAGGAACCAGATACCTTTGCCTCGGATCTTAAGCCAATCGGACGATAATGCTCGGCCTGTCATACGTTCGCCCCCTCACCGATGACCCGCATGAACAGGTCTTCCAGTGATTGACGATGCTCTTCCACACGATAGACCGCGTGATCCTGCTCGACCAGTCGGCGTACCAGCAAGGCGATCGCACTATTATCCATATAAGGGAACGTCAGGGCTGCTCCTTGCCGCTCGCCGAACTGCCCTTGCTCCCTTGCAAGCTTCATCGCCTCTTCCGGCTCGGATACGGTCAGTCGAATAGAGCTGCCTGTCTGGCTATGCAGATTCGCGATTGTATCCTGAAGCACCATCTTGCCCTCACGAATAATGCCGACACGGCTTGCCATCTGCTCCACCTCACTCAGCAAATGGCTGGAAACAAGGACCGTGATGCCATGTTCCAGTGGCATGCGTTTGATTAGTTCCCGAATCTCCTGAATTCCCGCAGGATCGAGTCCATTCGTGGGCTCGTCCAAGATAAGCAATTCCGGTTCGCCCAACAATGCACTGGCAATACCCAGACGCTGCTTCATGCCAAGAGAGTATCCTTTCACCGAGCGTTTCGCGTCGCGGGTCAGATCGACAATGGAGAGCACTTCGTCAATTCTCGATTTGGGTACATTGATAATCCGGCGCAGGGCTTCCAGGTTCTCCACTGCGTTCAGGTGTCCGTAATACGATGGATATTCAACCAAGGAACCTACACGCCGCAGAATATCCATGCGGTCTTTGCGGATATCTTTGTCGAATATACGGATGACTCCTTTGGTTGGCTTGATTAAGCCAAGAAGCATGCGAATAGTTGTTGTCTTTCCAGCACCATTGGGACCCAGGAAGCCGTAGATATCTCCCTTTTTAATATGCAAGTCAAGCTCACGGACCGCCGCACGATCCCTATAAGTTTTCCATAAGTTAGCGGTTTGAATAATGTTGTTACTCACTGTTAATCACCTCGGATAACATCGTAACCTTCCAAGGTTAAAACGGAGTTCTTTCCAAGTTTAAGTTTAGTTTAAAAATAGATATAGATTCGGACCCCTTCCGGTGAGCTATCCAGCCGCTTGCGCAGTCCCATCTCTCGAATCAACAGATCCACAATGGATAAGCCCAGGCCTGTTCCTTTGGTATCGGAATCCTCCTGGAGTCCTGGTCCCCGATCTTGAATAACAAGAGCAACTCTTCCCTGAACCAGACTTGTCGATATACCGATATATTTTCCGCGCGCTGCATGACGAATCACGTTCTGAAACAGGTTATCGAGAATACGGCGCATGCCCTGCTCATCCACCTGCCAGATTAATGGTTCTTCCGGCAGATCAATATCAATCTCATATTGCTCTTTTTCCCAAACGGGGTACCAAGCCGCAGCGGTCTCCCTGACAATTCGCAGGATGTCCTTCTGTTCCAGCTTCAAAGTATATTTCCCACTGGCAAGCAGGTTATAAGACAACATGTTATCAATCAGTCCGCTCAAGTCATCCATTTTGGCTTCCATCCGGCGCAATGAAGTGTCCGCAGTTATGCTTAGCGGCTCTTTGTGAAGTGAATGCATATGTCCACGAATTACAGTTAGCGGGGTACGCAAATCATGCGACAGTCCCGCAACCAGACGTTTGCGCAGCTGTTCTTCCTCCCGTTCCCGGTGACGGCTGTCTGTCAACTGATACACCATTGCATTGAATGATTCTTCCAACTGTCCGATCTCGTCGGATCTGAGAATGTCCACAGGAAGCGGAATGCCTTCTTTGCCCGGAGTCATCATTGCCGTCTGCAGCCGAATGAGTCGCTTGCGAATTCGCGCAAAGAACAGGATCGACATGACGATGAACAACAGGAAGATGATCATCATCAAGACGCCCAAATACAAGAGTTCCATGGGCCAATTATTCTGTGATTTTTCCAACAGATACCGGGGTACCTCAATTACCATAAAGCCCTGACCCTTGTCCTCGTTGTCGCCTCCCACAAATGAAACCACCGTAAGTGGATCACGATAGGAGGCTTCCTTCATAAATTCGAGGGCAGAGTTTGCATCCCATAAGCCAGGAATCCGGGTCACTGCCGCATTCTTGTCATTCCGTGCCCACTTCAACGTGGTTATCGTTATTCCGGCCTGCGTTGACTCTGTTACGTTAACGTCTTCCCCTCCGAGTATATATGCCGTTTCGCCCTTCTTGTTCACATAATACATCGATGATTTTGGATATTTACCGTGTAACTGTTCCAATCGTTTATGAATCTCTCCCGGTGTAGCCCCATGTAGTTCCTTGGATTCCCTGGACCACAAGTTGCTGATTTTCGTAGAGTCTCCATAGGGGGCTGTATTCTCTATATTAGTATTATTCACCACTACAACGTAAATGATGGAGGTGAGCGGAAGAACAACCGGAACAAATAAAACCGCCGCCAGGATCAGAAGCATATAACGGGACATCAGGGACTTTCCAAAGCGCAGCTTACGTTTCCCTGCCGGAATTCGATCCTTGCGCCCTTCTCCCTTCATCCTCTCTCGTTCTCCGGATCTCCACCTCATGGCTTCTTCACGCGGTACCCTACACCGCGGATCGTTTGAATGATGGCAGGGTTCGCCGGATCAAGCTCCAGCTTCTCGCGCAAATGTCGAATATGTACCATTAGTGTCTTGTCCCCGTCGAGATAAGGCTCATTCCAAACAGCCTCGTAGATCTGTTCTTTTGTACGAATCATGCCCATATGCCTGAGCAGATAGGCGAAGATATGAAATTGTTTGCCCGATAAAATAATCTCTTCCCCGGTTTCCTCATTGACGATCCGATGGTCCTTCTCATAGATGGACAGATGATCCAGCTTTACGACCGTTTCGGACGAGACAGCCGTTCCCGCCTTCCGCAGTTGCACTTCAATTCGCGCAGCGAGTTCATCAGGATGAAACGGCTTGGTTACATAATCATCGGCAAAATCGAGCCCATGCAGCTTGTCGTCAATGGACGTTCTGGCCGAGAGCATGACGATGGGCACAGAAGGATGTTCCTTTTTGAGCCGCTGCCCGACTGTAAATCCATCCAGCCCCGGCAGCATGACATCCAGAATAATCAGCGAACAGCCTCCGGCAGCTTCACCCGCGCCCTCTCCACTTCCGAGCCATATGACCTCATAACCACGTTCCTCCAGGTCAGCTCTGACCCATGTCGCAATCTCCGTATCGTCTTCAATGTATAACAATTTTGTTTTCATGCGTAAATTCGTTTCCTTTCTGCACCCTTTGGGTTAATTATATATCTAAACATAATGGAGTAAGCTGTATGTATGAACAAAGCGATGCACCGTACAACGGGGTCTCCGTTACTTTTATTTGTATTATACCTTAATCTCCAGATTCAGAAATATCATGTCATAAGGTCCATGAAGTACATACATAGGGTATAGACGGGAGGAATTTTAACATGCTGCTGGAAGCCATCTATCATCAACCCAAGCGAAACTGGGCTTACGCCTACGACAAGGATACCGTTCGTCTGCGTCTGCGCGCCAAAAAGAATGATCTCACCGAAGTATACGCCATGACGGGTGACAAGTACGCATGGGACAATACCAAAGAACTGATTCCTTTAGCCAAATTCGCATCTGACTCCATGTTCGATTATTACGAGGGTGAAGTAAAGCCTCCTTACCATCGCCTGAAGTACTCTTTTTTGCTAAAAAGCGGAGACGAGCAGATCTGGATGTCCGAAACGGATTTCCAGGAACATGAACCCGACGATCCCGGGCAAATGTTTCAGTTCCCGTATATTCATCCGGGTGCTGTTTTTACACCACCTGCTTGGGTGAAGGATGCTGTTTTCTATCAGATCTTCCCCGAGCGGTTTGCCAATGGCAACCCTGACCTTAATCCGGAGAATGTCGAACCTTGGGGCGGCGAACCTACACCGTTTAATTTCTTCGGCGGTGACCTCCAGGGCGTGATGGATCATCTGGACTATCTCAGCGAGCTGGGCATTAACGCTATCTATTTTACCCCCATCTTCGCGGCAACCACCAACCATAAGTATGATACCGAGGACTATCTGCGAGTAGATCAGCATTTCGGAGATGCAGACACGGTCAAACGACTGGTCAAGCTGTGTCATGAACGTGGCATCCGGGTGCTCCTGGACGCGGTGTTCAATCATTCCGGGAAAACGTTCGCACCATTTGTGGACGTGCAGGAGAACGGGGAGAAGTCCAAGTACAAGGATTGGTTCCATGTGCATGAATTTCCGCTGGATGTGAAGGATGGCATCCCTACCTATGAGACCTTTGGATTTGAGCCTCACATGCCGAAGCTGAACACGGAAAATTCCGAGGTGAAGGACTATCTGCTCAAGGTTGCGGAGTATTGGATTAAGGAAGTGGGTATGGACGGCTGGCGACTGGATGTCGCGGATGAAGTGGATGATGCATTCTGGCGTGACTTCCGCCGAGTGGTGAAAGCTGCAAATCCGGATGCGTACATTCTCGGGGAGATATGGAATGAATCCTCAGCCTGGCTGCAAGGTGACCAGTTCGATGCCTCCATGAACTATCCGTTTACCGATGCCGTGAATGGTTTCTTTGTGAAAAATAAAATGAATGCCGAGACATTCGCGGACTCCATCGGCCGACAATTGTCACGTTATCCGCTGCAGGCCAGTGAAGTGGCCTTCAACCTGCTGGACAGCCATGATACTCCAAGGCTGCTGACGCTATGTGAAGGTGACCAGCGCAAAATGAAGTTGGCGGCTCTGTTCCAGTTCACCTACTTGGGCACACCTTGCATCTATTACGGGGACGAGATTGGGCTGGATGGCGGCGCTGATCCGGGATGCCGGAAATGCATGGAGTGGGACGAAGCGAAGCAGGACCGCGAGTTGTTCACCTTTTATCAGCAGCTCATTGCACTTCGCCATGCTCATCCTGCCTTGCGCGCAGAAGGCCGCGTTCGATTCCTGCAGGCCCGTGCCGAAGGAAGCCAGCTGGTCCTGGAACGGCAAAGTGACGAGGAACGCATTCTGATCTTGTTCAATCGCTCGGAAGAAACGGCTATCGTCGAGCTGGAAGCGGGTAACAGGGAATGGAAGGAATTATTTGGAGAGAATTATCGTACAGCCAAGGAGGAGGGTATTCTGGCGGTCGAGCTGCCCGCATATGGATACGCTGTGCTAAGTTCGAATCCCGTGTAATACGATAAATAAGCGCTCATAGACCTGTAACGGATCTGTTGAGCGCTTATTTGGCGTTAAGGATCGATCATTGGAACAGTCACAGTTTAACGTCAGGATTTTTGTTGCGAAACTCATTCTGACGCGTTTACCTGCTCCCTGAGCAATTGGATGGTAGCCTCATATTGGACGAGCCCCACTTGCATACATAAGCGCTGTGAAGGTGAGATCTGTTCACCAAATTGCTCCATCTGGCGCTGAAGCTCGGCATACAACAATTCTTTACGCTTTAGTTCCGACCGAATCCACCCTGATACGGTATCTTCATCCGCCAACTCTCCGAAATACAAACGCATGAGAAAGTCGGATCGGAACACCTCCGCTTCCAAGGGACTCATCAAATAGGTGTTAAACTCCGCTGCCCCCTTCGGCGTTAGTGTATACACGTTTTTGTCAGGCTTCCCTTCTTGTCTAACCGATTCCTTGGTCAGCAATCCCAACTTTTCCATTTTGGCAAGCGTGGGATAGATGGTGCCAAAGCTGGCATCGAAGAAAAATGAAAAGTATTGTTCAAAGTACTGCTTGATCTCATATCCGGAACATGGCTGATTGTGCAGTATTCCGAGGATGACATGCTGCGTGTTCATCGGTGTACCGCTCCTTTCAATTCCCCTTAACGTATCACATCCTCCCTATTTCATTCAACATCATCAGACGTTTCACTAACGGTTGTTTCGGCATATAGGAGCGTATTTGTTATCCATGATCTGGTGAAGGCAGGTTTCCAGCCATTACAGCAGGGGTCTCAGCAGGCTTCGATTCCAAAGACATGTCAGAACGAGCCGGGACAGATCGCCGGATCCACGTGTACAGAACACCCAGAACCAGTGTTGACGTTCCAATCACTGTGAGAAGTAGAACATCCCTGTGAATTCCATTACCTCCAAGCACCAGATTCATCATACCCTCCACCGCGTAGGTGGCAGGCAAATAGTGACCTATTTGTTGATAGAAGTCAGGCAATACATCTCGTGGTATTGTCGAGCCGGAGGTCAGCATCAGCAAAGGCAGCAACGCACTGTTCAACCAGGCACCTGCATTTCCAAGCAACAACAGGCTCAATTGTGCTACAAACAAAAAGGTTAAGGTGATCAGCCATTGAAACAGCCATAACATCCACCATCCATCCACTGATGACACTCCCATAAGATGCATCATACTCGCTCCAACCAGCGATACGATGAACGCTGCACCCAGATTGATCATATTCCGAGCCCAGAATCGTTCCCATTTCCCTGTTTTACTACTCAATTCGCCAGAGACTTTCTGCAGGTTCATTCCAAGCAGCATTGCACCCGTAAACGTAGCCGTCACAATCAACATGGGTACCATAGAAAAGGCAAAATTCTGGACTGGATTCACCCGCTCCACGTCTGCCTCTACACGGGAAGATAACCCCTGTGCCAGTACATTCGCCTGCTCTGCAGCCATACCGGATTGATCCAGCATGTGGTGAATGCTGTTTTGTTGAACTTCACGGTTCAATGCCGCTGTAACTTGGGCGGATACGGTCTGCATCACACTTTTTACCGTAGCCACGTTGGATTCATTCATCACATACTTCACGGACACCGGTCTCGACAGGTCTCCCGCCCGCTGCATAAAACCGGATGGAATCTCAATGATCATGTACACATCCCGATCCGTTAACAGCTGTCTCGCTTCTTCCATTGATCCGGATGGTTTGATCTCGAAATCCAGATTCGTGGCCAGAGACTTTGCCACTGGCTCAGCTTCATTTCCATCTTCATTCACAATGGTTACTGCAAGCTGAGTCATCCGCGCATTAACCTGATCATAGCCACTAAGCCAGATGAAGTTAAAAAAGACCTGGAACAGCACAGCTGTAATCAAACCAACAATCGTAGCACCGTTTCTCATAAACAACAGACTCGTGTGAAATATACTTTTCATCCTATCTCTCTCCTTAGGCATGGCATTCTTCGCTATTATATATCATATCGATATATGACAATTATCAATATAACAATTCGATATATAAACGTCAACTCTATTTTATTTGCTCTCTGTTTAAACAGCAAAAAAGCCGATACAATTCTTCTCTAGGAAGCATTCGTATCGGCTTTACGTATCATGATGAAGCATATTATTTTTTTATATTAAAGGGCTCCAGGCATCAAAATTGATTTCAGGCTAAGGAGATTATGCCTTAGCTTCTGGTTCATTTTCACCAGGAGACTCAGACTCAGGTTCTGCACGCTTCGCCTTCGGTTTGGCCAGCTTTTCCATCATTTTCCGTCCAGTTGGCGTTTGAGCGAGCCCGCCTTGAGCCGTTTCACGGTGCCTGCTTGGCATCGCACTGCCCACTTCCAGCATGACATCTATAACTTCGTCTGACGGAATGGCGCTGCGCACCCCGGCCAGTGCCATATCGGCCGCAGCCAGCGCGGTTACCGCACCGAGTCCGTTACGGACGATACACGGGATCTCCACGAGGCCCGCAACCGGATCACAGATGAGGCCCAGTGTATTTTTTAACGCGAGACCTACCGCATGGACAACCTGCTCTGGTGTACCTCCTCGTAGTTCAACCATGGCACCCGCAGCCATGCCGATTGCTGAACCTACTTCCGCCTGACAGCCGCCTTCAGCCCCGGAAATAAACGAGTTGTTGGCAATAACATATCCAATCGCACCTGCACAGAACAGACCGTTTACCAAATGCTCGTCACTCCAGCCAAAACGCTCCTGGGAGCTGATAAACACACCTGGAATAATGCCGCAGGAGCCCGCTGTCGGTGTCGCTACGATCCGGCCCATGGAGGCATTCACTTCCGATACACATAAGGCATACGCCATAGCTAATGCAGAAGCATCTCCAGAGCAAGTCTCGCCTTGGCGAATATATTCGGCCATTTTTTTGCCGTCTCCGCCTGTCAGACCGCTGCGTGATGTCGTATCTTCAGTCAGCCCCTTGTGCACAGCTTCCTTCATCACCTGATAGTAATCCGACATCTGCCGCACAACATCGGCTCTCGGAGTATTGGTTTCCTGAACCTGCTCTTCGATCATCAGTTCGGCAATGGTTTTGGACTCCGCTGTACAAATGGTATTCAGTTCATGTAGATGTTTAAACCGCATCCGGCTCCACTCCTCTCTTCAAATCGATGACGCGAATTTCAAGGACATGGTCCAGCGATCGCAGACGATTCAACATCTCGGGATTTGGCACACCATCCATCTCCATCGCAGTCAAGGCTTCACCATCCCTGGCTTTCCGATCAACTTGCATATACCCGATGTTCACACCTGACGAGCTGATTGTGGACGTTACCGAAGCGAGAACCCCGGCTTTGTCTGAATGACGCAGAACAAGCGTCGGAAACTCTCCGCTGATCTGTACCCGGAAATCATTCAAGGCATGAACCGATACACTGCCACCACCAATGGATGCACCGATTAAAGAACATTTGCGCTCCCCATGCCACAATTCAATCTTGACCGTATTCGGATGGGGAGCCGGCAGACCGCTTGTGAAAAACTCAACCTCCATGCCCGCTTCCTCAGCATATTGCTCTGCATCCGGGATACGCGGATCGTCGGTGACATAATCAAGCAGACCACCGATCAACGCGAGATCCGTGCCGTGCCCCTGATACGTATCGGCAAACGAGCCGTACAGAGTAAGCCGGGCCCGTTCTGGCGTGCATCCCAGCCACTGACGGGCAATTCGTCCCAATCGTGCCGCTCCAGCCGTATGTGAACTTGATGGCCCTGTCATCGACGGGCCAATAATTGAAAAAACGTCTTTAAAACGCATCGCAAACCCTCCATTTATAATCGTCATTTTCATCCAGACCTACGCCCATAATGTTCCTTTATTACTGAATGATGACATCAAAAAAGGACAGAAGAAGGCTATGAGCCCTCTCTCTGTCCTCGATACCTGAGAGTTTCATGATAAGAAGCACGTTAGATGCCTTCCCTGTATTTCACAGGTTACACCTTGCCGCTTGATCATATACCCCTTGGGTGGCGCATTTCGCGCACTCTCCAGAGTTGCGTCCAACGATGGTACATTTACCTGAGAGATTAACTGCTGCGCCGGGTGCGCAGCAGCTTGCTCCTTCGGTGCCTGAATGCCAGCCATAACTCAGCCTGCCCAGGTCTCTCCCGCTCGCTATCATCCGCTGTATGGAACCATTCTGATCTTGGATCAGAATGATAATTGAAGTTTTGACTACTTTCTCATTAAGATTAATCGACCGGAAGATCAGTGTCAACAAACTTAACGATTTATTTGTTAACATTCGCTTATTTCCATTTTACACACAGAAAAATCAACAAATTGTAAACTTTCATCACATGAATGTGTTAATGCTTTTCATTACGAAAGCGCATACATTATTTTATTTTCTATGAGCCATATCTGTGGTTAGTACTATTTATGTTACGATCGACAGAACGGTTCGGGTATTCATCGCCTTCTTTGTATCAAATTAGAGTGGTACGTACGAATATCGTAGTATGATTGTTTTTATTATGGGAAACTATTCCATATGAAGGATCATACAAAAAAGCATAACCCCCGAACTATATCGCCCGGGTGTTACGCTTACTTCTCTATTTATAGCTCTATACTGTACTCCATCCAATTCAATTCGATTAACCGAAACGTCCCATAATATATTCCTGCGTCAGACGGTTGTCCGGGTTGGTAAAAATATGCTCCGTATCCCCGTGCTCAATCATATTTCCCAGGTAAAAATAGGCCGTATAATCCGAGATGCGTGCCGCCTGCTGCATGTTATGGGTAACGATCACGATCCGCAGCTCCTTCTTGAGCTCCGAGATCAGCTCCTCAACCTTGCCCGTGGATACCGGGTCAAGCGCAGATGCCGGTTCGTCGAGCAGCAAAATTTGCGGCTCAACTGACAATGCACGGGCGATGCAGAGACGCTGCTGCTGTCCGCCCGAGAGGGCCAGGGCTGACTCATTCAGTCTGTCCTTGACCTCATCCCAGAGCGCAGCGCGGCGCAAGCTTTTTTCCACAATCTCATCCAGTGCCTTCTTACTCTTGATACCGCGGTAGCGGGGGCCAAACGCGATATTGTTGTAGATGGACTTGTGGAAAGGGTTAGGCTTCTGCCACACCATGCCAATCTTCTGGCGCAGCTTGATTACATCTGTGCCGGGTTCATTCAGATCATTGCCATCCATCCAGATATGTCCCTCCGTGCGGGAACCGGCAATCTCGTCGTTCATCCGGTTGAGCGACCGCAGGAATGTGGATTTCCCACAGCCGGAAGGCCCGATGAGCGCCGTCACACTCGCTTCGGGAAACGTCAGGCTAATCTGCTTCACTGCCTGAAAATGCCCATAATATATGCTTAACTGTTCCGTACCGAAAGGTATGGCCATGTTGGTTCCTCCTTATTTCGAAGCTGTCATGCGGCGGTAAACCACCCGACCGATCCAGCGTGCACTCAGATTGAACGCCAGGACGAGAAGTACAAGCACGGCTGAAGCGCCAGCTGCTATCTCTTTGGAATCCGGGCCAATGCCTTCACTGTTCACTTTCCAGATGTGCACGGCCAGTGTCTCTGCCGGACGCAGTGGATTGATCGGTGATCTTGGGCTGGTTGGATTCCAATCCGTGAAGTCGAGCGGAGGACTACTCATACCCGCCGTGAACATCAGGGCTGCTGCCTCACCGAAGATCCGGCCCGATGCCAGAATCGTACCTGTAATTAAGCTGGGCAAAGCCACAGGCAACAGAATGGAAGTGATAATCTTCCATTTGGACAATCCGAGTGCAAGACCCGCTTCCTTCTGCTCTTTCGGTACGGCTCGGAACGCCTGCTCCGTTGTTCGCACCATCAGTGGAAGGTTAAATATGGCAAGCGCCATGGCACCCGATAACAGGGAGAAGCCTAGACCAAATGTATTAACGATCAGCAAAAGTCCGAACAAACCAATAACGATGGACGGGAAGGAAGATAACACTTCGACCACCAGACGAATAAAGCTTGTAATCCGGCCTGGTTTGGCGTATTCCGCCATATAAATACCGCCGCCCCATCCAAGCGGAATAGTAATAATCAAGGTCAGAACAAGCAGGAAGATCGAGTTAAACAGCTGCGGGCCGATCCCGCCGCCGCCCTTGAGCAACTGTGGTGCACTGGTCAGGAAGTGCCAGTTAATCTGACCAATACCCCGTATCAGAATGAAGCCGAGCAAGCCGAGCAGAAGAACAACAATGAACAGGGCCAGCACAACGATAACCGAAGTTGCAATTTTATCTACCGTTTTAGCCTTCATTTTCATACCCGGTTCCTCCTTTCAAGCAGGCGAACCAGAATGACGAAGACAAAGGTCATCACCAGCAGGACAAGCGCCATACTCCACAGTGCATTGTTATGAACAGAACCCATCGTGGTGTTACCCATACTCAGGGTAATTACACTTGTTAACGTTGATGCCGATTCGAGTAAGGATGTCGGTACATGCGGCGCATTCCCGATGACCATCTGTACAGCAAGGGCTTCACCAAATGCGCGAGCCATACCCAGTACAATCCCTGTCAGCAAGGCAGGCAGAACGGTCGGAATAATGACCCGATAGATCGTTTGCCAGCGAGTCGCACCCAAGGCGTAGGAAGATTCACGAAGACCTTTAGGCAAGGCAGACAATGCATCCGCCATAATACTGGTTACGGTAGGCAGAATCATAACGGACAGAACCAGACATCCGGCTGCAATCCCGACGCCAGCTCCACCAAAGATACTGCGCAGCAAAGGTACGATTACACTAAGACCGATAAAACCGTACACAACGGAAGGGATACCGGACAGAAGCTCTATCGCAGGCTGCAAGATTTTTTTACCTTTACCCGGTACGATCTCCGTCATAAAGAGCGCAGCACACAGGCTAAGCGGACTTGCAATCAGCGCTGCAAGAAATGTCGTTATGAAAGAGCCCGTAATGAACGGTAACGCCCCATAGGCAGCGGGTTCACCCGCCGGATTCCACGTTTTGCCGGATAAAAACTCACGCAAACTTACGCCATCCTGGAAAAAGGTCGACAAACCTTTGGACGCTACAAAATAAACGATGGAAAACATGACAACGATCAGGAAAACGACACAAATCGACGTATAGATTCGTCCCGTCCACTCTTCCCAGTAATGCTTTTCTCTCAAGGGCCGGCGCGATTTCAACTTGTTGTTCATTACCGTTCCCCCTTCGGTCTGTTCCATAACAACCATCCTTCTATAGTAGAATTCATGCAAAATATGGGATAAATCCAGAGCAAACCGCGCAAAGAGGCAGGACCTGGGTCCGCCTCTCTCGCTGTATGCGCAAGTTCAAAGATTATTTCGTCACAGTGCCTGCTGCATCACGTTTCACTTTCATGCCGGATACCGGGATGTAACCAAGCTCAGTCACGTCTTTTTGCTGAATTTCATCACTCAGGATGTAGTCGAGGAATGCTTTTGTTGCTGCGTCAGGGTCACCCTTGGTGTACATGTGCTCGTAAGCCCATACTGGATAAGTTCCTGCTTCTACGTTCTCAACCGTCGCTTCTACACCTTCGTATTTCAACACTTGCAGGCTGTCATCCAGGTAGGACAGAGCCAGGTAACCAATAGCTCCCGGAGTTTCAGCTACCAGCTTCTTAACTGTACCGGAGGAATCTTCCTGAATCGAACCTTGGATATCTTCTACTTTTGTGCCCAGTGCAAAGTTCTCAAATGTTGCACGAGTACCGGAGCTGCTAGGACGGTTTACGATAACGATCGCTTGATCCTTACCGCCAACATCTTTCCAGTTCGTAATTTTACCGGAGAAAATGTCGATAAGTTGTTGCTTCGTCAAGTCTTGTACACCTGCATCTTTGTTGCTTACAGGAGCGATTGCTACTACAGCCACTTGGTGATCTTTCAGTTCGCTCACTTTTGCTGCATCGTCGATTTTCTCTTCTGCAAATACGTCAGAGTTACCGATTGTAGCTTGTCCGTCGGATACTTGTGTCAGACCCGTACCACTACCGCCGCCTTGTACTTGTACCGTTACGTTCTTATATTCATCAACTGCCATAAATTTTTGTCCAGCTTGCTCTACCAGAGGTTGCAGTGCTGTTGAACCAACAGCCAGGATGTTCCCGCTGAGTTCAGTAGCGGTTTCGCCTGCACCATTGCTTGCGGCACCGTCTGTACCTGCGTCATTTTTCGATCCGCATGCTGCGAGCACCAGTACGAACGTTAAGGTCATCAAAATAAACGGCAACTTTTTAAACATGTTTTGTTTTCCTCCCCCAAATTAGTGATGGCGTTTTGTGAATTTGTTTGATCACCATCAACTCTTTACTCATTGTAGTTTTGTTATGTCATCTCAAAATCATTGTTTTGTAAACGCAATGTTAAAAATGTAGGCTGAATATTGAAATATTTGGGTTAAATCAACTTTCGAGCAACCATTCCGGTTCCGGATCGTTCTTCCGATCGCTGTTGTTTCCAAATTTTTTTGATCTAATATTCCAAATGGTAAAATTCAGAAACAAAGGCGAACGCTTCGCTTCTTCAGAATCGATTCCGTCTCCTCCACTACTTCGTTGTTGTTTGGTAGCTCCCAGACGTTTCAATCCACAGCCTGGGAGAAAGCAAAAAAAAGGCCAGCTCTATAAAAGGCTGGCCTTGTGTAAATACTTTATGTAGATATTGAATCAATCCGATATATAGAACAAACAAAAAACTTCTCTAACCAGCCAGTGCATGGCACCAGCTGGTTAGAGAAGTTATGCAGATTTCATAGTGGTTACGGCTTTCTTTTCTGATGGCTCGTTTGTATTACTCTGTGGTTGGTATACAGGTTTCTTTAACAATCCAATCATACAAGCTGTAATGATGGAACCTACTAAAATACAGACAATATAAAGTAATGGATTACTTGCCGCAATCGGAATAACAAAGATCCCACCGTGAGGAGCTTGTAACGAAATACCCAGAGCCATGCACATTCCTCCACCAATCGCTGCCCCTACAATGTTGGAAGGAATAACTCGCAAGGGATCATTTGCGGCAAACGGAATCGCGGCTTCTGTAATAAACGATGCACCCATAATATAAGCTGCTTTGCCTGCATTACGTTCTTCGATTGAAAATTTATTTTTGAATAATGTTGTAGCTAATGCAATACCCAATGGCGGAACCATGCCTCCAACCATCAGAGCAGCAGAAGGTTCAAAGATCTGGTTGGCGAACATCGCCAGTCCAAATGCAGATGCTGTTTTGTTAATCGGCCCTCCCATATCAGATGCCATCATTCCAGCCAGAAGTGCTCCTAATAAAATAGCATTCGAGCCTGTTAAGCCATTTAGCCAACCTTGTAACGACTCATTGATCCAAGCCATCGGACTGTTGATGACAAAGTACATAATCAAGGCGGTTATAAATGAACCTACTAATGGCAAGATCAGCACAGGTGACAGGCTTTGTAGTGAGTCGGGAATGCCTTTGACTAATTTTTTCAAAGCTAGGATCGTATAACCGGCGATAAATCCAGCTAGCATACCTCCCAAAAATCCTGAACCTCCAATAGTTGCCAGCATCCCACCAATCATACCAGGTGCCAAACCTGGACGGTCAGCAATACTATACGCAATATACCCTGCTAATACAGGAACCATCAATGCGAAAGCAGCACTACCCCCTGCTGTACTTAAAAAAGCGGCGAAAGCATTATAGTCCGGGCTAGTTGGATCAGCCGCATGAATACCAAACATAAACGAAAGCGCAATCAATATACCGCCTGCGACTACAAAAGGAATCATAAATGATACACCATTCATAATATGGCTGTATATTTTAGGCTGCTTTAAGCGTGTTTTTTCTTTTGCTTCTTTAAGATTACTGTTGCCTTGATTCAAAACGACACCTTTTCCAGCAATCGCATCTTCAATTAACTCTTGTGCATGATGAACTCCATTTTTGACAGATGTTTTGATCACTGGACGATCGCCAAAAACATCCATATCGACTTTGACATCTGCCGCCACAATAATACCATCAGCTTCAGCAATATCTTCAGGAGTCAATTGATTTCCAACACCTGTTGATCCATTGGTTTGCACTTTAATGTTTACACCGAGTTCTTTAGCCGCATTTTTCAATGCTTCCGCTGCCATAAACGTATGGGCGATTCCTGTAGGACAGCCTGTAACTCCAACCACTTTTTTGCCAGCATACTTTTTAGGACTATGAAGCGCCTGCGCATCTTGCTCTTCTGCCTGTTCAAATAAACGGACAATATCTTCTTGATCTCGAGCAAGGATAAGCTTCGCTCTAAATAGTTCATCCATCAAAAAGGTCGAAATTTTGGATAATGTCTGCAAATGCTCTGATGAAGAGTCTTGATCGACTGCAATCATAAAAAATAAATTACATGATTCGATACTATATTCAATACCGCTTAATGATCTGCCCATAATAATGGCAGGGGACTGTACTCCAGTAGACTTGGCATGTGGAATGGCTATTCCGAATCCCACTTCTGTAGGAACCTGTTCTTCACGTGCCCAGATATCTTTTTTAAATTGCTCAATATCGCTTAAATAGCCGTTATCGTTTAACTTTTGCGACAATTCATCTATTAATTCGGCTTTGGTCGTAGCGGTGACATCTAATATGATATTTTCTGGTTTTAAGACATTAGAAATCTTCATTATGGATCTCTCCTCTTAAATTTCTCCCAGTTTATAAAGGGATGCTTTACCTGTAGAACCGAACAGATCCATTTTTTTCTTCACCAGTTCTGTTGCCGCTTTGGTCGCCTCAGGCATCAGTTGATCCGGTTCATATGCATTCGGATTCGCATCGAGTGTCGCTCTTAATTGGTTATAGAATGCTCGCTTCATATCGGTTGATAAATTGATCTTCGCTATCCCATGCTTCACTGCTTCTCTAATCTCTTCATCAGGATTATCTGATCCACCATGTAGCACTAACGGAATTTTTACTTTTTCATGAATTTGTTTCAAACGATCGATCTTGATCGAATGATCTTTGGATTGAGGATAAATACCATGTGAAGTACCTACAGCGACAGCAAGTGTATCGATACCTGTTTGTTCTACAAAAATCGCCGCTTCTTCTGGATTTGTATACAAAATCTCGTCAGCTCCACCTTCTGAGCTGCCTTCATTACTCCCGATCGTACCTAGTTCACCTTCTACAGATACATCGACCAGATGAGCCAGTTCAACCGCTTCTTTGGTTGCCGCAACATTTTCCTCAAAAGGTAAATGAGATGCATCCATCATGACTGATGTATACCCATTACGAATCGAACGCGTAATATCTTTGATCGTCGCTCCATGATCCAGGTGAATAACAAACGGCACTTTAGACTTGGATGCCGCTTCTCGGACATAAGCTATAAACCCATCAGTGACTAGATCGATTTCATTCGGGTGAATCTGCATAATCGCAGGCGAATTCTGCTCCTCTGCGGCTGTAATTACCACTTTGACGAACTCGCTATTGGCTACATTAAATGATCCGACTGCAAATTTATTTTCATACGCTACTTTAAGTAAATCTTTCATATTGATTAACATTTGAATTCCTCCTAGGGTTTATTTGGAAGACCAGACTTCCAAAAATTCATCGTAATTGGTGATATGGAGTAGTTTTTCTGCCATATTGGTCTGCTTAAACACATCGTAAATTTCTTCGAAAAATTTGGTGTTATTCACCTTCTGATCTTTCGGCGGAATAAACAGAAAAATGATCTGCGCCATCTGATCACCCCATAGTATTTTCTGCTTATTAATCGCCACCAGTACACGTAGTTTTTTGTTATCTCCACAATCAAATGGATGGGGCATCGCGACCAAATTCCCCATATTGGTACTCGACATTTTTTCTCTTTCCACAATACTGGTATATAAATGCTGAATATCGCCTAGTTCTGTAAGTTTTTTTAACAAATCGATTGGATTGTCTTCATTTAAGAAAAAAACATCATCTGGTGATAAATAATATTTGAGTAGTCCACGATTTAGCTGAATCGAAATATTCTTCATATCATCACTTGTAATCATTTCACTTACCAGAATGATATTTTGTACATTTAACTGCTGTTGCTCCGCAATCTCGCTCGTTGCAATAATCGTTTCAATTCCTTCGGGAAGAAGATGTATTTCATGATTAGCTAGTAAACTATCGATTCTAATATTCGGAAAATAGAGATTAATCTTACGCTCCAACAGCTTGCCGACTAATAGATTTTTGCCATAAATAATTGCAATACGTTTTCTGTTATCTTGAGAGTTCTCAATAATGCCCATAATGTGTAGCGTCAAGTAACCGATTTCATTTTCAGGTATTTTGATATTTAGGCAAAATTGCAATTCTTTTGCCAACACAACCGCGACATTATAAGCATTGGTGTATTCTGATTTTATTTGAGCAATAAAAGGATTTTCGACAGGGAAATAATACTTTAATGGGTATAATAATTTGGTAATATGCGCTAATAATCGATCAAATAACTCTTCGTTTTTGTGGCTGATAAATCCGTATTGCTCTCCAACTTTTTGGATCACTAATTTGATTTTTTGTTCAATTTCATTACCGTGTTCATGTCCAATTTCTTCATTTTTCTTAGGTAAGATCTGCAATGCGATAAGCAGGTAGCCTAAATACTGATACTCATATTCATCAAAAGGAACATCCATTTCTTGAGCCAGACGGATCAGAATGGATTGGGCTATCTTTAATTCTTCAAAACTTGTATGATCCAACCTCATATCTTGTTCAGTTATTTTTTGTGCAAGACTTACTCGTTTAAGACTGATCAACACATTCACACAGATCGAGAATAATTCTTGAAAACTTAGCAGTAAATTATACTTGGCAACCTCTTCTTCAATACAAGCGTAGATACAATGAATAGAAGATTCGCTGAACCAATCACCGAAATAGTATTGCAATGCTTCGTCTATCGGCATGTGTTTGAGACAATCGGTAGTGACTAGTTTTTTGAGCAAAATCCGTTTCTCGACTTCGCTTCCTTTAAGCCGAATACCTTGGAAAATAATCGCTTCAATTTCGATGTTCTGCTTTTCTGCTTGAATCGTTTGTACTAATTTTTGCACATCTTTACGGATCGTTTGAGTCGAAAAATAAAGTGTTCTAGCAAGGTCTTCATACGTAATAAAATCAGTCTGCGATAACAGAGCTTTGATAATATGAAATGCTCTTTCTTCGTCATCATCTTCATTTTTATGCAGGCTGGATAAATCCCCGACTAACTTGTATCCTTTGCGAGTATTGCCAATGATCATTGCTTTATCTAAATAATTTTCATTCATTTCTTTGATGTCATTACGAATCGTTCTAGTCGTTACATCAAATAGATTAGCTAATTCGCTTCCACTCACAAAATCATGCTCAGATTGTTTTAAATGCTCTAATAGCTTAATGTAACGTTTTCTCATTTGGCTTCCTCCTTACACTCATAGTAATGCAAGCGCTTTATATCCACCAAGCCTATACTCTTTCCTAATAGTTAGGAAGTGATCGTGTATTCGTTTAATGATGCCTATTTTTCTAAG
This sequence comes from Paenibacillus sp. NPDC056933, assembly GCF_042674385.1. Classification (NCBI taxonomy): domain Bacteria; kingdom Bacillati; phylum Bacillota; class Bacilli; order Caryophanales; family Paenibacillaceae; genus Paenibacillus; species Paenibacillus sp. NPDC056933. The sequence goes on along the minus strand of NZ_JBHUQN010000004.1, from coordinate 161,878 downwards.
TTAATATACTATTTAAGGATCGTTTGGGAAGGACAACAGAACGCAAAAAAAAACCAACCTTCTGCAAGGGTTGGTTTCTGTATATAGTACCACTACACCAATGACAATAAGCGCGATCCCTACAACACTACCTGTATTGATCTTTTCTTTCCAGATCAACACAGAAATTAATGCTGTTGCTACAGCACCTACTCCAGACCCTTAACGGTCTGTTCTACTTTTGAAAATGTAAAATCTGACTTTACTAACCCAAAATCCATAACCACAGAGCCAGTCCGACGAGGGTGATTAATAGTGTAGGGATCGTTAAGATTATGCCTGCCTTGAAATAATATCCCCATGTAATCTTCACACCTTTACGGGACAGCACATGCAGCCACAGCAATGTGGCAAGTGAGCCGATCGGGGTCATTTTGGGGCCCAAGTCGGAACCAATTACATTGGCATAAATCAGTGCCTCACGCACAATGCCTTCGGTGTGTGCACCCTGGATCGCCAATGCGTTAATTAACACAGTGGGAAGATTATTCATTACTGAAGACAATATCGCTGCAATCATGCCCATCCCTATTGAAGCAGCCAGCAGACCGTGGTCCGCTATGGCATCAAGCCAGCGGCTTAGGTAATCGGTTAACCCGGCATTGCGTAGTCCATATACAACGATATACATGCCCACCGAGAACACCACAATCGACCATGGAGCTTCCTTGATCACGCGTTTCATGTCAACGGCTTCGCTCTTTCTCGCTAATATGGCGAACAAAAGAGCCACTGCACCAACGATAACCGATACTGGAATCGGCAAGAACTCGCTGGATGCATAGGCAACCAATAGCAGCACCAGCATGAACCAGGAGATGCGGAACATCCGAGGGTCACGAATAGCTTCCCTTGGATCACGTGCTGCGGAGATATCATAGCGAAGCGGGATGCTTTTGCGATAAAACAAGAATAGCATGCCTGTACTCGCCACGATCGAAAATAGATTGGGCACGATCATCCGCACCGCATATTCCACAAAGGTGATACCGAAATAATCGGCAGATACGATATTTACCAGATTGCTGACCACCAGCGGCAACGAGGTTGTATCTGCGATAAATCCACTAGCCATAACAAAGGCGAGCACCATGCGCTCATCGAACTTCAATGCACGTACCATCGCCAGCACAATCGGAGTCAGGATAAGCGCTGCACCATCATTGGCGAAGAGAGCGGACACCGCCGCCCCCAGCAAAATGGAATAGATAAACAGTCTGCGTCCATTCCCTCCCGCCAATCTTGCCATATGAAGAGCCGCCCATTCGAAGAAACCCGTCTCATCGAGTATTAATGAAATCATAATAATGCCGACAAAGGCCAGCGTTGCATTCCATACAATGGATGCCACATCAGATGCATCGTTCAGACTGACCACACCACATATTAATGCCAGCACAGCCCCACCCATGGCGGACCAGCCGATTCCCAATCCACGTGGCTGCCAGATGACCAGTGTGATGGTCAGTACAAAAATCAGAATTGCTATATACGTCATAAAGCCTCCTGCGCCGCTATATTCCCATCATGATTACACCGCAATTCCTGCGGATAAACCAGACGATCTATTTATACATGGCTACAGGAGAAATGTCTATCTTTATTTCCTTCTAATTATGGTTAGGACTTGTCCCCATCCTTCGGTGTGTCCTCCACCATCTTGAACATCCCCAGCAACCCTTGCAATTGCTCTGCCATGCTGTTCAGATGTGCCGAAGACGAAGCAATCTCTTCCACCGATGCCAGCTGTTCCTGCGAAGATGCCGAGACGGATTCCGTATTCGCAGCAGATTCTTGGGTCACGATGGAAATATCGTTCATTGCTTGGGCAACGTGGGAAGCACCATTCTCCAGTTGCTTCGTCGTTTCGGACAAGTCATCCAGCGTATGAACAGCATCTTCCACGGCCCCTCGAATCTGGGCAAAGGATTGCCCGGACGTGTTCACGGCCTGAAGCCCGTCTTCCACTCGAGTCTGAGCTGCATTCATTGCGTTCAGCGCAGCATCCATGTCCTGACGGATATTGTGAACCAACTCACCAATTTGCGCTGCAGAGCTCCCCGATTCTTCTGCAAGCTTGCGCACCTCTCCCGCAACAACAGCGAAGCCGCGGCCAGCATCGCCCGCTCTTGCCGCTTCAATAGAAGCATTCAGGGCAAGCAGGTTGGTCTGTTTTGAGATGGTGGCGATTACATCTACCATGCTACCAATCTCGACGGACCGGGCATTCAGGGACTGAACCACAGTCGCCAGATTTTCCACTGTTTCCTGAATGCTGTTCATCTGTTCCACAGCCTGGCCTGCAGCCTCATTTCCTGAGTATGCCGCTCCTGAAGTGTGTCGCATGTTCTCTGTAATAGATTGCACACGTTCGGACATCAAGCGAACATCTTCCGCCATACGACTCATCATTCCTGATCCATCCGTTACACTCTTCACTTGCTGCTCGGCACCTTCGGCGAGTTCCTGAATAGCCATCGTTGAATGTTCAATGGCCTTGGTTGTTTGATCTGCACTGGCGGATAATTCCTGCGAAGAGGCAGATACCTGCTCAGCCGTTTCCTGCACACCTAGAATCATCATTCGCAAATTATCGACCATTCGCTCAAAGTACTTCGCCAGATCGCCAACTTCATCTTTGCGTCCTGTTTCCATTTTCACAGTCAGATCACCTTTGCTCACGGCTCTCGCGGATTCCTGCAGACGTTTGATTGGACGCAACATGGAACGTGTAAACCAGATAATGAACAATAACGTTAGAAGAGTAGCCGCCACGATAACTATCAAGGTTGCCATCCGGATCTCTTTGCTTGCATTGGATACTTCACTCTTTAACAACGTGCCGCCTATTTTCCAGCCTGTCGCTTCATTGGTTGAATAAATCATCGTTTTGGCATCTTCATTATAGATATAATCGAACTCGCCTTCGTTACTCTCATACATTGGATCAAGTGTTGTCGTCTGTTCTGGTGTACCAGCTTCCACAACTGGCGATACGACATAGTTTTTTTTCGAATCCAGGATAACGACATATCCTTCTTTGCCCACCTTAATGGACGCCTGCTCACGCAGCTCAGTCAGATTCAGGGATAAACCTACAACACCCGATTGATCTTCAAGCGTTTTGGATACAAATACAACCGCAATACCATCCGTATTCTTTGACACAGGTGAAACTACTGCAGTACCCGGTTTCTCCATTGCAAGCTTGTACCATTCCCGTTCCCGCGGATCATAACTGGACCCTTGTCCACTACCAGTTGATTCCTTACCACGGACCATCACGCCCTCTTTGGTCCCCACAAAAATATTTAAAGCATCTGGATGCAGTCCTAGATACTGTTTCAGTTTCGTCTCAAGTTCAGGACTGTGACTTTGCCCTTTGATCACGGCCTTTTCGATCACACCGGCAAAATAATTGATATCATTCATCTTCGCATCCACATGTGTCTCAATGATGGAATTCGTTGTGTCCACACTTTGTTTGGCACTATCCATCAGTTGGTCTTCCACCGTATGATCCGCGATAAGCAGCGTAACGATCCCTATGGTCAGACTAGGCAACAGTAAAACTGCCAGGAAAGACACCAGTAATTTATTTCTGATGTTCCAGACGAAACCTTTTTTCTTCTTGTTCTTCTTTTTCGGTTTATTATCTTTGGATTTGGCAGGTTTGGTTGCTGCCTTTACTTGCTCTTTCTCCCGAATTTCACTCATCATACTTCTCCCCCTCCAAATAAATCTGCCCTTTTTCTTTTTATGTAGAACCTTCCTGTTCTGAATAATCAGGTGTCATATAGACATCAATGTAATCTGAAGGCCTATCTTATATATCGGCTGGAAGAGCATATTTATTTGTGTGAAATATTAGCATGGCATGTCAAACAAACCACTCTCATAACGCAAAGTGGCTTGTTCGGTTTAACGATATTTTACTGTATGTATCAGGCAGAGGTTTTTCCATAGGGTCCTTGTGGCGGATATGCCGACGGCTTTCCAAAGTAATACCCTTGCGCCAGGCCGATCCCTACAGAACGACAGAATTCAAACTCCTCGATTCGTTCGATACCTTCCGCAAGTACCCGCCCGCCAAATCGGCGCGACATCTCAACAATATCGATAATTTGCTGTTGTTTGGTCAAATCATGATCACAACGATCAATGAGACTCCGATCTATTTTGACAAAATCCGGTTCCAACCGGTTCATTAATTCAATTGTCGAGAAGCCGGCACCCACATCATCCAAGGCAACCGACATTCCATGAGAGCGATACACCTCAAAGATATGCTGCAAGATGGACATTTGCTGAATCTGTTCCGTTTCCACCACTTCAAATACAAAATCCTTAGGGTCGAGCGAAAGGCGTTCAATCGCTTTAAACGTATGTGTCAGGCAATATTCGGGGTTATAGATGGAAGAAGGCAGGAAATTTACGAACCGTTTGACACCCTGCGGTAAAAGAACGGCACTCGTCTCAATGGCAGCAATACGTGCTGTCCGATCCAGAAAAGAATGCAAGCCGGTATCCCGTGCAACTTCAAATAATTCATATGCACTGAAGAATCTACCATGATCGGCAGGACGAAGTAAAAATTCAAATCCGATAATCTTCTCCGATGCATCTACGATCGGCTGCATATAACTGCTGAATTGATGTTCCAGGATAATGGAAACCAGATCTGCATGCTTAAAACGGGACTCCTGCATGGAGGGGCTAATCCAGCTGTCATCATCTACCTGACCATGCAGCGGAGTGATCTGGACCATTAGCCTATCCAGCAGAGTCGCCTCAATTTTCAAAATATCCTCTATACACCCCTGTACAGATTCCAGATTCAAAAAATGCATCCAGACGAGTTCATCCGAATGTTCGACATGTCTTCCCTGCATTTGCAGTGCATCCAGCAAAGCGGGGGAGATGGGACGCATATACAGGGTACCTTGATCCTCTATAGGATGAATTGGACTGCATCCACTGCAATTCATGTAGAACCCCCTTGCCAGTTTGTGATTCCATCTCATTAATGTTTACTGGTATATACCCAAAGTTTGTAAATATTATAGCATGGGCATTGAAATTTATCTCTACTGTTTTGATGACTTCAACTATGACGGTTACTGATGCTTTAACGTATCCGCATAGGATGAAAAAGACCGACAGTCTGATGACTGTCGGTCTTCATTTACCGCTAAAGATCTTAAGAAGCGGGAATTACGATTTTCTGTCCAACTTTAAGATTGTGCACATTTGTAATTTGGTTTGCGGAAACCAGCTTGCGCCAGTCGACACCATATTTCAGACCGATACGGTAAAGGTTATCCCCTTTTTTCACCACATATACCACTTTGCCGCCTGTTGGTTTCTCAGGTTGCGGCTTGGTTGTAGGTTTAGTTGGAGTTGGGTCCGGCTTTGTAGGCGTTGGAGCAGGCTCCGTACCCGTTTCTGGAGTCGTTGTGGCTTCTCCTGTCAATTTCAAGCCATACTCAGCAAAACCATCTTTGTTCGTACCAATGAAGGACATCGCCGGGTTCGCCTCTACCAGTGCTTTGGCATCCGGGGAAGACGCGAACACCACTTCAAGATCGTTAAGCGCTGCTGCAGTTACACCTGCAGAAGGCTTGATCGGTGCAAGCGACCAGTTGCCGTCTGCTGTCGGGTTAATCGTTTTGTTCTCACGGATGTAATCAATGATCACTTGACGGTTCTCATCCGGTGCAGCCAAGACGATACGTTTACCGTCCGGGTTAGCCAATTTGGACGAAGAAGCACGATAGTTATTCGTTGCCACAATGAATTTTTGTGCTGGATCAACCGGTTTGCCATTAAAGCTCAGGTCTTTGATCCGACTCGCCGATGCATTGACGACAGTTGCTTTGCCATCGTACTTGGCTGGTTGAGTTACATCAATTTGGTACGTAACTCCATCGATAACATCAAAGTTATACGTTGGGAAGTCCATATTGACGAGCTGTTGTTGTCCGCCTTTTGCCGGGTCGATCTGGTTGAATTGACCTGCAGACCATTCCAGCCATTCTTTCAGCTCAGCGCCGTTAACCATAACAGCATGTACCGTATTTGGATACACGTACAAGTCAGCTACGTTTTTGATGGCAATTGTTCCTTTAGGAATATTCGTGTAATACGAAGCTCCTGAACGTCCACCTGCTTTGAACGGAGCTCCTGCAGACAATACAGGTATACCTTCATATTCTGTTCCTTGCATCTGTTTTTCAACATACCACTTCTGTGCATTCGTTACGATTTGAATGGATGGATCATCCTGAACCAGTGCAAAGAAGCTGTTGATAGGAGCTGTCGTTTCACCAACTGGACCACGTACATACTTAAGAGTACCTTCATGCTCGTCATGAACAGCATCAACGATCTCTTTATCCGCATCTACCAGCGCTTTTTTGTTGGCTGTATCATAGATTGGGCGTGCCTCCACTGCGGAGTCTACCACTTTCCATTTGCCATCTACCTGCTCGAGTTCCAGATCGATAATACCAAGGTGGTCTCCCCAGAAGCCTGGTTCAACGGAAGGAACACCATTAATTGTACCTTTTTCAAGGTCTACACCTTTTTTACCCGCAAAATCAGCGCTCGGGAATACTTTGTGGGCATGTCCGAACAGGATGGCGTTAATACCTTCAACTTGGCTCAGGTACAATACCGAGTTCTCCATCAGATCCGTTTGCGGAATATCTTCAAAACCGGAGTGAGGAATAGCCACAATAATGTCGGCACCTTCAGCTTTCATTTGTGGAATGAATTTTTTCGCAGTAGCGATAATGTCCTTGGCAATGACTTTGCCTTCCAGATTAGCGCTGTCCCACTGCATGACTTGTGGCGGTACAAATCCGATGACACCCACCTTGATCGTATGCTCTTTGCCACTCTCGTCGGTAACTTTTTTGTCCAAAATTTTATACGGAGTAAAATAGTTCTTGTCATTCGTCTCATCGTCATCGCCGTCATCTACATATACGTTGGCATTAATGTAAGGGAAGTTCGCACCTTCCAGCGTCATGTCGAGGAAATCCAAACCATAGTTAAACTCATGGTTACCGATGTTCCCTGCATCATAATCAAGCAGATTCATCGCTTTATATACAGGGTGAGTTTCACCCTTTTTGAGTGGATCAATCTTCGCTACATAATCCCCGAGCGGGTTACCCTGGATCAGGTCACCGTTGTCGAACAGCAGGCTGTTCTTTGCTTCATCACGGGCTTTTTTGATCAGCGTAGCCGTCTTCGCCAGACCATACTGGTCTGTCTCTTTGTCGGAATAGTAGTCATAGTTAATCAGGTTGTCATGAATGTCCGTTGTTTCCATGATCCGCAATTTAACTTTGGTAGCGTCCGCAGCCGATACAGGTACCGGAAATACCGCAAGCACGTTTAATGCAACCAAAGCGGCAGTTAGGCTCGATAATACTTTTTTACTCTTTCTCAAAATAACCCCTCCCGGTTATGTACATTGAATCATGCATTAGTAAGCAAACGAATAAGCGCAGAAATAAAGGTAGATCTCATGGGTTGTTCGTACCGGCTCTCTGATCATACACATCAAAATTCCAGGTTAGTTTATCTCACATGAACATCTATTCATATCTGTGCGTACCGTTTACATTCCAAATCATAACGCAATGTCCAACCATTGAAAAGCATTATTTTTACGTTATCCGCACATACCAGCTTGAGTTTACGCTATCATGCGTGATTTCGACATGTTTTGCATGTTTTTGGATGAAAACACTTTACACACGCTGTTAAAAACGTATATTACATACGGCTGACATCCATATCCATTTCAGCTTAATCCATGTCGAAAAACCGTGAAGCCTTCTGGCATCCACGGTTTGATATGTCTTTTCTGAATCGTCAACGCTGCCTTTCACTTCGGAAAGGAGATGTTCATGAGTTGGATTTTACTGCTCCCACACGTGATGCTCATGATCTTTGCCCGTATATTCAATCCGACTTGGTGTAATGTCCAAAATGACGTAGTTCGGATCGTTTGGGCCGTCAAACCATGCCTTCAGCTCATCATTCCATACCTGCTCGCGCAGTCCTTCATTTTTTGTCACTTCGCATGTTCCTTCAATCTCGACCACTTCCTTGGAGCCACCCGCTTCATAACCAAGCAAAAGGCTGACGTGGGGATTATTCTCCAGTTCCTCCACCTTGTGTGTACGGCGATTAGTCGCCAGATGAATGTTCATTCCATCGTTGAACAGCGCCATATAGCGGGATTTCGGTTTACCATTCTCCACTGTGGAGAAACTGCAAAAAGGGTTGTTTTCCAATGCTTTTACAATATTTTGTTCCAATTCAGTCTGGTTCATGGAAATGCTCCTTTCAGTTTGGGGGATATGTTTGAAGAATCTTGTAGGCGGCCGTTACGGGTACGGATCGTTCTTTCGATCGCTGTTATCCCCAGATTTTTTTTGAAATCCTATTTCATAGGATAAAATCCGGGGATAAAGGCGCACGCTACGCTTCTTCAGAATCGATTCCGTCCCCTTCACTACGTCTACAGTTCTTCCAAAATTGAGGAGTGGGTAAGCTAAAGTTCAAACAGAAACCTGTCACGCCTCAACTTTGCAGGTTTCGCTTCTTTATGTTTTATCCGCTCCGTTGCCGTGTAACTCTTCGTTCCGCTTATATTAAGATGTTGTATATAAGCCTGTACTTATAGTGTACCCGCCTCACCTGTGGTGAATCCATGAACCCGTTCGTAAACGTGACAGTTCTGGTAATTTATTTATATAAATGTTTGCATAAAAGAACATGCCTTTATTTACTTTTGACTGATTTTAGTTCAAATCCCCAAGGTAAATGCGTGAAGAACCCTCATTTCGCAATAACTCACCAATGGTTTTTGGATACAAACGAACCTGGGATAACTCTTCAAGAGGAATCCATTCTACGGCTACCTGATGGTCGTCCGGGTTCGAGCCTTCAAAGATTGTAGCTATCGGATCAATCAACTTGCATTCAAAATAAAATTCAACCTGATGAACATCGGCATCCCACTCGGCAAATTCATGGTTTTTTCCGATATATTCCCGGATATGCAGCAATTCTCCCACAGTCACCGCCTGGCCAATCTCCTCCAGACATTCACGGGCAACGGCATCCTTGAGTTCTTCGCCTTTCTCCTGTCCTCCGCCAGGGAAAACATAAGCGTCACCATATTGATCCTCCAACCGGATCACCAGCAAACGCCCATCCTGTACAATAACAGCCTTCGCCGAATTACGTATCGGTTTCATGCTCTGATTTCACTCCTTACAAACTCGTATAGTTCGACCTCTGGCCCTCGGTTCCTGTAGCAGTCATCTAGCAATTCCAGGCGCAGACAGTGTAACTCCCTGAGATTCAAGCAACGTGCGTATCTCTTGAGCAAACGCAAGTGCGTGAGCTCCGTCACCGTGGATACAGATCGTCTCAGCCTTTATGGGTACAAGTGTACCTTCCGTGGACACAACGATTCCCTCTTTCACCATCCGCAGCACTTGAGCAAGAGCTTGTTCCGTCTGCTGAATGACAGCCCCGGGCTTACTGCGTGGTGTTAGCTTCCCATCAGGTCCATAGGTTCGATCTGCAAAAACCTCACTCACACTTCGCAGTCCAATACGATCTGCTGCCTGTATCATTGCACTTCCGGCCAGACCATAGAGATACAAATCCGGTTGTACCTTATAGATGGCCTCGGCGATGGCCTCAGCGAGCTGATTGTCCTCAGCAGCCATATTATACAAAGCTCCGTGAGGCTTCACATGATGCATGCGCCCCCCGCATGAACGGACAAAAGCATCCAGCGCGCCAATCTGATATACCACCATGTCATAGGCTTCCTGTGGGGTAATGTCCATACGTCTTCTGCCAAAGCCCTGCAAATCCGCCAGACCGGGATGGGCGCCGATAGCGACCTGATGTTCCATGGCTTGCTGCACCGTTTGACGCATCGTTGTCGGGTCACCCGCATGGAATCCACAAGCGATGTTGGCTGATGTGATCAGCGGCAGAATCGCCTCATCCGAAGCCATTCGATACACCCCGTAACTTTCGCCGAGATCACAATTGATATCCACCGTATTCATTGATGATCCCCCATTTCTGCCAATCTCCCGCGAACGAGCCGAACAGTCAGTCTCCAATTCAACTCCTGCTCCAGGAATAGTTGCTGTGCTTCTTCATATGTAATCCGTTCAAAGGTAACCCGCGCCCCTGGCCCTGCCTGTGCCAGTATCGGCAAATCCACTCGGGCCACCTGTGCAATCACAGGATAACCCCCAATGGTCTGATGATCGGCCATCAATAGGATCGGCTGACCATCCGCTGGCACCTGGACCGTGCCATAAGTGACGGCTTCAGATAACCGCTCCAGCGGCTGACGGAGTTCCAGCTTCGTACCCTTCAGTCGATACCCCATCCGATCCGATTGGGGAGAGATCACATATCGCTCCTTATAGAATCGTTCCAGGCTACTTTCATCAAACGCTGCACTGTCTTTGCCTGGCATAACACGAATGACAGGGTCAGTCTGGTATGCGGGCCACTCATTGCTGGACAAGTACCAGCCAGGTGCTTCGATCCGCCGGTTGTTCTTTTCAGCGAGCAAGCTCAATCCATGTAACGTCGCTTGCGCTTCAAGAGAAACTTCTCCCGCAAACAACCTGTCTCCCTCCTTCAAGGCACGCCCTTCAATCCCACCGAAGCCTGTCTTAAGATCCGTGCTTCGACTGCCCATGATCTCAGGTACTGCAATCCCACCAGCAATCGCCATATAGGTCCGCAAGCCGGAACGGCATCGTCCAAATCTCAGCACACTTCCAGCAAGCAATACGACCGGACGCCATAGCGGAACAGGTTGGCCATCCACAGTAGCCGACAGATCCGCACCACATAAAGAGATCAGCCGATTTTCATGGAAACGAAGCTCTGGTCCCGTCAACGTTATCTCAAGCACAGCCGCATCAAGGAAATTACCAATCAGTACATTGGCTGCTCTGGCTGCAAATGTATCCATAACCCCGCCCGGATGTACCCCATATTGGCGAAAGCCCGTTCTCCCTTCATCCTGGACGGTGGATAACAGACCTGGGCGAATGACCTCGATACTCATCGTTCGCCCTCCTTTTGTTCCAGATACTCCTGAAGTGATATCGATGCAAAACGAACCCGGTCACCCGCTGCAAGCAGGCTTGGTGGATTTTCCTTCGGACGAAATAACGCCAGCGGCGTGCGGCCGATACATTGCCATCCGCCGGGAGTCGCCACCGGGTAAACTCCCGTTTGTTTGCCGCCAATGCCCACCGTACCCGCTTCAACCGAAAGCCGCGGTGTGGCTCTTCTGGGCGTAGCGATCTTCTCCGATAATCCGCCCAGATAAGGAAAACCCGGTGCGAACCCGATCATGTGCACCAGGTAATCGCCGGATGTGTGAATGGCTATCACTTCATCTGGCGTAAGCCCATGTTCAGTAGCTACATAATCCAGGTCAGGGCCCAGTTTACCACCATAACATACGGGAATCGTGATGGTTCTGGGTTGTACCAACGTTGCTTCTTTCATCCTATTCAACTCATGAAGCAGCATCCTGCATACCTCATGGTACGGAGAGATCAACGGATCATAGAACAGCGTGACTGATGCAAACGATGGTAACCACTCGATGATGCCCGGCAGTTGGCTCTTTTCCAGCAAAGCACATACAGACATCACCCTGCGGTGCACCGCCTCGGATATCGTATTCCCACAACGGATCATAACTCCTGTCTCACCCAGAGGAGACAGCAAATCCTCAGTCCATGAATACGGCAGTTCAGTCATGCCATCTCCCTCCTCGTGCACAAGTTTATAATCCCTTGATCATTTTTTCTCCAAAGCCTGCAATATAAGTGAACGAACTGCCGGAAAGGGCTCTGCTTCTTCTGTGCGTATGGCCAGATAAAGCGTCTGCAGAAAGACGCGCACATTCAGGCTCATCTGGCTGATCTCCAGAGGGGATTTCCCCTCCGTCTTATCGTTTGGATTCAGTGAATCGATCCACGATGCAATATCGCTTTGCTCCAGCAGATTGCGACGAAGGATGGTGACCACGGCATGGGCCATCCGCTGATCCTCATCATGAATGTAGACAACACCTGATTCGGTTATTTTCAACGTGAGCGCATGCAAAAGTCCCAGCAAAGCTCCCCGCTCCATATATGGCGACTGTGCCAGATCTTCAACCGCATCTGCCGCGTGTGCCGGAGCGTGCGCCCAGCCCTTATCATCGGTATAGCCGCGAACATCTTTTTCAAGCTCCAGATACGCAGTCAACCGATGATGGATAACTTCTATATCTTCCTTTTTCAGAAAGGAACGCTGACGATCCACATTCAGAATTGGAGGCAGTAACAATACGGAGAAGGTACGGGTAAACACACTGTCTGTCCCCTGTTCTCCGATCCCATGAAAAAGGTGCTGGTCATCCAGCGCCATCTGTAACAGCTGCCTAAGCTGTTCTTCCGAAAATATGTCCTGTCCAATCCAGGTCGCAAAGATAACATAGATCAGTTCATCCCGCAGGACCGGGTCTGGACTTCCAATATGCTGCATCATATGCATAGCCCATTGGTAAGGCTGTTCCACTTCCTGGGCGGATAGATTAGTCGACTGAATATGCTGTAATTTCTGTTTGAGTGCCAGAGAGCATCCATCTATAACGAATCCTTGTTGGAGTCCAAATGTACGCTGCAATTATATAACTCACATTGCCAAGACTCCGCTTCCTTAGAGATCCGGGTGATCGACGTGTTGGACAGCTTTGCGCTCACATCCAGTTCGGGCACTAGCCCTCGCAGTGTATTCCGAAGAATGGCGCCATGGCTGACAACAATCACTCTACCATGGGGATGCTGACGTACAATATCTTCAATCGCGGCACTCCCTCGAATCGTACCTGCATCCGCAAGCTCCCGGCCCAGGTCCAGATTACTCCAATTCGCTCCCCACCGGGCTAGACGCTCGGCTTCGGTCGTACCTTCCACCTGTCCACCGCCCATTTCACGTAACCTCGGGTCCAAATGAATTTCCTGAATGCCCAAACGGTCGCCAATGATACGAGCCGTCTCACTTGCACGCTCCAGGTCACTTGCATAGATGGCATCCCACGTTTCCTCACTCAATCTTGCAGCAAGCAATAGCGCCTGTTCTCTTCCTTCCTGATCCAGCGGATTATCCGTCTGTCCCTGGGAACGTTTTTCCTTATTCCACGCCGTACTGCCATGGCGAATCAATGCGATCTGTGTCATTGCTGTTCCTCACCTTTACCTTTTTCTATGCGTAATTCATCATCTGTAAAATGTTTTCGTGTCTTCGGTTTGGCAAATTTGCCACCATTATATTGATCCGAACCGTTTTTCGGAATGGAAAGACTGTCCCACGAAGTTTCTTTGAGCATTTTGGCTGTATGGATAATCTGCCCTACATGATAGGGATAGTGCGCTAATTGCCGAATAACGGCTTCCATGACGGTATGCCCTTCATTGCGAATGTATATGATATGAGACAGTTGCTCCGGTGTAAAAGAACGAAGGGCTCCAAGCAGACAGTTCCAGCCTTCCTCCCATTTGGCGAGCAGTTCTTCCCGGGTCGAGAGTTCATTCACGAATTCGGCATCACGTTCACGCCACGGCTTCTCTCCATCGCTTGTCAGCACATCCGTCCAACGGGACAGCATATTGCCCCACAGATGCTTCACAATAACCGCAATGCTGTTCGTATCTTCATTCCAGGATTGAAATAGTTGCTCCGACTCCAGTTGCTCCATGGCCTTCTCTCCAAGCTGCTTGTAATACAAAAATTGCTTCTCGGCTGTATCCAGGAATACCTGATTCATATCCACGCCTTCACAACCCTTCGTTAAATGTCTTTATTCCGGAAAAGAAAACGTCCCATCCTCATTCGGTTTAAAAGAAATCACTTTTCGTACAGCATCCAGATTAAGTTCACCATAAATATGTGGAAATAGTTCATTCAACTCATAGAGATCCTCATACACCAACTCAGGCTTCAAGGCCTTCTCATCAATACCAATCAATAGCAAATCCGTACGCCCCTGATAATATTGGGCTGCAACCCATGGGATCTGTTCTTTGGTGGAACAATGAATGAAACCATCCGTCTCCAGACTATCCGGTGCATATACGCTCTGCTTGGATACCTGCTCCCATACCGCTTGGGAAATAATACTGTAGATCATTGTTCCGCCTCCTTCAAATTTCTTCTATGTATCTGTACACCATTGGAAATATTATAGATCATCCCGGATACGGGAGTACAATTTTTGATCCGTAAACACACCTTTGATCTTCAACTGTTTACGCAGCAAACCTTCAACCGACATGCCCAGCTTCTCCATCACTCGTGCAGATCCGATATTGCCTGCATTGCATTTCCCCTCCAGCCGATTGCAGTCCAGTTCCTGAAAACAGTATTCAACAATCGGCTGCATCGCTTCTGCTGCGAGGCCTTTGCCCCAACAACTGCTGGCAATCGCGTATCCCAGTTCAGCACTTTGCATGGACTCATTCAGATGAAAAATGCCGCCTCGCCCGATCAGCTTTCCGGTTTCCTCTAGAACAAAGGCCCATATATAGACCATTTTTTTCTCATAGTTGTCCAAAGCTCTCTGAATATATTGAACGGAGTCATCGATCGTTTCATGGCAGTTCCACAAACTTTGCTGACTCACTCTCGGATCGGAGGCAAAGCTAAAGTAATCATCGAGGTCGTTGAGCGTAATACGTCTCAGTATCAACCGTTCTGTCTCAAACTCGGGTGATTCCGCAAAAAGCTTCTCAATATTCAAGTAAGTCACTCCCCATCATCAAGCCTTCTTATTTCTCAGGAAATAACGATCAATCCCATACACACACAGAATGCCGACAGCATACCTCAGCAAATCCATCGCCAGAAATCCATGTCCCAAAATAAGCGCACCCAGCACCGTTGAACGTACTTCGTTTAGCCCAGGGGTCTGAATCATTTGTGAACATTCGACGGCCCAGCTAAAAACCAGGCTCACCATCATCGCCAACTCTCTGCTGCGATTGATCCATACCATGCGTACCCCAAAATAAATCATCCCTGCCCATAAGGCATCACCGAAATGCTCCCGCACAAAATCCGGCAAAAGCACGCCAAAGTGTCTGGAAGCCAATCCTGTCATCATGGTTATGATAACTGCGATGAAATAAACCAGCCTGCCTTTGAAGAACGACGTCATCAATGGATCAAATGCTTTCATCAAGAACTTGTAAAATAAATTCCGTTTTGGCAGCGGTATATGCTTCTCTGTCGTCCTTATTTTCATCAGCAAGCTTAGATTTCAAGGTCGCGTAGGTCTCTACCAGGTCCGGGCGCCGTCTCAGCACATCCCGAAACTGGATTTGGCGATCCCAACGTTCCTCTCCTGGACGCATCAGATGAAGATGTACCACTCTCTTGCCATCTTTCACTCTGACCCAGAATCGTCTGTATTCCCGACCATCCAGTTCAGGCGGAACGTAGTTCCAGTCGGCCGGATTCAGCTGATCGGCAATCCGTTCCATGTCATCCCATGACTGCACTTCTCCCATCAGATCAATGATGGGCTTGGCGGGCAACCCCGGAATGGACGTGCTCCCGATATGTTCGAATCTATGAATATTGAGCTGCTGTAAAAGGTCTCGGAGCTGGCGGATTTCTTCCTCAGCCTGTGAGCCCCACATGGGATTAGCCTCAACAATCTGTACCGATTCTGTTGCCCATGCAGGCCAATTTTCCGGTTGCAGATGGTCTCTCATTCAGATGCTTCCTCCTTTATGCGATTGCATTTCAGTCGGTATTTCTCAAGGTACTTCAAATGGGCTTGTTTCTTCGTGTTCTCAACTGTCTCAATCATCCCCAGTGTCAGTATCGAGAGTAGGGTAAGAAGAAGATATTTCATGTAAACCAAACCATCGGGTTTGTTATCTGAGCTTATAATTGGAGAATTCAGTTTCATCACGTCCAATGCCTTTTTTTTGGTTTAAAGCATCTGTCTTCTATATCCTAGAATTTTTTATACCTAAAAGGGGCGTATGTCTACGCCCCATCTGTTTTTGTTCACGATGATGAAAATACCTCAATTGATATGCTTCAATCGTTAAAACTTTATTTTACCGTTACCGGTATTGTAACTTTTTTGTTGCCCCACTTGGCGGTGATGGAAGTTTTGCCTTTACCCACGGCTACAATCTTGCCACCTGTTACTGTAGCTACACTTGGTTTGGTGCTGCTCCACACGGCACTGCTTGTTACGACCGTGGTCTTGCCTGTATCATACTGCGCCATCACACTCAGTGTCGTGCTTGCCTGCGGTGATAACACCAGTTTTTTCTGGCCTGCAATCAGCTTTTTGAGCAAAGGGACGACGGTAACCTCTGCCTTTATTGTCTGATTTTGATAAGTTCCTGTCAAGGTGGCTTGTCCTTCGGTCAGTGTTTTGACTGTCCCATTTTTGACAGATGCAACATTATTATTGGAAGAGGTCCATGTCACCTGTTTCGAAAGATTAATCGTTTTCCCATTGGCATATGTACCGATCACCTTCAAAGCCTTCGATTTCTTAATATTCAATTGCATGACGGCAGGTGTCACTTCGACTTTGGTAATCTCATCCGTAATGGCTACGGGAACTTTAACGGTCACTGAGCCATATTTGCCTTGCAGCAGCACTCTGCCAGGCGTAATCCCTTTAATTTTGCCACTCTCCAGCACCGCCGAAGCACTCGATACCGACCATACAATCTCAGACGTGACGTCTTCTTCCTTACCGTTCGCACGCTTAATGCTTACTTTAGGGAGAGCACTCTCACTGCCTTTAACAAAATTATAGGATTTCGGTGAAGCGGTAATGCTTTTGATTTTATCCTGAACCTTAACAAGCAATTGCGCTTTCGCACCATCTACCTGTGCGTATATCGTTGCTTCTCCCGCTGATACAGCTTTCACTTTGCCTTTTACGATGGTGACGACAGCTGCGTTACTTGTGGACCATGTGACGCCCTCCGTAACATCCTGCTTGTTATCAAATCCTTCAATAACCGCCATCACTTGAAGCGTAGTTGTCTGGGATACACTCATCTGTTGCGGACTGCTGTTGGTAATCTCGATGGAGGTCACATCACCCGTGGCTGCTTGGACCAGTGATGGAGCCAGCATCGTGCATACGATGAGCAAAGCGAGCATCCCACGCAATGCTATTTTCATTCGATTCATCTCAATGTTCATCTCCTATAATCCATTATTTTACTCCTATTATATTATATCGGAAATGTATTGCATGATAGTGAATAATGTAGGAGCAATATTTCGGATAAGAGGAACATTCGACATCTTCCTGGATGGAGTTGTGAAATACTGTTAATAGAAGCTACGTTAAGAATAGGGGTGAACTATGGATTGAATAGAAACGCCTGAAATACAGGAAAGAATCAACTGGGCTAGCTGTCTTAACAGGGATTTCTTCCTCGCTCCTGGCGCTAACGAACCCGCCGCATCTTAAAAGGTGGATGATCAAGGACGGCAGCGTTTAACGAATCTCAATAACGTTATTCCATCATAAAATGGCGTTAGAAGCTATAAATCGACCCAATCGACAAAATAAGGTCTCTATGATTCGTTATAACTCAAACCTGTGAAAATTGGAGCGAATAGTGTGTGCTCGTTTCGTTAGAACTAAATAACTCTAGAAAGGGATGTCTCATAAGTCATGCGCATGACTTATGAGACATCCCTTGTAATTTTAGCTAAGCACGTATCGCTTATTCTTTATGCCGTTGTGGCAAATTCAAATATTCAGAACCGCCCATATAGGGCTGAAGTGCCGCCGGAATGCGAATGCTTCCATCCGCCCGCTGATGATTTTCGAGCAATGGAATCAGGATACGTGGCGAAGCTACCGCTGTATTGTTCAGCGTGTGACAGTAAGCCAGCTTGCCTTCGGCATCACGACAGCGAATATTGGAACGACGAGCCTGGAAGTCATGCAGATTCGACGACGAATGCGTCTCTCCGTAACCATTGCGGCTTGGCATCCAGGTCTCGATGTCATACTGTTTGTACGTTTTCTGCGACATATCCCCTGTGCACACCGCCACCACACGGTAAGGCAGCTCCAGCAGTTGCAGCAATTCCTCGGCGTGTCCCGTGATCTCCTGCAGCATACGTTCTGACTCTTCCGCAACAGGCGCACTAATAATCACCTGTTCCACCTTGGCAAACTGATGCACCCGGTACAACCCGCGCACATCCCGCCCGCCTGATCCAACCTCACTGCGGAAACACGTCGATACGGCAGCCAGCTTGATCGGCTCCTGCACATCCACAATCTCATCCGCATAATACGAAACCAGCGGCACTTCCGATGTGCCCACCAGCCACTTGTTCTCGCCTTGCAATTCATAGACCTGATCCCGTCCTGTTGGGAAGAACCCTGTGTTCAAAAGTGTATTCTCCCTCACCATCAAGGGAACCTCCATCGGGGTAAATCCATGCTTCAACAGCAGATCAAGCGCAAGCTGCTGTACAGCCCGATGCAGGAGCAGTCCTGCTCCTTTGAGCACGTAGCTTCGTGTTCCGCCGATTTTCACCCCGCGCGGAATATCGATCAGATCATGCCGTTCACCGAGTTCTACGTGGTCCTTAGCCTCATAATCGAATACCGGCAGCTCACCCACACGTCGCAGCTCCACATTATCCGCGTCCGATGCGCCCATTGGCGTATCCGGTGATACAACATTGGGTACCAACCATTGCAGCCTTGTCACTTCCTCTTGCACAACGGCAAGCTTGGCTTCAACATGCTCCAACTGATCGTTCAGCCGTTTCACCTGTTCCCTTAAACCCTCGGCCTGTTCACGCTCACCAGCTTGCATCAGCTTGCCGATGTCCGCTGATAAGGTGTTCCTTACCCTGCGTCCTTCTTCGCTTTCCTGCAAAAGTGCTCTGCGTTCTTCGTCCCGTTCCAATAATTCACGAATACTGATATCCATTTTCTTGCCGACTGCTGCAGCTTGCACCTCTTCTGCATGCTCCCGAATCCACTTCATTTCCAACATGGTCACCGTCTCCTTTGGCTGTAAAAATACAAAGAGCGCCCTCATCCCTTGGGACGAGGAGCGCTCTGCTCGCGGTGCCACCCAACTTGCCGAACCAGAATATTCAGGTCCAGCCTCTTGGTCCGCGATAACGGGCGGTTCCGGTTAACTTGGGGAAATGTTCGCTCCCCTGGCGAAAACGCCTCCGAGTTGGATGCTCTTCAACGGCATGGTCCGATCTGTAATTGTTGTGTTTCAGTATATACGATCGTTCGCCTCATCGCAAGTTATCCGTGCACCCCCTTACATGTCCTGTTATGATAGAGATTGTTTGTTTTTGGGAAATGCTCCTGAATGGCAGACTCGCTACATATACATCATATATTTAGAAGGAGTTTTTCTTCATGAAAAAATTGCTTTGGATCGGATGCTTGTCCTATTTCCTCATCGGACTTGCCCACGTGGTTCTCGGCTCCATCCTGCCTGTTGCCCTTGAACATTATGGCAAGGATTACAGTCAAGGAGGAACGCTTATTTTCGCCCAATTTGCCGGGTTCCTGGGTGGGGTACTATTATCTCCGTGGTTGAATAAACGCTTTGGCAAACGAGGCGGTCTATTAATTGCCGCGGCCCTGCTTTGCATTGCAGAGTTATCCTACATGCTGCTGCCTCCTTGGGGCTGGATGTTCGTCATTGCACCCGCGGCCGGATTCGGATTCGGCATGATTGAGGCTGTCATCGGTACAATCATCATTGCTGCAATCAAAGATAATACCGCGGTTGCCATGAGCCGACTTGAAGTGTTATTCGGTATCGGGGCCATGGTCATGCCGCTCATTGCCAGCGGTCTGATCTCTGCCGGATACTGGCGGCTGTCTTTCCTCGTGGTTGCTGTCTGTGCAGCGATGACCTTCATTTTCTGGGCCAAAAGTTCATTCGGTGAGCTGGACAGCGAGCTGAGTCGACGCAGCTCAGACCAGACTCCTGTACACGCTCACGCTGCAGCATCGCCAAATGGAACGAATCCAGAAGACATTACACCAACTCGTTCAACCTATCGCGGCCGCAATTTGGCTCTTCTGTCTTTATTTGTTCTGTTTTTCTTTCTCTACGTCGGAACCGAAATGAGTCTTGCCAACTTCATGCCCGCCATTCTGATTGAGAAAATGAACATGAAGGAAGCGGGTGCCGCGCTCAGTGTTACCTGCTTCTGGATCGCCATGTCTGTTGGGCGGCTCTTCGCCGGATATATTGCGGAGAAGTTCCAATATCGCGTCTACGTTCTGTACAGCTGCCTTGCAGCAGTTGTACTGCTGATGATCTTTCCTTTTACCAACCAGATCTGGTCGGTATTTCTAATCATTCTGTTGCTCGGGCTTGCACTATCGGGTGTGTTCTCCATTGCCCTTGTCTTCGCCAGCAAAATGATGCCTGGTACAGAAGAATCGACGCCCAGCATCCTGATTGCATCAGGTGGAGTTGGCGGTGCCATTCTGCCTTTGGTTACAGGCTGGAGTCTGGATCATCTGGAAGTCAATCAATCCGCATGGATGCTCGCCATTTTTTCAGTCGGTCTGCTCATTATCAGTATAATCGCCTATCAATGGCAGCGCAGATATGATGTAAGTTCCGCATCGTAACACCTACCGAACTAGATAAGAACTTAGATTCAATTGAATCATAGCTGTAAAAAGTTAGGCTTCGTAGCGGTAAATGCTATGAGGCCATTTTCATTTAAAATGAACCATTACTTCTTTATCTTAGAGCAGTAGACGATTGCCCAGGAAATACTTTCAGGTGCTTTAAGTTGGCACTAAACTTTATTCAGGTTGAAGGGACTACACTCCCTCTATCCTTAATGAATTTACCGAATACATATCGAACGAGTGGTCCCAGAATAATAATTTGGTAAGGAAGCGCCAGGCTGAAATTACGAGCAATCGTATGAAGATATGTACTTAGTACGGATGCTCCACTTAATTGATTCGCAAGATAAGCGGAAATCATTCCGTACAAGGACATGATCAGAACCATCCCAATGACCATGAAAAATGACATAGCGAGCACACCCAGGATTTTGTTGGACTTGTCAAAAGGTAAGGAAAATGCAATTTTTCTCGCTACAGGTCCGACAATGAAGGATTCCACTAAAAACGCAATGATAAAGCACAATATGAATTGAAGCAGTATTTCAAGCGCGGACATCTTGCTCAATAACCCATTGTGCCATAAATTGAAGGTCATCATGACGACGACCATCCCTGTGCACATCATCATTCCAAAAACAATCTGTTCTTTCTTCGTTGTTGGCAATTCTCTCATCCTCTCTGTTTACCTTCGTAATTATAGAGATGACGACACCCTCCTCATAAGTGAACATTATGTGAACAATTATAATTTTTCCAAATTAAACTCTTATTTGACAACCTCGCAGCACAACCCTATGATATCCCTTAAAATGGTAGAAAAGATTCACTGAATATAAGGAGGATTTGGATTATGAGTTTTCAAAAGCGCATTGACCACGTCGGCATTGCCGTTCGTGATCTGGAGACCACACTCCGTTTCTATACGGAGATTGTTGGTCTTGAATTGAAAGACCGGGTAACCCATACCAACGGCGTCATCCAGCTCGCCTTTCTCGGATTCAACGGAAGCAACGAGACTGAGATTGAGTTGATTCAGGGATACAGCGACAAGCTGCCTTCCGAAGGAACAGTGCACCATTTTGCCATCCATGTCGATGACCTTGAGTCCGAGTACAACCGCATTAAGGCAACCGAGGCCGAGTTTATTGATGGAGAGATCATTACACTGCCCAACGGTTACCGTTATTTCTTCATCTATGGACCCGAGAAGGAATGGATTGAGTTCTTCCAGCGCTAAGCCATTTACTGACTGGACATGCATTGGCCTCTGGCCTATAATTACACCTAGTAATGCCCGTAACTTCATAGTTTCCCAGGGGAGTCGGAATAGGCCGGCTGAGAGTGTATCCCACCAAGATACTGACCCTTAGACCTGATCTGGATCATGCCAGCGTAGGAATCGGAGTATATCGAATTGGCCCAGCCTCTTTGCTGAGTGCCACATCTCTAACGCCTGCACGCGTCCCGGATTAACGGGGCGCTTTTTTAATGTTCTTTTATATAGCCAGAGAGCTAAAAAAAGTGACGTCATCCGGATCATAGCTGGTATAAATCTGTCGATTTATGCAAGAAGCTTGGATATGAAGCCAAGGAGTACCCCGCGCCACTGGCCGGACAACATGAAGGAGAGAAATGAAGATGAGATGGCGTAAAATGATGGGCCTATTGCTCTTGTGCGTGCTGCTGGTAACTGTTTCCGCATGTGGCAGCAAAGAAGCTGCACCTTCAGGAGAAAATGGCAGCAGCAACACCGAAAACAGCAATGAAGGTGACAACGCAGCCCTCAAGGATATTAAAGTGGTGCTGGACTGGACACCAAATACGAATCATACCGGCCTGTATGCGGCCGTAGATCAAGGTTTTTACAAAGCCGAAGGCTTAAATGTCGAGATTGTACAGCCAGGTGCCGGAGGCGCGGATACCATGGTGGCTTCGAACGAAGTGCCTTTTGGCGTAAGTTATCAGGAGAGCGTGACTCAGGCCCGCACACAAGGCGTACCACTCGTGTCCATCGCTGCGGTTATTCAGCATAACACGTCCGGATTTGCCGCTCCGGTGGATCGAAGCATCAAGTCCCCCAAAGATTTTGAAGGCAAAACTTATGGGGGCTGGGGCTCCCCGGTAGAAGAAGCCGTGATGCAGTCTATTATGGAAGGCGAAGGCGCTGATGTATCCAAAGTAAAAAATATTAATATGGGCGATGCAGACTTCTTCACTGCTGTGAAACGCGATATCGACTTTGCCTGGATTTTCTACGCGTGGACGGGTATCGAAGCCGAATTGCGCGGCGAACCGATCGACATGTTATATGTGAAGGATTATTCCGAAGCACTGGACTACTACACACCTGTACTCGTTACCAATGAACAGACGATTCAGAACGATCCCGAGCTGGTTAAAGCGTTCTTGAAAGCGACTTCCGAAGGATATCAATATGCGATCGAACATCCCGAAGACGCTGCCAACATTCTGATTAAGGCCGTACCGGATCTGGACAAGGACCTTGTACTCGCGAGCCAGAAGTGGCTGAGTCCGAAATATCAGGATGACGCACCGCACTGGGGTGAGCAGAAGCAGGAAGTATGGCAGAACTATACCGATTGGATGTTTAGCAAAAAACTGCTTGATCAGCAGGTTGATGTATCCAAGGCGTATACAAACGAGTTTTTACCCCAATAAAAATTGTTTAAGTTTAACTTTTTTACACCAGAACGAAGAGTGCAGAACCCATCTGTAGAAACGAAGTGGTCGCCTAAAAGCTTTCTGAAAGAAAGCTCCTTCGGAAGCATATGCCATCCCCGGATTTCCTCCGTTAAAAATCGTTAAAGAAATCCGGGGATAACAGCGATCGGAAGAGGGTACTGCAATCGGAGTGGTAAAGTGTAAAGCTGGTTTAACTCATGCAATTTAACCCGAAAGGAAACGTGATCTTTCATGGCAAGTACACTACTTAGCATTCAAGTCATTCCCAAAACGCCAAATGGCGAAAATTCCTATCCTTACGTTGATCGTGCTATCGAAGTTATTCAGCAGTCAGGCTTGAAATATCAGGTTAACCCACTCGATACCACGATGGAGGGAGAACTGGAGGAACTGCTTGAGGTTGTCCGCAAAATGCACGAAGTTCTCGTGGAAGCTGGCAGTCCGAGCATTATCTCGCAGATCAAGATCGCCCATAGCCCGAGCGGCTTCAGCATGGACACCCTGACGGAGAAATATCGCTAATGCATGCCTATTGGAAAAGCGTATGGCCGCCCTTTGTGGCGGTTATTCTCTTTATAGCGGTATGGCAGGGAGCCGTCTCCCTGTTTCATATCGAGAAATGGATGCTGCCAGCGCCTTCGGACATCGCCCATGAAGCCGCGTCACAGTCCGAGCGACTTGGCATGCATGCATGGGCAACCATTCAGCTGACATTGATAGGGTTTGCAGCAGGTACGCTCGTGGGATTACTGATTGCAATGGTGCTGCATTTGATTCCATTTTTGAAATCTGCACTCTACCCATTACTTATTCTTAGTCAAAATATACCGACCATTGCGCTTGCTCCGCTCTTGCTGATCTGGTTCGGATTTGGGCTGCTGCCCAAACTGATTACCATCATTCTGGTCTGCTTCTTCCCGGTGGCTGTAGCTGCCATGGACGGGTTGACCCGTACCGATGCAGCGATGATGAACTATATGCGCATGGCTGGTGCAAAACGAGGCCAAATTTTCTGGAAGCTCGAACTTCCACATGCCTTGCCCTCGGTGTTCTCGGGGATTAAAATTGCCGCTACGTATAGCGTCATGGGTGCGATCATCGCTGAATGGATCGGTGCAGATAAGGGCATCGGCTATTATATGATGCTGCAAAAATCAGCCTATCGCACGGATCGTCTTTTCGTGGCCATCATGATTATTGTGGCATTGAGCCTGCTGCTCTTCCTGCTCATTGCGCTACTGGAGAAACTGCTCGTACGCTGGCGGCCGCAGAAGCGATAACTTTGAAATAAGCTCCATATAAAGGTTAGGAAGTGATAACGAGATGACACCCGAACACAACGAGCGGGGAGCTGCTGCTGCGCCGGATGCTGTTGTAACCACTCCAACGCATGGTGGAGGTCCTGAACATGGAGCCATGGCTATAAAAGAAAAAAACTCACCGCCAGCGCTGGAGGTATTGGATATACATGCCTCGTTCCGCGAGCGACGCAGTATATTGCCCGTTCTGAATAGCTTGTCCCTGACCGTGGAACAAGGAGAATTCGTAGCCATCGTCGGTCCTTCCGGCTGCGGAAAAAGCACCCTGTTTCACATCATCGGCGGCTTACTGAAACCACAGGAGGGCCAAATCCTGATGAATGGTCAGGATGTTACGGGACAACGCGGCAAGATTAGCTATATGCCGCAGCAGCCTGCTCTTTTCCCATGGCGCACCATTGAAGACAATGTGCTGCTTGCAGGCGAAGTGTCTGCGGATGCACCACCCCGAGCTGAGGCGCTCGCCGATGCCCGGAAGTGGCTGGGAAGTGTGGGCCTCGCCGGGTTCGAACGAGCCTATCCGCATATGTTATCGGGTGGCATGCAGCAGCGGGTGGCATTTCTGCGTGCCCTGCTCAGTCCGCAGGAGCTGATGCTGCTGGACGAGCCTTTCAGTGCGCTGGATGCACTGACCCGCAGCGACATGCAGCGTTGGCTGCTCGATATCTGGGAACAGAACCGCCGCTCCGTGCTGTTCATTACCCACAATATCGAGGAAGCATTATTGCTTGCTGACCGGATCTATGTTCTATCCAACCGGCCTGCCACTGTACTGCACGAGGTCGATGTTCCCTTTGATCGTCCACGTCGCGAAGCGATCACGGAGGAGTCTGCTTTTCTTGAACGGAAACGGCAGATTTCCCAGTGGATGAGAGAAGAACAGCAGAAAACCCGCCTATCCAAATAGCGCGGGTTTTTAAGTTATTTTTTTCCTTAAATGGGTGATCCAACACACACCACTCTGCGTATCATTTGTAAAAGACAAAAAGGAGGGGCCCATCTCATGCATTCTACAGCCTTTGCACCCTTGATCGATGCCCATCTTCACCTGGACAAATATACATCCGACGAACAACGAGAGTTGTTAAACTCTTTCCCGTCCCAGCAGGTTGAAGCGGTTATCGCCGTTTCTATGAATCTGGCATCTGCCCAAACCAACCTGGAACTGGCTTCACAGTACCCTCACACCGTATATCCGGCCTTTGGTTTCCACCCCGAGCAGTCCCTTCCGTCCCTGGCAGAGCAGGATCTGTTCTTCGACTGGATCGAGAAGCATATCGGACGAGCTGCAGCCATTGGGGAAGTTGGATTGCCCTACTACAATCGGCAGGAAGCCGAACGAGCTGGACAACCCTTTGATCAAAGCGGCTATGTCGATCTGTTGGAGCGATTTATCCAGCTGGCGAAACGACATGGTAAACCGATCGTACTGCATGCTGTATACGAGGACGCCGATATCGCCTGTGATCTGCTGGAGCAATATCATTATCGCCGGGCTCATTTTCACTGGTTCAAAGGTTCGAAGCGGACCGTCCAGCGAATGGCTGACAACGGATACTTTGTCTCATTCACTCCTGATATCATATACGAAGATGAAATTCGCGAATTAGCTCGCCAGTATCCTTCCGAGCAGGTTATGGCAGAGACCGATGGACCTTGGCCCTTTGAGGGTCCTTTTCAGGGAAGAATGACACACCCTGTCATGACCCGACAAGTCATTCAAGCGTGGAGCGAAGTGACCGGTATGGGAACGGAGCGAGCTGCGCGTCTCTTTTATCAGAATACGAAACGCTTCTATGGTCTGCTTTAGGCGCTTAGACGTATCCATCTACCCTGACAACTCTCACGCCAAGGAAGCAAATTTAATCAGATTGGTGCCCAACCTCTTGCTGATTCCCAACAAAAAAGGGGCAACACCCAAAAGAAGTCAGTCGGCTCCGGCCGAACTGACTTCTTTTTTTGGTTTATCATTAACGCTTCAAGAATCCCTTGCCTTCGAGAAACGGCTTCATCTGTAAACGTACCGGCTCGGTAATACGCTTCGCCATCATTTCGGACCACGGTGTAGAACGTTCCCCATGGGTGCGTTCCTTCATGTATGCAGCGGTCGTTTCGTCATAGCTCTCGACACCTTTGAGGGTCTGCTCGGCATTATAGCGGCCATGGTGTAAGACCGCATCAAGCGGTAGACGCGGACGAATACCCGTCTCCTGATCAGCAACACCAATGCACATTCCATATACTGGATATACACCTTCAGGCAAGCCCAATAGTTCGCTAACTTCCTCAATGCGGTTGCGCAGCCCACCAATATATACAATTCCGAAACCCAGTGACTCTGCTGCAAGCGCAGCATTTTGCGATGCGAGTGCAACATCAATTGTGGCCACCATAAAGTTTTCAGTGGAGTCCTCATAGGATTCCTTTTCAGGCAAATGACGCTTGGCAGCATCGCTCAGCCGATAAAGGTCAGCACACCATACGAGAAACACAGGACATTCGTTGACGTAAGACTGATTGCCTGCCAATTCAGCCAATTGGGCCTTCTGCTCCGGCTCCGTAACCGCAATTACAGTATAGGCCTGCACACTACTTGAAGAGGAAGCCATCTGTCCCGCAGCCACGATTGCAGCCAGCTGTTCCTCGCTTACCGGATCCGGCTTGAATTTCCGCACGGAGCGGTGCTTCATCATCAATTCAATGGTTTCGTTCATTGCTATTCACTCCCAATCCTCGTAGTACGAATTCAATGGTCTGCTCGGCCAGTTCATCTTTGTTCATATCCTGATAGTCAAAGCTAAATCGTGAGTTCTTGGCCCGTTTGTGCGCCAAAGCTACACCCATGACCTGAAGCATCGCATAAGATACGGACTCGATCTGAAATACACCCTGCTCCTTGCCTTCTTGCAGCAGTTCTCTCACTCTGGTCCAGACGGGGTCCAAAAAACGAAACACGGTAGCTGTGCGATGAGTACGCAGCGTAATTTCCAGCTGCACAATATCGCTCATCTCCCGATCCGTCATTGTGAACTTTACAACTTCACCTATGATTCGCCGGATACCCTCCACGGGGGAGGACATGGACTCTTCAGCCAGCTCGTTCATCATATGATCAGGAAAAAAGTGCTCAAATAATGCTTCGAACACCTTTTCTTTCCCGCCAAAATGGTACGAAACCAGTGACACATTCGCACCCGCCTCATCACAGATTTGACGAACACTTGTCCCGTCATACCCCTGCTGTGCAAAAAGTTTTTTGGCTGCAAGCAAAATCCTCGTTTTTATATCCAATTCCGGTTCCGTCATTCCGTCCGCTCCTCTTGTCCGTTCTATTCATTGCTCCAGCTCATGGGGCTGCAGCGAGACTGCTCTATCGTTTTATTATGAAAGTTTGTGCATCAAAGCGCAAGGTGTGCTGCCCTGATCCTCCAAAGCCGGCCACCCTCAACCTACCATTAAACCAAGCCCCCCGGCGAAAAATCACCGGGGGGCTTGATCATTTCCTATGAAGACCCGTACATCTGCTGCAAATTAGCTGTTCATTGGAGCTGGACTTGGAGCCCCAGCTGGCATATGTTGTTTTTTCAACAACGTCACCATCAAAGAAAGTGCTACAGCAACGAGCAATACAATAGCAACCGAGCCAGCAGCGGATTGAACTCCAGGTCCGCCCAGTTGAACGCTCAGAATACCTTGAACGGCATATGTGGCTGGCAGATACTGACCAATACCGCTGTAGAAGCTGTTCAGCAGTTCACGTGGCACCATGGCACCGGAAGATACCAGTTGCATAGACAGTGAAATGATGTTGAACAGGCTTCCCGCTGGACCAAAGCAGATCAGGAAGAACTGGGAGAAGAACATGAACGTGCACAGGAACAATGCCTGGAACAACCAGAATGAGATAAAGCCTTGCTCGATCTGTCCACCCAGCGCAACGATCAACGAAGAACCGAGCAGAGATACTATCAGGGCAGACCCAATGTTAATGACCATTCTTGCGCCAAACAGAGTTAAACGGGAGTAAGTAGCGGACAGCATGCCCATCGCTGCCTGCAGGTTCATACCCATGATCATGGCTCCCACATATGAGGCCAGTACCATCATCATCGGAACCATCTGGTTATTCATGCCGTTAACCGAATTGATTGAAGTGGTTGTACCTTCTACACGGGTAGTCAGGTTGGCAGCAGCTTCAGCGGCCTGATCCGCAGGCGCCCCGGAAGCCGTTAATACCGTCTGTACGCCTTGAGCTGTTGCTTGCTTGTTAATCGTGTTTGTCACGCTTTGCGATACACCTTGCATCATGCTTTTAATTGTAACCGGGTTCGCCTCGTTAATGGTGTACTTAATCTCGGCAGTGGAACCGGCTGTCTGAATCAGCTCGTTAAAGCCCGCTGGAATATTCAGCACCATATGAATCTTGCGATGGTTCAACTGATCAAGTGCTTCAGCAGCACTCAGATTAGATACCGTATGGAATGGAAGCGTCTCAGCTATGCGATCTGCAATCCCCTTGGACTGCTCTCCATCCTCATTCACCACGGCCACTGTCAATTCATTCACCCGGTCATTCACTCCGGAATATGCTGTCATCCAGATCACGCTGAAGATCACTTGGAACATAAGTGCCGTCACGATCCCCACAATTACTGGCGGTTTTTTCAACAAAATGCGTAAAGCCTGCAACATAAATGATGTCCTCCATTACTGATTAGTTCAAATTTGATGTAAACGATTGTTTGAATCAAACGATTGTTTTAAATTTTAAATCCATATGTCTATATTGTCAATCAATTTCTGAAAGGTTCAGAAAGATAAAGATGTGTTTCACAAACAATGATATCCGTTTCATAAGAGGACAACATTGTACATCCTCACTCTATTAACAAGGAAAGGATACTTCATTTAACATATCTCAACCACCTTTCCCCAACAAAAAAAGCACGGTCCGCCGTAGCGGACCGCACTCTATGCTTACTATTGAGTACAATGAAAAGTTGAACCACGTCCCTCAATGGACGTCAGTCATTGCTTTTCAGTTTCATTCGTTGCAGACGTAGCGAGTTCAATACAACTGACACAGAGCTGAACGCCATTGCCGCACCTGCCAGCCACGGTGCCAGAAAGCCTACTGCTGCAATAGGAATACCAATAACGTTATACCCCAGTGCCCAGAACAGATTCTGCTTAATATTACCCATGGTGCGCCGGCTCATCTCGATCGCATCCGCAATACTGTTCAGATCACCTCGCATCAACGTAATATCCGCCGCTTCCATCGCTACATCCGTTCCGGTTCCAATCGCCATGCCAATGTCGGCTGTAGCAAGAGCTGGAGCATCATTGATACCATCTCCAACCATCGCTACCTTGAGGCCGCTCTCCTGAAGCTTTTTCACTTCCGCCGCTTTGCCTTCAGGCAGTACCTCGGCCAAAACTTTACCGATTCCCGCCAGTTCTGCCACGGCACGAGCGGTTCGCTCATTGTCTCCCGTAATCATGATGACATCGATTCCCATGGCCTGTAATCTGCCAATCGCTTCACGGGATGTTTCCTTGATGGTATCAGCCACTGCAACGATCCCAGCCCATTGACCATCCACGGCGACCAGCATTGCCGTGCGTCCTTGTTCTTCCAGGTTGTTCATCTGCTGCATGATGTCTTCGGAAACACTCACCTTCGCATCCATAAGCAGTCGGCGTGTCCCGACCAGGATCTCTTGTCCCTGAACCCGGGCCCGCACACCATATCCCGGGATGTTCTCGAACTGCTCTGGCTGGGTCAGCTCCAGACCTTTACCTCGAATTCCTTCCACAATCGCCTCAGCCAAAGGATGCTCTGAACTCTGCTCTGCCGCTCCCACACGTTGAAGCAGCTCTGCTTCCGTCCATTCTGGAGCCGACACTACATCCGTAAGCACGGGCTTCCCTTGGGTAACTGTACCTGTTTTGTCCAGTACAACGGTCTGAATCTGCTGTGCCGATTCCAGATGTTCTCCGCCTTTGAACAGCACGCCATATTCAGCCGCACGTCCTGATCCAGCCATAATGGACGTTGGGGTTGCAAGTCCAAGCGCACAAGGACAGGCAATGACAAGTACAGCAATGGCCTTCTCCAGCGAGCCGGCAAAGTCACCGGGACTTGCGAACAGATACCAGATCAGGAACGTCACTGCCGCGATGCCTACAACAATCGGAACAAAGATGCCTGAGATCACATCGGCTATCCGCTGAATAGGGGCTTTGGAACCCTGCGCTTGCTCAACCACTTTAATAATCTGCGATAAAGCCGTGTCCGAACCGACGCGAGTCGCACGCAGTCTTAATACCCCGTTTTTGTTCAGCGTAGCGCCTGTAACGGCATCTCCCGGTTTTTTATCCACGGGCAGGCTCTCTCCGCTTAACATGGATTCATCGACAGAAGACTGCCCCTCCTCCACGACGCCATCTACAGGAATGCTGTCTCCCGGTTTTACCAGAACCAGATCACCTACCGCGACATACGCCGACGGTACAATAACCTCCTGTCCATCACGAATCACTCTTGCTTCACGCGGAGCCAGTTCAATGAGACTCTTAATCGCTTGAGACGAGCGCCCTTTAGCTACGGCTTCCAACCATTTTCCCAGTAGGATCAGCGTAATCAAAACTGCACTCGTCTCATAATAAAGTTCCACGGTTGGCATGGCTGCTGCAGCCATTCCCGTCCCACCATGATCCATCATGGTCGAAGCTGCATTGCCACTGGTCAGGGTCAGATACAGACTGTAGAAGAAAGCCGCACTTGTGCCCAAAGCAACCAGTACGTCCATATTGGCACTGCCATTGCGCAGCGCTTTATAGGCTCCCACATAGAATTGCCATCCGATGACAAACTGTACCGGTGCTGCCAACACCAACTGGAACCAAGGGTTCATGAACAGATCCGGTACCCAGATCCACGAAGTGAATGAGAAATGACCCACCATCGCCCATAGCAATGGCAAAGATAACATAGCGGAGATCATCCATTTCCACTTTTTGCGCTGTAATTCACGCTCACGTACTGATTGGGTATCTTCCTGTGTCTGCTGCAATTCAGCGCCATAACCAAGCTGCTTGATCTTCGCAGTAATATCGGATGCCTTCAATGCTCCCGCTGCGAATTCCACATGTCCCGTTTCCAGCGCCAGATTCACGTTTGCACGGGATACACCCGGCAACCGGGAAAGACCTTTTTCGATTCGAGCAGAACAAGCAGCACAGGTCATGCCTGTAATGTTCAGATCCACGGAATCCGTTACTGTACCATACCCAAGCGCCTCTACCTTATCCCGTAATGCGTTAATGTTCGTTGTCTTTGGATCATAGGATACGGTTGCTTGTTCTATGGCGAGGTTAACATTCGCCTGATTGACCCCTTCCATTCGGGACAACCCCTTCTCAATCCGGGTAGAGCAGGCAGCACAGGTCATCCCTGTAATTTGCAGTGTAGTCTGTAAGCCCGCTGCTTCCGGTGAAGGTGAAGGTATGGGTTCTGATGCTGTTGCGTTTTCCGTTGTTGATGACTTATCCATGTTGTTAGCTCCTTTCATTATGAAATATTACCACGCATCCAATACCCCCAAGGGGTATATAAAAGACAGAAAATCAGGCTTAAACCATGAACTCATTCATTGGAAAAGATCTGTTGAAGTCCTTTCCATGCAAAGGGAAGTTCAGTTTAAGCCTGCAATGATTAGACTACGTCGTACCCTTGATCTTCAATGGCAGCCTTGATCTGATCCACATTGACTTTCTGCTCGTCATATTCAACTGCGACGGTTCCTGCTGCCAAATCAACCTGACCCTTCGCTCCCACATTCTTGACGGCTTCTTCAACCGAATTCACACAGTGATTGCAAGACATTCCTGTAACGTTCAACGTAATATTAGACATGGGTAGTTCCTCCTTATGATATAAATAACTGCTTCAATTAAATGAATTACTTCATTTTTACTTCATTAGTTTCCTCACCGTTACCAGCAACTCATCCACAACCTCATGTTCTCCAGCCTGAATGCGCTCAACAATACAGCTCTTCATGTGACCTTCAAGCAACAGCTTGCCTACCGAATTGAGAGCAGACTGAGCCGCCGCGATCTGCGTCAGCACATCGTCACAATAGGTGTCCTTGTCAATCAATCCCTTGATCCCGCGAATCTGTCCTTCAACACGGTTCAAGCGAGAAATCAGGTTGCCCTTCATCTCCTGGGAGTGATGGCTCTTGCGAACAGGCTTTCCGTCACTGCCTGCCGTATGACATGAAGCTGCTGGTTGAATAGCCAGTGAGACTTCTGATACATCTGTTACATCTGTTACTGATGGTTCCATAGGTTCCTTGGGATGGCTCTGATGTTCCATCGCGAACACCCCTTTTCTTTCGTTCTGTTATAAGAATAACATACCCCGTGGGGGTATGCAAGACTGTTTTATTATTTTAATCAAAATGAATGATTACCATGCTTTGCTCCTGCATGATCGCGCCAGTTACCCCATTAGTCTTCGTATAGGCGCACTAGAGTATGTATTCCATTCTGCTGCTGCGGCCAACCAAACCCAATTGTTCATAGAAAGCCTGTGCACCCGTATTAAATGTTGACACCGTCAGTTCAACACTGTCGACCTGGATCTCTTTACCAAGCTCAATGAATACCTGCATCAATTGTTTGCCTGTCCCATGTCCACGATGCTTGCTGCCAATAATGATTTCATTGATATACAGCATCTTTCGATCCAGTAACAAGTCCACATTCTGAATAACATTTAATTGTGCGCTCGCATATCCAACAATTTCACTGTTATCCAGCATTTCTGCAACATATAGATACCGCTGATCCGTCCCCAGTAGTTGCTCATATTCCTTATAACTCATTCTCGTCTGCAACTCTCTGTATACGTCTGGCCGAGCCTCCACATGCAAGTGATGCAATTCATCCATTAATGCGGATACTCCCGTGTAATCTCCGATGACAGCCCGTCTAATGTTAATCTCACTCATCTTCACATTCTCCCCTCACAAACGTTTCCATGATTATACAATAAAAAAAACATCTGTCGATGTGATTCATGAACCCCGACTGCGTGTTGCAGAAAATCCCCTTAAATATCAGAACGATGATCCTCCAGAGCTTATCCTTTTCTTATTTTATAAAAGACCGCTTCAATGGTGTTGCAACCTATGAGAATACCTCATCGAATAAGAAGAATATGTTGGTCAAATCATGTCTATTTACTGTGACCGATAAGAATACCAAACTTCGGCTATCTGCTTATTCTTGTTAAGCTAACTGGCAGATTACTTTAATAGACCACAACAAATACAGGTAATCATCGTCTAAAATATGGAACTTATTTCTAAAAAAATCAAAGGGGATACGAAATGTCAAAAAAACCAGTCGGGGCAGCTGCTGTGATCATGGATTCAGAAGGGCGAATTCTTCTAGTAAAACATAACTACGGAAAATACAATTGGGAACTACCAGGAGGGTTATCAGAGCTTAATGAATCCGCAGAGGATACTGCAAAGCGAGAAGTGTTTGAAGAAACTGGTCTTGAAGTCGCTGTAGGTCGCTTAACAGGCGTGTATTATGAACCCGCTCACGATATGCATCATTTTGCATTCATGTGTAAGGCAGTCCATAATCAACAACCACAGCCTGATGCTGCGGAGGTAACAGAATGTAAATATTACAACGTAGATGATTTGCCTAGACCGATTAGCGACTTCACTATTGCACGTATACAGGAAGCTTTGAATACTGATAGTAATCAATTATTCCACATCATCGGACCAAGACAGTGGTTTGAATAGTCTGGGAGCATCATTTAGTCTATTCAACTATCTGAGACGATAGCTCAAAGAACCGCCTTATTCACCAAGGCGGTTTTCTTATGCTGGAAAATCAACATTAGACTTTAACATAGCCTTATAAAAAAAAGCAGATACCTTAACGGTACCCGCTTCTTTTTAAGCTATATTTGGTTCCTCTTATTCTTTGGATGATTTGCCTTCATCAAATGCTACAGGTGATGGCTTGGCAGACCATTCGTCCGCTTGCGGCTCAATATCCACACCGCTCAAAATTTTCTTTTTCTCCATCAAGGAATCCCCGTCTTCATCCAGTTTGTTGCGAATTTCTGCCTCATCCTGAGGTTGATTGTTCTGTTGTGTCATGCTGGAGTCCTCCTTTTTCGTATTCATGGTGATGTTCCTATATATAACTTACCCAATTTTTGCATTGTCATTCTGAATGTATATAAGGTTCATCACCACTGGAAGAAAGTTCGCCCCACACTCTATATTTTAGCCACCTTGCTGCCTTTCACTTTAACGTTCACGAGCAGGATGCTGGCAATAATCATAACAAGACCTGCAATCAGATTAACCGTCACCGACTCTCCGAGGAATAGCACACTGCAAAACAGGGCAATCAGCGGAATCAGGAACGTGAACGATCCTACTTTGCTGGCTTCGCCAGAGCTGACCAGTTTGAAGAACGCGAGCCAGCCCATCGCAATGACAAACACCGAAATAAACAGCATATCCAGTATAAAAGGAAGCACCCACTGCACATCAGCCCAGCTTTCTGTAACCGTACCTGTCAATGTCAGCACAACTCCGCCGATCAGAATCGGAATGGCTGTCATCCAGATGCCATCGACCTTCATTGAATTTCGCTTCATATATACGGTTCCGACCGCCCAGCTAATGGCACTGAACAACCCAAGCATAACCCCCTCAGGGGATACTTTGCCTGTCATGCCACCAATACTGATCGTAGCCACGCCTGCAAAACCTAGCACCAATCCCGCAATTTTCATTCCATACATGGACTCGCCAAGCCACAACCAGGCTCCGATTCCAAGCAGCACAGGCTGTAGGAACACGATGGATGAAAATAATCCTGCCGGCACTTCTGTCAATCCAACGGTCTGAAAGCCGTAGAAAAAAATAATATTAAGCAGCGCAGATATGGCATAGATATGCCAGGTTTGCTTCAGCCTCAGCGTTTTGTAGCGGGGAAAAGCATACAACCCCAGCACCAATCCTCCAATTAACAGGCGCATGCCTGCAAATATAAGCGGAGGTGTAAAATTTAATGCGTATTTGGTCAGGGGCCAATTCACTCCCCACATGAGTACTAGAAAAGCCAGGAACCAACCTGCTTTTGCACGTGATAAAGCCATATGTCATTCTCCTATCCGGCACACATTTACAGGCCAGTTTAATCAATCGTACTCTTTATCCTGCGCTCTTTCTGTGCCTGCAAATCATTTGGAATCCGACCCAGACCAGACGATATAAGCCCGTTGATCGTTCCGTTTCTCCATGATACAATAGTGATCGAAATAATTGAAATGCATGTTAATCATAAGGAGCATACCATATTTGTTATGAACAACTCACAGTTACAGTTATTCGTGAAAATTGCAGAGACGGGAAGTTTCACCCGTGCTGGCCAGGAACTGAATATGACACAGCCCGCAGTCAGTCGAGCCATCTCTTCGCTGGAGAATGAACTGGATGTCACTCTAATCATACGAGATCGCAGAAACGGCATCGTGCTTACCGATGTGGGACAGCGAATTTTGGTCATTTTCCGCCGAATTTTACAGCAATTTGATAAGGTACAGCAGGTCGTTGCCGCCGAAAAAGGGTTGGAGATCGGTACGATTCGCATTGGTTCATTCCCCATGTCATCTGCCCATCTGCTGCCGAAAATTATCCGCTCCATTCGTGACCGCTACCCTCAGATTCAGTTTGAGCTGCACGAGGGGAACATCCTTGAAATTCAGGAGTGGCTAAGCTCACGGGCCATTGATGTGGCTCTCATTATTGCAACAGACAAAGAGCCCGTAGATACAGCTTATGAAACGTTACCTCTGTATAACGAAGAGATGCTGGCTGTGTTTCGGGACGATGAACCGTTTGCGAATCAGGAGGTACTGCCTGTACAAATGCTGGACAAGCACCCCATG
The DNA here is from genome assembly GCF_042674385.1 of Paenibacillus sp. NPDC056933. Lineage (NCBI taxonomy): Bacteria > Bacillati > Bacillota > Bacilli > Caryophanales > Paenibacillaceae > Paenibacillus > Paenibacillus sp. NPDC056933. Next base: position 125,043 of record NZ_JBHUQN010000004.1, on the reverse strand, counting down.
ATCATATGCAAAGGCGGTTACGAAGTACCGATTGTTGACCTGTTCAATCGAGCAGACGCGGAATTACATTATGGATTTGTGGTGTATAACGTAAACACGTGTCTAAGCATGATTGAGCAGGGACTCGGAACCGCCATGCTGCCTGCCATCTCTCTATCCTGGCTGCCTCCAGGTGTCAAAGCACTCCCGACAGAGCCGAAAGCCTATCGAAATATCGAGATCGCCGTTCCTTCCCTTGTCGAAGCTTCCCCTGCATCCCGGTTATTTATTGAGACGGCGCAGCAATTGTTTGGACAACGCTAACGAATCGATTGCACCTTATTGTGGTAAATAACGTAGATTGAATATTCTTGCGAACTCCAGACATGTTATTACGGATAGAAAGTTATGAGATAAGGTTCGGAAACGCGAAATAACGTGTCTACGATTCGTCTGCTCCCCAAATCTGCGAAAACCCCCATCATAAGACCTGCTGAATTCGTTAAAAAATTGCGGCTTCGGTCATTGTGAGGGTATGACGGTGACGGTGACGATTTTAAGGCTATAGTTGCAGTGATAGTTACAGTTACAGTTACAGTTACAATCACGATCGCTACAGTCACACATGCAGCGCCAGTCGCTCCCTATACCCAAATCAAAAGGGCGCCCCCAAGGTCATATTCATGACCTTATGGGACGCCCTCTAGTATGGTCCACCTCAGATGACATCATTTACGTGTTTTGCTTTTTATCAGCAGCAGCACCATAAAATTCCCTGATGATCTCAGCTTTACGCCTGATCCTGACGAGCGATTGCAGCCAGCGCACGCAGCGCCGCTTCAATCTCGTGCTCCACCGCCTGGGCTACCGCTTCCGTATGCGGATCATACTCGGCTGCCAGATCGCTGTCCGCAAAGCCGTCGATGGCAACAATTGCTCCCGCACGTGCACCGCGCAACGTGCTGACGATGTAGAGCGCCGCAATCTCCATCTCGGCGGCAAGCGCGCCTGCCTGCTTGTATTTGCGATGCGGAATATCCTCCACCCCGGCGAAGAAGGCGTCCAACGTCACGGTTATCCCCGCGCCGACTTTGCCCCCGCCCAAGGCTGGCATCCCCGCCTCATCAATGGCTGCTTTGTTGCTTGCTCTGGTATCCAGCCCTCGGGCTGCGGCGATTAATGCACTTGTGACGCCAATGTCCGCTACCGCAGGGAAACCATCCGGTACCAGCTGACGTGTCAGCCCGTCCGTACGTACAGCGGCCGTGCTGACGATTACACTGCCCGCTGGGTAATCCGCGGTATACGAGCCCGCTGTACCTACACGAATCAAGGTTGTCACCCCTGCCCGGATCAGTTCCTCAAAGCAGACCGCCGCTCCGGGTGAACCTACGCCATGACTGACCACAGCCATTTGAACACCTTCGAATTCCCCTACAAAGGTACGATATTCGCGGCTAAATGCGAGTTCCTTCGCCCCATCCAGCTTGCGGGAAATCCTCTCTGCCCGTGCCGGGTCACCGCAGACGATGGCATAAGCGGGCATGTCTTCTGAATGAATTTGCAAAATGGGCAGCAACATGTCCATCCACTCCTTTTAATCAAACTTCATTTACTCAAAAATCCTATACTCAAGCTCTTCTAATCAAACTCCTTCTTCGTCCATTCGTCTTCCGGAATCGGCAGATCTTCACCCGAGAAGCGTTGTTCCTTGAACGGATCGGCAAAATGATGGAAGCCATTGACTTCCCAGAATCCGTTACGGTCTTCTGTCATAAACTCCAGACCCCGTATCCACTTCGCGCTCTTCCAGAAGTAGAGTTGCGGAACAACCAAGCGCAACGGATAACCGTGCTTCGGTGTAAGCGGCTCACCGTTATATTTAAAAGCAAGCAATACGTCGTCATGCATTAATTCTTCGAGTGGAACATTTGTCTCATAATCATGATCCGCGTGGATCATGACATATTTGGCCTCCGGTTTGACGCCCAGAATCTTAATGAAATCCGAGAACCGTATGCCTTCCCACGGCGTGTCGAACTTGGACCAGCGGGTGACGCAGTGGATATCACTGACCGTATTTACCTGCGGCATGGCCTGAAGCTCAGCAAAGGAGAACACCTTTTCCTCTTCTACCTCGCCGAATACTTTCAGATCCCAGGTGGAGAGATCATATTCCGGCACTTCACCTTCATGCAGAATCGGAAATTTCTCCGTCAGCACCTGCCCTGGCGGCAGCCGATCCCCGTGCTCAGCACCCGCTTTGGGTGCAGGGCTTTTCGTTTTTTTCAGACGTTCAGCCTTATTATGCATGTGTGGATTCCTCCTTCTTTATATGCCTCCAGCATAACATTCAGGAATTAACGCGAACTTCCGCCCGCTTTGAGTGCATCTTGTGCATAGGTGCGATCCTTGAAGAAGAACATGGCCACCAGTGTCACAATATACGGCAGCATCATGGTAAAGTGCGTTGGCAGAGTGAAGCCCTGCAATCGAATACTGAGTGCTTCCATGAATCCGAACAGCACACTGGACCCCATAACGCCAAGCGGATTCGCTTGACCTAACATCGTTGCTACCAATGCGATAAACCCGCGACCTGCGGTCATGCCTTCGGTAAACATCGTAACCTGACCGAGTGATAACTGTGCACCCGCCAGGGCGCACAATACGCCGCACATCAGTACTGCACCATATTGGATACCGCGCACCTTGATGCCGATACTCTGTGCCGCTACCGGATTCTCGCCAACCGAACGAAGACGGAAACCGGAGACACTTTTGAACAGATAAAACTGCAAGGCAATTACGATAATAATTCCGAGATACACCAGCGGGCTATGCCCTGAGATCACATCGCCTACCCACGGAATGTCCTTAATAAGAGGAATGTCCCATTTGGGGAGTCCCACCATATCCTTGTCATAATAAGCACCTTTTACATCAAAAATAGCCCGCAGCGCAAACGTCGTCAGTCCTGTCGCCAGAAAATTAAGCGAGATCCCGACCACAATGGCGTTGGCCTTCAGATTAATACTAATAAAGGCAAACAGTGCAGAGAACGACATAACGATCACAATCGAGAAAATAACGGCCAGGAGTACATTACCAAACAGATAGTTACCGACAATAGCGGAGAAAGCGCCGATCAGAACGAGTCCTTCCAGACCCACGTTGAACAGACCGACACGGGAGCACAAAGCCCCACCGAGCGCTGCAAGCAGAATCGGCGTCATAATCCGCAGAGTAGAGCCAAACATGGCTGCATCAAACAGTTGTTGCATTGGACTTTTTCTCCTTTCTCCGCTTCAGGAATGAATATCCGATCTGAGCCGATACAAATAACGTCAATACCGCTTGGATGACACTGCCGACTTCCAGCGGCACATCCGTATTCCGTTCCATCCCCATGGCACCTGTCTGCAATGCTGCAAGCAGGATTGCCGCCACAGCTGTTCCCAGCGGATGAGAGCGGGCAAGCAAAGTCGCCATAATGCCGCTCCATGCATAACTTGCGGATGACAACGAGCCGTCTAGGAAACGGTACTGTGTACCCAGTACTTCCCCTGCACCCGCAAGACCGGCAAGCCCACCACTGATGATCATGGACAGCATCATCATGCGGATACGGCGCACGCCCCCATACGTTGCAAATGAAGGATTACTGCCCAGCATACGAATCTCATAACCGGTTACCGTCTTGTGTGTGAACCAGTAGATGAGAATTGCCGCTACGATCGCAATGATGAATCCGGCATGCAGCCCCATGCCCTGGAACAGCTTCGGCAGCCAGACACTCTGATCAATCATGGGCGTCTGGGCCATAGCCGCCGATCCGGTGCGGTCTTTAAACGGATAGGATACCATGTATCCTCCAAAATATATCGCAATATAATTGAGCAGCAGCGTAGTGATTAACAGATTCATGCCAAAGCGGGCATCCAGCCATCCTGCAAACAGCGACCAGACTCCTCCGGCAATGATCCCTGCCACAATGGCTGCAATACAGACAAACCAGCCAGGACCTGGCAGGTAGAGCGCAGTCAGCGCTGCACTAAGTCCACCGAGAACCATCTGTCCTTCGGCACCCATGTTGAAAAATCCTGCGCGGAACGCAAGTGCTACGCCCAGTCCCGCGAGAATAATTGGCGTGGAACGTGCCAATGTATTGGTGAAGAAGTAAAAGTTGCCGAAGGCCCCTTTCCACATCTCCGCATACGTGTCCACCACGGACCCGCCAACGACCAGAATGGCTACAGCACCTGCCAGCAAACCGATGAATACGGCAAGCAGCGGCTGGACGAGTCCGCGAAGTGATTCTTTTACCCGATTCATATCCGCTCTTTCCCTCCTGCCATCAACAAGCTGATCTGTTCTTCTGTGGCTTCATCTGCCTTCAATTCACCAGCGATTCCGCCTTCATACATGACAATGATCCGATCCGATAATTGCAAAATCTCGGACAACTCGGAGGAAACGAGTAAAATACCCGCACCCTCATTCCGTTTGCGAAGCAATTCGGCGTGGATGGTCTCCATCGCTCCGATGTCTACGCCCCTTGTTGGTTCAGCCGCAATCAGAAACGGCGTATCCTGGGCAAATTCACGCGCGGCAATCAGCTTCTGCAAGTTTCCTCCGGAAAGGAATTGTGCCTTCGTTTCGGCGGAACCCGTCTTGATGCTGAACTGCTTGATCCAGTTCTCCACCATGGTCCGTGCTGCTTTTGCTTTAATGATCCCGCGTGATTGAAGCCGGTGATGATGGCCCATCAGTCCATTTTCACGAACGCTCGCATCCTTCGCGGCCCCCCACATATAACGGTCTTCCGGGATATGGGCAAGCCCATGCTCCCGAATGCGCCGCACAGGCCAATTGGTTGTATCCTGCCCTGACAGCAGGACACGACCGCTGTCTGCCTTGCGCAGTCCCGCAATGATCTGGATCAGTTCCGACTGACCGTTTCCGGAAATACCCGCAATTCCAACGACCTCGCCTTTTCGAACTTCCATATGGATATTCTGAAGTGCAGAACGGTCCTCTGCCCCTGACAGATTTACCGCTTCCACCTGAAGCACAGCTTCTCCCGGAACGGATGGCTGCTTGTCCATGCGAACCAGCTCACGCCCAACCATCAGGCGGGACAGTTCCTCTACATTCGTGTCTTTCGCTTCCAGCGTACCTGTCACCTGACCATCACGGAGAACCGTGATCCGATCTGCCACATCCATGACTTCCTGCAGCTTGTGCGTGATCAATACAAAGGTTTTGCCGAGCTTGGCAAGGGATTTCATATTCGCAAGCAGTTCTTTCACTTCCAACGGCGTCAATACTGCTGACGGTTCATCCAATATAATGATATCCGCGCCCTGATGCAGCACTTTCAAAATTTCAACACGCTGCTGCATGCCGAGCGGGCATTCAAATACTTTTTTCCACGGATCTACCGGCATGCCATACGTTCTGCCGAGCTCATTTACCTGGGCCGCAGCCTGCTTGCGGTCAAATACACCTGCGGCAGACGGTTCACGGCCAATCACGATATTCTCGGCAACCGTAAAGGAAGGAAACAGCATGAAATGCTGATGTACCATGCCGATACCGCTTGCCATGGCCTGAGACGGGGTAGCGAAGCTTACCTCGCGTCCACGAACTTTGATTGTGCCTGATGTCGGTTGCTCCATTCCATACAACATGCGCATCAGGGTTGTTTTACCAGCTCCGTTCTCCCCTACGAGGGCATGAATCTCTCCTTCTCGCAAATTAAAACGGATGTCCCGATTAGCGGTGAAGCCGCCGTATTTCTTCGTAATCTGTTCCATCTCCAACAGCATATCTCGCGTTCTCTCCTCTCGGCCTATATACGCTCTACTAAAGCTTATTTACACTAGCCACTACGATGACAGAACAACCTTCCGATCGCTGTTATCCCCAGATTTTTTAATTTTTTTCTCCAAAGGGGAAATCCTGGGATAAAGGCGAAGCATATGCTTCCGATGCAGCTTTCTTTCAGAAAGCTTTTGCTTCGCTTCTCCAGTTTTTTTCTGTCCTCTACGTTCTCGTGTACATGTTTAGTTGAACATATATAGTTCATTGTAATAGCAGCAAAACCGGCTGCCTGGTCGGGCAGCCGGCTGATCAACTCCATCACTTACTTATGGAACAAACAATATTACTGTTGCAATGGATCTTTCACAACGATTTTGCCGGATACGATGTCGTCCTTGATCGCTTTAACCTTGTCGATTACTTCTTGTCCAACAAAAGCATTCAACGGAGATTCGCTATCACGTGTAACATAAGTCAGGCCAACGCCATCTTCTTTCAGACCGTAGTTTACAGCGCCCGCTTTGAAGTTTCCTTCTACAAAATCCTTCACAGTCTGATACGCAACCGTGTCGGTCGACTTCAATTGAGACAATACGATATGTTCCGGATCTTCAACGGTACGGTCCGTGTCCTGTCCGGAAGTATAGAAGCCTTTTTCCTTCGCGGCTTCGAACACGCCCAGATCGCCTACAGCAGATGCACCAGCGATGAAGTCAGCACCTTTCCCAAATTGCACCAGCGCCAATTCTTTTGCTTTGGCTACGTCGTTAAATCCGCCAACATAGTTTACAAGGAATTCCGCTTTTGGATTTACCGATTCCAGACCGGCTCTGAAACCTTCGGTGTATTTCTTGATCAATGGAACGTCCATCGCAGCGATCATGCCGACTTTGTCCGTTTTCGTAGACAATCCTGCAGCTGCACCAAGCAAATACGCCCCTTCATATTCACGGAAACCAACGCTTCGAACATTCGGCAGATCAACGGTGGTATCCACAATGGCAAAGGACTTGTCCGGATTCTCCGCGGCAACCTTTTTCAAAGCATCTTCTGCCTGGAATGTTGCTGTAATAATCAGATCGTAGTTCTCGGCAACTGCAGCACGCAGATTTTGCTCAAATGCAGCCGGGTCTGTGGATTCAATCGTTTTGGTATCCACCTTGAACTCTTCACCTGCTTTTTTGAAACCTTCATCCATTTGTACAAAGAACGGGTTAACCCCGATTTTTTCAGGAAGGACAAGCGCCATGCGCAGTGATTTCTCCGAATTGCTGCCTTGGGCAGAATCGTTACCTTGGGCCGATTGTTCGTCTTTAGGAGCCGAAGTTCCACAAGCCGCCAATAAAATAGCCAACATCATGATCGATAAGACGAACGATAAACCTCTTTTCATTTTGAAAATTCCCCTTTTCACAATTCTTTTTTTATAATCCTAGCGGATACTGTCGATCCTTGTCAATAAATCTTTGAGCGTTTACACTCAAATTAAATATAATTGCTGTTTTGAATATTCCGAAGTGCTGGAAGAGGCTTTATATCAGGCTTTTTCCCGTTGACATCCAGTGCTTCTCCGTGCTAAAGTCAATCCAATTATTATATTCAGATAGGATTTGTCAGAATTATAACCCGATCTTCATTATTTTCCAACCCATTTTAAGGAGGCTATTCATTTGAAAAAGATCACCAAGATCACCCTGTCAGCACTACTAGCCGCTCCGGTTACGTTCAGCAGCTTTGGCTTGCCCGCTTCTGCTTCAGCAGCAAATGCCACGCCAGTAGGACAAGCTTCCTCTCATACTGCCCCCGGCCCGGCATCTCAGGCTCCATCGGTTTCTTATACCGAAAGCGCTGCCGATTACGCTCAATTTTTGCAGGCCAAGTATAATGTGCACTTGCCCCAGCAGTTGACCAAGGGCGCCTTTATACAGGCAATTGCTGCCCTTATACAAGCAGATCAAGCGGCTGATACAGATGAGACAACTAACGGTGAAACCAAGGTGCCGACCTTTACCGACCTGACCTCGGATGATTCCACTTATGATGCTGCCGTTTCCTTATATAACAACGGTATCCTATCAGGCACGGAAGTACGTGCCAACGACAAACTGAGCACTTATGCTGCTGTCTTCATCGCAGTCAAAGCAGCCGGATTCAAAGAGCTTGCCTATACATATCCTGAAGCCAAAACAGCGGAGGCACTTGCAAAACTCGGCATTAGCCCGAACCGTGTTCAGGGACAAGCTGCCCAGGAACTGGCCGCTGCCATTGATACCGGTCTGATCCCGGAAAGCCTGTACCCCGCTCTCCGCAAGGGCGGCGAAGCAAGTTCCGACTTTGCCAACATCTTGCTTGGACGAGTACTGACCAGTCAGGGTAAATATAAACATGAGATTGGACGCTCCGGTGATGCCGACATCTATTCCAAGCTATATGATGCATACCGTACAGCTGATCTTATTGAAGCTCCAGAATTGAAACAGATTGTGGATCAGGCTCTGCGAGACAATCTCGTCACAGGATATAACCTGAAGGATAACCGCTACAATTCCAACTTTATTGATGAACTGACACTGTCCTATGGACATGACGATATCAAACATGCGGTTCAACTGATTGGTTTGCTGCGCAGCGAGGGCATTGATGCGGACGTACAGTTCCAGCCGAAGACATCGGCCTTCATCTATTTGAAAGAATGGGGCGAGCCCAAGGAAACACCGGATTACAAGGTGACACAGATTGAGAACGGCAACTATATTGCCTACGCCAAGGAATATGATATTCAATTCGAGTTTAACAATGCAGCGGACAAAGCCCGTTTCAATGACATCATTTCGAAATATGCCAAAAAGAACAGTGATGACACATCTGCCCTGATCTACGCTTCCTGGTGGCAGCCGCTGTACTACTCGCCAACCGCAATTGCAGGTTACCCTGTGATCGCCAATACCAAAATTACGCTTGGCAACTATTATGCGCAATCCTTCTCCCTGAAAGAGAATGCCAAAGCCATTCAGGAGGGCTTCCGCAAGCTGGCTCCTGAAGCCAATATCTCCAGCTACACCTTCTGGGTGGATCAGCCATTTTTCAACTATCTGAATGGAGAATCCGAATAGATAACACGCAACACCTTGCAATAATCAACATTCTTTGACTCAATAAAAAGCCGTCTTTACTGAACTTTACAAGGGTTTCGACCCCTTGGTTCGTAAAAACGGTTTTTTATTTGTTTTTCCGCAAATTTCTTTTGCTGAAAAATGATTTCGTTGCAGGATTTACCAGTAAAAGGTCGAATAACATAGGTACATAAACACGCAATGACATTACACATATCCGCACGAACAGGAGTTACTGATGGTATACGATGGTATTCTGCTTGGTTTAATCGTTGGACTCTTCCGGGGAGGATTCCGGTATGGGCTCCACCAGTTCGCAGCACTCAAGCTGCGAGGCGGCTGGATTTTCCCGTTGTTGTTACTGGCCCAATTCGGCATCTTTTTCCTACAGGAGAAGTTGGCGTGGGTCGCATCCATTAACGGTTATCTGTTTGCCGCTGTGTATATCACCGGCCTCGCGTTTCTATGGTTGAACAGGCATTACCAGGGATTCATGCTGATTTGGATTGGGGTACTTCTCAATTTTATCGTCATGGCAGTGAATGGCGGACGCATGCCGGTTTCCATTGAAGCCTCGGCCGTGCTAGGCCCTTATTATGTAGATATGTTGCGGGAAGGTGGCGCAATCTCGAAGCATTTTATGATGGATGCCTCGACTCGTCTGTCCTTTCTTGGCGATATTATCCCGCTGTCCAACCCGTACCCGCGTACTCAGGTCATCAGCATTGGTGATGTTGTCATGAACGTTGGCATATTCCTGTTTATCCAGTACATGATGGTGAATCGAAGCAGCAAGGCTGTACAAGCCACTGAAACCCATCAGGCCTGAAGTGAGTAGGACAGACTCCAAGGAAGGGAGGTCTATTCCATGAAAAAATTCGAAGGCATTAAGTATTCTCGCATTGTCATCAACGCGATCATCGTAGCTTCTGTCGTTGTTGCATTGACTTCTGGTTACAAACTGGGAGGCTAGTACATAAACTCGCCATCCAAGACAAACAGGCTGCCAGCGGCCTGTTTTTTCTTTCTGGATTTTTGGGAGGTAACTTGTTATGGTATACATCAATATAGGACAAATCGATATATACACATCAAGAGCAGACTAAACCAAGCAGGAGAATTTTTATGAACTTTATTCGTAACCTGATCCATAAAGCAGATCGTAGCAGCATGTATGTTGTCTTGCTCAGCTGCGCAGGCATCGGAATTTTTTTGTATTTGAACAAGTGGTCTTATTTCCGCCTATCCACTGACGAATGGGTAATGGTCTACACGATGCTCGGGGCTGCGCTGATTTTGGATTATTTCACATTTCAGATTCCGCCCAAGGGAAATCAGCAATCCATGGACTCATCCGTATACCTCGCCTGTATCTTCATGTTCGGCGGTGCGTTCAGTCTGTCTGTTCTGCTGCCTGTTTCCCTCATTCTGTTAATCAAGGATCGCAAGCTGGCCTGGTGGAAACACATCGTCAACTTCAGCATTTACAGCCTCATGATTGCCGGAGCTGCTTCGGTGTTCACATGGACTGGCGGTATACCGGGAGCACTCGACGGATACAACCTGTTGCCTTATTTTGCTGCACTCGCCGCGTATTTCATTATTAATACGATTACCCTCGGTATGTTCTTTCACTTCTCAACGAAGGATGCATTACAGCAGATGAAGCGTGTGTTCGTCACCGAGTCGCTGCTTGTCTATTTATGTACACTGATTTTGGCGCTTGTTCTGACCATTCTTGTCGTGCATAATGGCGTGCTTGGCCTGCTCCTCTATTTGAGTCTCAGCATCCTGCTATCCCACGCGTTCAAACAGCTGTTCGTCATGTATCAGAGTATCGAGGAAAAGGCGAATACCGATCAACGCACAGGTCTGTTCAACCACAGTCATTTCGAAAACATGCTGGAGAGTGAGCTCGCTATCGCTCGTTCCCAGGGAACCCCGCTTTCACTGGGGCTCATCGATATTGATGATTTCAAAAAGTATAATGACCGCTTCGGTCACCTGCAGGGTGACAGTCTGCTCGCCCTTCTTGGGGATTTTCTCAATCGGAAAACCGATGGCTCGAACGTCACCGCTTTTCGTTATGGCGGAGAAGAATTTACCCTACTCATGCCGGGAATGGATCTGGACCAAGCCTATGCGTTCATGAACAAGCTGCGCAAGCAGCTGAACGATACACCTTTTGAAGGAGTTGAAGTCTTTCCGCACGGTTGTCTTTCGTTCTCCGCAGGTGTGGCGCGTTACGAGGTCGATATGTATAACAAGTCCCAACTCGTGGATCAGGCAGATAAGGCGCTGTATTATGCCAAGAAACAGGGGAAAAACAATGTTCATCGCCACGGCAGCAATGACGGTATGGAGCATGAGATCGATCTGGTTCAGGATGTACGGGATATCGAGCAGCAGCTCAACCTGTTTCGATATAAGGATATGGATACATTCAAGCATTCCAAACGTGTATATAAATATGCGCTTGATTTAAGTGAGTTGCTGGAGCTCGACAATGTGGAAAAGCGTAATTTCGTGCTGGGTGCTCTGATTCATGATATCGGAAAGCTCGAGATTCCGTGGTCCATCCTCAATAAGAAAGAGAAGCTTACTGCGGAAGAGTGGGAAACGATTAAGGGCCATGTCACTTGGGGCAAAAAAATGGCCATGACCAACGAACGCTTCGCCGATCTGATTCCCTATATTGAATTGCATCATGAACGTTATGACGGGGCTGGCTACCCTTATGGTCTAAAGGGCTGTGAGATTCCCCGATTGTGCCGTATGCTCACGGTAATTGACTCCTTTGACGCGATGACGACGGAGCGACCGTATCAGGAAACGAAAAATATGGGTGAAGCGATCAAGGAACTCCAGATGTGTTCCGGTTCACAGTTCGATCCCGAGCTTGCCGAGCTGTTCATCCGGTATATTCAGAAACGGACCGTACAGCAGCAAATGGTGTAGCCGTCATGCCCCCTGATAACACTTGGTAAAGCCAAAAGCGCTACCCCCGGTCTGATCGGGGATAGCGCCATTTTCATGTTCATCATGGAATGAATCGTACACCAGACTGTATCATTCTCGTGCAGATTCTACGTTATCGATTGGTATTCAGTTCATGTGAGGTCTGATGCAGCTCTTTGATCATCTGCTGCAAAAACATGTTGTCTTGGCGACTGATTCCGTGCTGATTGTCTTGAACAAGCATCTGATGAATGTTCTTTTTGAGCAATTCACTGCGGCGTTCCAATACTTCTTGACTCATGTTGTTGCGTCACTCCTTAACATGTTTTGTAATGAATTCACGTTCTTTATTAAGTATAGAGGACCTTCTCCATTAGGGAAAATGGATACAGCTTCGCTCATCTGTGCTCACCAAGCCTCATCCTGCGTGACATAATTTCACCCCCTGTTGTTCTTAGATATCCTTCTAAATACTCCCTTATCCACCTCAGGTTCCTCCGAGAAAGACAGACTAGGGCCTGGGGCAAGCATGCGTTATAATGGTGCCATCCCTTGAAACGGATACATAAAAGTGGATCTTATATCAAAGGAGTTCTGTATTCATGTCATACAAACAGATTAAATGGATGATTCTGCTAGTCCCCACATTCACGGTTGGTCTCTGGGAATACATCCGTCACCAATTCCTGATGCCCTACCTTTCCATGGATGTGGGAAACTGGCTTACTCCCATTATCCTTTATCTCATAAGCGTCACCTTGCTGAGCCGTCTATTCAATATGCTGGAAAGTGCCCGGGCTGCTCTGGAACAGGAGCGAGCATCCAAAGCGGCGCTCGAAGCGCGGGACCAACTGGCCCGTGAGCTTCACGACGGCATCTCCCAGTCTCTTTTTCTTCTGTCGGTAAAAACAGATAAGGCCGAGCGCAGTTTGGCCGGCAGCGGTCATGAGAATGATATCCATGAAATACGCAAAACCGTACATGAGGTTAACGCCTATGTACGGCAGGCCATCGCCCAACTCCGCTACGTCCCTGGACAAGCCGCAGTAACGGAAGAAGCATCCTTGCTGTCACAGGTGGAACTGCTTATAGAAGAGACGGTTCCTTCGGCGCGTCTGGAATGGAATCTGGACAGCACCTTCTTCTCAGCTAAGGAACAGGTGGAACTGCTCGCTTGTGTTCGGGAAGCACTGCTCAATGTGCGCAAACATGCCCGGGCTACAGATATTCAGGTGATTGCAGACGGTACTCCTTTTGCCTGGTCGGTACGAATCCGGGATAACGGTGTTGGTGTGAGTGGAGATCCACTTCACCTCAAGGATCGGTACGGCCTGCGAATAACAAAGGAGCGTGCTGTTCAGATGGGTTGGTCATTCGCCCTCGATTCAAGGCCTGGTTACACACAAATGACCATTGGAAAGGGGCTTGCTTAATATGAAACTTGTACGAGTATTGGTCGTCGACGATCACGCGCATGCGCGTGAAGCGATCTGCAGTATTTTATCCGAGGACAGCCTGTTTGAAGTCATTGGTACCGCTTCGAGTGGACTGGAGGCCTTGGAGCTTACCGGGCAATGGATGCCCGATCTTATTCTGATGGACGTGCAGATGCCGGATATGGATGGGCTGGAAGCCACCCGTCAGATCAAACTGCGCTTTCCGTATGTTATCATCGTTATGGTTACGGTATCGGATGATGTTACATACCTGTTCGAAGCACTAAAGCAAGGGGCTCAAGGATATCTGCTCAAAAACCTGGCTCCCTCCACCTGGCTTGAATACCTTCGCGCTATCGTCAGCGATGATGCACCCTTGAGCAAAGAACTCGCCTACCGTATTCTGCAGGAGTTTCCTGCGCCGCGCAGCGAAGATGTACCGGACAACCCTCTAACCGCGCGTGAACTGGAAATCCTGCAATGGGTTTCTGCCGGATACACAAATCGCGAGATTGCGGACCAGCTTGGCATTTCGGACCAAACCGTGAAGAATCACCTGAAAAATATTTTGCAGAAACTCCAGCTCGAAAATCGCGTGCAATTGACCCGCTATGCACTGGAAAGCGGACTGGCGGGTCGAAAGCTTCGTAAATAGGAGAGCATTCATGCTTTTGCCACAATTCTATGGATCATTTCGTTTTTTTATAGCCCAATGTAGTCATACGCCATGATTTTGGACAAAGTTATAATGGTATAGATTGTGCGTGATTAACAAAGAATGACTTACAATTCTAGACCTAAGGGTGATGATTTTTTTGATTTTGGGAAGGCTTACTGTCAAATTAGGCAAACGGCACTGGGCACTGATGGCTGCCCTGATGGTATTGTTTTGCCTTGTTATGCCGCAATGGGCATCTGCCCATGCTTATATCGTACAGGCTTCACCAGGTGAAGATGAACTGGTTGCGACTGCACCTGCACGCCTGACCCTGGAGTTCAACGAATCTTTGCAAACAGCCTTTTTTGATATAAAAATCACTGGACCGGACGGGACACAGGCCGATGACGGGAATGTGCATGTCGATGCAGATCGTCCTCATATTCTGGAGACCGGTCTTCGTACCGGACTTGGAAACGGAACCTACGCCGTGAATTGGAAGGCCGTATCCGCCGATGGTCACCCCATTCAAGGCGCTTATGTGTTTCATATTGGCGCACCTTCCGGCTCCCCTGCTGGTCTTGCGGATTTAACTTCAGGTTCAGGTCAGGTTGGCGGGCCGTTAAAATGGATTCTATCGCTGACAGATTGGATTCAGTATCTTGGATTGTCTGTGATTTTGGGCACACTTGCCTTTCTGCTGTTCCGGATTGCACCTGCGTCCATGGCGAGAGAACCTCTGGAGGTACCTAGAAGCTACAGGTTGTTATGGATCAGTTATGGCGCCACTTCAGTTGCCGCTCTGATCAGCCTGCCTCTGAACACGTTATATGAATCAGGTGTATCCATCGGGGAATTCAGCTGGGCACTGATGGGCAGCGCACTCAAACTGACGTCATTTGGCCAGATCTGGATGGTGCAGATGCTCGTCGTCATGCTGCTGGCGGTTACCATTCTCTCGGGATACGACCGTGACCGCTCGCTGCGTATCCGTATCTGGTCGTCATACGGTTCACTGGTACTCGTTCTCGGGTGGTTATTCACCCATGCCATGACAGGACATCCGGCTGCGGCAGAACACCGCGCGCTCGCGATCGCAATGGACTTTGTGCATCTGATCGGAGCAGCATTCTGGATTGGAGCACTTACTGCCATGGCCGTGTGTCTGCCTCCGCTTGCGGATAAACTGCCCTCTACTGTGCGAGGAGAAGTCTATTGGACGGCCATACGGCGCTTTACAGCCTGGGGCATTGGTGCTGTTGCTGCTCTCGTCGCTACGGGGATATACAGCAGCTTGATCATTTTGCCAGCCCCTGTACTTACGTCACTGTTCACAACGGCATATGGTCTCGTGCTTATTGCCAAAGTTATCTTGCTTGTTGTCATGCTTGTACTGGCCTCGCGCCATGCCAGAATTGCACGGGCAGGCAGTAGCAACCGACTCGCAGGCAGTCTCAAGACTGAACTGATTGCGGGTGCTGTTGTTCTTGCGCTGGCTGCTGTGCTGACACACCTGTCTCCCGGACAACCGGCAGTTGCAGGACCTTATAACGAAACGCAGACCACGGATGATGGCACGACCATTACACTCCAGGTAAGTCCAAACGTTACCGGAGAGAACCAGTTCAAGGTTGACGTGAAGAAAACTGATGGCAGTACAGTTAACGACCTGGAACAGATCACACTGTCACTGACTCATCTGGATATGGATATGGGCATTTACGAGATCACGATTCCGAAAAATGATACTGGCGTATACGAGGCAAAAGAATACATCTCCATGCCAGGACGCTGGAACATCAAGGTGCATCTGCTAACCCGATCCCTGGATTCGCTGGATACCGAATTTGAGATCGACACCGCTAATCCGTAGTTATAACCGATTCAGATTTGAAACGCGACTCGATCTAAAATCAGTGTCTCCACAAGCTGCAATTGTAGTGAAGGGAACGAAATCGATTCTGGAAAAGCAAAGCGTTCGCCTTTATTCCCGGATTTTCACTTATAAAGTGAATCAAAAAAATCTGGGAATAACAGCGATTGAAAGAACGATTCGTAACCGGAACGGTGACTTTGCAGAACAATAGGCACTTATTTTAGAAAATGGGCCGAAACATAAATGATAAGAATTGAGAGGGGTACATTATTTTGAAGAAAACATCATGGACTTCCAAACTGACATCAAGCCTCACTGCAGGCGCTGCTGCACTAATGCTGTTCGCCGGATTCGCCAGTGCGCACGTCACCGTCAACCCAACTGTGGCACAAACGGGAGCATGGCAGACGTATAGCATCAAAATTCCATCCGAAAAAGAGCTGCCTACCACCAAAGTTACACTGAAAGTACCAAAAGGCGTTGCATTCAAGCAATACCAACCGCTGGCTGGCTGGAAAATCTCTACGGAGAAAAATGATTCCAATGAAGTAACATCCATTACATGGGAAGTGGACGGGGATAACGAAGGGATTTTGGCTGGTCAATTCCAGCAGTTCAACTTCGTGGCACAGAATCCGGATGCCGAAACGGAAGTAGCCTGGGATGCGTTCCAGTATTATAGCGATGGCAGTATCGTGGAATGGACAGGCGGACCAAGCGACAGCAACCCGCACAGTATTACGGCAATTAGCCAAGATCCTGCGGCTACAGGTAATGCCACGGCAGGCGGAGGCCACGATAGTGCTGGCACAGCTGGCAATGCGGGTCATGATGATAAAACAGCAGCAGGTAACGACACAAAGACAAACGACGATACCACTCTGGGAGACGCCTTGAACGACACGGCTACGGGTGAGCCAAACAATACGAATTCCGACCCAGGCACATTGAAGCTGCAACAGGCAACACTGATCGTGTCCATTCTGGCATTGATCATGTCCTTCCTGGGGATTGCTCTGGCAACACGCCGCAAAAGACGTTAAGAGATACCCTGTAGTTTAATATGTAGATAGATAAAGAAAGGAGCCTTTGGCAAACGGGGTCTATCCCGATGTGCCGTGGCTCCTTTTTGTTATCTATATGCATACGCTAACCTTGATTTCAAACTCATGCTTACGCTCACTGGTTAAGAGCAGCGTCCTTTACGGCTCTTTCCTTATCGTCCCTCATCCGTCTGGATCATTACTTCAATATATTGCAGTAAACTCTTCTTCTGCTGTTCAATCGACTGAATCCTTCCCGAAAGACCCGCGAAGAACGATTCGATCTGCTCTCTTGTATAGTCAGCGGATTGTCCTTTCCAATCATTAAGCCGGCCATATAACGCCCGGGCTTCCTGCTCATCGGCTTGCAGACGGGCAAGCAACTGTGTCAGTTCTTTTTCCGCAATCCGGAGATCGTTTAATTCCACCAGCAATTGTCCGCTCACTCGTGTTCCCTCCTTATGTACGTGTGATGTGGCAATCTGCCACCACACCTGAGTCTTAATTAAAATGGACCGGACTCTCATCTGCCTGTCTAAAGGCATCCGCTTTCGCATCGATGAAGTCCAGGAACTGGCTGGTGTGTTTCAAGTGCCATGTGCTTAATTCGTTAATAGATGCATCCAAGTGAGTGACGATAGGCTCAAGTCTGCGACTACGGCTGGAATGCAGGTATTGGGCCATCCGACTCCTTACCGTATTCAACTCTGCATTGCACTGTTGTGCATTTTGCTTCCACCGGGCAGCGACACTTTTCAGTTCTTCCGGCGTTACCTGAATAAGTCCAGACGCTCCTGCTGCGGCGGCCATGCTTCTTGCAAGGCTGCCCGCTTGCCCACCCAGGTTCCGCATAAATGATGCGAGATCAGACAAGACATTCGATGGCTGACGTGGTGAATAACTGATTTTCTCGCCTGTAACCGGATCGTATAGATCGTTGGAAACATAGCCGTTCTCGAACTTGTACTGTTTCAGACTGTGGTACTCTTCACCACCAAAGGTGTTACTGATTTTATCCCACATGCTCATGTCGTCATTCATATCCTTGTAGTTGGAATTGATATAATACATGGAACCGACGTGACGATCATATCCACCAAAAAACCCGCTGGTTACAAAATCTCCGGGATGTCCGTAGTTGATGATTTGGCTATCAAACCCACCCTCTTCAGCCTTTCGTTTCGCCTCTGGCGTGAGACTGGAAATCACAGATGGCGCACTGAACGTCACCGCGGTAAGTCCCGTGTATGCGGCTGCATATTGGGCATTCCCCCCTCCAAGCGAATGTCCTGTCAGCGAGAAATCCAAATCCTTGTATTTTTTCTGCATGTCTTTGGCATAGTCTTCCGCTTCATACATTTGGTTGGGGCCCAGTCCAAATGTCTTATCCAGCTTTTTATCCAGATCTCCTACAACATTCTCGACTTTAGTAATCCCGGTCACATCTCTTACCTTCTGAATTCCATTAGCTAACCAATCTGGCGTAAGGTCAGTACTTTGTTCGATCTTTCTGCCAAGCTCAGGCAAGCCGATTTGAGCGTCCGCATAATAGTCAGGGGCGCTGCGATCCAACGATGCACTTCCCTCCGTGCCCCGATAAGCGATAACCGCCTGTTTGGTCTCAGGATTATAGAAGGTCACTGCATCAAAACCGGATTTTTTGTTTCCATGAGTATCCTCAAGAACCTGCCATCCGGGAAGGTCCTCAAACTCAACACCTGATTTCAGGTTCTCATAAGCTAATTCTGACATCTTGTTGTATGTTTCATCATCAATTTTTGGTGATTCGCTCACAACCGCTGCACCTCCAAGAAAATCAATCCTGAATTATGATTTATTTGTTAAACGGATCATATCCCTTAGCTATAATAGCTTCCTTTATTGCTGGACTCATGCCAAAGTTTTTGACTTTTTTATCCTCATAATCGTACGAAATCGTAAATTCCTGCTCTTCATGATCTACCACATGTCCTTCCATGGCAATAGAGTCAAGCGCCATCTCAGGTAACAACTCTTTATTCGTGATGACTACATCCAATTCATATTTATTCTTCAGATATTTTACAGCCTCCGCTTCCGCTTCTTTAAAATAGGCCTGTTTTTCACTTTCCTTCATGTTCTGACACCCTCCCAAAATGAAAGTGGATAGTATGGTCAAAAAAAGTATATATGCGAATTGTCGCTTCAACCTCATATCAATCACCTTTTCTTTTTCGATTCATTAGTAACCCTAATCGAACTTCTCGTCCCACTTCCCCCAAACGCCCAACGCTCCCACTGATGTCATCATGATCTAGCTTATGCGACCTGGCTTCCTCAGTTGTCCACTTTTTCTTCTGTTATCTGCATCATAGTATAAAACTACCATGAACACATCAGCTGTTGGCATCGTTTTTATGTAACTTTGTTCCTAAATGATTCCATTAGTCCATTCCGGTGTACATTACCCACTTTCCTGAATTTTGCATCACTTTAACTTCTCAATTTTTCCACATATAACAAAAAGCTTTCTCTTCGACACGTCATGTGCAGAAAAGAAAGCCGATATTATTCCGTTAACAGGGTTATTTCAAACTCTATCCATATTGTCTGGCCCCGGTTTCAGCCAACTGTTCACATACAAGACTATTGTACCGTTCACACCGTTCAATCAATACATCATGTGTTCCAGCATCAACGAGTTCGCCCTGATCAAGTACATATATGGTGTCCGCGCTTCGGATGGTACTCAGCCTGTGGGCAATGATAATCTGGGTACATTTCAACATATTCAGATTATAAGCAATGGTCGCTTCTGTAACGGTATCCAGCGCACTGGTTGCCTCATCCAACAGAAGAATTTTAGGTCTGCTCACCAATGCTCGCGCGAGAGCTACCCGCTGCTTCTGCCCTCCGGACAGATTCGAACCTGCCTCAGAGATCAGCGTGTTGTACTTCATCGGCATCTTCTCAATATCGGCGTGAATATCCGCCAGCTTCGCTGCGATCATTACATCCTCCGTCGTCGACTCCTCTGCATGCAGCCTGATGTTGTCATACACCGTGTTGTTAAAGACAAAGTTATCCTGAAGCACAATACTGATCTGACTGCGAATATCCCGCTGCTCAAGTTCTTCTATATTTAACCCATCGAAATAGATATTTCCCTGTGTGGGAGTATACAGCCCTACCAGCAATTTCGCCAAGGTACTCTTTCCTGAACCAGATTTACCAACCAGTGCAACCCTTTGACCTGCTTTAATCGTAATATTGATGTTTTTCAGCACATCTTCACCGTAGTCTGTATACCTGAAGCTGACCTGATCGATCGTAATATCCCCATTCAGCTTCACATCTTGAAGGGGTGTCGTTGATTTCTTCTTGAATTTATTACTCTCTTCGGCTTGAATGACATCATAGATTCGATCCAACAGTGCATCTGCCATCACGAACTCGTTCAGCATCAAGGCAAGCGAGTTCAGCGGCCCCAGAAAAAGCGCAGCCAGGGACTGGAATGATACGAGCATGCCAAGGGTCATATTTCCCTGCATAATCTGGTATAGTCCTACAAGCAAAATAAGCATCGGTGTCATAAAATTCATCGTGTTAGTCACGGTATTCACTCTTGTCTGAAAAACCGCCTTCTCCTTGACCGTTGCGAGTTGATGCTTGAACAGCGCTCTCCATTTCTCCCAGGTACGCTCTTCAATTCCGAGTGATTTGATGGTTGAGATGCCTTCCAACACCTCCGTCATGAACGATCCAGCCAGACTCTGGGCGACAATCTGGGTTTGGGTAAGCTTCTTGAATCTGCTCCGAGTGTATACAAAAATAAGAATTTGCATTAATCCTACACCAAGCAGTGTGAACGCGATCAGACGTGATTGGATCACAATATACGTGAATGTAACAACAATCAAAAATAGATTGATCAGCGTAGAAATCATCTTCTGAGACAAAATTTCCCGGATGGTCGTGTTGCTATTAATCCGCAGCATCAGATCTCCACGGGATCGAATCTCAAAATATTGATAAGGCAGTCTGAGCATATGGGAGACAAAACTTGTCGTTAGCTGAGAATCCAGTACTTCCTGAAGCCTTACGATACACATATCCTTCGTATAACTGAAGCCGATCTGGAACAGGGTTAACAGCACAATGCTGGTGATCAGGACAGGAAATAACGAGTATCCTTCACCGCTTGTAGCTGCATCGATTGAAACTTGCATCAGGAACGGAAAGGCCACCGAAACCAGTTGCAGTCCCAGAGCGAGCAGAACAGTCCACACAAAATACTTTTTATTACTGCGAATCAAATCCTTGAAGTACGCCACTTTGCTAATCTTCTTCTCGGACAAGGGCACAAAATCCTCATCCGGATATACGAGCAAGAAAACACCTGAATATTTCTCAGCAAATTCCTGCCTACTGATTACCAGCCTTCCCAAAGCCGGATCAACAATGATGAAGTGCCCACCCGCCTTAACCCGCTCAACCACAACAAAATGTCTGTCCTCCCAGAAACAAATGACCGGCAGGAAATCATTGTTAAGCGATTCTACAGGAGCTTTTTTGGCTATCCCTTTCAAATGATAAGTCTGGGCAACTTCTTTCATTTTGAGCATGGAACTGCCATCCCGACCGTTCCCCAGCATCGCAAAACGTTCCTTCAAATCGGTGAAATCCGCTTCATAGCCATGATACGCAAGTAACATATGCAGGCAGCTGGGACCACAATCATATTGATTCATTTGTAGTTTGACAGGGACTTTGCGTTGTCTCTTCCCGCGACGGAATACAGGCCGTTCAGGCATAGTTACGCCCCAAATGAGATGGCTGTCCGGCAGTGTTCATCTGCTGCTGGGCGGATGCCGTTTCCATAACGTATGTCTGTGCTATATCCCTCATTTCCTTGCGTTCCGGCCCCTCCATCATCAGTACTGAAGGCAGTTTACGGTTATACAGTCGCAGCAATTGATACCCAATGCCGGCAAGTCCGAGCATCAGTCCTGGAATTTGCTGACGACCAGGAATCCCGCATCTCCAATGACCGTTATCACTTCTCACCTGTGCCATAATATAGTTTGCCATCTGAACCGAATACTCCTCCAATGCTTCATCCTGCAAATAATCGGCTGCAAGCAGCATCAGCTCCAAATTGCCCATATCCCCATGGCAGAGCGAATAGCTAACTTCTGTAAAACCGTCTTCCATCGTTTTAGCTATCGCTCTGCGGATGTCTGTTTCTAACATATCGATAGCTCCCAAGGAGTTCAATTGCTGCGCTATCCCTATGCGGGCGATTCCCAGACCGGGTGCACCGTTACACCAGTACATGACATAATGTTCTTCCGGCATGTTGCCATCGGTGAATCGCAGATCTTTCCAATTGTTTACTTCCGGGCTGTAGAGGGATTCCTCATACTTCAGTCCTTCCATACAGGTTTCAAGATAGGCTTTGTTGCCTGTAGCACTGTACAGTCGAGCCAGACTTAGACAGATGCCTGCGTTCCCATGCGCAATGCCGCTAAGTGGTGTTTTATTGATCGCTGATGTCACCCAAGCTATGCCATGATCCATCGGTTGTGCAAGATTCAGTAAGCGGTCTCCGCATCGTACAGCCACGTCCAGCGCTTGTTGCGACTGAAAACTTGTATACATGTCCACACATGCCATCAATGTGCCCGCGCAACCTGAGATCACATCCAGTTGCTGATCATTATCGATCATCTCGTCCAGTATATCGAGCAACTCCAGCATAGCAGGATGGATACCCTGTTCCGAACACACTTTGGCTTTATGCACCAGCAGATAGAGGAGTGATCCGTAGCCAGTGAACAATGAGATGTTCCTGTCTATTTTTTTGCGAATCATTTCCCAGGCTGTCTGGATACACAGATCAACCATCTGTACATATTTAGGGTCACCCGTCTCCTGACTCAGATAAAGGTAGAAATAGGCAATGCCTGTTACCCCGTTATATAATCCCAACTCGGAAGATTTATAGATTAACTTCTCATCTGCATCCATACCCATACTGATCCATGACACCGAGCGGCCGTCATCTCCCATAATAGCAATATCTTTTATGTACTCCCCGATCCTTACGGCTTCATGCAGATATTCTTCTTTAGTCATGGGTATTCGATGTTCATTCAATTTTTCCGGCCGAACGCTTGCTGTACTCTTCTCCATGGCGAATGAGCGTTCCAGCACATACTTGGTCTGGAGTGTCCGCTCAGTAAATTCCCACTGCATCTCCATGTCTTCCTGATTCATTGCCCGCACTTTATCCGCGGTCTGCGTTAAAATATCAGAGGAGAATACGCCGTCAATCACTTTGTTGTCGTGGTGGTGAAACAGCATTTCCTCACCGATGAAGGTCTGGAACATAGGCACATCTCCGCGCAACAGATCATGGCATTCATATTTCACCAGTTTTTCACGATTACGATCCTGCCGCACAATGATCCACATCATGTCGAACAACAGACTTTTATCCAGTCCGTTTCTGAGATATTTCGGATGGGAGCTGGCTTCGATCAGCGTAAAATACGTAATGGTCGGGCGAGCAATAGTCCGCACAGCGCAACCATGGAAATAATTGAAAACTATTGAGATGAATAACTCTTTTTGCTCCATGATGGCACTGTATATACGATAGAAACCCTTTTTTAAACTTTGGATATATCGTTCAGGTTTAATTGGTGTATGCTCATATGAAGGCAGGTGGCTGAATCGGCTTACACTTACCTTGCTTCTTTTTATTCTCATGGTATCTGTGTTTTTATCGTAAATCTCATACGTATTGAGTATCTGATCCACATCTCCTGCGAGTCCGCTCAGATCACTGTGATACAAAGCGTTGGAGTCCAACGTGGGCAGCATGCTTGTTTTTAACACGGAGTCATTCAATATGGAAAGGGTCTTCTCCAGGGCTGTATACTGATCCTTCTCTTCCGTGTACTTGAAGGGTTGATTGTGCAACAGCGATTCCAGATCAACGAAGAATGGATGCTCACCCTGGGCAACGATGTTCTCCATGTGCATGTCTGTTGCGTTAACGGCGTACAGAATAGCCAGGTACTGCCCCTGCCGCTCAAAAAAACGTTCGACTCCCTCCAGACTTGAGACTTCCTCATACGGAATGAACTGCTGCCAGCCATATTCGGAACGATCCAGCGATTTGGCAATGCGGAAAGGCAATCCGATCTTCTGATCGTTAAACCATTGCAGCAGTCCTGCAAAAGCGGTATCAATGGCCATGTCCCTTGGCTTGTACATGACATTGACCCCTTCCGAAAACCTCAGCCGCAATACGCTGGCTCCCCCATTATGGGAATCCCCGAGAAATACGATATCCTCCAGCTTATCCAGCTTGAATTCGAAAAAGGTTTCCAGTTCATACCGATCTCTCGTTAAGCGCTCCAGAACACGCATCATATTCAGGCTGATACGCAGAGTGTGCTCAACAATACCCCGGGCAAGAACAGGATACTCCAACAAAAAGGCCAGAATCTGTTCTCTGGACTTTATTCTCTGACTCACAAAGTGCTGATATCGTTGCCGGGAATCCTCACCTCTCAATTCCTCTTGCAATCTCGCTTTATTTAATTCATAGATTAGTGTTTTGGCAGACATGTGGAATACTTTATCCGAAACCGTCTTCAGAACCAGCCCGGTAACACGCCGTTTGTCCAACCAGTCATATCCATCCGTCAAACCTTCAGTCATGATCTGAATCGATCGTTGCAGAAAGGGTCTGGAAAACTCAAAAAACGGAATTTCTTCCGTATCACCCTCAATAAAATGTTCAATTTCCAAATGGTCATTCTCAAGGAATGTTTTCCGAAGTTCCTGATGCCAAGGCGTCTCTGCAAATTCATACAAGAAGCCCATATCATTAAACAAATCCTGCACCGTATCAACATTCATCGATTCTGCTCTGAAGCGATCCGACAAATGCTCCTGATCCTGAAAAAACTTGTCGAGCCACTGCTGCATCCTTCCAGAATCAGAATTTTGCGCTACAGGCATGTCCACACTCTGATTGTTAGTGATTATATTTTCTTCATTTATTTCAGCAACAGCATCCCCGCTAGACAAGACATCGTCGGGAACTGGGACAGCATATCGCTGCACAAACTGCTTATATTTCTCCGTTAGGTAGAGTGCATCACTCCAGCGGGAGTTATTTAACTGCTCTTGTATGCTCATCGTTTTATCTCCCCTTCTAATTGATGTTTGGTGCTCAAAACCCTCATAAAAAATTCAAGCACATAACTGAAATCAGCTATGTGCTTGAAGATGAGAGTAAAATTTAACAACAAGTCAGCCAGGAAGAAGGTGAAACCGAATTATAATGGCATTCATGACTTACCGTACAGAATACACCACCGCTAGCTTGGGCATCAATTACCGATACCGCCCCTGTAATGACCATAAGTTCGTCATCACTGATGTCCTCGATTGCTCCCAGTGCTTCGAGATTGAATTGTTTCATTGAAAAAACCTCCATTCAATTTTTTTATATGTATAGCTTAAAAAAAGCTAAACACCAAAGTTGAATTTCATACATATAATTTCATACATATAATTACATAAATTTAAAATTATGTAATTATTCCTTGTCCTTACTCTATCATGATTTGCTATTTTTTGTAAATCTCTTTTTTTGTTTTTTCCATCATTTTGACAAAAAAAATGAATTTTACTGCCATCACGACAAGATTGTGTTATTGCGTTGTTAAATGCATAAAATTTTAAATACCTGTCCCAAGACAGGTACTTTCTACGTTGCTGGTAATTTCAATACTGCTCTGAGCCCTTCTCCGCTTCCACTCTCCAGAACAAGCCTGCCCCGGTGGGCCTGCGCAATCCTTGCTACCATGGGAAGTCCCAAACCATGTCCCTGGCGGGAAGGCCGTATACGCCCTGCGGTATAGGGGAGAACCACCACATCGTCCAAGTACTCTTTGGGAATCCCTTCTCCATCATCAGACACCACAAATTCACAAAATAAATCCTCCGCTAAACGCATCGTTTCCAGCTCAATTGCACATCCATCCGGGTTATGCCTAATACTGTTTTGTACCAGATTCGTTACTGCACGATACAATAAGCGCTCATCTCCCATCACATGCAGACTCTCGTCCTGGACATGTAGCGAGATCGGATATCGTTCATCCAGGCCATTGTTCAAAAAATCCGAAACCACTTGCCTTGCCAGAACGGAAAGTCGAATCGACTTCAACTGTAAGGGCTGCATCTCATACTCCAGCATGGATACCAGATTCAGATCACTGACCAGTGATCGCAGACGTTCACCCTGACGACGAATAATGGCTGCCTGCTGTTTCTGCTCGGCTGTCAAATCCGATTGTTCCTCCAATTCACTCGCGTATCCCAAAATCATTGACAATGGTGTCCGTATATCATGAGAAATGCCTGCAATCCAATTGGATCGCGCTTCATCCCTTGCTTTAAGATCGTCATTCTTGTCCTGAAGCATGCGGGATGTTGAATTGATGCTTTGAGACAGATCATTAAATATACCCTTGGTCTCGACATGAACAGGTTCTTCCTTTGCCAGTGCATGAATGCCATGGATCAACGGTCGAATACTACGGATCACCCGCGTTCCAATTAATATGGATACCAGAAGAGCAAGAGCCACATTACACACCAATAATAATATAATCCGAACAGGCAATGACTTGAGCCACTCTGCCAGAAAGTCGAACTGGTATTTTCCGTACGTATTCTTGGGGTAGCCAACTACCAAAAGTCCGTCTTCACGTTCCCACACATATACCGGGTATTCCATAAGATAATATCGAGAGAATTTAGCAACATCCGTCACATTATAGGAGCGTGGTATTTCAGCCGGAAGCCGCTCGCTCCACTGTACCTTGCCCTGAGGATCAAGCAGCATCGCCCAAGCCTGATATGTATCCAGCAGTTGCATTCCATCACTGTCTAGTGCATAGTCCCCCTGTTCTTCTCCCTTGCTCAGGCCACTGGCCATCTGCTTCACAACCGCACCAGGGGAAGGACCCTCATGAATTTCCTTGAAGATCAGCGAACCTAGCAGAATTAGATTGAATAGTAACAGCACCACAGATACCAGAATGGTTGATCCGACGAACCTTCTTAGAATTCGAACAACACCATCCATTACCTGGACTCCTGAGCCATCAGTTTATAACCAAGTCCCCGAACCGTTAGCAGAAATACCGGTTTGGATGGGTCTTCCTCAATCTTCTCCCGAATTCGCCGAACATGCACCATAAGTGTATTTTCATAACCATAACTCTCGTCTCCCCATACGGCTTGACACAAAGCATCACTGGTTACAATCCGGCCCTGATTCTCATACAACTTGATCAGTATGGCGTGCTCCTTGGCTGTCAGTGGAAGCTCCCTATCTCTCCCCTGTACAACAGCGCTTTCCAAATCAATGGTTTGTCCACCCAACCTGAATACAGGCAACCTCTCCACCGTATTAGAGGCATATACCCGTTTCAGAATGGCCATCAGCCGAAGGATTAACTCTCTCGGAAGAAAGGGTTTAACCATGTAATCATCTGCTCCCAGGCCCAGACCAAGCAGTCGATCCTCATCTTCACCACGCGCAGACAGGAACAGAACGGGCATATCCGAGAATGACCGGATCGAAGAGAGCAGAGAGAAGCCATCCCCATCTGGAAGCATCACGTCCAGGATAGCTGCATCCGGCTTTTCAAGCCTGCATACTGCCAAGGCATTCACGAAGTTATCGGCCGTGTATACCCGAAAAAAACCCTCTTTACGTAAAAAACGCTCAATCATTTCCCGGATTTCGGGCTCATCATCAACGATCAATATTTTCTTATTCTTCATTAAGTCCATTCATATCACCCTTTTTATTATACATGATAAAGGTATTCACCCGATATTTTCCATTTTCATTTAAGGTAAATGTAAGGTTATCTTCAGCCACGAGCAAGAAGCCTGATCTATATTTAGAGCAACGGAGACACTAAGTGAAATGGAGTTGAGATCAATAATGAACACTTCCCCCATCGTGGAAACTCATAACCTGTCCAAATCTTATGGCGGTACTAACCGCGTACACCAGGTTAATCTGGCTGTTGAAACGGGGCAGATTTTTGGGTTTCTGGGCCCTAACGGAGCTGGCAAAACAACCACGTTAAAAATGCTGTTGGGTCTGATCAAACCCACCGAAGGCACTGTAAAGGTGTTCGGCAAAGATCTGAATAAACATCGTCCGTCCATTCTGAACCAGACTGGGTCATTGATTGAATCCCCATCCTATTACGGTCACTTGACTGGACTCGAGAATATGAAAGTCATGCAGCGACTGCGGAATGTACCAACTAAAAATATTGACGAAGCCCTCAAAATCGTAAGGCTCGAAAATCAAAAACACAAGCAAGCCGATCAGTATTCTCTGGGCATGAAGCAGCGGCTCGGTATTGCCATGGCCCTGCTCGCCTTCCCCAGCTTGCTGATCCTAGATGAGCCTACAAATGGACTTGATCCGGCTGGTATCGGTGAGATCCGGGAATTGATCAAGTCCCTTCCAGGTCAATATGGCATAACAGTTCTGCTCTCCAGCCATCTGTTGTCAGAGATTGAACAGATTGCTACTTCAGTGGGTATTATCAGCGATGGTAAGTTGCTGTTCCAGGGAACCATGCAGAGCCTTCAGGCCAACAACAAGGCTACCATTCGTTTTCAGACCACAGACCCGGCAAGGGCAGAGAAAATCCTTTTGACTCAAGGCTACATGCCCAAGATACAGGGGAAGCAGCTTGTGTTCGACTATCTTCGTGACGAGGATGTATCACGGATGAACAAAGTGCTGGTGGAACACGATATTCCCGTTATCCGTATTGAAGAACACAAAAAAAGTCTGGAGGATATTTTCCTCGATCTGACCGGAAAGGAGCGGAGTCTGTAATGAAAGCTCTATCCCTGGAGTATTTCAAAATTCGTCGCAAAAAGATCTGGGTCATGCTAACTCTGTTTCTTGCTGCAGAGATGATCTGGGCCTCCATGTCCATGAGCATCTCCATCTCACGGAGTGAGGCCAATGCGAGCTGGGAAGCATTGATCTTCAGCATTGCTTCCATGAACGGTCTGTTTCTGCCGATTATATCGGCTATCGTTGTATCCCGAATCTGTGACATGGAGCATAAGGGGAACACCTGGAAGATGCTAATGACGACCAACACCGGACGCAATCACGTCTACACAGCCAAATACATCTGTGCAAACAGCCTGATCCTGTACGGTATCATTGCTCAGGCTGTCTTCATTGTAGGTTTTGGTCTATCCAAAAATATTCCCGGACCGCTGCCATTCTCCCTGCTTGTGCAATTCGCTGTAGGGACACTGTTAACTACGCTTGCAATAACGGCACTCCAACAATGGTTGTCTCTTACGGTCCGCAATCAGGCCTTTGCATTATGCCTGGGCATGTTGGGCGGATTTATCGGAACAACTTCAGGGTTGTTCCCTGCAGGTATTCGTCACCTCTTCATTTGGTCCTACTACATGGATCTGAATCCGGTCACTTACATTTACAGTGCATCTTCAGGCACCTATGTATCGGGTATGCTGCCCTTCGGTCTGTTCATAGCCGCCTTGTTGATGGCTGCCATCTTCTATTTTGCAGGGAATATTCATGCTTCAAGACAAGAGATTTGAGGAGGGAACCACATGCTGAGGAGTATTTCCGCCGAATGGCTTAAACTTCGGCATTCCCGGATCAGCCTGGTACTGGCCATTCTGCCTATTATCAGCCTGCTCATCGGATGCTTTAACTTTTATTTCAATCAAGCGGCCTTGCAAAACGGGTGGTACAGCTTGTGGACACAGGTCAGTTTATTCTATGGAGAATTCTTCCTTCCCATCCTGATCGCCATCTGTTGTGCCTTTGTATGCCGCCTGGAACACTGCAATCGCAACTGGAACATGATTCTGGCTTCTCCGTTGTCGGTCACCAGTCTGTTTGTCGCCAAGTTGGTCATTGTCGGCATATTGATCTTCTCGGCCCAAGCCTTCTTCATGCTCATGTACTGGGCAGCAGGCCAACTGTTCACCATTCCGGGTCCATTCCCGATGGAAACCGTAGTGTGGAGCCTGCGAGGATGGTTCGCCGCTATATCCATTGCCGCGCTGCAACTGGGATTATCGATACGGATACGAAGCTTCGCGACGCCAATTGGCATCAGCCTTTGTGCGGTCTTTCTCGGACTGGGCATGTATGTGCTGAAAATCGGCATGTTATTCCCTTACTCCCTGTTAACCATAGGCATGGGCGTACTGAGCCAGAAGGGACTGACTTCCACAGAGAATATCGTCTTTCTGTTTATGAACAGTCTCTTTATTCTTCTGTTTGCTATCTGGTCCATCCGCCGCCTGAAATACAAAGACATCGCATCATCCTAAATTCACACAGATCAAAGGAGTACAAAATATGAAAAAAGCACTCACCATTCTCGCTTTGGTACTCGTTATTTTAACTTGCCTGTGGCTCTTCTTCATGGACCCGGCCAAGCTGACTCCCGATAACCCTGCCGGCAAAACAACCTACTATACCATTGTGAATCAGTCTACGGTCAACAAAGATGATAACGGCAGATATGCCTATGAACTGGTCGGATATACGGACGAGGGAAAATCGAAAACACTGAGCTTCTCTACCAGCAAGCTGCTTAAAACTGGCGCTTACTTGAAACTATATGTATCCACGCTGCGTGGTGTAACACACTGGGAAGAGGTTACGGCAGACGATTTGCCCGGGCATGCAAAACAGTTGACCTCCAAATAGAAAGAATATGGGGGACTACAGTCCTCTAACCATCGATAATTGGCATAACAAAAAGAGCCTACCCCATTTTCCACTTCAAGGGTGGCTCTTTGCATGTTATTCCAATACCATCCGCAGCGCGGTCAGTACAATTCCGATTATAAACCCGGTGACGGCTCCGTTAATCCGAATCCACTGCAGATCCTGCCCTACTTTGTCCTCGATCAGCGAGACCAGGGAGGCATTGTCCATTTTGCCCACATTTTCGCGCACGAGGTTACCGATTTTGGAATGGTTCTTCTCCAGTAGCGTTGTTACACCTTCCACAATCTTGGCATTCAATCCTGCTAACAACGCTTCATCGGAACGCAAATCAGACAAAACACGCTCAATGGCAGGTAGCGCATATGTATCCACATACTGTCCATCTTCCATCGCAGCCAGTGCCTTCTCCCTCAGCTCGACCAGTTTGTTCAGCACGGTTTCCTCTGCGTTCCATCCATCCAGCATGCTGTTCTTCCAGCCGTTGACTCCATCCTGCACACTCTCACTCATCGCCAGTCGGATAGCCTGGGTTCGCAACAGATCGAGCACTTTGTAACGGAGAGCACTGCCTTCCCGCTTCATGTCCTCTACCCGGTCAAACAGATATCCTTGCAAAATGCCACCCATACGCTCCTCGTTCAGATAGCCCATGAACGCATTCATCGCAAATTGCATCAATCCGTTCATTTGGATTCCGCTGATCGCCTTCAGACCGCTTTCGCCCAAAAACATAATGGTCTCCGGCTTCACCAGCCACTCCTCTGCCTGCTTCAAAGCGTAGTCCAGCGCTTTGGCATCATATCCACGCTCACTCATCTGGATCGAAGCCCGTTCCAGAATCGGACCCAGATCAAAGGTTCCTGCCTGTGATTTGATCTCACCCGCCACCAGTGGGGCAATCTGCTCCAACGGAAGACCGGCAAGGATACGTTTGCAGAGCGTATCAATCATGGTTTTGATTCCATCGCTATGGAGTTCACGTGTTAACGTATCCAGTACCGTCTCCGCCGCTTTAAATCCTGCGATTTTCTCGGTGATGCTATCCTTGTTCAGCAAGTTATTTTCCACCGCAGAGACCAGACCTTCGGTCATCTTATCCCGATTCTTCGGCAACAGTGCCGTATGTGGAATCGGAATACCCAGCGGATGACGGAACAACGCTGTTACAGCGAACCAGTCCGCAAGTCCGCCTACCAACCCCGCCTCAAATGAGCCTACCAGCATTTTTCCTACAATACCGCCCTGAAACGGCAATGAGGCGGCAAATCCGGCTCCCATAACAACGAGAGACCACGCTGCTGCTTTTTTGGTTTGTTTCGGTTTAGCCATTATATTCTTACTCCTTTATCGTTAATCACACGGGTTGAGTGTTACCCGACTTCCCCGTGCTCATCTGTTCATCTGTGAACCCATCAATAAGGTAAGCCTCTGTTTCCATATTTCGTATACTTCATCTTATCACCCGCACGAGTCAAAACCAAACCTCTGCCTGGCGAAAAAGGATAAATTAAGGATTTTTCCTATCGAAATGGTTGTATTCTTTTCCAATGCCAAAGAGGTTTAGTATAATTAATACAGATGGCTTCCCTTTTTCCGATTGGTGGCCAGACCATAGGGTAATTACATCATGAAATCATTGATGAATCAAAGGAGGAATTTCGGACCATGAAACACGTGCAGGACACAACGACACTCTACAATGGAGTCAAAATGCCTTGGCTGGGTTTTGGCGTATTTAAGGTTAAGGACGGAGAAGAAGTGGTTGAAGCCGTCAAAACGGCGATTCAGGCCGGTTACCGCAGCATCGATACGGCCAAAGCGTATAACAACGAAACGGGTGTAGCCCAGGGTATTCGTGAATCCGGAATCGCCCGCGAGGATCTGTTCATTACCACCAAGGTATGGAACGGGGATCAAGGTTATGAATCCACTTTGGCAGCCTTCGAAGCCAGTATGGAACGACTCGAACTGGAATATCTGGATCTCTACCTCATTCACTGGCCTGTTAAAGGAAAGTATAAAGATACCTGGAGAGCACTGGAGAAGCTACACAAGGAAGGACGCATCCGTGCGATTGGTGTAAGCAACTTCCAGATTCATCACTTGGAAGACCTGATGACCGATGCCACCATTAAGCCTGCTGTGAATCAGGTGGAACTCCACCCGCTCCTGATTCAAACGGAACTTCGGGAGTATTGCAGCAAACATCAGATTCAGATTGAAGCCTGGTCTCCACTTGGTCAGGGACATCTCCTGGAACATCCGCTGCTTCAGGACATTGCTGCCAAGTACGGCAAGTCACCTGCACAGGTTATCCTGCGTTGGGATCTGCAAAATGGCATTGTGACCATACCGAAATCCGTTACACCACAGCGTATTCGCGATAATGCAGACCTCTATGACTTTGAGTTGACAACTGAAGAAGTCGAGCACATTAATCAACTGAACGAGAACAAACGCTTCGGTTCTGATCCGGATAACTTTAACTTTTAACATATCATCAGGATTTCAACCCTCAAAAAAATCCCGCTCCGGATGCAGACGCATCAGGATCGGGATTTTGCTTGTTCATTCATGGTTATATTAGCCCTTGGAAACCAGTTTGAAATCATCAAAATGGAAGCCTGGCGCTACAACGCACGTTACCAGCACAGGCTCATCACCCAGTGGACGTGCCGTTTGCCATACGCCGGCTGGAACGAGCACCTGCGGTGATTGCCCCGCTTCGATATCCATACCCAATACGAGCACTTCTTCATTTTCCGGGTTTTCCCCGTTGCCGCCCAATTTCAGTTCAACCGGACTGCCGCTATGCCACAACCAGAGCTCATCGGACAAAACGGTATGCCATTCCGAGACTTCATGCGAGTGCAGCAGGAAATACGTCGAACTTGCCGAGAATCGAGGGCCCGAGTATGTATCCGGCAGTACGGACTGTGGGATTTGATACGATGCCTTCCATTCTTCCTTATACCAACCGCCTTCAACGTGGGGCTGCATATTCAGTGCAGCAACCAATGGCGATAATTCATGTGTCGTCATAACCTGTTTCCTTCCTTCCAAATTGTATTGGAGGTACTCGATATCCAGAGTGTAGCCTCACTATTCCTACTGTAAAACATGAATAGACTTTTGTCACCTTTCCAGGCTACACAAGCCCAACCACTTTCACCGGCCCAGTGTTCCATTGATTCAGGTTGACCTGAGCTCTCACCCATATGATAGCGTTTACAACAAACTGGATTTTCCGTTATGATGTGGATATAACCGTAAATCAGCTGGCGCAGAGAGGAGCCGTGTTATGAGTGTTATAGAGGATCGGATTGGACCCAAATATCGAATTGGCGAGAGTTCATTCACCATTGAATATATGAGCAGACATGATGGAAACGCCATGCCACAGCCTCACGCCCATCCTTTTTACGAACTGTACTATCTCCTTGAAGGAGAACGCGTTTATTCCATGAATGGCCAGCTTCTTACCGCCTGCAAAGGCGATCTGATCCTGATCAATCCCCATGATATACATACTACGTCCAAAGGAACCACGCCCGGATTCGAGCGGATTCTGATTGGGTTCTCACCTGCTTTTGCCACCGGGATGGAGCTCGGCCTATGCGGTCTGCTGCCCTTTGCTTGTTCAAGGATGCTGCATTTCCCCGAAGCGGACCAGCCCGAAATGGAACGAATGCTGTGGCAAATGCTGCAAGAGTGCAAGGAACGCAAGCTTCATTATGAAATCGCAGTTAGAAGCCTGCTTGCCCAGGTCCTGATTAACATCCACCGGGTTGAAGAGAATACCCGTCAGTCCTCTCCGGGTCCGATTCATCCGATGCAGGATAAGATCAGTGAAATCGCCGCATATGTGAATAATCATTATAGTGACCCCCTTACGTTAGAAGAGGCTGCAGCGCGCTTTTACATCAGTCCATCGTATTTGAGCCGGATGTTCAGCCGTTTTACCGGATTCCGGTTTAGCGAATATTTGCGTGTTGTACGGGTTCGTGAAGCACAGAGACGTTTACTTTCGACTCAGGAGCGGGTGCAATTGATTGCGGAAAAGGTAGGATTCGAGCACACGGCTCATTTTAATAAAACGTTTAAACAGGTGACCGGAACGACACCGCTCCGGTATCGCAAAGAACAAGGTGTTCACTCCTAGAAAGCCAAACGCCAAACGAGTTCCGCCTCCTTCTGAGGCGGACGATTCAACATAAAAAGCGTACCATGGGTCATGAAATGGCCCTGTGGCACGCTCCTTGTAACATGGACATTAGAGATTGTATACGTGATGAAGAACGACAAGCGCTCTCCGTTTCAGCCAAACGGCTTTTTTTATCGGCGAATGATTACACCACTTCGTACTTCAGGACCGACGGAGATCTGTCGCCCCTCTTCATCAGCATCACCCTCCCGGCAAACAATACCTGCTGATTCATGTCCAGTCACCGTCAGAAGCCGTCCATCCGGGCCTGCCCCCTCAATAACTTCCACTTCTGCCCCTTTGCACTGGTGCAGATGAATCAGTGAACCCTCAGTAATATGCGCGTGCAGTTCGGCAATCCGCAGATGTTTCGCATGCGCGCACTGCA
This sequence comes from Paenibacillus sp. NPDC056933, assembly GCF_042674385.1. Classification (NCBI taxonomy): domain Bacteria; kingdom Bacillati; phylum Bacillota; class Bacilli; order Caryophanales; family Paenibacillaceae; genus Paenibacillus; species Paenibacillus sp. NPDC056933. The sequence continues at coordinate 89,719 of NZ_JBHUQN010000004.1, read as the reverse complement.
CCCCTTTTCGTGCACTTACTTTGTACCCTTCAATCACCAGACCGTCCAAAGGCATTTCCGGCAGCCCGCTCACCAACAACGCCGTCTCCGCCCCCGCACAGACTACATCCGAGATTCGAATATCCCGAAACACCGGGGTCTCTTCGCTAATTTCCTGGGACAGATCGCTGCCGCGAGCCGAGCCTTCCTGATTCGCATAGAAAAAGGAAAAAGAGATGGCTTCCATAATGATATCTTTCATATAGATGCGCTCCACCTGAATATCTTCAACCACCCCGCCGCGCCCACGCGCGCTTTTAAAGCGGAGCCCAATATCCGTTCCGATAAACGTACAATCCGAGACCCGCACATGCCGCACGCCGCCGGACATTTCACTGCCAATGACAAAACCCCCATGACCGTGATACACCGTGCAGTTCCGAATTGTGATGTATTCGGATGGCAGACCGAGTTCCCGCCCCTCCGAATCTTTGCCGGATTTCAGACAGATTGCATCATCACCTACATCGAATACACTGTTTTCCACCGCAACATGTCTGCAGGAGTCAATGTCCAGTCCATCCCCATTCTGGGAGAACCACGGATTCCTCACACTCACATTACGAATCGTGACATGCTCCGATGCCCATGGATGCAGATTCCATGCAGGTGAGTTCTGGAACGTTGGGCCGTCCAGCAGCACCCGTTTACATTGACGCAAGCTAACCATGTTAGGACGCAAAAAGTCTCTGGCTCCCTCGTAAGATGCCACATCACGCACTTGCTCCGAATGCAGACGACTCACAATCGCGCCACCTTCAAGGGCCGAAGTCGAAGGCCACCAGATCGCATCATCTCCGCCCGCCTGCTCTACCACACCACCGGATGAAACCAACTGGTTCCACTGCGAAGAAGTCATCTTGGAACGCTTCACCGGGCGCCAGGCCTCGCCACCACCATCCCAAGTGCCCTCGCCCGTAATCGCAATATCCTCCAGGTGTTCACCATCAATGGGCGACTGACACCGTACGGCCTGCCAACCTTCGAAGCTGGAAGCAATCAGGGGATACTGATCAAAATTACGACTGAACGTAACCAGAGCACCTGTCTGAACATGAAGTTCAATTCGACTTCGGAGGACAATCGGACCCGTCAGCCAGATCCCCGCAGGGATAACAACCCGACCGCCGCCGGCTTCTGCGCAAGTCGCTATGGCCAGACGAAACATCTCGGTATTATCTGTAACACCGTCCCCTACAGCTCCAAAATCCGTAATCTGAAATTCCCGGGCCGGAATATCCGGTAAAGTGACCTCATAACCTTGCACATCGGATTCAATACCTTGACCTTTACGAAGTGGGGAGTAATATGTATTCATCGTTCAGAACATCCTCTCTGCTTGTAATGGGATCGGACTCTTATCACTATTGCATAACATTCTTTCGATGAAATGGCATCTCGCTCCATCATATCAATGTCCCAAGGTAGCCAGGTTGATCTTTTTTGCCAATTGCGATTAGAACTTCATGTTATTTGTTTTTATGATCAGAGTCATAAATTGAATATCTCTTCCAGTATACTCTATACATCTATTCCAATGGTTGTAAAACCACTAGGAGAATCGATTCATTTTTCTGTCAGGATTCGTCACAAATAGTTTAATAATATGACAGATATATAACATTATTTTGGGCTATAGCCCTATAAAACCTATTACTTATGTCATGTTTTATAACAAACCAATTGCCTTTGGCAGGATGAGTATGTATGATTAAATAACTAGTTTCAATTTATTCCTTAATATTCCTTCTCAAACAAACGTGGCAGAAAGGATGGGGTGTACTCTTGATTGAATTTAGGGGTGTCCAGAAGCATTTTGGTCATTTTCATGTCCTCAAAGATATTCATCTTCACATTGAAGAAGGAGAGGTCGTTGTGATTATCGGCCCTTCCGGCTCAGGCAAAAGTACCTTGCTCCGCTGCATCAACCGCCTGGAGACGATTACCGAAGGTGAACTTGTCGTCAGTGGTGTCCCTTTACATCAGAAAAAGGTGGACATCAACCTCTTCCGCCGAGACATTGGCATGGTATTTCAACACTTCAATCTCTATCCTCACAAAAAAGTCATCGACAACATTACCCTTGCACCTGTGAAGGTGCGCAAACAACCCAAAGCACAGGCGGCTTCAACGGCGATGAAATATCTGACCCGCGTAGGCATTGCCGACAAAGCAGACAGCTATCCTTCCCAGTTGTCCGGTGGACAACAGCAGCGTGTAGCCATCGCAAGAGGTCTCGCCATGGAGCCCAAAATCATGCTTTTTGACGAACCCACCTCCGCGCTGGACCCCGAAATGATCGGGGAAGTGCTGGATGTCATGCGATCTCTGGCCCATAACGGGATGACGATGGTTGTCGTAACACATGAGATGGGATTTGCCCGCGAGGTCGCAGACCGGGTCATCTTTATGGATGAAGGCCGGATTGTGGAAGAAGCCGCCGCCGCTGAATTTTTCGACAATCCGAAAGAAGAACGGGCCAAGCAATTCCTGAGTCGTCTGATTCACCACTGAAATTCACCACTGAAATTCACAACATCCATACCATAATCCATTTCGAAAAGGGGTCTTTATCCAATGAAGAATAGGTTGAAGTGGTCGTCGTTTATGCTCGTATTGATTCTATCCCTTGTCTTGTCCGGCTGTAGTACCGGAGAGGAAAGCAGCAATAGCGGCGGTTCAGGCGGGGATGCCGAGGCCAAAGGGACGATTGAACAGATTAAAGAGCGCGGCAAGCTCATTGCCGGCGTGAAATATGATACGAAATTGTTCGGTCTGAAAGACCCGGCAAGCGGCGAAGTCGAAGGCTTCGATATTGATATTGCCAAAGCACTCGCCAAGCAGATCCTCGGGGACGAAACCAAGCTGGAACTGAAAGAAGTGACATCCAAAACGCGCATTCCGATGCTGCAAAATGGTGACATTGACATCATCATCGCCACGATGACGATTACGGACGAACGCAAAGAGCAAGTGGACTTCAGCGATGTTTACTTTGAAGCCGGGCAATCCCTTCTTGTGAAAAATGACAGCACCATTACCGGTCTGGATAGTCTGGGCGGCGTGAAAGTGCTGGCCGTCAAAGGCTCCACTTCGGCTCAAAATATTCGCGAGAAAGCCCCGGATGCCGAGGTGCTTGAATACGACAATTACCAAGATGCCTTCACAGCTCTCAAAGCGGGTAAAGGCGAGGCACTGACGACCGATAACATCATCCTGATCGGCATGCAGCAGACGGATAACAACTACAAGCTGGTTGGTGGCAATTTCACGAGCGAGCCTTACGGCATGGCGATTCGCAAAGGCGACACTGCCTTCGTAGAAGAGGTAAACAGCCTGCTCAAAAGCATGAAGGATAGCGGCGAATATGATACGTTGCACGAGAAATGGCTGGGCAGCAAGCCCGAGTAACCTCGATTACTGATGGTCAAGCGGCGACTGCGCCTGTGGTATGCGTTGCATGGGCAGGACGTAATCGCCGTTTCTACATCTGGAGAACGGAGGCTTCGCCTATATGGGCAAATTGGACTTCAGTATACTGATCAAACACTCGGATCGATTCCTGGAAGGCTTCCTCAATACCATCCAGGTGAGCATTATGGCCTTGATCGGCAGCTTTATTCTTGGTGCAATCATGGCCATCTTTCGAATCTCGCCTATCAAGCCGCTCAACTGGATCGGCACGGCTTTTGTCGAGTTTATCCGCAACATCCCCTTGCTGCTCGTCGTGTTTTTCTTCTATCTCGGACTGCCTGCACTCGGCATCTCACTGGATGGATTCATCTCCGGCACACTCGGTTTGACCATCTATACGGCAGCATTTATTGCCGAAGCGATCCGGGCGGGTATTCAGACGGTCCCTCGCGGGCAGCTAGAGGCCGCAAGATCTTCCGGTTTGTCCTATGTACAGGCCATGAACCTGATCATTCTTCCGCAGGCGATCAAAATTGTATTGCCGTCCATCGGCAACCAGTTTATCAATTTGGTCAAAAACTCATCCATCCTGGCGGTCGTGGCAGGCATGGATCTGATGTATTTTGCCGATCTGATCAACTCGGATACGTTCCTGCCGCTGAGCGTCTACACCATTGTTGCGCTGTTCTATCTGGTGTTGACCTTGCCGCTCAGCTTCCTGGTTCACTATATGGAGCGAAGGTTTGGACAAAGTGATGCCGACGCAGGTAGAGCCAAAGGCAAACCGAAAAAGACCAAACCCACAGGTCAGGTCACGATGTAACATTTGAGCTATATTCTCTCTGTGTTCAGCACACCATTTCAAGGTGCACCTCTACTCTACTATGCTATGCAACCGAGGTTCTATCTTCTACATTTTCCTGTCCGCACACAGAAGGAGGCTGATGAATTATGGACTTTAGCGGGGCCTATGCCTGGCCCAACCTTCGTTTCCTGCTGCACGGTTTCCTGATTACCCTGCAAGTCGCAGGGTTGTCGATTGTATTCAGTTTTGTACTCGGCACAGTGCTCGGTACCATTCGGTACACACGAATTCCGGTCTTGTCACAGATTGTGGCCGTCATCGTGGATACGATCCGGAATCTGCCGCTGCTGCTGATCATTTTCTTCATTCATATGGTGTTGCCTCAGCTTGGGATCAAAATGTCGGTCTTCTGGTCCACCGTCGTTGGACTGAGCCTGTTCGAAGGCGCCATGATCGCAGAGATTGTCCGCAGCGGACTCAAATCGATTGAGCGCGGTCAGATAGAGGCCGCCCGTTCCTCCGGTCTGAGTTACATGCAGACATTGGGCGGCATTATTATGCCCCAAGCTTTACGGCGCATGTCGCCGCCGATGGTGAGCCAGTTCATCTCGCTGCTCAAGGATACGTCGCTGGCGATTATTATCTCTCTGCCGGAGTTAATGCACAATGTGCAGATTCTCGGTGGTCAAAGCTTCGATTATGTCATCCCTGCCCTGCTGCTCGCAGCCGTATTGTACTTCGTCATCAACTACACGCTGTCCATTGTGGCACGGCGACTTGAAGCGCGGATGAATTGAGGTAGACCGAGAGGGCATGGCGAAGAAACACGAGCTAACCAAGCGCGGAAAAACGGGGAAACAGGGTATCTCTCCAGATAACTGAAATGAAGCACCCTGGTTGATTAACAAAACCTCCCACACACTACAAAAGACTCCATAATCCACGTATGCAGTGGGTTGTGGAGTTTTTTGTTCCTATCGTTTGTGCCTATCTAAAGAACCCAAGGAACCTTATTTGGCCCTTTTCGAAACCATTTCCAACCTAACGAATCGTAGACGTCTTATTTCCCCGATTTTTCCTCTCTCACCAGCTATTTTATCCGTTTTCAGCGAAATAACTTCACTGAGGTTCGTTACATTTTACATTTTAGTTTAAATGCCCGAATAAGACGTCTCAGGTTCGTTAGAATTTCACATCTCTCCCCGATTGGCTAGCCACTCAGTTCACCCCTCAAATCGCCACTCCGTTGCGACGTAATTCCGCCTGTAGCAGCGCGATCGGCAGCTCCAACGGGTCAAGGCTCATCTTCATAGCTAAAGCAGCGGCTGTCCCCGCTGCCTCTCCCGTAGCCATACAGCTTGGAGTCAGCCTTGTCGTTGCATGCGCCTCATGTGTGGTGGAGATGCAGCGTCCTGCCGCCAGCAGATTGCGGATATTGAGGGAAATCAGAGAGCGGTAAGGAATATCATACGCTCCGTCTCCTTCGATAAAGGCCGCTACGACACCTTGACCCGAGGGATCATGAATATCAATCGGATAACCGCTTCTGGCAATTACATCGCCGAACTTCCGCCCTGCAACCACATCCGCCTGGGTCAACGCATAATGCCCGATGATTCGCCTGGATTCCCGGATACCGATCTGCGGTGCTACCGCTGAGATCGAAGCCCGTTCGAATCCAGGAACGTCGCGCTGCAAAAACTCAGCGATCATCAGCACCTGCTTCCTGCCTTCCTGTTCGGCAGAGGTCAGATCCTCTGCATCCGTAGCATCGAGCCCCTGCACCCGGGTACAGTTAATCAATACTTCATCTTCAGCCGGTCCGGTAAAAAACAATACCTGATCGCGGTTAATCGGCACACCCGCTTTTTTCCACTGGGAATAGAAACCGCTCACCCCGGTTAACGGAATACTGTTCAGCTCGGAGAAAGGCGTCTTGGCATAGAAATCTTCCGGGTGCTCCTGCATATATCGCTTCACTCGTCCAAGGTCCACACCACGCATTCTGAATTTCATGGTCATCGGCTGTGACTGGTGATCGCCATCTCGCCCCTTTGCAACAGAAGCGCCCGCAAGATAAGCCGCATCCGCATCACCGCTGGCATCCACGAAAATGTCCGCATTGAGCTCCATTCGGCCAGACTTGTTCGTCAGACGTACCGCCTCTACCCGATCATCCTCCATAACCACTTCATCCACGAAGCTGTGCAATAACAACCGGACACCGGCCTCCTGCAGCATCTCCGCCGCAACCACTTGATAGATCGCCGGATGGTAAGGCGTAACGGTATGCACAAATCCAACCGTATCACGAAGATGCCCCGGAGAGCCGCCACGCGCCTTCAGTCGGTCAACGATTTCCTGGGCGATCCCCCGAATCACCTGCTCACCACTCTCCGTATGGAAGGTCATCCAGGGGTAGACCATGGCGGCAGTCGACATTCCACCAACGAACCCGTACCGTTCCACCAGTACTACTCGAACACCTTGTCGTCCAGCAGCGATGGCTGCCGCTATGCCCGCCGGACCCCCTCCCACAATAACCACATCCGCTTCTTCCTTTTTCAACCTCAACCTTATCCGTTCACTCAAGTTATCACTCCTTCACTTCTATTGCACGGACTACTCTTTCAGTCCTGTCATGGCAACTCCCTCAATGAAGCGCCGTTGTGCCAGGAAAAAGACAATCAGCAGCGGCAGGGTCGCCATGACGGTGGCACTCATCAGATATTGCCAGGCTGTGCCCACTTCATCCGTGAACAGGGATAACCCCAGCGGCAGCGTCATCAGTTCTCGCGAATTAATGAAAATCAACGGATCGAAAAACTCATTCCAGATCGTCACAAAAGTAAAGATCGTCAGCGTAGCCATACCGGGCTTGGCAATCGGGAGCATAATTCGCGCATAGATCCGGAATCGGTTGCAGCCGTCAATCATCGCCGCTTCTTCCAGCTCAGTGGGTACCGTAATGAAGAACTGCCTCATTACAAAGATGCCAAACACGCCGCCCGCCCCAAAGATCGGCAGTAAAATCAGCGGGAGATGAGTATCAATCCATCCCAATTGCCGCATGAACAGAAACATCGGAATCGCCGTTACTTCATGAGGAATCATCATCGCACTCAGCAGGATGAGAAATACCACATTGCGTCCCCTAAACGGAATTTTGGCAAATGCGTACCCGGCGAGAGATGCAAAGAATACCGTACCCAGCACAACCACAGCAGCAATATATACACTGTTAAAATAAAAACGATGAAACGGGATCAATCGAAAAACATCGATGTAGTTCTGAAATCGGAACGATTCCGGTATCCACTGCGGTGGATAGGTGAATATGCTCTGAGGCTCCTTGAATGACGTCGATAACATCCAGATAAATGGAACAATCATGATCAGCGAGATCAGTGTCAGCAGCAAATACGTCCCAAGGGCACTCCCTGCCTTGCGAATCGAAGGATTAGGCATCGCCTTCATTGAATACCCACCTCTTTCGGAGCTGCCATTGCAGCAGCGTCAGAATTAGCACGATAAAGAACAGCACATACGCAAGCGAAGAGGCGTAGCCGAACTGAAATAATTTGAATGCTTTTTCCCAGATATAATAGACCAATACTTTCGTGCTGTTACTCGGCCCTCCCTGTGTCATGACGTAGATCTGCCCAAACACCTTGAGCGAGCCAATCACGGTCATCACCATGGTTAGAAAGACCGTTGGTGTAATCATGGGCAGCGTAACATGAAAGAAAGTTCCCCTTCTGTCCGCGCCGTCCAGTGTTGCCGCTTCGTACAGTGAACGCGGTACCTGCTGAATCGCTGCAATGAACAGCACCATGTTCAGACCTACATTTTTCAGTACACTCGTCACAATAACCGCAGGCATCGCCAGATCCTGATTGTAGAGCCAGGCCGGACCTTTGATGCCTAGCATCAACAGAAGCTGATTGATCAGCCCCGACTCTGTGGCATACATCAGCTTCCATACGATGGACCATACAATCAGCGAGGTCATGACCGGAACGAAGATGGCTGTTCGGAAAATTCCGATGCCACGCAGGCTTCGGGATAATAGCAGCGCGAGCAGCAGAGCGAGTACAATATTAAGCGGTACGAGCCCCGCAGTGAAATAGATCGTATTGGCGAGCACTTTCCAGAACATGGCGTCTGTCATTACATTCCGGTAATTCTCCAGTCCAATAAAATGATGATCCCCCAGCAGCGGCCAATCAGTCAGGCTCATGTATAACGCCAAACCCATGGGAAACAGCAGCAGCAGGGTAAATCCGAGCACCATCGGTGATACGAACAGCCATCCCGCGATCTGGGCCTCTCTGGCGAGCGGCCCTCTTCCTGTACGCTTGCGTGAATGGGTCACAATCAGGCCCTCCCCCTTTATCAAATTTCTCCCAAGAAGCGAATATTTCCACGCCACTCTGATGACAGAATAACCTTCCGAGCTGGTATCCCCAGATTTTTTGGATTCAATTTTATAAAAAAAGAAAATCCGGGGGCAGCATATGCTTCCGATGCAGCTTTCTTACAGAAAGCTTTTAGGTGAACCTTTGTTACTTCAGATTATTTCTATTTCTGATTTCTATTTCTGGCCTCTACATTCTCTTGTACATGTTTAGTTCAACGTATATGGTCCGATTGGTTCAGACTGTCCATCGCATTACGGAAGCCATTAACCGCCCTACGAAGCTGTTCTTCCGTATTGCCTGTTACGACCGCTCCAAGCATAATTGCCTTGACCCCGGTATGGTGCAGCACCTGCACATCCTCCGGCACCAGCTTTCGCTGGGAAGGAACCAATACCGGAATCTGCGCCTGCAAGACCAGACGGCGATACTTGAGCACATCCGCAAAGCTTAGCGGTGTACCGTATTCTTTTCCGGGCACAATGGATGCCTCCAGGGCGGTGAAGCCATAGTGTGCCGCGTATGTTACAAGGGAAGCATCATATTCGTCATTGATCGCAAACGTTGGGTCCAGCCCCAGGTCATCCAGCATGAAGGACGGAAGGTGATGTGCATAGATCGAATAGAAGTCAAAACCCAACCCCGCAAGGCGCTCCACCTCCTCCCGCCTTGCTCCATCAATACTGCCGGACGGCACGACCCCAAGCGGGCCGCCAAACTCGCTACGGATCGCCTGAAAAACTTCGGCATAGTTGTCCAGTGGACCAAAATGATTCCCGCTGGCGCGATGACCGACATTATAATGCACCTTCAGTGCATCAGCGCCCTCTTCGATTGCTGCCCTGGCCATAGATAGGTCGTTCTCGGGTAGGCTGACCACAAGTGACAGAGATTTCTGATCAAGCAATTCCTTGAATTTGCCCATCATGCTCACCTCCTGTTTCTATATAATTATTTATTGCTGCAGCACGCTTTGGATCTCTTCCTGCATTTGCTTCAGATTATCCTCGGGTGTCGCTGAACGGGCGAACAGGCGGTCAAACCCCTGCAACACCGCATTATCGATATCCTGCCAACGGATATGGCCGGGAATCAAGCGCGCTTTCGGCATTTCATTAATCACCGCCTGTACTATATGCTCCTTGCTCGGATTATTCGGCTGATTAATGAACGCATCAGAGTTCAGCACAGAAGTACGCGGAGGCACGAAGTAGGTGGCCGTCGCCTGAATGCCCTGCTCACTGGCAAAATACTTCAACAGCTTCTTGGTTTCCTCCGGATGTTTGCTGTCGTTGAACATGGCATATCCAGCCTGACCAAGCATTGGTACGCTGCCCTGTGAACCGGAAGGCATGGGAGCAATGCTCCATTCAAAATCCGTAATCTCCCTTGCTTTGGAGACATAGCTGTAGTTATCGAAGAACATGCCCACATTGCCTGCATCGAAGCTGACCTGCTCGCCCGCTTTCGGGTGTGATTCATCGGTGAACATCATGCGCTCCAGCAGTTCAAAGGTCTGTACGCCATAGGCATCATTCCAGGTAAACTTCGTCATGCCTTCATCGAATGGGCCGCTGCCATTGGACCAGGAATACGAGGAGAGCACAGCCCAGGTCTTCCAGTCTCGAAAGAAGTTGGCGCCATAGATTCGGTTGGCAGCCTCCTTGCTGGTAATCACCTTGGCGGACTCCTCGAACTGTTCCCATGTCCATTTCCCTTGAGCGGCGAGCGTATTGGGATCAGTCAGGCCGGCTTTGTCGAACAGCGTTTTATTGTAGAACATGACCACCGGAGGGGTGGAAAAAGGCAGCCCCAGCAGCTGATCCCCATCACGGAACAAATCCAATGTACTTGGTATATAATCATCCAGCTTGAACTGTGCATCATCCTTGAACTCGGATACATCGGCCAGGATGTGATTGGATTTGAATTGTGGTATCATCCGCTCCGATACCCAGGCGATATCCGGGAGAGAGCCGCCAGCGGCAAGCACAGAAATTTTTTGCTGGTATTCCGCAAACGGCACGGATTCCATCGTCACCTTGATGCCTGGATTTTCCTGTGTGAAGCCGTCGATCAGCTTGTTGTATACATCCATATGTGCCTGATTGCCCCATATCATGAATTTCAGCTCCACCTCACCGTTCTCCGCGGCTGCATGCTCAGGATCACTGCTGGTATTGGAGCTTGTGCACCCGATTAAAGCCAAAATCATGAGTACGAGCATAAACATCAGAACTGCTTTTTTCATGAAAATCCCCCCTTAAGGACTTAGTGGTATACATGTGCAACCAAAGTATAACGAAGGCATCAGCCGTCCATAAATCACGTCAATTACAGAAATGGTATGGTTTTTCAAGAAATGCTGAAACGATCTCGATATTCTCCTGCTGTCCATCCCACCTGCTGCTTGAATACCAGCATGAAGTGCTTGGGACTCTGATGCCCGGATAACCTTGCAACATCATAGATTTTGAGACCCGTGTTAATCAGCAGCCACTTGGCCCGTTCCATACGAGCCTCAGCGATATATTCGGAGTAATTGATTCCTGTTTCGTTCTTGAACAGCTGGCTTAGATAGGTTGGATTCAGATTAACCAGAGCTGCTATGGTCTGAAGTCGCAGATCCCCATCCGGATGCTGCTTGATGTGCTCCTTAACATCTCGGATAATCTTCCGCGTATCTCCTCCAGCATGCTCTGCTTTCCCGGATGACTCCGTGTTCGAAAGGGTTGAAATACCGTATCTTCGATCCAGCAGCAATTGAATTTTTTGGATGCATAATGCCAGTTCATGACGTTCAATCGGCTTCAGCAGATAGTTCAACACCCCGTATTCCATCGCACGCCGTGCATATTCAAACTCCCCGTAGCCACTAATGATGATCATCAACAGTTCAGGGTACATATCTCTCGCTTTGGATACCAAAGTCAACCCGTCCATTCCACGCATGCGAATATCCGTGATTAACACATCCGGTACTTCACATCTCAGAAAATCCAGTGCCTCGGCTCCGCTCGAAGCTTCCCCTGTTACCTGAAACTGAGGAGCCGCCTGTATAATCAGTTCTCTCAGCCCCTGACGGATGACTGTCTCATCCTCCACCAGTAATACTTTATACATGCGCTTCATTCCCCTTTCGGTTGAAGTTGAATGGATATCGTGACCGCCAGCCCCTGTCCGGGACTGCCATCGACGCTTAGGCTGGCACTTTCTCCATATATGAGGCTAAGCCTTTGAGCGATATTGTTAAGCCCCAGACTGTCCCCGGCATGGCAGCGTAATGCCTCATTGGCAGGCTGTCTGGATATGACTTCGTTTAATTCGTCCATCTCTGCCTGAGCCATCCCCTTGCCGTTGTCTCGCACACTAATCAGCAGTTCATGATCAAATTTCAAGGCAGATATCCAGATCGTTCCCCCATCCTCCTGTCCATCCATGCCATGGTAGACCGCATTCTCCACCAGCGGTTGCAGCATCAGCTTGGGAATCGAGCATTCTGTTACTTCCTCTTCAATGTCATAGATGACCTCTAGCTTGCCGTTATAACGTACCTGCTGAATCCGCACATAGGATTGTACAAAAGCCAGCTCTTCCCCAAGGGGAACCATCCGGTCCACCTTATCAATCGTGTAGCGCAGCAGCTTGCCAAGGGCCGTCACCATGTCAGACACCTCTGCATGCTTCTGGCGAACGGCCATCATGTTGATGGACTCCAATGTGTTGTATATAAAATGAGGGTTGATTTGGCTCTGTAATGCAGACAGTTCCGCCTCCCGCTCCCGAATACCCAGTAAAAACACCTCATTGAACAGGCGATGGATCTCTTCCATCATTCGGTTAAAGCCCCGGCTAATCTGTCCGAACTCATCATTGCTGAAGTGCGATACGCGCTGACTAAAATCTCCCTGCTCCACCCGGATCATATTGTGCTTCAGTCGAATTAGCGGCTTCGTTATACGATAGGATAAGAGAACCGCGAGAACTGCTACGGCTGCCATACATAGCACAGCGAATCCAAACGTAAACGTAAGCATCTCGCCCGACTCTTTTTGAATAACGGCAATAGGCGTGAGACTGATCACCGAAAGTCCAGAATAACTGGAGAGGTGTTGTACGTAGAGATAGGGATGCCCATCCAGTACAACTTTTTGGTTTTCTGCATAGCCTTGAAGCTGTCCATTCGTTAACAATAGATCGTACGCGGACAACCCTCGCGATGAAGTTCGCTCGAACAGGAGACGCTGCTTGCTATCCACAATCATCAGGCTTGCATCATGCTCAAAATTCAGATTGGACAAGAGTTGACCAAAGGCTTCAAGCCGGATGTCAATTAGAATGTAGCCCAGTCGCTGGAGTGTACCCGGATCACGAATCTCACGGGCAACCGATATATACGGCTCTTCATGACTGCCCGTGTAATAGCTGGGTTCGTGCGGAGGAATCAGACGCCATTCTCCTTCCGAGCCGTTAAGCTCTGCAAACCAATGATCCGGTCTGCTGTCCCATACCGGCTTGACCACTAACGAATCCAGATTGGAGAATAGAATGCCGCTGTTGCTGATCAGATGGATGCCACGAATCTCCTGTCGGTCATACGCTTGACCGGACGTGTAGAGCTTCATTTTCAGATAATCATCGGATCTCGCCCATGTACCCGAACCCATCGGAGCATTGTATTTGCCCAAAATGCCAAGCACCATCTGATCGTAGAGCGGCAAAAGCGACAAACGCTCGAAGTCTTTCAACAGCCGATTCAGATTGGTATTCATCTGGCGGACCATATCAATGGTGAACTGCTCCGTCTTGCGATCAATCGTCTGCGAGAAATGCAAGTAGTTCACCACTCCCTGCAAACTTAGCGGTAGCAAGGTCAACGCCAAGAACAATAGGAGCAGCTTGGTGCGTAGGTTCATGTGTCTTCCGAAATAAGCCTGTACCTTGTCCATCATTCCCGTTAATCCCTCCCTCTCCCGATCATTGTATGAGTCCCCTTCGCAGATCAATCTGGATATAACTGGGGTTCATCATATCCAGTTTTAATCATCCTTGGCTATCCTGCCAACCATGGGATTGGTACGGGATCTCAAGATTGAAACGCAGGTTTTGGGAAAACGCAAAAAAGCCGACTGTATCTCTACAGTCGACATGCCACTTCTATAGGATGAATCCGCTGACTTGATCTATCGAACCAATCTGTTGATCCAGAAAAACCGACTGCATTATGCAATCGGCTGTCTGTTCCTGAAACGGTTTTTATATTTAAAACGATTATATTCATTAATAAGCTCGTCCAGTACCATGGACTGTCGAAGGACTTGTTTGTCTTGCATGCCATGATTCTCCGCCAAACGACTCAACTCATGCCTGTTCCGTTCGATTTGGTCTCTAATCTGCTTCGGTTCTCTCATAGCATACACCCCCTCTTTTTAAAACATTTTAGGATACATTGCCAAAAAATTCATATTTTATTCCTTTGCAAAATAAAATGTTTGTTTACAGAGGAATACTTTCATAATACAGCATTTTGAATTAATCCGTGAAAATCGTCACAACTACAGCATATAGATATATTTAATTCACACTAAACTACATATCGTACTCATGAGAAAATGGAGTCCCTTTACTAAAAACTAAAGACAGAAACACATTATAAATTATGTTTCAATCGTATGCTGTATGTTACTCGCTCTCGAGCGGATTAGAATCCCTGCCACACGCACCAAAACCATCGCAGCAGTCATTAATATAAATGCAGGACCAATATTATGAAGATCCAATTGATGCTCATTTGCGTACTGGTATGCTTGCTGCGGATGATGCGTAATCCATTCCACCGGCACAATGCGTAGCAGGAATGCCGCCGCCCAGACGACCACACTGCCTATCCCCACTCGGGTATACCACTTGCCTGCCGTAGCATCGAATTCCATACGCGTTATTCCCAGCACAATCATTCCGAACAATGCCCCTACACTCACGGCCACCAACAAAAACAGCACGTTGTTGCCCGTAAAAGTCATGTCTTTAAGAAATCTGGCTGCATAATAACCCATAATAACGAAAGGCAGCAATAATCGATAATAACGTACTGGCTTTCGTCCAATTGAAGTGAATACTAAAACCGCAAACATGATAATCATCTGAACCCACATGCTCGTCGTCATACGTTTGTTCCCCCTGTAATTTGCTTGATTTAATGCTTTAAGCATAGCAAGGAGAACATCGCTCTAGCGTCCACAAACGGGTGGATAAAGAGGTCCACCTGTAGATGGATTTTAGAAGAGAATACTAGCTATAATAATTAGTATTTCTCTATTAGTCGAATATATTTATTAATTAGTTCATCCAGCACCATAGACTGCTTGAGAACCTTATTATCATGCATGCCATGCTTCTCCACCAACCGACGAAAATGTTGCCTATTCTGCTCGATTTGATCTTTGATCTACTTGATTTCTCTCACAGCATGCACCCCTTTTTCAACCTATTTTAGGGTACTTTTATCTAAAAATTCATAATGGAATGCTTTGCAAAATTTTTGTATTGTCTTTTAGAAAAGGTGTTTATGTTGAGCAAGATTAGCTCCCTGTACTTATACACTTTTAATTCTAATTCCAAAGTTTTGTGAGCTCAGGCCCTCTATTAACCTAGTGTACTGCTCGTCCTGCTGGTTCGTTACATACATTCTGAATTTCCCATATAAATCAATAGATTTAATAGACATTAGGTCATCGTTACTTGATGATGAGAGTTCCAGGCTCGTGAGTAACGTGTCAATCCCCGTTGCGTATCTTTGTTGGTTGAGCCTATACTTCGCTAACTCATAATAAAAACGTATATATCTATGATTCAACATTTGCATATTATACGTTCCTTTTAAATGCATATTCGTGTTGAATTGTTTAATATAAGGATCGAATCTATACAATGCAGAATCAATATCCAGTGAGTGTTGGTTAGCTGCCTGAACAATATTCACGAATGCTGTTAAAATCTCATGAGGATTAGCGTCAAGGTAATTCAGATAAGGTTCAATAACCTCATGGTTCCCATTCATCAAATGGTACAAATACCGATTCCCCTGTGCCCATCCTTTGAAACGTTCTATTAATTCTTGCTCTTCTTCTGTTGGATTAGAGATTTCAATAACATTCACGTAAACATCTGTATATTCCAGAGCTTTTTCATATTGCTTACGTGCCTCACAAACACTTGCCTTCAATAGATTCGCATATGCTTTGTATGTAAATATTGGGTAAAAGGCAATTCTTTCTTTATTTTTGCGTCTTCGAGATTGAAGTTCAAGTTGAAAGTCAACTTTACGTTCCAGTTCTTCGGCCAATTCATAAACCTTATCCCAATGATGTATTGTATTATAAACATTCGCCAAATCTTTAACAGCATCCAGTTGTATTTCTTCATCCAATTTCGCAACATAGGGTTCCAATTGGACCGCAGCTGCTAAATTATCGAATTTGCTCATTGTTTTATGAAGCAAAAAAATACGGTACTGGCATAACGCCAACCGTTCTGAGTGCTGATATTTCTCACTGTCTGCAACACATTCATACAAAATAAGAGCTGCTTCTTTTAATCCTCTAGCAAAAAAACTTTCAGCCACATCAAATAACTCTTCTATATAAGATCGATCGTCCGTCACATGAGTAATAACTTGTTGTATACAATCCAGCTTACCAAGTTCAGCACACCCGTATAGGTAGGGTTCCAAACGTCTCCAGTGGGGCGCAGATTCAATGAAGGATTCCACCCCGTAACTTTCATAAAAATAACCTTTCTCTAATCCCATTACAGAAGTGATCTGATTCAGTTGGTTCATAGACATTGGTCTGCTACCCTTAAGAATAGCACTTAATGTCCCAACATTAATTCCTGTAATATCGGAAAAATGCTGCAACTTGAGATTTTGTTCTCTCATATATTTCTCAATATGTGCTCTTATTGTAGGTACCAATTCCATTATCACACCTCCGCCACACAAACCACTTATATTTCAATTGGATATAATAAATGTTATTTTAATCCTGTATTTACATTGGTCAATCTATGAAAATACAAAAAAGCTTACTCTCAATACTTGAAAGTAAACCTCATTGACTCTTTAAAATATCTCCACCGTTATATTTTCCCAACACCATGCGAAGTACCCATTATTTGTATGATTTCATTACTATTAAAATTAGCTAATTGAATTACATTAATAATCATAATACTAAGCAAGATTATATAGTATATTTTCTTTTTTCTCATAAGCTTTCTGAACCTCCATCATTATAATTTTGTACTGATGCTCGATTTCAGTGGTGCCCATGTTTTTGTACTTCTCATACAAGGAAATACAGTGAATGATATCTGTTTGATTGTTAAATCGTACAGACTCTCTCAGACAGTGTATAAGTTGCTTCAAACCCTCTTGATATTCATAACGATTTAAGTGATAGAGAGAACGTTCTAACAAGAATGCAGCATAAACTTCATTTTTCATCTGTTCAGTGTATCCTTTTAAACAGTTAATTTCCGAATTAATTCTATCGCTGAACTTATACAAAATATCATCAATATTTCTATCAAATTTATTAGCTGCCTCCAAAATATTAATGATTGCAGGTAAAATTTCCTCTTCATTCTTTTCAATAAATTCTATATAAGCAGGTAAAACAGTGTGGTCACCCATCATTAATTTATATAAATAAGTATTGGCTTCCGCCCATCCAGCAAATTTATCAATAAATAATTGATCTTCTTCATCCAGTCCAGAGACTTTAGGAAGTTTGGCATAGAGCTCTGTATAGACTAAAGCCTCTTCATACCGCCCCTGCTTCTCACATGCCGATGATTTTAGTAAATTTGAATAAGCTCTATATACAAACAAAGGATAGGCGGTAAGTCTATCACTTTTTTCTATTTTTTTCTTTGTATATGACTGCAAGATTTTCGTTTTCTGATCTAATTCTTCAGCCAAATTAAATACCTTTTCCCAATATCGAAGTGAAGCATACGTATTCGCCAAATCCTTAATCGCATCCAGCTGCCTCTCCTCATCCAGCCGATTAATAAACGGTTCGAAGTGTACGGCGGCCCGGAGATTGTCATGTTGATTCTGACCGAGCGAGAGGGTGAAGATGCGATATTGGCAGAGGGCCAGGCGCTCGGAATGCTGGTATTTCTCGCACTCGGCTACGCATTCATATAACATGCGGGCTGCTTTTTGCTGACCGCGCTCCAGCATACCTTCGGCCATTTCGAACAGTTCCGAGATATAGGAGCGATCGTCCGTTACCTGCTGAATGACCCGCTGGATGCAGTCCAGCTTGTCCAATTCTGCACAGCGCTGCAGGAAAGGCTCAAGCCTTCGCCAGTGGGGAGCCGATTCCACGAAGCACTCCGCACCGTACGTCTCGTAGAAATAGCCTTCCTCAAGATTCATGCCCTGGGTAATGAGATCAAGCTGAGCCATGGCGATTGGCCTTGTCCCTTTGATGATCGCACTTAACGTTCCAGCGTTAACGCCCGATAGATCAGCAAAATATTGAAGGGTATACCCTTGTTTCCTGATGTAGTCCTCAATAAATGAGCGTATCGTAGTTGTAGGTTCCATGTCTCCCACCTCCACAATGAAAATCCATAAATTTGAATTTATATGATATACACAAGTTTAATCCTAAATTTTACAGCGGTCAATAAAAATCGTGGCAACTTCCTGCCCATTATGTACGGGGTTTACTCCCTTAATTTCGCCTTATAGAAAAAATCCATTAGAAGAATGCCTGGCAACATGGTAAAGTTAATTCCAACTTAAATATCCTACTATTTCCATGGGATTAAGCAACACAGATGCTTTTCCATTCCAGTCCGAGGAGTAGGTTGTATGAAATTTGCCTTGTTTAGTCTCATGATGAATCTGCCTAATGCGGTAACCGGAGAAGCTTTAACAACACAACAGAAGTTCCACAATATTCTGGAACAAGCCAAGCTGGCCGAACGGCTGGGATTCGATGCATACGGGATTGGTGAGCGGCATGGTGCCCCTTTTCTGTCTTCCTCTCCACCCGTTGTGCTGACCGCCGTCGCTGCTGCGACTTCACGTATCCGGTTGCTAACAACCGTTACTGTTCTCAGTATACTTGATCCGGTACGGGTTGCCGAGGATTATGCCACGCTGGATCAATTATCGGGCGGACGGCTGGAGATGATCATCGGGAAAGGCAATGATCCTCGGCACTATCCCCTGTTTGGCATTAACGAAGAGGAACAATGGGATTCACTCGGTGAACGCTACGAACTGCTGAAACGGCTGTGGACTGAAGAGAATGTAACCTGGCAGGGAACGTATCGCCCTCCCCTTCAAGAGGTTACCACTCAGCCGAGACCGCTCCAGCAATCCATTCCGATCTGGCATGGCAGCGCATCGAGCACCCGCTCTACCGAGCTTGCAGCTAAGTATGGCGAACCGATATTCAGCTCGAATTCCTTCCACCCTCAGGCAAAATACAAAGCGTTAATTGACCATTACCGGGAGCGCCTCGATTATTATGGTCATGATGCGAACCGAGCGGTGGTCGGCTCCGGGGCAGGCAGCCTGTACCTCGCGAATACACGTGAAGAGGCGATCCGTCGTTATTCGCCTTATTATGAGGCGTTCCATGCTACGGCCGCTGCGCAGCACAACCAGTCACCTTTTAGGGACCTGGAAGATAACATTGCCAATGGGCCTGTACTGATTGGTAGTCCGGAGCAGGTCATTGAGAAGATCATGAATTACCATGCCGCATATGGACATCAGGTGCTAAGCATCAGCGTCGATGGACTCAGCCATGCGGAGCAGTTGGAGCAGGTAGAACGCTTTGCCCAAGATGTAGCGCCTGTGTTACGACGTGAACTCCCCAGTTTCATATGGAACGAGCCCCCGCTCTTGAACCAGTCTCTTCCCACTTCCACATCGCATTCTCCTGATTCATGGCCCCCAGCCATCTCACCGATCTTCCAGGTGTAGTTCTCAATTCTCCACACATTCCCCATTCATCCACAAGCCTTTTGCACCCAGGGTGATTCTTGCGAATCGCCCTCTCCCTCCCCCAAGATTCCTTCTCTATGATCAAGATTTAATACCTTCAAACAAGGAAATCAACGAACGCCGCACGAATTCAGTATCTAACGGTTCGCCAGTTACCAACATGCGATAGAACATCGCTCCATAGACGAGGTCTATGCACAGTCCGATGTCACAATCCTTCTTCAACTCTCCCCGTTCTACACCTTTTTCAAAAATTCCCCACGCTTCGCGCCGACGAGGCTGAATGTATCTGGTTCGGTATTCTTCTGCAAGCCCTGGATCAGACTGTCCCTCTCCGACAATCTGTGTGATCACTTTTCCTTCCCGGCTAATCAAAAAATCAACCAGATTGCTCGCATGAATGCGCACATCCTCAAATACTGATCCTGTATCCGGTACAGGCAATCTTGCCGTTGCCGCAGACATGTACCCATCCATAATGACAGCACCTTTATTAGGCCACCATTTATATATCGTTGCTTTGCTCACCTTAGCACGTTCAGCAATTTTTTCGATCGTAATCGCTCCAAAGCCGTGTTCCAGTAATAATTCATAGGAAGCTGCAAGAATCGCATTCTGGGTTTCCACATTGCGGGGACGCCCTCTTTTGGCTGTCATCATAAGCCCTCCTTGGTGTAACAACTGCATCTGTAATTCATAAAAACTGTACGTTCATTATACTAAAAGACCGATACATTAACCAATTTCAATCTTACCTCTCTTTGATACTCAAAAAAAATGCCTATGCCTATTTACAATACTAAACGTTTAGTTTATTATATGTTTGTAATTACTAAACGAACCGTTTAGTAATTAGTGAATCCACAAAAGTGTCACGAAGGTTTGGACGACGACTGGTCATGGTGATGAGTGGCCATTACGGCACTAAGGATCAATAACATAAAATATTGGAGGATGATAATCATGCATTTGCAAAACGATGTGAAGACAAACCCGGTTCCAAGCTGGTTGATTTTACTTTTGGCCGCGGCATGCGGGCTACTTGCGGCAAACCTGTATTATGCTCAGACGGTTATAGGGCCGATCAGCATTACAACAGGGCTTTCCTCTGCTGCTGCCGGACTGATTGTGACGTTAACACAGATCGGTTATGTTATTGGCTTGCTGTTCATCGTACCGCTCAGTGACATTCTGGAGAATAAACGGCTGGTCACTTTTTTCCTCATCATTCTGGTCGTTGCATTGATTGCCGCCGCCTTCTCTTCTCATGCCGTATTATTTCTGGGTGCGTCCCTCGTCATCGGGATCGGTTCCGTCGTTGCGCAAATTCTGGTCCCCTATGCCACCTACCTCACTTCTGAGGAGCAGCGCGGACGGGTGGTCGGCAATGTGATGAGTGGTCTGCTGCTGGGCATCATGCTGGCTCGGCCTGTCGCAAGTTTTATAACAGACGCATTCAGTTGGCAGGCTGTTTTCATTTTCTCTGCGGTTGTGATTGCGTTGCTCGCACTGCTTCTGTCCCGCGCACTTCCTGAGCGTCGGCCACAACCTGCGATGAAGTACGGACAATTAATCCTGTCATTAGGTTCCCTGTTGAAAACATTTCCCATGCTCCGCCGCCGAGCCCTCTATCAGGCCAGTCTGTTTGGTGCCTTTAGCCTCTTCTGGACCACCGTTCCCATGCAGCTCGCCAATGAGTATGGCATGTCCCAGCAAGGAATTGCCTGGTTTGCACTGGCTGGTGTCGGAGGCGCCGTTGCAGCACCGATTGCCGGAAGATGGGCGGATAAAGGCCTAACCCGCATATTGACCGGACTCGCTATGGTGATTGCCGCTGCATCCTTTGGGCTCGCATATCTGTTCCAGGGTCACTCTACCGCCACTCTTATTCTGCTTGTGATCGTCGCCATCACGCTGGATATGGCGGTATCGGGCAATCTGGTACTGGGACAGCGCATCATTTATTCCTTAAGTGAAGCAAGAGGACGGGTAAACGGGATTTTCATGTCGATCTTCTTTATCGGGGGCGCGATTGGATCATCTCTCGGCAGCTGGTCTTATGCGCATGGGGGTTGGAGTCTCACCACACTGATTGGTCTGGTGATGCCCCTGCTGGCACTCGTATATTACTTAACAGAAAAGAAAGCTGCCGTCGTCAGCAACCCATAACCATCCTTTCATATGTAAAAAAGGGCAGAATGATCTCTAGGATCAGCTTCTGCCCTTTTTGTTATTTTCGCACCTACTTCATGACACTGAACTTCTTGGTTATTGCCCGAACCGCTTCATCTTCTCCCCACACAATGACCCCTACCACTTTGGTGGCTTCCAATTCCATCGAAGCAATCTCACTCGCATATTGTTCAAAGGCATTGTTGAGCGATTGGCCTGTCTGTGAAAAAACAACATGGCTCACTCCCCTGCTGTCATCCGAGCAGGATTTGACCAGGTTAATCAGTTGATTCTCTCCTGCCTTCAGAATGACCGTACTGTACTGGATACCTGCATGCTGAACGCCGCTGCGATCCAGTACAGGTTGATCAGAGTATAAGCCCGGCTCATTCAGGGCTGCTTGTCCCATCAACAGGGCAGCCACATTCGCTGCGGCGCCAGGTTCCAGATTTTTGTCCAGTATAATAGCTATTCTTTTCATATGACTGCATTCACCCTCTGTGTATTTTTGGTAAAACATACCCAAGGCATGTTGATCCCCTCGCGCAATACCTTATAGGTCACGAGCCCGTAATGTTCAGCGCAGAGCTGATTCGTGAGCGCAATCGACTTTTCCTTGTTGTGCATGACCTTTCTGCAGGCTTCAGGGTTGGACGATACGGTTCTGCTCTCTCTATAGATTGTATCAAGTTCAGATAACAAGTATGTAGTCGCTGGATGATGATAAATGATGTCGATCTGCTCGGGACATACAGCATCGAAGCCGGATAGAACCAGCGCAGGAATCTTCTCTACAAAGCTCTCGGACACCACTAATTCAGAATCCATGATGAAGCTGTTGAGCTTGGGATACGCCCCGGGGACCAGCAGGCAGGAAATTACCCCTGATTTCAAATCTTCCGCAGCTGCTTCAAATTCGGGGTATGGCTTGATTCGTTCAGAGTTGCCCAGCTTCTTCGCGATATGCATGCTGCAAGTCAGGAATCCTTCATCGTCTCCCAATGTTCCCAGTACGGCATATTTCTCTTTGGTAATCTCCATTTATTTCTATTTCCTCCTTTTTATTTCTAATCCGCTAAAGATCGTATACCAAAAAATCCCTATTGTCAATTAACACTTTAACGTAACACAAATATGTATTTCCGTTCATATTTCTCGCCAAAAAGTATATTGAAAATGGAAAATATTGAGCTATAATGTTAGGAAATGAATTTTTTCTATTTTTAGTATTTCATTGAGGAGGATATATGAAAACGATTGTATACATATCTGATTTCAGGCTGCCTACTGGATTAAACTTCGTTAAACCTTTGCAGAAATTGGCTGATTACAAGAAAATTCTGATTATTGAACGGCATAATTTGCATCATGATGAGGTGCTCAAGGACTTCTTTGATGAAATTAGATATGTCGATCATCTGGAATCCGTGGATGCCATCCGGGAGCATCTGATTCAAATCCGTGAATCCCATTTCATCTCAGCTTTGTTAACTCCGGGCGAAAATGCCATTGAGATTGGCGGGCAGCTCCGCTCCGAATTCGGCATCCCCGGTATGCAGCGCAATCAGGCTGAAGCTGTCCGCAACAAATGGATCATGAAACAAATGCTGCATCAACGCGGTATTCGGACATCCGAAATTGCAATTGCTCTACATGAACAAGATTACATTCGTTTTACTGCTGTACACGGATTCCCCATTATCGTGAAGCCCCTCAGCGGGTATGGAAGTATCAATACGTTCAAATTGTCCAGCATGGATGAGCTGGTACATTATCTCCGCCATACAAGACAAGCACAGCAAAGGGACTTGCTGGAGGAATTTATCCATGGTACGGAATTTCACTGTGATTCCATAGTGTCCAAGGGCAAGGTTGTATTTTCATCCGTTTCCCAATACCTGTATAACTGCCTGGATATTGCGACCAATCAGAAGCCTCCGGCCAGCATTACGTTCCCTGAAAGCACGGAAGCCGATTTTATCCATCACATCAAAGCACTCAATGAACAGGTCATTGCTGCCCTGGGTATCAATCATTCCGTAACACATGCCGAGCTATTTCTAACTCCAGAAGGAGAAGTGGTCTTTGGAGAAATCGGGGCAAGAATCGGGGGATCGCATGTTATGCCTCCTTGTATCAAGAACACGCATGGCGTTGATTTCTTCGAAGCAGTTACCGATCTGGAAGTCGGAAGATATGAATTTCACCAACAGGAGACGAGCCATAAATTCACAGGCATGATCTGCTTCCCTTCACGCGCAGGAGTGATTCAACGCATATCCGGGATAGAGGATTATGAGGATATCCCTGGCATCATTGAATTCAATGTATCCTATCAAGTGGGGCAACGTGCCGGGGACGTAAACGATACCATGACCCGATCAGGGTATGCCATCGTGGAGGGGGATTCGTTCGAGGGATTGCGTCAAACTCTGCTGGATATGTACGATCGCTTCAAGATTGAAGTGACGGTTGCCGAAACCGTATAAGATGTACGGAAGAGCCTTACCGCTTTTTTGTCCGGAGTGACGGTTATCTGGGGAGGGTTGAAATTATTGTCTTTATTCAAAACATACGCGGGTTTAAGCCGCGATATCTATTACCTCTGTCTAGCCAGGACGATTAACAGCATGGGGGATTTTGTATTCTCCCTTATTACCTTGGTACTTACTTTACAGATGGGAATGAATGTGGTCAGTGCAGGGATCTTTGTATCCATGGCAGCCCTGATTAGCGGGCCCGGTGTACTTCTTGGCGGCTATTTAAGCGATCTTATGGGCAAAAAAACAATTATTATCATCGGGCAATCATTGTCTGCCCTCATGATTATAAGCTGCTCCTTTTGGTCAGACACGATTACCGTTGGTTATTTTCTGATTGCAGTCATGTTCTTCATCAGTATTACCCGCCCTGCTTATAATGCATTAATTATTCAACTGTGCCCGGAGGAAAAAGAGCGAAAATCCGCCTTCTCCCTTATGTATCTGGGGGCTAATCTGGGTATAGCCATCGGACCACTGATCGCCGGTTTTTTCATCAAGGACCACGTCAACATCGTCTTTGTGAGTATCGGCACCGTGTTTCTGATATCCACCTTCATCATCATCAACCAGGTCAGGGTCAGCACTCGTAAGGAATTGGCATCAACAGGCAGTCTACATTCTGTACAACAACAGCAGCAACCCCTATCGAGCCAACCGACTTCACCGTTATTCAAACTGCTGATGAAAAATCCGCTCGTTGCCTTCTTCATCGTCGTGTCATTCCTTAACTATTTTATCTATATGCAGTACTCATTTAGCCTGCCGCTCCAGATGAATCAATCGTATGGGGAGAATGGAGCAGCTTATTACGGCTCAGTCATGACCATTAATGCCATCAGCGTCATCATTCTAACCACCTTGATCCTGTCCGCTACACGCAAATTGACTGCCCTGAATTCCATTGCCATAGGCGCTCTTTTCTATGGAATCGGATTCGGTGTCTTGAACCTGTTGGGTTACTCCTCCCTATTCATCATCGTAGCTATCTCAACGGTACTCTGGACGATTGGAGAGATCCTGGTGCAGACCAATATCAATCTGTATATTGCTTCGCGTGTACCCGACACACATCAGGGACGGTTTAACGGCTTACTGCTATTCGTAGGTTGTCTGGGTTATACACTTAGTCCATATTTGACTGGCATTTTCATCAAAAACATGGATATGAAGAGTGTATGGATCATTATTCTGGCCTTCAGTCTGGTCTATGCATTGTGCATGATTCTTCTCGGGTATATCGAAAAAAGCTCAACCAGGAAAAGCGAAATGGAGCTGCTGGATCACTCAAAGAGCGTCTGAACATCAGTACCGAAAAACAGACAGCTTTGTATACCATCCTTTTCGTAGGCAAACAAAAAGCAGAGGGATGTCCCATAAGTCATGAACATGACGGGGCTTTCCCTTTTTTAGCGTTATTACTATCTTGTGAACTGAGCACACGCTATTCGCTCCATTCTCCACAGGTCTACCCCCCTAACGAACTTCCGGGACAACCTCCTCGCCTTTCTTCTTCATGTTCACACTAAAACAGACAGATGTGCTTTCGCATCATACTCAACCAGCCGCTGACCCGTATGCAATTTTTGCACCAGATCGGGATTGGCGATAAACGGTCTGCCGAACGCAGCCAAATCAATGATCCGATCCGTCACAGCCAGCTTCGCGGTCTGAACATCCAGATTACCCACACCAATGATGATTCCATCCCATTGGCTCCGAATACTCTGGTGAAAAGTTTGTTCTCCTTCCCACGTTCTGGTGTATCTCTCTGTGGAAGGGTGTAGAATGCTTATGCCTGTCTCACGGAACAGGTTCAGGTATGCATCAATCATGCCAGCCTTGTCTGCCCAGACATAGGACGGGTCATCATCTTTTTTCTCGGAAAAGCGTACCGATATGCGATCCACACTGATTTCTTTTTTCACTGCAACGATGATCTCCCGAAGAAAACGCAATCTCCCCTGGATATCGCCTCCGTATTCATCCGTTCTGTGATTCGTCTTCTCATTAATAAATTGATCCATCAGATAACCATGCGCGGCATGAAGCTCAATCCCATCGAATCCGGCCAATACTGCATTACGGGCAGCCGTTTGAAATTGTTCAATGGTAGCCTGGATATCCCGCACACTCATCGCTTGAGGCATCTGATATGGCTTATGCAATTTGTGGACTCTTCCTTGGGCCTGAATACTTGAAGGGGCCAATGGCGGGATACCGATCAGATCAGAGTGAGACAGTCTGCCCACATGCCACAGCTGGGCGATAATGGTACCTCCGTGTTTATGGACGGCATTCGTTACCTTTTTCCATGATTCAGTCTGTTCTGATGTATATAATCCGGGGATACCATAGGTTCCTTTGCCCGCCAGCGAAGGGATGATACCTTCTGTAATGATCAGTCCCACGCCATCTCGGGCACGTCGCTCATAATAAGCCACCATCTCCTCGGTCACTGTTCCATCCCGATCATTGGCAAACCCTCTGGTAAGAGGTGCCATCACCACCCTGTTTCTCAAATGCCATTCGTTGATCGTCACTGGACTCAATAATGTAGACATGTTATTCATCACAACTCCTTCTCCTTGTCGGCATTTTGCATCATTCCATTGCTCTGTAAAATGCGCTGTTGATAACGATATTGTAAGCTGGCATCTGTATATCGTAAAATGATTGAAATATATAGATGTATCTCCCACAGAGATACCTCAAACTCCAATACTTCATTATCTCATTGCAACTCTTGTATAGAGCTAACCATACAATCAGGAGGTCAGAGCCATGGAACTCTCGGATATCGATATTATTCTCGCAGTAGCACGGTCAGGCAAAATCTCGCAGGCCGCCAAAGAACTGAATTACGCACAATCCAATGTCACCACACGCATCAAAAAGCTGGAACAGGAATATCAGGTGCAGCTGTTCAACCGTTTTCCCAAAGGGGTGGTGCTAACTTCCAAGGGAGAACGATTTGTCCAGTATGCGACACGTATTCGTGACCTGTTAAACGATTTGCACCAGGATATGACGGATCCGGGGGAGCCTTCCGGCGCACTGAAAATCGGAATTGTGGAGACGGCGGCTTCCAGCCGTTTCATGGAGATTCTCAATGAATACCAGGTGACCTATCCCGAGGTTTCTATCTCACTTGTTAATGCCACTTCACCCAAAGTACTGCGCAAGAAAATACAGGAATATGAGATTGATGGTGCCTTTATTAGTGGCGCCTGTGTGAAAGAGGGACTGAAAGTGGAATATGAAATGCAGGACACAGTGCATATCATCTCCAAACAAATGGACACACCACCCGAAAGCCTGTGTCAGGTATCGTGGGTTGTGTTCCCGCAGGGCTGTCCATACCGTGAAATTACGGAGGAATTTTTGCAAGAAGAGGGATTGTCCGCTCGCAACATGATTGAAGTCAGCACAATGGAAAACCTGCTTAGCTGTGTTGAATCGGGGATTGCTTTTACCATTATGCCGTGCAGCGTGATTCACAAGAAACCAGATGCGTTTTCCGTGCATGATCTGGCTGAACGATTCACACATACCACAACGACCTTTGTCCGGGGGGAAGATCGATATGTCAGCAGCGCGCTGGACCGATTTGTGAAGCTGCTGAATCAGAAGTGCATTACATTTTGAAATAACATTGCGTTTATCCCATAGATGCTTGTATGAGCTCAGTTGATCGAACATTTCCCAAAAAATCAATTTGATTTATTTTTCTTATACTTCACTAAAATGAACAGTAGGGACAGGAAAAATAGCAGTTCTGAGATGTTGACCAATAGCCTCATGCCTTCCCCTAAATCCCTTAACCCGGCTAGAATATGGAACATGGAGATGATTCCTGTAATTACAGCAACAACTGTCGCTAGTACAAGCATGCATTTCATTCCTCTCTGGTTGTAATTCATTTTTAATATTAGCAGAGCCACATGATAAATGCCTTGAAATAAACTCGTAAACCAAAGAAAAGAAGGCAGGTATCCACTATGGATGCCCGCCTTCGAACTGTGTGATATTTTCTTAATAAATCCTCACCGTTTACCCGCGCAATCTCCGGGAACTCAGCGCGTGATGACCATTCTGAAGAAATGTACTGCGCGTATTCTTCATCCGTTCAATTCGGCGTTCAGCCAGCCGATCTGCGGCAATATAGGTTGCGATACCTTCGGTCCGAGACGTTTTGAAGATGTTCTCCAGATTATTATAGATCTCCCCGACCTTACTCCAAGCACGATCCGCATTGTAGCCGTTCAGCTCATCCGCGATATTGATTACGCCACCGGCATTAATAACATAGTCGGGTGCGTATACGATCCCCATCTCATGCAGCTTGTCACCATGACGAGGCTCCAGCAGCTGGTTGTTGGCACAACCTGCCACGACCTTGGATTTGAGCTGTTTCAGCGTATCGTCATTAATCGTACCACCCAGGGCACACGGGGCATAAACATCACAATCTACTCCAGTAATGTCGGCAGGGTCTACAGCCTTTGCACCGAATTGATCTACAGCCTGCTTCACAGAATCCTTGTGAATATCGGTAACGATTAGATGCGCACCTTCCTCGTACAGATATTTGCATAGACGCATCGCCACGTTACCCACACCCTGAACAGCCACGGTTTTGCCTTCCAGCAAGTCCGTACCGAATGCTTCCTTTGCAGCGGCCTTCATTCCTCGAAATACACCCCACGCTGTTGCAGGAGATGGATTACCGGATGATCCGTAGCTTGGTGATATGCCTGTGACATAGTCGGTCTCCTGATAGATCAGATTCATGTCTTCTTCCGTTGTTCCCACATCCTCTGCGGTCACATAACGCCCGTTCAGTCCCTGGATATATCGCCCGAAAGCCCGGAACATTGCTTCACTTTTGTCACGGCGCGGATCGCCGATAATAACCGCTTTGCCTCCGCCCAGGTTCAGTCCGGATACAGCATGTTTATATGTCATTCCCCGGGCAAGGCGTAATGCATCTTTAATGGCTGCTTCCTCCGAAGCATAGGTCCACATCCGTGTGCCTCCCAACGCAGGGCCGAGTGTTGTATCGTGAATAGCAATAATAGCTTTTAGTCCAGAAGCCTTATCCTGGCACAGTACCAGTTGCTCATAATCATGATGCTCCATTGCTTCAAACCAACTCATGTGTTAACCGTCTCCTCCAACCATTTTTACAATCGATTCGCATAATTCTGCTGATCTTCCATCCTCTATTGTACCCATGAATATCAAGTTTGTGCTAAATCACCTCTATGATGTGACAAAAAGACCTTTCTCTCCTCACAGAGAAAAAGGTTCAATTACTCCATCATGGAATCCGTGTATACGCGACGGTCGGCATGTATTCTATGGCAAGGTTTCAACCACGTTAATCGGATGCAGCTCCCCACCCACGGCGAATGAAGCCTGACCGGACTCTTCCGAGACGACCAGCACAACGGCATCTGTTAGTTCACTCAATCCCAGCGCAGCCCTGTGCCGTGTGCCGATCTTCCGCTCTTGTGCAACCGCCTGCGACAAGGGCAGTACATTGCCCGCGGATACAATCTGATTGCCACGGATCAGCACAGCCCCGTCATGCAATGGTGCCCCTGGAATAAACAGTGATTCCAGCAGCGCATGCGTGACCTTGGCATCAACCGCAACCCCGGAATGAATCATCTGGTCAAGCGGCACTTCCCGTTCGATCACGATGAGGGCACCATATCTGCGATCAGACAAATGCTGAACACTGGCAGTCAGCTCGGCAAATTTCTCGGTAAAGGGAGACAGGTAACAATCCAGATAAAAGGAGGAAGCAAGGACTTCGATCTGCTTGATCTCAGCCCGAATCTCCGCGAATTGGCCCAGCAGACACACACTGTCATTGTCAAAGCGGGACAGCGTCAGATTCATTCGGTCTGCCACACGATGAAGATCCCCTTTGAGTTTCTGTCTCATGGATGAACTGTCGCAATCTGCTTGCCGATTCATCATGACTTCCTCCCTTCCTGTGCATCTCGCTTAACATTCATAATTACCCATACGTTTCCCTCTGTTCCAGGCATTTATGCAAAATAAGGCCTGTCCGCAATTGCTGCAGACAGGCCGGTTATCCGTATATTCACTTTATGCTTATCTTATTGTGCTTTGCCGTACGAACCTGGCTTGAACGTTGTAGGATCATACCATTTGTATCCGGCAGCCGGTACAGCCCATGGCTCCGTTTTTGGCTCAGTGGAAGAAGCAGGAGCTTCCGTAGCAAGCAGACTGGTCGGCGTATCCAATGTCAGTCCAGACACCTGCGCCAGACTGGTGTAGCTCTCCTTCACAGCCAGCCACTTCACGGTATTCACAAGAAATACACCATCGTTCACTTCTTTAAATCCATCATACGTTGTTTTGGAAGCGCCTGTCTCTTCGCGGAGATATTTCGGAGTGGCATCCTCTACAGGTGAGGAATCACCGATAAATGCCGCTTTACCCGCTCCTACCTTGGCGATTGCTGCGTAGGCACCTTCAGCCCGTCCGCCGCCATTGTATACGCCCTGATCGACCGCGTTGCCCCATTTGGATACCCCGCTAGGCACGTACACCAGACCTTTGGCTTTGTTCGGATCAATGATGGCAAGCGTGGAACCTGCGTGCATGGCTACAGCGCTCACACCCGTTGTAATGCCAAACGACTGCGAAGGTGCAACGATATCCGTTGCATTCACGTCACCGAGTGCATTATAGCGAAATCGAATGCCGAAATTGGATGCCAGCCAGTCGGAACTGGTTACGCTTTGCATGGCTGGAGATTCGGCTTCTGCCGACGACATGCCTTTGGCTGGATTCAGGAATGCACCACGACGATAGCCGTTGAACACTTCGGAGGAATCCCAGCGGTTTTTGTTCCGGTCTGCGTTATAGTGGTCGGAGATGAAGAAGACACTGCCGCCATTCTGTACATATTGCAGCAGCGCAGCCTGCTCTGTCGCTTTGAAAGGTACGTTGGCTTCGCCAATAACGAAGACATCATAATCTTTCAATTTATTAAAGGTGATCGCTTGCTCACCGAATGTATACGGGATGCTGCGTTCCAGCTGATCCACGGTAAAGCCTGCGTTCCGCAGACCATTGGCAAAGTCCGAAAATGCCCCATCAATGATCCAGTCCGCAGCCCCTGCTGTCTGAGCGTGCGTGTTGTCGAACAATACTTTCTTCCCTGTACCATCCGGCAGCGTCGTGCCTGGATCAGGATCAGGATTGGTTGTTCCAGAGGAGAGTGCAATTGAGGTAGGATTCTTAACCCCGGCATAACTGTTGTATGCACCAAGTGTTCCGGTTACGATAATCTTCTGCCCCACGAGATTCGGATTGGAAGCCAGTCCGTATTGTGAACGGTACGACGCAGGGATCTGAACATCCAGCAGTTTCGCGTTGGTCTTCTCTGTCGCAGAATCTGCAATCAGGACGTTGAAGTCATTGGCATAAGGAGATGTAAACTTGGCTGTAAGCGAACCGGTAGCATGTCCAACAATATATCCCTCTACCGTTGCCGTTCCGCCACCACTCTGGGCAGCAATGGCCTGCGATACCGTAAGTGGTGCAGCCGCCTGTACCGGACTTTGTGAACCAGGCCCCAGCAATGCCGTTGCCATCAGGATAAAGACCAGGAATGCCCCGATCCAATGCTGCCATATCGCTTTCTTCATACGTCCCTTCTCCTCCTCATAATTACCTGATAATGGGTTATCTCCTTTAATTTAATCCTTCATATGATGAATTCCTCTTTCTTTTTGTAAAATGTTTGAAAAAACTTTTGGAACTTCCATGACTTGCCCATACTGGTTAACAAAAGTATCCCAAAGGAGACCTGTATGATGAAGCTTCTATTTCTTCTGCTCCTGCTGATTGTTCCACTTATTATGGCTTTTGTTGCGCTTCGTTCCCGGGTGGTGACCCGCATTTTCCATGTACTTGCCCTGCTCTGCTTTTATAGTGCGGCCACTGTCATTGCAGGCGACGTATATGCTACAAACGCCCATATGACGACATTCACCACAGAAATTCACCATTTCCTGCTGAATGGGTGGTTCCTTTATCCTTCCGCATATCTAGGGGTGTACATTCCCTATGTATTGTGGATGAGCCTTTTTTCGAAAAAAAGTTAAATTCATTCGAGCCTTAGCATTGCATTTTGCCATCGTTCGTTGCATAATGAACATATAACTATGATAATGATTATCATTATTGAGCTTGTCTCTCATCTTCTGTTTACTGTACATGACTTAACGATTTTATAGATAAAGGGGAACGAACATCAAATGAATACAACTCTGCAAAAGGCTGATCTGCAGCTCGACGATTACTTGGATCTTCTGAACCTGGCTACCAATCTGGGTGATACGAAATGGCAAAAGGAAATTATCCGCAAGCTCGCTTATACTTATCCCGCAGTTAAATGTAAATAATCACAATAACATCACTATATGTAGATAGCCCAATAACCCATTCTTTACATGAATCGGTTAATGGGCTATTTTTGTTTTATTAGGAGGGAATAGCTATGCAATTGGAGACCGAACGACTCATCATCCGGGATATTCGGGAGACAGACCAGGAACGTATACATACCTACACATCCATGACAGAGGTTACGCAGCATACCGCATGGGGACCGAATACGGAAGAAGATACGCGGGCTTATGTGGAATATGTACTGAATTTACAGCAAACACAACCACGAGAGGGCTTTGAACTGGCGATATGCTTGAAAAAGGAGGGCCTCCTGATCGGCGGTGTTGGCCTCCATATGGAGAATACGAACGCAGAGATCGGTTATGTTCTTAATCCAATTTACCAGGGAAAAGGATATGCTGCCGAAGCAGCCCGAGCAATGCTTGGTTTTGGATTTAACACACTCGGCGTACATCGTATTTATGCGAAATGCCGCCCGAATAACAAGGCTTCCGAGAAGGTAATGCAGAAGATTGGCATGCGGCGTGAAGGTCTGATGCGAGAGCATTGGTTTTACAAAGGGAAATATCATGATTCGTGTCTATATTCCATTCTTGCAAAGGAATATGCAGGTGAGTGAATGCCCCTCGGCATGATTGCTTCCAATATTTTTTTACCTGTAGGGTCTATCATATAAATGTTAACCACGCCAAAAAAGCTGACCCCGAGTAAATCGGACGTCAGCTTTTGATTTCTCCGTAACGACCCCAATCGCCATCGAAGGTGTTTCCTTCCCTATTCAACTTGCTTTCATTACAATCGGCACAGCTCTACCGGGCAGCTTGGAAATGTGGGACATCCGCACATACAGCGCAAGGCTGCCAGGTCCCGAATCATCAATTTCCCGTCCATGGTGTCCAGCGTCCCCTGTTCTTTCCAGGCTCCCAACATACGCGTCACACTCTCACGCGTTGCACCAATCATCTCTGATAACTCGGTATGATTCAGCTTCATGTCCAGCACGATGCCATCCGGTGTCACTCTGCCGTACGAGTTGCTGGCGCGAATCAGCGTCGATGCGAGCGCCCCTGCCTTGCCGTAGAGCAGCAGGTCACGGAACCTTGACTGGGTTATACGCTGGGCAAGCGCCATCCATTGCAGGA
The DNA here is from genome assembly GCF_042674385.1 of Paenibacillus sp. NPDC056933. Lineage (NCBI taxonomy): Bacteria > Bacillati > Bacillota > Bacilli > Caryophanales > Paenibacillaceae > Paenibacillus > Paenibacillus sp. NPDC056933. The sequence continues at coordinate 55,694 of NZ_JBHUQN010000004.1, read as the reverse complement.
ATTTCAAGGCAAGATCACCATGTTTGCTCAGCACGCTTTCCAAATCACTGAGCGAGATGATCCCCAACTCCCCTTTGCCTGACATCTCGGCACTATAGCTATGGGTCAATCCGCCGATGCCGCCAAACTCTCCGATCAGATCCCCGGTTTGCTGAATCGACAAAATGATTTCTTTGCCGTCCTCGGTCGACTTGGTCAGCTTCACTCTTCCCGAGCGAATGTAGTACAGATATCCGGCTTCATCACCTTCCAGAAAGAGACTGTACCCCGACTTTACCCGTTTCGGTTGCATCTTGGCCTCGATCAACCCCCACTGTTCAGCTGTAACAAACGAAAGGATTCCACCTGTTTCTCGTGTCATCTTGCTCGCCTCCGTCTGTTCTTGTTGTGCCGCCTGGGTTGTTCTTTCTGTGAATACCGTACTCATTACCATCGTCCCCCTCGGTGTTCCTTATGTATCTATCATACCGCGAATATAGCTTGGGGGTTATCGGGGGATTACCTGAACCTGAGCGGGAAACTCCCTGAATTTGCTGTGAGATAAGTCACACTTATGAGCTCCCTCTACGACTCCTTAATCGAAAAAAACCTTGGCATTGCTGGCCTGAGGGCCTGTTTATACACAGGATCAGCAAATTGCAGAACGGAAATAGGGGTTTTCCCTGAATTACAATGCGAGGGAAAGAGGCTACAATAGAAACAACAGCGTAATACCCTTATATTAAGATGTTCCCTGACCACAGGATAATGATATGGATTAGAACGTAACGTACCGTATGATCCCAAAAAGGAAGTGTCCTCTCATGCATGATGAACTGCCATCTGGCATTCAGGAGGTAATCGACAGCCTGCGCCTGAACACCTCAAGCGATTTTTGTGGACTGGCTTGTCTGTCCGGGACGATGCTGCGTTGGAAGTATACCTCCGGTGCCAGCAACGAACGGGTGAAACGCATGGAAATGCGTCCAGGACAAGATTTGGTAGGCACAGCGCTCCGAACCGGGCGAACCGTTCTGACTGATGTACAATCCACCGGAGAACATACACCTGGCAGATGCCCGCTAATGCTGGCAGAGCGGCTGGTTTGTGCCGTAGCGGTCCCTGTGTTTCAGGATGGAAGTGTGCCTGGCGCCATTCTGCTCGTTGGCAGCAGACTGCCTTGCACCTTCTCACCGGAGAAAATCCGGCAGGCCGAGCAGGTTGCTATACAGTTGGAATCGAAAGTATATGGATAAAGATATCTTCTGTAAAACTCTAAGAAGTCTTGTTATTTCCATATGGAAGTAGCAGGACTTTTTACAATGAATCTAAGCCATTCAGAGATTAACCTCTGAATGGCTTTCTTTTTTGGTATGATAAAGAAAGAATGGTTGAAGCGGACAGGAGGAAGATGATGTGATTCAATTATTAGTTGTCGACGACCATGTTGTCGTACGCTCCGGGCTGATCGCCCTGCTCGACGGAAAGAATGATATTCATATTGTTGGAGACGCGGCAGATGGAGACGAAGCTATTGCCAAGGCACAAGAATTGAACCCCGATGTGGTCCTGATGGATTTCAGCATGCCGCCAGGCAAGGACGGCTTGACAGCTACCGCTGAATTGAAGAAATTGATGCCGGATGTCTCCATTTTGATACTGACCATGCATGATGATGAAGAATATCTGTTCCGCGCCATCCACGCGGGAGCTTCAGGATATATCCTTAAGAGCGCGCCGCACGAAGAATTGCTCGCCGCTATTCGCTCCGTAGCAGAGGGAAGCGCCTATCTGTACCCAAGTGCGACCAAGCGGCTGATGAGTGAATATTTAGACAAAGCCAAGCAGGAGAACGCCGGACCCTATGACACGTTATCCGAGCGGGAGAAAGAGATATTGTCCTGGATCGCCAAAGGATATGCCAACAAGGAAATTGCTGAACATCTGGTCATCAGTGTCAAAACGGTCGAATCTCACAAGAGCAATCTGATGGAGAAGCTCGGCCTGCGTACCCGACCGGAATTGGTGAAGTTTGCAATGAAAAAGGGGTTGTTAAACTTTGAGTAGCACACGCGAAAACAGACTTAGCGGATTTGCTGATCAGCCTGTGCGTCAGTTACTGAAGGATATTGACGGTCACATTACGGATACAGAATTCCGCAGCAGGCTGAAAGGTTCTCTGCATCAGCTTAGTGACCTGAAGTTTGCCCTGGATGAGTCGTCCATTGTTGCCCTCACGGATCGTAAAGGAAAGATCCAGTACGTGAACGATAAATTTTGCGAAATCTCACAATATAATCGGGAAGAATTAATTGGTCAGGATCACCGGATCATTAATTCCGGTTATCACGGCAAACATTTTATGAAAACGTTGTGGGAAACCATCTCTTCCGGACGAGTCTGGAATGGAGAGATCCGTAATCGCGCCAAGGATGGCAGCCATTATTGGGTGAATACCACCATAGTACCCTTCCTCGATAATGATGGAGAGCCTTATCAATATTTGGCAGTACGGAGTGAGGTCACCAAGCTGAAACAGGTTGAAGGCGAGTTGCAGACGATGATGACCCAAGTGATGAATATTCAGGAAGAGGAACGGCGTCGCATTTCCCGCGAGCTGCATGACGGCATTGGGCAGAGCCTCTTCTCCCTCGTTATTCAGATGGATCGGCTGCTGGCGGACCAGCCTCAACCTGGTGTAGAGGCACTGCGGAAACAGGTGACGGGCATTATGGAGGATGTACGCGGCATGGCTTGGGAGCTCAGGCCGTCTGTACTGGATGATCTGGGCGTTGTTCCCGCCATTCGTACCTACATTGAGAACTACACCCGCCATTATGGAATTGAAGTGGAATTGGAATGCAACCTGCGAAAACGACTGGATATGAATCGGGAGATCGCCATGTACCGTATTATTCAGGAGGCGTTAACCAATGTGGCCAAGTATGCCGATGTGTCAGAAGCCCTTGTGACGGTGGAAGATTCGGAAGAGACCACCGTTGTGAAAATCGAGGACCACGGCGCAGGGTTCAACAGTGCGACGGCTGGTAACGGTGTTGGTCTATTCAGTATGGAGGAGCGAGCCCGCGGAGCCGGAGGTACACTAACCATCTCTTCGGAGCCAGGGGAAGGAACTGTCGTTACCCTTTGCCTACCCAAATCTGTTCATTAACTTGATGATGTACGGGAAACTGAATCCCCCGCTCGTCGTGTTGCCATTATAGACTTCAGCATCCCTGCAAAAAGACTGCTTACGGAGGTACTCGTGAGTAGTCTTTTTTTCAATTCAAGTCTGCAGCCCACTTTCGTTCCTCGTATCCGTTTGGCTTAAATGACAAAATGAAAGCTTGGAATCAGATAAATTCAACATTCACGATAAATCTATTGACTCCCATTACGATTCGTCATTAGAATATGAATGCCACATACCAATTGTATGTATCTTCAATCGTAATACCTCATTCTATATAGTGAAAGAAAAGGATGGTTAACCATGTCAGAGAAACGCTCCTCCAAGGGTGGAGAAATTCCGCAAATGTACAATCTGGACGAGATGGATCGCAAAATCATTGCCGCGCTTCATCAGAATAGCCGGATATCCTACACCGATCTGGGTACGCAGATTGGCTTGTCACGTGTGGCCGTTCAGGCCCGCATTAATGCTTTATCCGAAAAGGGAATTATTGAACGATTCACCGTGGTCATCAATCCGGGCAAGGTCGGACTCCAGGTCTCTGCTTTTTTTAATGTCGATGTAGAACCGCTATTTCTGGACGAAGTGGCCGCTAAACTGGACGAAGAGCCAGCGGTGACCAGCCTCTATCATATGACAGGCCCCAGTACCCTGCACATGCATGGTATTTTTGCAGATATGGAAGAGATGGAGCAGTTCCTGCTGGAAAAGCTCTACAAGATGCCGGGCATCGTCAAGGTAGAGTCACAGCTGTTGTTAAAACGATATAAAAGCCGAATGGGCATGAGACTCTAGGAGGAAACAGCATGAGTTGGAGAGATTACAACGGTCTCGTCATTGGAATGGTACGAACCGGAGTTTTGGGATATGGGGGCGGCCCTTCGGTTATTCCACTGATCCGTTACGAAGCCGTTACCCGTTATAAGTGGGTCAGCGATGAGGAGTTTGGTGAGATTTTGGCCATTGCCAATGCCCTGCCTGGTCCCATCGCGACCAAGATGGCCGCGTATCTCGGGTATAAAACCAAGGGCGTGCTGGGCGCTATTGTGTCTGTACTGGCCCACATTTTGCCAACGAGCATTGCCATCATTGCGCTCCTTGGTTCCATGTACGCACTGCGCGAATCTAAAGTCGTAGCAGGCATGGTCGCAGCCGTACGCCCGGTCATTTTCGTCATGCTCGGCATGATGGCTTACGAATTCGCCAAGAAAGCATGGAAGGGACTCGGCTCGACCTTTGCCACCCTGTTCGGTGTCCTTGCGTTTGTGCTATTGCAGCTGCTGGACATTCACCCCGGTATTGTGATTGCCGTCTTCCTCGGATATGGCGTCTTTCATCTGGATATGGTCCAGCGTTTTAAATCCAGGGGCAATTCCGACAAGGGGGTGTCCTAAGCGATGCTTCAGACATGGTGGGAATTGTTTTGGGGATTTTTTGTAGCCAACATCCTGGGATATGGGGGCGGCCCTGCCTCCATCCCGTTAATGCAGGAAGAAGTGGTGAACCACTACAAGTGGATGACCACCGAACAATTTGGTGATGTACTCGCCATCGGCAATGCACTTCCCGGTCCGATCGCGACCAAAATTGCGGCATTTGTTGGCTATCAGGTGGCTGGCTGGTTTGGCGCATTCATTGCCAGTTTTGCCACGATTGTGCCCTCAGCCGCTGCACTGATCCTCCTGCTCCGTTTGCTGAACAAGCATCGTACTTCACCCAAGGTGAAGGGCATGACCTTGCTCGTACAGCCAGTAATCGCTGTACTCATGATTCTGCTTACCTGGGAGTTCGGTCAGGTATCCACCGATTCCATCGGTATCTGGCAGACACTGATTATTGCAGGGATCTCATTATGGGTCATGACAAAAACCAAGCTGCATCCCGCTATTTTAATTGTCATTGCTTTTGCATACGGTGCGCTGGTTCTGTCTCACACGATGTAATTCATCCGTCATCACATTCGAGGAACGGCCTGGAACAACGTTGATGTACATTCTTTGCAATTTGCGAAGGTATGCACAAGTTCTGGGGCGTTTTTCCCCTATTCAAGGGATGAATGCTATTCCAATAAAAAAAAACGGTGATGCCAGCATTTAAGCTGTCATCACCGTACATAAAATTGCTAGTTTTACCTGCTTACTTGAAGATATTACTTCGCTTCAACAACTACAGTTACTTTGGTTTTCACACCTGCATAAGACACGGTAATCGTCGCTTTTCCTTTACCGTTGGCCTGGATAATACCATCCTTCACCGATGCTGTCGCAATACGGGAAGATTTCCATAGCGCCGGTTTGGATACGTTCTCTTCACTGCCATCCACATAAGTTGCCGTGGCAACGACCGTTACTTTGTCCCCAGGCTTCATGGTGAGGGTTACTTTATCGGTTTGCAAATATTTCAGCATATCTACATCTACAGCAATGGTTACAGACTTGCTGCCATACTTGGCTGTAATTTTCGCTTTGCCTGAACCTGTAGCTTTCACTTTGCCTTTGGTTACCTGAGCTACTTTGTAACTGTTGGTTTTCCATTCCGCTTTATCCGTGACATCACGCTCACTGCCATCGCTCAGATACGCAGTAACCGTAAGATCAGCGGTATCCCCTGATTTCAGGGAAAGCACCGGCTCGGATGCTTCAATACGTGAAATGACATCCACTTCAACCTGAATGGTCACTTTCTTGGAACCATATTCAGCCGTAATGTTGGCTTTACCGCTGCCGACCGCAGTAATAATCCCTTTTTTCACATCTGCTACACGTGAATTGCTTGATTTCCATGTTGCTTCGGAGGATACATCCTGGGACAAACCATCTTCATCCGTTGCTGTAAGTACAATTTGCTGTGTTTCCTTGGAGGACAACACCACAAAGTTTACGTCCGCCTCAAGCCCACTAGCCATGCCTACTTCAACAGGCAGAGTTAATGTTTTGCCTTCGATTTTCGCTGTAATGGTAACTTTACCTGTTGCAATACCCGTTACAATACCCTTGCTGTCCACTTCAGCGATTTTCTCACTGCTGCTGCTCCACGCTGCATCTTCGGATACATCTTTGGACGTATCACCGTAGACAGCCAGCACTTTTACAGACAATGTACCCTTAACAGCTACCGAGGCTTTTTTCTTGTCCATTTCATACTTGTCCGGTACGTCCACATTCACTGTAAATTTGACGGTTTTGCCGCCGTATGCCGCAGTGATCGTAGCTGTTCCCGATTTATATGCAATCAGTTCACCGCCAGATACATATACAACATCCGCATTGCTGGACGTCCATGTTGCTTTGGAGGTTACGTCTTCTTTGCTTCCGTCAATATATTCAGCATTAGTTACCAGTTTCTTGGTTTTGTTATCACCCGTAACACTCATGGACAGTTTATCATCGATACCCGCAATATCCAGGTATCTTGCCGTATCCACATCGACAGCGATTTCCACTGTTTTGCCGCTATACGCTGCCTTGATTGTTGTAGAACCCGCGCCAATCGCTGTAACTTGTCCCTTGAATACTGTCGCTACCTTCTCATTGCTGGATGTCCATGTCGCTTGATCCGTTACATTCACATCAGCGCTGTTCGGGTAAGAGGCAGTTAACACTACATTTGCTGTTTTGCTGGACTCGCTTAGACGGAAGAAAATGCTCTGTTTCTCCACACTCAGTTTGCTTGTCAGATCGACATCCACATCTACGGATACGGACTTCGTTCCATATTTGGCTGTGATCTTGGCAGAACCTGCCGAGTATCCTGTGATCTCACCTTTTAACACATCTGCTACTTTTTCGTTACTTGACGTCCACTCGGCCAGATCCGTTACATCTTTGGTTGTGCCATCTGGATAGGTGGCTGTCAATTTCACACTTTCGCTTTTGTTCAATAACAGATTGACTGTTTTCTTGTCTACATCCACACGTTTAACAACCTCAACGTTCACATCCACAGTCACACTTTGGCTGCCTACTTTACCTGTAATAACGGCCGTACCGGCACTCTGTCCCGTCACTTTACCATTCACAACCGTTGCCACTTTCTCGTCATCGGATGACCACTCGGCAACTTTGGAGGCTTCGGCATTCGTCGTGTTATCACTGTAGGTTGCCGTCAAAATAATGTCTTTGCTATCTCCTGTACGCAAGTCCAGCGACTGCACGTTTTTGGACAGGGCTTTGACCTTTTTGGTTACATTCACCTGAACCGTCTGACTCTGAGTCAGATACGAAATTGTAATGGTTGCTGTCCCTTCCTTTTTGGCAGTAATGGCACCATTATATACAGTCGCTATCGAAGTATCACTGCTACTCCAGGATGAACTGATCGTTACGTTTGCCGATGTATTATCGGTATATACTCCTGTCACCGTGACCGAACTGGAATCACCCACTTCGAGCGACAACTCATTTTTGGAAACTACAATTTTGGACAGTTCTTTATCTGCCGCAGCGGCCAAGCCTACGTTGGAAATACTCAGCACCAATACCAGCATCATCACCATGTACTTGGTCAATCTTGGCTTTAACATCATTTCCCTCCGATTCTTTTCATTTATTTCTTAGGTTTAATGTCGGCAAGTTCTTTCCAGATGTTTAGACTTTCAGGTCATTTTCAGGAAAAATAGTGGAAATCTGTTCCGCTATCTGGCTGATTTTAATCGATTCATACCCGCATTTATTCCGCATAATCTATGTATAGCCACTATATTGAATTGCATTTCATATGATCGGAGGACCCCAATGACTCCTTTGGTCAGAAAATACAGCATCTAGTCTAACGATCTGTAATCTTTATACTGAAGTGTGCTCCGCCTCCAACAAAGGAATGTGAATTCCAACATGGAGGCAGGCACACTCGGACAGTTGTACCGTTGTAAGGCAAATGGCATACTCAGGCCCGCGCATATACACTATCCGGTGGTGCTGTGTGTGAAGTTCCTGTTCTCAATCCGCTTAAAATAAACCTGGACGGCCACGCAGCTTCGCCAAGGCCTCCATATAGAAATAATCGCCATAGATAATCGGCACATTTAAGCCACGACCCTCTGGATAGTGAACGGTACCCTGCATGATCAGTCCTTCCTCCGCTGCCGTGTCACCGGAGCTGTAGTTCTCATGCAGCCCGCGGAGGATACGCTCTGCCGCGGCTGCATATTCTTCACCGCGCGGCGACAGCTTCGCCAACTCCAACAGGCCGCTTGCGGCAATCGCCGAAGCGGACGAGTCCCACGCCACCTGATGTTCTGCAGGTGCGCGGAAATCCCACACCGGCACGATCTCTTCGCCAAGCATGGCGAGGAAGAAATCGGCCGCCCGCTCCGCTGTCTCCAGATAACGGGCTTCGCCCGTATACCGGAAAGACAGCGCAAACCCGTGCAACGCCCAGGCGGTACCCCGCGCCCAGGCAGAACCTGGAGCATGGCCTTGCCCGCCATGCTCCCGCAGCTTCTGCCCCGTGAGTGGATCGAACTCCACCACGTGGCAGATGGACCCGTCAGCGCGGACGAATTCGCGCGCCACGGTGTCCGCGTGCGCTTCCGCCAGCCAGCGGAAGCGAGGGTCGCCGCTCTGCTCGGATGCCCAGTAGAGCAGCGGCAGATTCATCATGCTGTCAATGATGGCTACGCCGCGCGTATCCATCGTTGACGAGCTGAAGTTCCAGGCGCGGATGAATTCACCGCGCACGTTGAAGCGGGCAGCGAGCAGATTCGCAGCGAGCATTCCTCGCCGCCGGCCATCCGCGCTGCCTGTCTGGCGGTAGTTGGCTACGCCGCTAAGCAGCCAGATGAACCCGAGATCGTGATCGACCGATTCGGGATCACGCAGACAGCCCTCCAATTGCCGCTCACAACTTTCGGCATAACGGTATAACGGAGCGACAGCTTCGCTCTTTGGCGACTCACCATAGACAAGCCATAACAATCCCGGCCAGAAGCCTGCTGTCCACCATTCGGGATCATTCTGATCATACGTGCCCTGCGAAGCTGTGTGCGGAAATGTATCCTTGATGCGCTGCGCATTGCGAATGATTTTGGCTGCTCCTTGCCGCCATGCTTCTTCAACCCATGTTACCGATGTCGATGTATTCACGAGCATTGCCTCCTCTTTTCAAATCCTGCCCAGACGAACCGTAAACGTAATCCTCTGACTGCCGCTCACTATCATCCGTACTTCCTTTAATAAACCATTGCGAGAAGCCACGTTATAATCTTGAAGGTGAACTTCCCCTCCTTTATCAAGCACGGTCGATTCCACGTAAGCTCCACAATATTCACAGCGAACATGATCACCGGAGACCGTGATGACAGCCTGTTCCTCACCATCGCTGTACATCAGCGGGATCACAGCCCCAGCCGCTTTAATCTCTCCCTCGAACTCATATGTGACCGTTAACAAACCCGGCTGCTGCGTATAATACGTCCGAAGTGCCTTTAATCCGACCAGTGGGCCCACCCAGTCCACTGTGAATGTGTTGGTCGCCTGCCCCTGATCCTCCGCTACGTTAAAGACGACTGCTCCCCCTCCATCAGAAGGGTTGATTCCGGCATCCCGATTATATTCAACTCCGCAAGGAATACCTGCAGCCAGGCTGTGCCACTGCCCATCCGGTGTCCGCCAGGCCGGACAATAACTGATCGCCTTCGTCTCACCCTCCGAAAATTCAGTGAATCCAGACTCGGCATGCCCAGCAGCAGCGGGACCAATGAGTCCCGGAAGCCCCTGCTGATGAATCCGCACTAAACCGGGTACTGTATATGGGTCATTCAGAGCCGTATGTAACACGATTTGCTGGCCCGGTGCTGAAGCCGTGATGGTCTCAAACCAGCCATCCATTTGAAGGACTCGACTACCAATCTCGGACGGAATGGGCAATTCAGCCACTTCATCCCCGGGATCGCACAGATACGCATTGGCTAGTGCCGCAACCGTCCACAGGCTATAACACGTATGGTTGGTATAGATCTCGTATCCGTGGCGAACGGCCGGAGCATACCGATTCCGAACGATATTCAAACGGCCGTCCTCCATTTTCCACCGGTCCACGGCTGCAAAACACAGATTGGCCGCACGCGCAAATACGCCTGACATCACAAGATCACCGATCTGCTTTGCAGCTGAGGCATGACTGGAGAACACGTATGCAGCTGCAGCTTCATTCCATTGATGCTGTGAGCTGCGTCCTCGCGGAGGAATCTCGCCCAGCGGAGATAGCGTCAGGAGCGAAGTGAATGCCCCGCGCCGAATGTACTCAGCCAGGGAAGACGCACAGCTACCGTCATATCCGGCATCCAGCATAACACCCAAGTGATAGCGGGTAGCGATATCATACGCGAGCGGACTGTTTGGCCGATCCAGTGGACCATCCTGATACAGGCCAAGTGCTGTAAAACGCGGCAGGTGGAAGCTCTCCAGGTACTGATCCATCCATTCGATCCCTTCACTCGCCAGCTGCTCGCGGTAGCGAAGGTATTCTCCCGAGATCATGATGGCATTCCAGTTAATCATCCGGTTCGGGTTATTCATTTTGGACATTGTAAATACATAGGTTTCTTCCGGTTGAATCCGTTCCAGCTCTGCTGCCCATTGAGTCGCTTGCTCTGGCAATAGCGGCTGGAGCAGCATATAGGCTCTCAACATAAGTATGGGGAAAAAGTCGGCATGATTGTCCGGAACCTCGCCACGAACAACCAATGAGATGCTGTGAGTCAGAGCTGCTGCAGCCGAGGAGAGCAGATCGGTCCGCCCGTTCTTGACCAGAACCGCAGCTGCAAATGCATAAGCGGGCGTTGAATAGTAGCGCTCCCGATCAGAAAAGGGGTCCATAATGGCACCATTCTCCTGCTGATATACCGAGTAGGCACATACAATGTCTTCGATCAGTGCTATTTTGCGAGATCGATCCCATCCGCTAGGTTCTGCAAGTTTGGCCTGCGCTGCGTCGGTTCGGAACCTTTCCAGTTCACTTTTCCATGGATATGCTGAATCCGATGTATACGCTAACAAAGCAAATCACCCTCATTTCTGATCCCGACTTCCATCTGGGATTGAATTGGTTCGAGTCGTTTCTGGTTCCTGCTGCATTAATCCGTATTCACCGTTACTTCCGATTTTTTGTTCTTACTTTGGATGGATGGAGAATTTCAATCTGCACCATGTCTCTTTTACGGAGTGATTCCGGGAATTCCCCTCTTCATTTGCCGTTTGCCGCAAGAATAATGCCGTCCGATAAAATGTCAGGGGCAGGTGATCGTGATCCACCGTCTCTACCTCTTCCACCTGTGCATCCCAGAGGTCAGCATCATAATGCATCGTCACTACGGCCTTTCTCCCTTCCCACTGGACCCATGCTTCCTGTACTACAGGATGAATTCGACTCATAAAATGCTCAACGACTGGCGGCTTTTCGGTCAGGTGCTCTTCTCCACACGTATCAGAAGGTTGCTGCCACTGATAATAGTCTTCAAGGAAAAGCTCCGCTTCGGAGACTTTCGGCGGACAGTTCCAACTTAATCGCCGGGTATACTTCGCGAGTGTTGGAGCATCTGGGTAAGCCGACGTCAAATCAAATGCGGCCTCTAGTCCCTGCAATGATGATCGCTTGATGTGCAGCACCTTCGCCTCAGCTTGCTGTCCGGATTGCTGACTTGCTCCTTCGATGACCGGAACACTATGCCCCTGGGATCCAATTTGAAAAATACTTTCCCGTCCAGGTGCAAAATAGGCCTGAGTATACTTGCCTGAACCCGGGTCACAGAGAATATTTTCACCTCCGCCATGAAGAATAAAGTGTCCCAGATCATTATGATTATGGGGCTCTGCGTTATGACCGCCCTTTACGGCAAAGGCTACAGTCATTTCATTTTGTTCTCCCGTTGCCAGTACTCCTCGGGCCACCCCCCATGACAGGTCCTCCAGATAAACTGGGGCTGCCGGCAACTTCCTTTCACTTCCTCTTTTATATCCAGCAGGATTACTCCAAAGTATATTACGCAAAACATGGGCCCATCGGCGGCAGGGGTCCTCTGTCAGAAGCGGTATACGATGCTCCAAATCGACTTCAACCTGCTGTCGCTCGGCCAAAAGAGAAAGCAGGCCAGGCGGAATGGTCTCCCGCTCGCGACTGTCCGAAAAATTGACAAATACCCCGCCTGACAGGTGAATATTTCCGGGGAAAGCAGCGATCGCTCTCGTATGGGGATCGGATAGCATATCCAGTTTTCCTGAACTGAATATTCGCAGCATCTCTGCAAAATACGTATAAAAACCAAACCCGTAAACCCAGTAACCTACACCTTCAGCACATCCCCCATCCATCCCATACCCCTTCAAGAAAGCATTCATGGAATGAATAGTCTGCTGTACGGCCTTGGCCCTAAGATGCTCATCTTCCAACAGAAGGAGAGCCGCAATTCCACAGCCGCCGCTGCACACCGCTGACCAATTGTGCTCTGCGTTCTCCCAGCCGTATATCCGCTGCTCCCGGTACAATGGGGTGACTATCCTGCACTCGATCTCAGCCCGCACCATCCGCACCACACGTTGATCCAAAACGTCATTTAACATGATGATCATCTCTGCGAGCGTTTGCGCTGTTTCTGCAGCGAACAGGTCAATGTGTTCTCTTGCGCCCGCTTCTTTCCCTTCAGGTACATGAGCGGACAGACACCAGGTTGGTTCGTTACAGACACTCCAGATCAGGTCTTCCAGTAATTGCAGACGCTCAGCTGATGGCGATGCCGCAGCAAGTAATCCCAGTGCAGCGAGTCTCCCGCGCCGCTCGAAATATGCCAGCTCATACGCTTGGCGTTCACCTGTCTCCCTGAATTGGCGATATAGGGAAAAAGATAACTCAGGCAGGTTCTCCGTACTCGCTTTCTGCTCATATACTTTTAGATCTGACCAGAAGGAGGCATAGTCGGGATCATTCAATGTGTTAGCCAATCTATCTTTCCAACGGCAGATGTACTTCAAACCACTACCTGCATCATGCCTCATGGCCATCTCGATATCATCAGCCGTCCAATTCCATCCAGGGTGAATCGTCATGAGAATTCCTCCCTAATTTTGTAACCGATTTCATTTTAGCCCATCGTCTAGTAAAAATGAAGGGAGTTCCAATTAATGTTGTATAAAAAAATAAATAATGAAAATAAATGAAACTTTTCAAAGGTTTTTCTCGTAAAAGGGTTGTCGGACTCATAGCAAATGTAGTTCATTCCATTATGAGGACAGGTGAACCATACTGAATACTGAATTATTTAATCAGGCTGTAACTGAACTGCTGCATCGCTCCAATAGCCGTGTGTTTGTCCAGGTTGAGCCCCATTTTCCAGATAGTCGTCTCGTCGGTGGTAAATATCACATGGGAAGCCACACCGTGTATCTATATAAAAAAGAAATTGTGGAGCAATGCCGAATGCTGTTTGGCTCGCTCGCTCCATTAAAGGCCTATATTTATGTCATTCTGGCTCATGAACTGGGACATGCCGAGGATGTAGAATTGGTGGATTTGTCTAACCTTCTGGATGGACCCCATACGGCTCCTGAGCAAGCTAAAATTCGGCTGCGTATCGAAGAAAATGCTTGGCGTTATGCAGAATCCCTGCTCTTTGATATAGATCCCATTTTCTTGCGTACCATCATTGACGAATCCCTATACAGTTATCGTCAAGCGATCGAACCACATATTGCCTGACCTGTTAGTGCAACAACTCTCATAAAAAAACAAGGCCAGACTCACCCTTTTCCACAGGTGAGATCTGGCCTTGTTTGCTTGGACTATACAGTGTTCCTATATCAATGAATTAATTGTTCTGATTACGGGACCGAGCTTGTCCGCCCTTGCGTCCTGCCTCTTCACGGCTCATTTTGCCATCTTGATCATTGTTCCCATCATTGTTGTCACGGGCGCTTCCACCCTCCCGGCCAATCTCTTGATAGAATTCACGGTCGTGGGATTTCGATGTTGCTTCCCCGCCCTTGCTGCCAATCTCCTGGTAGAACTCCTGATCATGATTCCTGGAGGTTGTTTCTCCACCCTTACGTCCTGCTTCTTCACGGCTCATTTTTCCGTTTTGGTTATTCTGTGCCATTTTGAATTCACTCCTTATCGGGTATTGAATATAGTGTGCTACGCTTTTTAATTACCCTCTTATTTGGGATTAAAACATATATATTCTAAATATGTAATTTTTAATAAGATCATTTCTTTGTTATTTCGCTATATAAAAAAGAGCACAGGATCTGTACAGACCCCGTGCTCCATTTTTATTGAACTTTAAGTGGACTATCCTGTACTACAGACAACCACTGACGTGCGATAAGCTCATGACCCGCTGCCGTTGGATGCACACCATCCCACAACCAGTAAGCAGCGTCAGCCTTTTCAGTGGCCTGATTAAACACATCCTGCAATGGAACCAGCACAGCACCGAATTCTGTGGCAAGTTCACCAACAAGGCGCTGATACTGCCCGATACGCTCCTGCCAAGTGTCCCAACGCTCCACTGTAGCTCCGGTTTTAAGAATGAACGGCTCCATTAAAACCAGCCCGGTATTCGGCATCACTTCGCGTGTTTCCTCCAGCAAATGACGATATGCACGTCCAAGACGATCCGTCACTCCACTGGGTTCACCATTTATGGTGCGCCAGGCATCATTCACACCGATCAGAATGCTGATCAGATCCGGCTTCAAGCTGATAGTATCCTCGTTCCAGCGTGCATACAGATCGGAAGCGCGATCTCCGCTAATTCCTCTGTTGTAGAACGTTGGCTGCTTGGCTGCCAGTTCCACACCCAGTTTGCTTGAGATCAGATACGCATAGCCATGCCCGAGAAAATGATTCGGATCATCATTACGCGATCTTCCCCCGTCTGTAATGGAGTCTCCCTGAAAAAGTATAACGGATGAATGTGTACTCATAACCAAAACCGTTCCTTCCTGTATGTAAAATGAAAACCTCAACCCTTGTGTCTCCATTTTATCCCTTTCGGACGCAATAGAAAATAGCGTTTTCAGAACGAAACTTTTTCAGTTAACTCTCCGCGTTGTACTTCCTGCAATGTCACCTACAGTTCTCCGCGTCTATAAGACGTTTCAGATCTTTAAGATTTTGGTTCCTTCGCGACATATCCTCCACCCTGATATTCCGTCTCATCCTGCTTATCCGGCGCTCCCTTGCGCTTCGCCTCGTCCCATAACTCTGCTGCATCGTCCTCCGGGCGGTACCCAATCTTCTGTTCCAGATATCCAATATCATAATAATTATCCGTATTGGCTGAAGTCCCATATAGATTAACATATTTCATGCTTGAATCTGCCTCAATGCAGCACTCGGCAAGCTGCACCATGTCCCTTGGCGAAATCCAAATGTGTGCAGAACGCTCAGAATGCGGATGCGCATCGCCCGAGAAGTTGCCAATTCGAATATTGAATGACGACAGATCATATTTATCCACGTAATATCGTCCAAGCAGCTCTATATAACATTTGCTGAGTCCATAAAAACTGTCTGGCCGATAGGGATCATCCACTTTGATATCCTCCCCTGTTGGATAGAACCCTGTCGCATGATTTGAACTCGCAAAAATGACCCGCTGTACACCGTTCAAGCGTGCAGCTTCATACACATGGTAGGCCCCTGTTACGTTGATGGGCAGGACTTTGCCCAGAAAATCTTCTTCATCCTTGGCCCATGCAATGTGCAGCACCGTCTGAACACCCTGCATCAGCTCTTTCAGTCGTTCTCCGTCTGTCACATCCATTGCGACAATGCCTGCTTGAGGGTCATCATGAAGATCAGCAGCCACGATCTCATACTTGCCCTTTTCTCTCAGTCCCTCCAGCAGACTGCGGCCAATGACTCCCGCTGCTCCCGTTATCAACAGTCTGTGCTTCGGTTTATCCATGGATCTAACTCCCTTCGCTCCAATTAAGAGTTCCTAATGAACATTATTAACCGATAGAGCGAAGGATTTACCTGATCCACATAGACCCCGGTTAGTTATCCCATCAAGTACCGCAAAATCATCATCGCAACAATACCGACAAGTACGGTTCCAAGCAGACTGCGGGTCCAAATTGCCACGGCAATGGTAGGCAGCGCTGCCCACAGGGCCGCATTATGCGTAATCGGCACTACCTGGTTGTCCGCCATAAACAATTCCTGACCGATCAGGGCCGCCATGACTGCCACAGGTACATATTCAAGCCAACGTAACAGCCACATCGGAATCTGTATTTTACTGAACAGCATGAGCGGCAATACGCGCGGGATGAACGTTAACAAAGCTGAACCCATAATAATCCAGAATACATCCCATCTTACTTCCATCGTTCCATCACTACTCCCATCGTTGCCGCAATGACCGCAGCCACAATGACACTCATGCTGCCAAGCGAAGCCATGCTGGCGAAGATTACACAGACAACGGCAATGATCGCCACATTGATGTGTAATTTTTTATTTTTGCGCTGCATCAGCTGAAGCACAACCAGACCAATAAACATTGCAGGCAGGGCAAAATCAAGCCCCAGCCGCTCGGGATTGGTTATCCAGCGTCCAAAGTAAGCTCCCGCCATATTCGCCACAAACCAGTTCAGATATGCTGTAATGTTCAATCCGTGCATCCAGCGCTCACTCAGCGTTTTCCGGCCAATCGCTCGTGTCATCGCCACACCAAAGGACTCGTCGGTAAGCAGCGAGCCGATCCACATATTTTTAAGCGGCGTCAGATGACGAAAATACGGTGATACGGCTGCACTCAGCAGCAGATGGCGAAGATTCACGAAGAATATGGTGAAAATGATGGCCGTCGCTGACCCGTTCGATGCCAGCATGCCTGCGGCAATAAACTGGGCCGATCCAGCATATAGAATCAGACTGAGCAAAGCCGTCTCCGCCAAACTTAGACCTGCGGTCATTTCAATTACACCCGCTGCAAAGCCAATACTTAGATACCCAAGCAGTGTCGGGATACAGTCCTTAACTCCCTGCATAAATGAAGCTTTATCCTGTACCTCTTCTGTGCCCGCGGGTCCAGATATCAGTGGTATAGATTTATCCAAATCCCGTGCATCCCCTCTCCAGTTCATTCCGCATATGGCAGAACCAAATCCATTCTCTGTATGAATGCAACATGCCCATGTACATCCGTGTTCGTTACATTAATTCAGAAATATACCACAAGATGAGGTATCCGTGGAGAGACAGATTTCCTTTTACAAAACAGATGTGATCCAAAATACCTATGTATCCCAAAAAAAATTTTCATAAAACCCATAATTAATGTTGAATAAACTCGAATTTTGTCATACGATAGCACCAGAAACATCTGGAAAGGATGGAATGTACTATCTGTTTCCAGATGAACCTGTCCATCAGACTAGGAATGGGATCTATCTAGGGGGAATGTGTATGAAGAAGATGCGTAACCGCGTGACTGCAAGAACGTTACAGATGAGAGAAAAGCTGATTTTGTCCTTTGCCATTGTATTGCTGATTCCGACAATCAGTTTGGGCATGATCTCGTTCCGAACAGCTGAAGCCAAGGTTGAAGAAAAAATGTACGAAAACGCCATCAGCAGTGTGAATGTACTGAATCAGACCATTGATCAGATCATTGGAGCCACGCGTAAAAATGTTGATTTCCTGGCTAGCCAGCTGGATGCCGGGAACGTCGGACCGAAACAGGGGGATGAAACAGAGACGATTCGCACCCTGCTCGATGCCTACAAGGAAACACATAACGACGTAGAACTGGCCTCGATTGGTACCGACCAAGGCGTCTATATCAATTCCCCTGTAACAGCGGTGAACAAGGCTGGATATGACCCACGCGAGCGCCCTTGGTATCAGGCTGCTACGCAGAACAAAGACATCCCCACTGTAATCACTCCTTACATATCAAGCAATACCGGCAATGTTGTTGCATCGGTAGCCCAGACTTCAGCCGATGGTCATGGCGTTGTCTCTGTGAGCCTGTCCCTTGAAAGCCTGTCCCAAACGGTTAACACAACCAAAATCGGGAAAAAAGGATATATCTATATCATCGATAATGCCAATAAAATCATC
Organism: Paenibacillus sp. NPDC056933; assembly: GCF_042674385.1. Taxonomy (NCBI): domain Bacteria; kingdom Bacillati; phylum Bacillota; class Bacilli; order Caryophanales; family Paenibacillaceae; genus Paenibacillus; species Paenibacillus sp. NPDC056933. The sequence continues at coordinate 37,453 of NZ_JBHUQN010000004.1, read as the reverse complement.
GTACACCCTACCGAAAAACCGGGAACTGAAGGCACGATGGAACCTTATAAAACCATTTTTGAACAGAAAAATGGAAGTTTAGATTATTCGCTAAATGGCACCCAGGAACATGCTTTTTTCGCAACAAATGAAACAACGGGCTGGACCGTGGTAGGTGTCATTGATAACAATGAAGTGACCGAATCCGTCCGTCCTATCCTGTATACCACACTTGTCGTTGTAGCAATTGCTATTGCTGTAAGCTCCATCATTATTTTCTGGATTGTGCAGTCGATCACCCGACCACTGAAACGTCTGGTGACTGCGTCCAACGAAATTAGCAATGGTAATCTGGCCATTGAGGTCCCTGTTACGGGACAAGATGAATTCGGAAAACTCAGTACCAGTTTTAATAAAATGAGCCAATCTTTGCGTAACGTCATCCACGATGTGCGTCATACGGCGGACGAGTTAACCGCATCTTCCGCACAACTGGCTATCAACTCGTCCGAGACGACTAAAGCGACAGAACAAGTTGCCTTGATCACAGAAGAATCGGCAGCAGGTATTGAGAAACAAGCCACAAGTTTGAAGCATACGTCGCAGCAGATGAACGAATTGGCTGGAGGTGTTGGACAGGTAACGAACAGCACACAGCAAGTATCCGAAGCCGCCATGCAAGCAAGCGAGCTGGCGGATAAAGGGAATGCCACGATGCAGACAGCCGTATCCGAGATGGGTTCAGTGAGTCGCTTCGTACAAAGTATGGTAGAGACCGCTGAACGACTTGGGCAACACTCTGCATCCATTGGTGAGATGGTATCTGTTATTACAGACATCGCTGCACAAACCAATCTGCTAGCCCTTAACGCATCCATTGAAGCGGCAAGAGCAGGCGAGCATGGACGCGGATTTTCCGTTGTTGCCAGCGAAGTTCGCAAGTTGGCGGAACAATCCAGCTTGTCTGGACAGAAAATTGTGGAGATGGTTGGAGCGATTCAACAGGAAATTTTGCGAGCAAATCAAGATGCACAGGTTGGAAAACGGGATGTGAGCAACGGGATTCGAGCCGTTCAGTTTGCAGACGAAGCCTTTGCCCAGATTAGCCAGGCTGTTGGAGTCGTAAACGATCAGCTTGAGACCATCGCAGCCGCGTCACAGCAAATGTCTGCCAGCACAGCAGAAGTGGTACAATCCATTGAGCAGATTCATACCATCTCGGAAACCAATGCCGATGGAACGGAGAATATCTCTGCTGCTACCGAGGAACAGGTTGCTTCCATGCAGGAGATTTCATCGTCTGCCGATTCTCTCGCCCACCTGGCTCATAAGCTGCAGAAACTGGTGGAGCAGTTCAAGCTATAAACAGGACCCAAGCAAAACTCCCTTTGCCCAACCAGGGCAAAGAGAGTTTTTTAGTATAAAGTTAAGCTTATTGACCAGATTCCTTTTTATCTCCATGGTATCCTTTATCGCCATACGGCTCCAGCTGATCGAACCAGCGGTCTACCAATTTGGCTAATGCGTCCTTGGTATCGAAGTACGGGCTGTCTTCTTTTTTCAACTTCTCCAGCACTTCGATGACGAAGGCATCGTCCCCGTATTCATTCCATTCCGCTTGCAATTGACGATTGAGGTGGCTGCCCATTTGCAGCATAAACTTCTGACCATTAATGGTTTTCAGATTAAGTGTGCTATCGAGAAACACTTTCCCGTTGCGTTCATTGCGGATCTGATAGACTCCCGCCTCTGTTTTGATCTCCTTGGCCTGTTCCTGCAGTTCTTTGCGACGATTCATTTCTTTGTCCTCCCTTTTTACTGCTTCTGTCTCCGTTTCCGATCCTTTATGTCCGTGCTTCTTTCCTTTACCATTGTGGTCAGCATCGTTCGCCAGCCAATATCGGCTCCCATCTTCCTTGCGCACCAGCAGCCCGAAGTCGATCATATACCTGCGAAGCTCCACATAATCGCCATATGTCTGTTTCAACAGCTCATTGACCTGTTTCTCGGTATATTGTTGTCCGGGTTCAAATCGTTTGGCTATCTCGGTCAGCACGATCCATTTATGTTTTTGCTGTATGTGAAAAGTCGTCAACGGTCCCTCTGTACCCTCGGGGAAATATTTGCGCAGCACCTTCTCCCGATCCTGTTCTGTTATTTCGAATTGATTCCGGTTGATGGTCTTCACATGCCTTGTCACAGGCAGCACCAGTTCCGCAGGCGCATGAGTATCCTTGCTTTTGAGCAGTTCCATCAGTGCCAGAAAAATTTTGGCCTGCCGCTCTTTCTCCTTCAGCACAAACCGATGATTGCGGATGGTGGAAGCACTCCCGATTCCGAGCGCCTTCTGCACCTCGGTGTCTTTCTTCCCTTCGTAAAATTGACCCAGCAGGCCCCGCTGAACATCGGACAATCCGGTAATACTTTTGTCCAGCTCCAGCAAATATTCGAACACCGACCCGTGAGTCTTCTCAATATGAACGCGCATATAACGCTCTGCTTCGTAGAGTACGCCTTCTTCAGGGTATATGATGCCTAATTCCGTTCTATAGCCACAGCAGATACATATGAATGCAGGTTCTTCCTTCACATATCCGCACTTGATCTCTTCGAGTGAGGCGGTTTGCAACAAGGATTCCGATGATTTCATTGAATTGGCTCCTTTGATTGGATTTAATAGGTTTAATGGATGTATAGATGTTGGCATTGATACCAATGTATTAACCCTTTACACCTAATTACATTATTTTTACGTTTGTTTATTTATAGACACAATACATTTTTGTTTGTTATTTGTCAAGAAGAAGTGTCCTATGTATGTTATCCATAAAAATAAATCGAGAACACCCCAATACAAAAAGGGGTTGTCCGAAGTCATCAGCATGACGTAGGACAACCCTTCTTCTTTAGCTATTTTACTCTAATGAGCCCGGTACAGGACTATTCGATCTGATTTACCCAGGTCCGAGATCTTCTGTCTTTTAAGACGCAGCAGATTCGTTAGCGCTTCTGTTATAACTTGAAACGCTCAATCATGCTTTGCAGGTCTTCAGCCATACGGGACAATGCCGCCGAAGAAGCTGCGACCTCTTCCATGGTAGCGAGCTGCTCCTGTGCAGCAGCTGAACCATCTTCGGTTCCTGAGGCAATCTGATCGGATAGAACAATCGTGTCATTGACTGCCTTGGTCACATGACTCATGCCCCCATCAATCTGACGGGATGCTGCCGACACTTCACCAGCCTGCGCTGCAACCAACTGTACAGAATTTCGAATATCCCTGAATGCCTCGCCAGCTTCCGTAATCATTTGCGAGCCCTTGATCATTCCTTCTCCTGTACGGGCAAAGGTAGACTGCACTGCATTTGTTTTCTCTTGCATTTCGCGCATCAGTTCATTAATTCGTTCAGCAGCGCTGCCCGAATTGTTGGCCAGCGACTTCACTTCATTGGCAACGACGGCAAACCCGCGTCCCTGCTCACCAGCTCTTGATGCTTCAATGGAAGCATTCAAGGCAAGGATATTGGTCTGTTTGGCAATAGCCGTAATTTCGGCCACGATGTCTAGAATCTCTTCATTTTTGGCTCGAAGATCCTGAATGACCGCAACCATGGCCTCACTCTCATCATTCACCTGCTGAATATGAGTCACTGCCTCTTCCACCGTAACCATTCCCGCTTCTGACTTGGTAGAGGCTTCAACAGCGATACGAGCGGTGTCTTCGGCACTTGATGAGATTTCCTTGATTCCGATGGACATCTCACCTACAAGTTGGCCAGTTGCAGCAAGGCTATCGTTTTGTTTAGTCGTCCCTGCTGCTGCATCCTGCATCAGTTCAGCCACCTGCTCGGTTGCTTTGGATGTCTGTTCAGAACTCGCCATCAATTCCTCAGAAGATGCAGCCAATTGGCTCGACGTATCGTGTACTTCTCCAAGAACGTCTCGGAGCGAAGAAGTCATGGTATCAAAGCTTTCCCCGAGTAACCCGAACTCGTCCCGGCGTTGTAATCCTACCCGAACAGTCAGATCGCCAGCACTTACTTGGGAAGCTGCCTGCGTCAGCTGCAACAATGGACGGTGAATGCTGCGAATAATGAATACCAGCAGAATCAAACCAACGATCAGCGAACTCCCTACCAGTGTGAAGGCACGAATCAAGATCGGTCTCACCGCATCAGCCGCTTCGGAAGGAATCATCTCACCAACAATTTTCCAACCGGTCGCTGGATTCGTATAATACACAGCTTCCACTTCCTGTCCATCATACGTGTACTTCACGGTTCCGACATCTTTTTTATACATCTCATTAATATAGCTTTCATCGGACTGTACACCTGATTCGATCTTGTAATGGAACAGGAACTTTCCGCCGTTATCCAGCATATACAGTTTTCCCTTTTCACCGATATGTATCTTCTCAACGGATTCTTTCAAATGGTTGAGACTGACATTGGCACCAAACACCCCTTTGCCATCAGACAGCTTTGCGGCCGCAGTCACAACCCACTCACCCGTGGTTACTGACTGGAACGTGTCCGAGATAATGGGTTCGTCTTGTGACATACCCATCGTATACCAGCTGCGTTCGCGCGGATCATAGATCTGCTGACCTGGATCAGGTGATTTCATCCAGCTGCCATCTTCAGCACCCGCGGTTAATACACCCAATTCTTTGTGAGCCTTGGACATACGATCCATTTGTCTTTGAACAGCTGGTGATTTATTGATAATATCTGTTGAAGTAATACCCGCGGCAAACTGCGCTGCGTTATCCTTCTCCATATCCAGCATTTGAGTAATTTGCAGACTGAGCATCTCCGTTTTTGCCTGTGCGGAACGAATAATTTCTTCCCTGACTTGGTCTGCTGCTTTTTGATAAGATAACCACCCCACACTAATGCTCGGTACAATCAGGAACAGGAGCAGCGCAGCAATCAGGCGTTTCTTTACGGTTAATGTAAACCAATTGCGAATCCTTTTCTTCATTATAGCTATCCCCCATCAATATCTTCACCCTTCTTTTTATCGGACAGATCCGGTGAAAATATTATGTATGAATACTAAATTCATTCGAAATTTTATTATTTCTGTTAGGATAATAAAAGATTATGCTCTTTCCCCGTTTTGACCCTCTCTGCGAGATCGTTTACAATGCTCATAAGCTGGCGATCCATGAAACGATTGGAAGGAGAGGATTCGAATCTTACGCAATTCCCATCTGAAACATCCTGTTACCCCTATCTATTCATCCATTTTCCGCATCTTATTTGCACTCATTCTGGTTGCTGGTCCCGTTCTGGGTCAATTCGGTGCGGCAGCATCCGCAGCAACGCTGGAACAGACCGTTCATATTAAAGTTAATGGTGTACAACAATCCTGGAAGAACCAACCGCTGATCATCAAAGGAACCACGTTTGTACCGCTCCGGGATGTCGTTGATTCCGTTAAGGGTACTCTGAAGTGGAACGCCCCTACCAAAACGGCAACCATCACCTATGGTCGGGACAAGCTCGTTCATCAAGCTGGCAGCGAATCCATGAAGGTCAACCATGTCCACCTGACCTCCAGTGTGAGTTCCAGAACGGTGAACGGTATTTTGATGGTACCGGTAAGGCTGGTAGCGAACGCACTGAAAGCCGACATCAAGGTGCAACGTATGGCTTCAGGACAAATGAGCGTTAATATTGAAACAGATAAAGTAAGCCTTCTGGACAATGAAGTCGCCAGTGTAGACAGTTACTTGCGTGAAATACATTATCCAGGTATGGCACTGATCGCTCGCAAAGGTGAAGTACTTCTTCGCCAGGGCTACGGACTTGCGGATGAACAGACACTGAATCGTCCGGATCAGAAGACCAGGATTGCTTCACTAAGCAAATCCTTCACTGCGGCCTCTATTCTCAGCTTGGCGGAAAAAGGAAAGCTGGATGTCCAGGACCCTATCTCCAGCTACATTTCCGGTATACCGAAGGGTGACGAGATTACCCTGCATATGCTGTTATCCCAAACTTCAGGTCTTCCATCCGCCTTCGGACGGGGTGAAGGTACTCCATTGGAAGAAACGGTAGAGGAAATCCGGCACAAAACGTTGAAATTCAAACCTGGCAGTGCCTATCTGTACAGCAACAGCGGTTATGTTCTGCTCGCTTATGTCATTGAACAGGTGTCCGGCATGAGTTATGCCGATTATGTACAGCAGACTATTTTGAAGCCGCTGGGCATGAACAATTCCGGTGAAGCCTCCCGCAAAGTCCATACCATTAGCGGATTCGTTGCGAAGGATAACAAGTGGGTAACTGCCCCTTATTATGTTTCACAATCTGGTTCAGGAACGATCTACTCTACCGTGGACGATATGCTGAGATGGGATCGTGCGTTGTACAGTGATCAGATTCTGAGTCAGGATACAATTGAACAGATGTACAAGCCATATTCGGATAAAAACTACGGCTACGCTTGGATTCTCAAGAAAAAAAATGAAAATCGCACTGTCTTCCATAACGGTAGCGGCGGCGGTTTCGCTACAGCCTTTTCACGCAATCTATCTGATGATATTACAATTATTCTGCTCGGTAACCATGCAGGTATGGACATGACTTCACTTATGGATGACGTCGAGGCAAAGACAGCTGAGGCTCTGAATCTGAACTAATCACTATAAATCGTCTATACAGTGAAAGGGCTGTTCTTAAAGGGGCTATCTCCCGCTCCGAGTGCTAAAGAACCTACTGCACCTTAAAAGTCCGATTCTCAAGGAATGAAAAGTTTAACGAATCTCAGCAACGTTATCTCTTCATAAACCGGCGTTAGAACCTTGAAAATCGAAAAAAATGACGAGATAACGTCTCTACGATTCGTTACACCTCAGACCTGTACGAATGGGAGCAAATAGGACGCGTTTGATTCTTTAAACATAACACCAAAAAGGCTGACCCCGTCATGCTCATGACTTATGGGACAGCCCCTACGTATGATTAGGTCAACCAGAGAATGCGGGTTGGCTTTTTTTATAGCCGTTTTTTGTCGCTCGTATCTTTATGTTCCAAACTCCTGCTATCGTTTCATTGGCTTCATTCGTTTCATTCAAGAACCTTCTATTTAACGGACACTGGAAGCTTCCCGACAAAAGGAATACGCCCCATCAGCGCCCGAGCGGCGCTATCCATGGCAAGCGGTCTGCTCTCGTACGCAGCCACATAGACCTGCACCTCCGGAATCGCCAGCAGATCATAGGGACTGCGGAGCGCCACAACAGCCAGCGGCTTGCCCAATTGCTGTAGCCAGCCGATTAACCTGCACTGCGGATCACCAGAGACACTGCCTGCATTATACGTCCCCACGACAATCTGGCGAATGTCATCCTCTTCCGCAGCTTGAAGCAGGCGGGCAGAACGAATAGCAACTTCCTCTGGCGTGACCGTTATATCCACAACATCCAGTCCGCAATGTGACAAAGCCGAGCCCAGGGTAACCACCTGAGTCAGCTGTTCGTCGGCAATCGTCGTCACCGATGTGGCAACCGTAATGACCAGCGTACGTTCCGGTTTCAAAGGCAGCATATTCAGCTGATCCATCACTAAAGTGATACTGTTCTCGCTGATTCGTCGGGCCACCTTTTGGTGTAACGTATGGTTACGCTCTGGGGACTTGAATGGAGCTGGACCTTTTGACGCCTCAGGGGAGAGGGGAGTCGATACCCCGCCTCGCACTTCATTATCATGTGCATCCATTCCATGATCCAGCAGACCACGCTTTGCCTTATACATCAACAGACGGGTTACCGATTCATCGATACGCCTCTCGCTGATTCGTCCGCTCTGGACGGCTGCTACCAACGCTTCAAAGGCTCCTGCCTGGAGGTTGGCTGTGTGACTGATCAACACCAGGTCTGCACCGGCCTCCACCGCCATCACGGCTGCATCGACAGTCCCATAGTTGACAGCAATCGCGTCCATCTCCATACAATCCGTCACAATCATACCTTCATAACCCAGTTCCTCACGAAGCAATCCGCTTAAGACAGCTCGCGATAGCGTAACAGGCAGACGCTCCGGTTCCAGAGCCGGAAAATAAATATGCGCTGACATCATCGCATCGACACCTGCCGCTATGGCAGCCCGAAACGGAATCAGTTCCATACGCTCTACCCGTTCCCGATCATGGGTGATGACCGGGAGATCCAGATGCGAATCAGTATCCGTATCCCCGTGTCCCGGGAAATGTTTGGCCGTCGCCGAAATGCATGCATCCTGTAATCCCGCTACGGTTCTTGCACCATACGCTGCCACGGACTGCGGTGATTCCCCAAATGAGCGCACACCGATTACCGGATTGGCGGCGTTGTTGTTTATGTCCAGGACCGGAGCAAAGTTCATGTTAATCCCCAGAGACCTCAGCTCCACACCGCTGATATAAGCTGCCTGGTATGCATCTTCGATGGAACCTGCTGCGGCAATCGCCATCTGTCCCGGCATCAAGGCAATCCCTTCGGTAATCCGTGCTACCATGCCGCCCTCCTGATCAATGGATATCCAGAGCGGCACATTACCGCTATCGACAGCAATCCGTTGCAGCCCCGACGATAGCCGCTCAACCTGATCCGGTGACTCCACGTTGCGCGCAAAATAGATTACGCCGCCAATGGGATACTTTCGGAGAAAAGCATCCACATCCCCGGCAGCCTCGGTACCCTGGAAGCCGCATAGCAGCATTTGCCCGATTTTCTCACGCAGGGTCATTTGCTTCAGCTTTAACTGGTATTGCTCTTTTTGCCCACTCATTCCATACCTCCTCCCGATGACAACATCAACCGTACATGACGTAATAATCTATTGATGAACATTTCTCTTTATGGGTATAGCAAAAACGGCTTCCGCCGCTCCTTCCATTCCTCTGCCTGTACATTCCATGCTTTTATCAACCGAACTAATTCTTCCCGGTCATGAATGACATCTCTGACTTCCCTGCCTCCGGTCAGCAGATCAATAAAATAGCGGGAGCCCGGCTGCGGCGGCTCAAGCCAGCAGAATTGCTCCGGGTAGAGCGATGCCAGCTCATGCAAAAGCACCAGCCCTGTGTCTACCGCCCGGAATACGCTGCTGTCTGTCACGAAAATCCTCACACCTCCGCATAGCTCACCTGCATATTTGGAGAAGGTTGGCGACATGTACACCGGATGCACATGTACACCCTCCAATTGGTGATCACGAAAGCGTTCCGCCAGTTGTTCACCATCTACCCAGGGTGCTCCAATCCATTCAAATGGGCGAGTCGTACCTCTGCCTTCCGATACATTGGTGCCTTCAAACAGACACGTACCCGCATACACCCGTACACTGTCTAGGGTGGGCATATTGGGAGAAGGTAACATCCAGGGAAGCTGGCAATCTATAAACTCCATGGAACGCTGCCACCCTTCCATTGCGAATACGTCCAACTCACAGGGGACGTCCATCTCACTGTTGACCAGCAGGGCCAGCTCACCGACCGTCAGTCCGGTGCGGACAGGAACACGCCAGGCACCAACGAGTGATTCATACCCCGCGCTCAACAAGCCGCCCTCCACCACATCCCCGCCCAGCGGATTGGGACGGTCCAGCACCAGCAGTCGTTTGCCCGTTTCAGCACAGGCCTGCATCATGTGAAACAAGGTCGATGCATAGGTGTAATAACGGACGCCGACATCCTGGATATCAAACAGCACGGTGTCCACTTCGGCCAGCATCGCAGGCGTAGGCTTCTTGTGTAACCCATAAAGACTGAATACCGGAATACCTAACTTTGGATGCAGCGTGTCCCCGAACCGTACGCCCGCCTGAAGCTCACCATTTAATCCATGCTCACAAGCATAAAGCGCAGTAAGCTTGGCATCTGCCAATCCAGCACAAACTTCCACGGTAGAGACGAAATCAGCCGTAATACCCGTGGGGTTTGTCATCAGGCCAATACGTGTATCCGTTAACCATGGGTGGGAGAGTCCTCCCGACAGAAGATCAACTCCAGTTCTTACGCCCATCACACGTTCCCCTGACTTATCCACCCGCCATGTTGGTGGTCATTGCCGCCGGATGGGACAGGTTCCTCTTCAGGTTCGAGCACATTAAGGGCGACCTTATGCTGATAGATGGCAAACATGCCCGCGAACAACGCTCCGAAGCCAACAACCGTCAGCATCAACAGGGCCGTTAGACATAATGCCTGAAAACAGGCTCCCATCGTGTACCCCGGATGACGGAAGAATAGCTTCACACTTTCCCCCATCGCCTGAAAGATGCCCATGTTCTTTTGCAAGACAAGCTGCCAGGTATAGAACTGCGACATCAACGCCATGAGGACAAAGAACGTTTGGAACATGCTCACCGCTGTACCTGTAATCCCGCCCTGTCCGCCGTAATACCACCAGGTTGACCAGAGAATGAAGCCAAGCAAGGCGAGAAGCACACCTACTGCCCCTCCCGGGATGAATCCTTTCATCGTTCCGTTCCAAATATCCTTAAGCCCGTTGCGGCGTTCCTTGCGTTCCAGCCTGTGATGTACGGCATAGCTGACACCGAACAGGAGTGGCATATAAATCACGGCCAAAAGCAGCACCGCGATTGGCAGCGGAGCAAACATGAGAATGGGTACCAGCACGATGGAGCTGACAACACTGTACAGGGCCACCGGAATAATATCCCGATAGATTTCCGCCCCCGACTTGACCAACACTTCACTCAGCTTACGCATTTTTATTCTCCCTTCTATATAAGTTGGACTGAACTTTTACACGATAACGGAGAAGACAGAACCAATCTGGAGAAGCGAAGCGTTAGCCCAAAAGGGCTGTCACAAAAGGGCTTCCCATTTCGGTTGGCTTGGCCGCAACGCTGGTCAGTATGTTGTACCAAACTTACAACGTGCTAACGAATCTACCGCACCTTAAACGAAGGATTTCCGAGGCATGCAAATTTTAACGAACTTCAGTGCCGTTATTTCGGTACAAACAAGGCATCAGAGCCTAAAAAACAACGTCATCGAGTAAATAACGTCTCTGTGATTCGTTACATTTCAAACCGGTGCAAATGGGAGCAAATAACGTGTGTAAGGTTCGTTAAAACTTCACGCTCATTGCTTATAGGACAGCCCCGCTTATTCCCGGCCAATTGCCAATTCCGTCTCCGGGTCAAAAAAGTGCGCCTTACGCAGGTCCAGTACAAAATTTTTGTCCATTCCTACATAAGCATGTGTTTCCGGGTGAACCTTGGCCGTAACGGTACGGGCACCCGAATGGAAATACACCAGATTCTCGGAGCCCAGGTGCTCTACAACCTGAACCCGTGCCTGCAGCATATGATCTGTCGGGATATTCGGAGCGACATCGTCACCAAAAATATGCTCTGGACGCAGGCCCATAATCACCTGCTTACCCTGATAACCCTGAAGACGAGCGAGTACATCCTCTGGCAAGGTGAAGGATGCACCGTCCACGACAACCTGCGTGCCTTCAATCCGGGCATCAATGAAATTCATTGCCGGGGAACCGATAAATCCGGCAACAAACATATTACGTGGACTCGCATATAATTCTTTCGGTGAAGCCACCTGCTGGATATCTCCATGATTCATGACCACGATGCGCTCCCCGAGTGTCATGGCCTCCACCTGATCATGCGTGACGTATACAATTGTGGCACCGAGCCGCTTATGCAGCTCGCCCAACTCCACCCGCATCTGCACTCGCAACTTGGCATCCAGATTGGAGAGCGGCTCGTCGAACAGAAACACCTGCGGATCACGGACGATCGCCCGGCCCACCGCCACACGCTGGCGCTGACCACCGGACAGCTCGCGCGGTTTGCGCTCCAGCATCGCCTCCAGCCCCAGAATGGAGGCCGCATTCTGCACCTGTTCATCAATATAAGATTTTGGTTTTTTGAGATTTTTCAGGCCAAAGGACAGATTCTCACGTATCGTCATGTGCGGATAAAGTGCATAATCCTGAAATACCATCGCAATATCCCGGTCCTTCGGATGAAGGTCGTTCACGACCCGTTCCCCGATGACAATATCGCCACTCGTCTGTTTTTCCAGTCCCGCAATCATCCGCAGTGACGTCGTCTTGCCACAGCCCGAAGGACCCACAAAGACCACGAATTCCTTATCTTCTATAACAAAGTCCGAGCCGGCTACAGCCGTGAACGTTCCTTTATGATCGTCTTTGAATTCTTTGCGCACTTGGCGAAACTCCACGCGTGCCATAGGTAGATCCCCCTTTACGTTGTCACTTGTCCTGAACTATATAAGTTCAACTTAACCTTTTACCGCACCGATCGTAATGCCCTGTAGGAAATAGCGTTGCAGCGAGAAAAACAATATAATCATCGGCAGCGCACCAATCGTTGCCCCTGCCATCATGGCGCCGAAGTCCGTTGATTCGGCAAATACGAACGAGGCCAGCCCCACCTGAACGGTCCGCATCTCGTTGGAATTGGTAATGAGGAACGGCCAGAAAAATTCATTCCACGAAGCGACAAACGTGAAAATCGCCAGTACTGCAATCCCCGGCTTTGCCATTGGCAGAATCACTTTCCAAAAGATGCCGAATTCGCTGCAAGCATCAATACGTGCCGCATGAATCAGCGATGTGGGCAGTGTCGACATGAACTGTTTCATTAAGAAAATATTGCCCACACTGACGGCAGCAGGCAGAATAATGGCCGTGTACGTATCCCCCAGGTCAAACACGTTGACCATCAGAATGTACAAGGGAATCAGTGTCACCTGTGCCGGAATCATCATTGTCCCCAGCAAGGTCCAGAATACCGCCTGACTTCCCGGGAATTTCAATTTGGCGAACGCATATCCAGCCAGGGAGGCGAAGAACACATTCGTCACGGTTAAAATGGCCGAGATGAGCAGCGAGTTGTACAGCCAGTGCCAGGCATCAGTTTTGGCAAAAAAGCGCTCATATGGTGATAATGACAGCTGCTCCGGGATCATCTGCGGCTTGAAGGAGGCTGACATCGCGCTATCCTGTACCGAACCGACCAGCATCCAGTACATCGGAATGACCGTCACCAGTGCCCAGACCACCAGCAGAATGGATGCAACGACAAGCAGTGTCTTTTTCTGAGTTGATTTCATGGATTTCATTCACCCCCGGATGCTTAATGCAACATGCTCTAATCGTACGTGTTCAAAAAGGTCGGTTTTCAGTACCGAGAAGATGGGATGAAGCTAGAAATGGAGTAGCGGAGCGTAGGGAAAACTACGTGAGCAACCAAAATGTTTCCTTTGGAAACATACTTCGTAAGCCTCCCGCTTATTTCGGCTAAATTCCATATTCGATGCTGATGACGCCGCTAGGCATCCTTCGTAATCAAAAGCGGACTTTTTGAACTACCTCTAATACTCAATATCGCTGGAGAAATATTTAAACTGGATGACGGAGATGACAATGATGATAATCGCCAGTACGAACGACTGTGCAGAAGCCAATCCGAACTCATAAAACTTGAATGCCGTCTCGTAGATCAGGTAAGCAATCGTTGTGGTCGCAAAGTTCGGTCCACCCTGTGTCATCAGATATACCGAGATAAACACCTGGAAAGACGTGATCACACCTGTCACGAGCAGATACAGCGTCGTTGGTTTGAGTAGCGGCCATGTAATCTTGCTGAACTGGGTCCAGCCGCTGGCATGATCAATATCCGCCGCTTCGTACAGCGATTTTGGAATACCGCCCATGGCAGCCAGGTACAGGATAATACCCGCTCCGTGCGATCCGAGCCAATTCATCAGGATGAGTGAAAAGAGTGCCGTTCCCGACTGGCCCAGCCAGATCACCGGATCAAGGCCGAACAGGCCGAGGAAGCGGTTCAGCAGTCCCGAATCTGTCGGGTCAAAGATCGCCAGCCATACGATGGAGATGGTTACCCCCGATGCTACCGCAGGCAGGTACAATGTTGCTTTGAAGAACGTCTGCCACTTGCTTTTCATCTGGAAGATGAAATAGGACAGTACAAAGGTAATGAGAATATTGACCGGTACCGTACCTACAGTAAAGATGAGTGTATTTTTAATCGACTTCCAGAACGTCTCATCTTTCACCAGTCGCTCGTAGTTATCCAATCCAACCCACGTTGAGTTCATAATGTTGTATTTCTGGAAGCTCATCACGAGAGCCGTCAGAACGGGATACAGTGTGAAAATGAGAAACAGCAGGACAGGCGCCAAAATAAACAAATACGCCCACCCGTAGTCTCGCCAAAACCGGGCAGCCCGGGAAGTCCGGGGCACAGACGGTTTTGGCGCAAGGGCGGTCTGCATGGCGAATCCTCCTCTCCTAATCAGTGTGGTTTTGCGTTATGTTTTATGGTCCGAGTTATTGTCCAAACATCTGCTGGCCTTTGTTCTTGAAGTCTTCTGCGATCTGCTCCGGTGTTTTCTCACCTGAGAACAGCGCCTGAATGTTAGGCTTCACCACTTGTTCCTTGAATTGTTTTTGCTGTGATGCTTTTTCGATATCCAGTTCCAGCACAACCGGCATCGCAATATCCTCTGCCATGACTTTCGCAGCAGCCAGATTATCCGCTTGACCAAGTTCTTTTCCTTTAAACAGATCCACCTGGGATTGTCTTACGAATGGAAGAGCCAATTCATTGGCGGAGTTCCCTGCTTTGGCACCACTGAGCGCCTCCATCACCAGGAACGTATTTTTGGCATGCTGCTCGCCTTTGTCCTTCTTTTGTTTGAAGGCTACGTATCCTTCGCCGCCCATCGTTGTTGCCGCAGGTTGATCGTCATTATGCGGTACAGGCAGCAGGACAAAATCAATTTTCTCCCCCTGTACTTTGCCGTCATCAATATCCTTGTTGCGGTTCTGAATCATCACATCATAATAAGGAATCGCTTTGGAGATGATCGCCGTTTCACCCGCGTAGAACATATCCGTCCGTTTCGCTGGAGCAAGAGCCGCCGTTTCCTTCGGCATATAACCTTGATCCATCAGGTTTTTGATAAAAGAGAGAGTGTCCAGAATGCGGCCATCATTCCATTGGAACGTGCCGTCTTTGTCAAGAACGTCAATCATGCCGTTGTTCCGGGACAGCATTTCAATGAAATCAAGCGAGGTTCCGTCGGTAACCAGTGCATATTGTTTAGCCCCGCCATCCAGCGTTTTGGTCAGCTTGGCTGCGGCAGCGCTGAATTCGGACCACGTCCAGCCATTTTGCTGAATGGACTTCCAGTCAATGCCCGCTTCCTCCAGAATGCGTTTGTTGCCACCCCATGCCCATTGGAATTGATATAATGGCAATCCGTACTGTTTCCCTTGGATCTGACCTAATTCAAGCGTACCTGGCAGATAGTCATCTTTGATCTCAGGTGTCAGGTAGCTGTCCAGCTCAAGTGCCAATCCTGTATTCACATACGTGCCGTCTACACTATGAAAGTAAAGATCCGGCGGGTTGCCCGCGTTCAGAGCGACATCGAATTTTTTGGGTCCTTCCGCCCAGGAGAGCATTTCCGTCTTCACGGTAATGTTCGGGTGTTCTTTATTGAAATCAACGATCAGATCCTTCAGTTCATCTTCATATGTTCCATGCACAGGATAAGTCCATACCGTTACCGTATCTTCCGCATTGGGATCATCTGATGCAGCGCCTCCGCTATTCCCGCAGGCAGTAACCATGACCATCATCAACAACATTGCCCACACTAGACCCTTCTTTTTCATCCCTTCATCTCCTTCGCGTGTCGTCTCCCGATAATTGCATTGCCTAACCATGCTACCCCTTTTGAAATCATCCATCCTTAAACGGCTTAACAGACTATTGAGCGTGGCAGTAAGGAAAATGCACCTCCCTTATGGATTAGACCTGAACGTACGCAGGATTAATCTCTTAAATGCAATATAACGTCAACTTAGTTGACATTAACAGTATTAATTCCTTCCAAAATTGTAGATTGAGTTCATTATATGAGCTATGAAATAAAAATTCAACATTATTTTTTATTATAAAATTTAATTTTACTTTTTCATTTTATGCCTCTATACTATGTAAAAAGAAAACTCAAGCAATCGAGGTGAGCCACTTTGCGAGTATATGTTGGCGTAGATGGAGGCGGTACCAATACTGATGCAGCAATCATTTCTGAATCTGGCGAAATTCTCGCCCGGCTCAGCGGCGGTCCCACGAATCCTCACAGCGTACCCCTGGAACAGGCCCTTTCCGAACTGCAACGAGTGCTGGAACAGCTATTCAATCTAAGAAGTGATTTATCGACAAATTGTGAAGGTATATGCCTCGGCATGTCAGGTGTAGATACAGTTCAAGAACGGCAACTTATATCCGACGCAGTAAATAACTATATGAAGAGTCGTAATCGACAGGGATCAGAAAGCTGCCCTGTCTGGGTTGTATCCGAAGGAGAGATTGCCCTGATGGCCTCTCTCGGACATACTCACGGTGTATTGTGCATCTCTGGAACAGGGTCCATCGTGTACGGATTTACGCTGGAAGGAGAACGATACCGGGCAGGAGGCTGGGGTCATCTGCTCGGAGATGAGGGGAGCGGCTATCGTATTGGACAACGTGCACTTCAAGAGGTCATGCAGAGCTATGACGGTGTTCTTCCTCCAACCCATTTAACCCCGCTTCTTCTAAAGAAACTGAACCTTCGGGATATATCGGAGCTAAAGTCGCTGGTCTATCAGACGAATTGGGGCAAAAGCGAGACAGCATCCATCGCCCGCCTTGCTATAGAAGCAGCTGAATTCGGGGACGAGGCCGCCCGGGCACTGATCATCGATGAGGCCGCACAATTGGCGGATACCGCCAAAGCGCTGATTGCCCGTCATCCCAAATTTGCATCTACTCAGGTTGTCCTGTCCGGGTCACTGTTTCGATACGCTGCACTTTTCCGAAATACATTTATCCAGAAGTTATCGGGATATTATGGAGAGTTGGAATTTGTATATCGTGAAGATGCCCCTGCTCCAGCGGTAGGTGCAGCACTACTGGCAAGAAGACGCCGTTCCCTGAATGTATCATTCTAAAAGAGAGAAGGAGGCCATACAGATGAATCACATGCTGAACTCATTATTAACGGAACAACCCAATCCACTAACAGATCATATAGATGAATTGCCATCGGCAGAAATTATGGAACTGATCAATAAGGAAGATCAACGGATTGCAGAGCTTATTCAGCCCCTGATTCCGGTCATTGCCCAAGCGGCGGACCGGATCTTGGAGGCCTTTCAGTCTGGCGGCAGGCTGTTCTATGTAGGTGCAGGCACCAGTGGACGATTGGGGATACTTGATGCTTCGGAATGCCCGCCTACCTACGGAACCCCTCCCTCCATGGTGCAGGGTATTATTGCAGGGGGATTCCGGGCAGTGAAGGACCCGGTTGAAGGTGCTGAAGATAGTGAGGAATTGGGAGCGGCGGACCTTGATGAACATGGATTAGACGAAAACGATGTCGTGGTTGGCATTGCCGCCAGTGGACGAACACCATATGTCCTGGGTGCCATGAGACACGCCAGGGAGATCGGAGCTACTGTGATCAGCCTGAGTAACAACGCAGGTACGCCGATGACCCTTTTGGCTGATGTAAACATCGAGGCTGTTGTCGGTCCAGAGGTTGTCATGGGTTCAACACGTATGAAGGCAGGCAGCGCCCAGAAAATGATTCTGAACATGCTGACCACTACCGCCATGATTCGGTTGGGCAAAGTCTATCGTAATTTCATGGTCGATCTGAATCCTTCCAATGAGAAGCTTGTCCATCGGGCCAAACGCATGATTCATCTGGCAACCGGAGCGAACGAAGCGGATATTGAACAGGCTTTTGCTGGCGCAGACGGTCATGTAAAAACGGCAATCGTCATGCTGATGGCAGGCGTGGACGCGGTGGAAGCCCAGCGCAGACTTGATCTGGCTGATGGATTCGTTCGCGCCGCCATTGTGGGGCCTTCCTGAGTCGTACAGGGGGTATTTCAAGCGGTTGAAAGAGAAGAGCCCGACATTAGTCTGGGTTCTTTTTTTGACTTTTTTATACTAAAAGCGGATATAGTCCGTCAAAAAACCATAAAAATCCCCTCCTGGGAGAACCGTCCGATAGCTTGCTTGCATTTCCCGCTTTCGCACAGTCCATCTAACTTTATTTAAGTTGAATTGATAATGAAAAGATAAAAAGCTATTTATTTAGCAAATAATATGGTATTATTTTGTTATATATGGTAGAAAGAGGTGATTAATGGTTGGTAATTGGATGATTTTCCACTGATATGGTGATTTTTAGTTGTCTACCTACCTATTTTCAAAAAAAGATATTGGAGGTTTTAATATTGATTAAAAAGACTCTAAGTACTTTTCTTGCGATTACTTTGCTTTTTGTATCAGTAACAGCTCCTGCTACCTACGCGCAAACTTCTGAAAACACTGTAGTAAACGTGGAATCTTATACTATTGAAACGTTATCAGACACCCAAAATGAAGAGGGTTTTTATGAGCCAACAGGATACAAGAATGTAAATTCGATAACTGAAATTACAGATAATGGTATAGAAATCGAAACGAAATTAAGTGTAATTGAAGACTACTATGATACTAACAATACTTATAAAGATTCCAGTGTTGTATACGAGGAATTCAACAACAATTGGAACACTGGAGAGGCTACTCAGTTAAAACAAACTGAAACATTCTTAACTCCACTTGTGGAAACTAAAGTTGTGCAGCTTAAACTCAATTCTGATCCTCAAGATAAAATCAAATTCAATCAGGCGAGTTTGACTGCTAAGGAAGAAGCAAATGTTCGTAAAAAAGTGGAGAGCCTTACGTCCAATTTATCTTCTAATGCTCCACATACCAGTGCTCAAGGTATCACTAAAGCTCAAATAGCAGAAATCAAAAAAGTTGCCTTAGAAGTTGAAGAAGCCATGGCTCTCGCTTCAACAACTGAAAGAGCTGGTGCATACGATAACTTTTTCAATCATACTCTAGATACCGGTGACTTTGTTGTACAATCATTAAGCAGCGGTGCAGCACACAAATATTTGAAGTACACTGGCACAACCAAAAATAATACTACACAGGCAAGTTCACTGGTAACCTACAAAGGTTATATCAACAATTATGAGAAGTATGTAATACAATACATGGAATCGGCACTTTGGCCAGAAGTTACAGGTTGGATTTTTGCATTAGCAGGTCTTATTACAATGGTAGCTGGATTTGCCGCTGGCCCTGCTGGATGGGTTGCAATTGTTTCAAACTATATAGGTGCTCTATCCACTTTTGCGGGATTAACTACTTCAGCATATGCTACAAAATCAAGAATGGATTTAAGTAAAACAGCAGCACAATATCAGAATAATGCAATGACAATGAATACACACGGAGGAACATACTGGCCCAATTCCAGTTTTACCCTTGTAAATGGGTACTAATTAGTAAAATATAGTGACGGGAGGGATATGATCTTGAAAAATTACAAACTCCGTCTCGCTTGGATTATTCCTCTTATATTTCTAGTGATTCTTGATATCTCTATAATAATTTACACTGTATTGAATTGGGATGAGCTAGGTATGATAAGTAACATGGCTTTTTTATTATTATCAGTCCTAATGTTAGCGGTCATTTTATTTGGTTTCTACAGAATAAGAAAATGGATTAGGTCTGGAATAATATAATATATACCAGGCAGTTATGGAATTCCTAATCAATACCCAGGCTGTGCAATGCTTCTCACCGTGAAGTTTTTTCTTCATCGAGTAGCTTCATCGGCCAGGCTGAACCCGGAATGTTATTTTCATTCCGGGTTCAGCCTTTTTATTGAAACTTAGGACCCGCCGTGTGGCAGGGTTTCCTTATGGTGAGACAATCAGCTTTAATCTAAAACTTAAAATTCTTGTCAACCAGAAAAGAGCGGCACATTTATTCAAGTCTTTTAAAGGTTCGACACTACGCCGATAAAAGTTCATTCACTTCTCAACAATTTTGACGCAATTTAGTCATATTCCTCGCATCGGAGATCGTTGAGCAAGTGAACAATGTAGCATGCACCACACTCTGCCATTGGGATGTATATTTCCCATCTTAACTTCATTGCTTGAGTCAAATGGTGCTCCTAAATGATACACAAAGCTTAGTTTCCATTCCACATCTTTAGCCTCAGAGAAGACGTCAGACATATCAGTAACAACCTCATAACTTTCAATGTCCTGTACCCATAGAGACTTTTCCATATGGTTCTACTTCACTTATGCTCCAGAATAGCCTGCCGGCTCTTCTCCAAATATTCCACCGACTGGTTGTAGTCGCGGCTGGCAATCGCCAGATACAAAATGTCGATCACGTTCAACTGTGCAATCCGTGATGAAGTTGCTCCGCTACGGATATCGCTTTCGGTGGACGTAATCATCAGGGGCACATCCGCCAGACTGCTGAGCGTATTGCTCCCCCACTTGGTAATGCTAATCGTTGCAGCGCCGCCTTCACGAGCATGCTTCAGACAGGAGATCACGTTCGATGTCTCTCCTGAATACGAGATACATACCACCGCGTCATCTTCGCGAAGCGTCGTTGCGGACGAAATCTGCATATGCGGATCGGCGAACGAAAAGCTTGTGCGATTGATTCGCATGAACTTGTAGTGTGCATCCAGCGCAATCAGGTTAGAGGCCCCCACTCCGTAGAAAAAAATCCGGTTCGCCCGATGAAGCACATCCACCGCCTCTTCTACCAGACGCGGGTCCAAAATATGAACGGTATCCTTCACCGATTGAATATTGTTTGCGGACACATGCTGAATAATGCTCTCCATGGAGTCCTGGGGACGAATCTCCGTATATTGGTATTGCTCACCTGTCTGCAAATCTCCGGCAATCTTCAGCTTCAGCTCCTGAAAACCCGTTACACCCAGTGATTTGCAGAGACGGATAATGGCAGCCGGGCTGCCACCGCTCCGTTCGGACAGCTGTGCCACCGAGGACTGAACCGTCTCTTGGGGATGATCAAGAATGTAAGCTCCGATCTTCCGTTCCGACGGAGTCAAGTCATCCATTAATGCGCGTAAACGTACAAGTCCACCTTTCATGCCTTCCATCCGCTCCTCCTTTCTGTACTGCCTTCATGTACAAGCATTTTATCCTATAATTCCGATGGAGTCTAATTAATTAAATGCCATTGCATATCCAACTCATTCAAAAACCTTGCTGCACTACAGGGTCAGGTGGCCCGATATTACTTCGTGTTTCGCACCGGTTACTGCCGGGAGTGTGTTGGTTCTGCCCATAAGTGCCTCATGGCCAAGGAGGGCAAATCCAATCGCTTCGCGGGCATCATCCGGTATGCCATAGTCCGCTGTTCGCTCCAAACGGATGCCTTCCGGAAGTCGCTGACGGATCATCTCCATTAACGTGGCATTGGAAGTACCGCCACCGCAGGCGAGCATGGCCGATATTTGCACCTTGGGCAGGATAAAATCCTTCACTGCCCGCACGATCGTCTCCGCGGTCAAACAAGTGGCAGTAGCCAGCGTATCTTCCAGGGATAGGGAACGCACAGCGGCCATCGCCATCAGGCGTGCTGCATATGCCTCACCGTACACTTCACGTCCCGTGCTCTTGGGAGGAAGTCTTTTGAAATAGTCATCGTCCAAACATAGCTCCACCAGACCCTGATCAAACGTCCCTTGTGCGGCCATGCTTCCATTCGGATCATAATGCTGCCGCCCACCTGTCGCCTGGCGTACAATCGCGTCCATCACCATATTGCCAGGTCCCGTATCAAAAGCCGAAATACCCTCATTAGAAGACGCTGATGGAAGCACTGTAACGTTGCCAATGCCGCCGATGTTTTGCACCAGTCGCCCTTCCTTCGGACTGCGGAACATTAACGCATCGGCATAAGGGGTAAGGGGCGCTCCCTCCCCGCCAGCTGCCATATCCCGTGCCCGCAGATTGCCGATCACCGGCAGGCCCGTTCGTTCACGTACAACGGCGCATTCACCAATCTGCAGCGTGGACACCACGGGAAGGCTCTCGCCTGCTGGACCTGGAAAAGCCGAAGCAACGGGTGCGTGCCATACGGTCTGTCCATGCATACTAATTGCATCCACCTGCCCGGGTGAAATTCCTGACGACCGAATAAGCTCTCTGACACTGTGAGCATACCACTCTGATACACCAAAATGTGCAGCCGTCAGCTCATCCACGCGTGCCGTCTCCGGTGAACATAGTCGAATCAGCACTTCTCTCAATTCATTGGAGTAAGGTACGCAGACGAAGTCAACCAGATCGATATTTTCCAGTGCCCCGCTTTCATCTGTCAGAATACGCACCAATGCCGCATCCGTCCCGTCGAGGGACGTGCCTGACATCAGTCCAATGATGTAATGCTCCCGTTTCAAGCGATATTGCTCCCACATCGGATAGCTGCCTGTATCCATCCATTCACAACCTCCCGCCAGACCCGATGAACACGTCATCCTGCCATAATTTCACCCAGTATATGATATAAAATTTCACAAGTCAAATATATTATGAAATTTAATTACACTCCCTCCAGCCATTACTACTCTTTATCTGAATCGGCATGCTCACAGGATGCTTTCTATTAATAAATAGATAAATTGCGATCAAAAAGAAACATTTTTACAATTTTACCGTTTATATAATGAAGGTATATTTTGGAATCGACATGTTGAGGGTTATAAACTGTCACCAGCGGAAGGAGATACAAGGATGAACAACGCTGCTATTTGGTTTTCAACTGTGCTATTACTGGGGGGATTGGCGACTACATCGTCATCCGTTGTCGGTGCCCAACCAGCCACAACAGAACGAATTTCACAACGTTCCGTTAATGCGACTTCTGTAACTCCTTCCATCTATTCAAGCGTCAAACCGTTTAAAAAGAACAACAGTACCAACAACATCGTCTGGAAAGGAGGAAATATTACTTTAACGGCTACTACAGTGAAGTTGGAAGGTAAGCCCACATTTGAACAAAACGTAATTCATTCCATTGTCGTCACTAAGAGGAGCCAAAAACATACGATTGAAACGAGTGATTTGGAGGACAATTGGCTCGATATTACAAGTGTTGTAGCCTCCAAATCCAATACATGGCTTGCTATACACGCAGAACGCAGCGCAGGAAAAACTCTGATGCTGCTTAACCTTCAAACAGGTGAAGTGACGGAATTAAATGACCGATTGAAAAAAGCAGGCAAGAAGAACATAGAAACCATTGCCGCCTATAACTGGGCTCCCAACGAAGATCAGATCGCCTTCTCTTACGGAGATCCCGCCAAAAGCTCAATAGCCATCTACAATGTTCAGAAAGAGAGCTTTATATACCTGCCAAGGGCAACCAATTATATTAGTACCAATCTGATTTTGTGGCAAAAAAACGGAAAAATACTAGATTACATCAGTGAGTATCCGTCTGATCAAATGATACTTTATAGATACCGCATAGAGAGTAACAAGGTGAAGCCTGTTAAGAAAATCAGTCGTAATGAGTTTGCCGAATGGTTCAAGCTGGATAAGTATCCCATACAGTAACGATCTAAATAGTAGAGGTGCATAATGAAAAAAACGATAATACTCCTGTTCCTGAGTCTGTTCTTTCTGGTTGTCCTCCCTAATCAGGGAAATGCAGCTGCAAACACGTCGAAAATCTTCCTGGACGGTGAGGAATTAATCCTCCCAAGTGACGTTCAGGTGACCATCGTGAATAAGAACGTTATGATTCCGATTCGTGTCGTTGCCGAGAATTTGAAGTTCAAAGTCGATTGGAATCAACAAGCACGCAATGTAAAAATCCAGCAAGATGACCAGACAATATCTTTAACCGTAGATCAAAAACAAGCCATGGTTGCTGACAAGCAAGTTACCCTGAACACAGCCCCACTTATTTTGAATAAATCTCTGGTGGTGCCCATTCGATTTGTCAGTGAACAAATGGGGCTTTCGGTGAAATGGGACAACAAGGAGAAAGTCGTATACTTAACGAACACCAATAAGGAGCCTAATAGCGAACCTGGCAACAGTTCAGGGAACGGCAACCCAACTTCGTTAGCCCAGGTTACCGATATCCAATTTGCTAACAATCAGCTCGTCGTGTCTATGGATGGTGAATCCAAACCCGTGATGACGACTTTGAAGAATCCCGATCGTCTGGTCGTGGATCTGCCCGGAGCAGTGTTTGGTGATCTACCGCAGCCTTTAAACCAAAACATGAATGGCAAATTGGATATGGACGCATACCCCAATGTAAAGGAAGTTAGATACTCTCTTTTTAAACAAGACCCTGGTCAAGTCCGAATTGTTGTTGAATTGAATCATGTGAAGGATGTCCAATACAGCCAGAACATCATTGCTGATAAACTGATTATTGATCTGAATGTTGCGGGAGACAACGTCACACCTGTTCCTGTCATTCCTGGAGGTGATTCAGGACGCAAGGTTGTTGTCATCGACCCAGGTCATGGGGGTAAGGATCCAGGTTCAACCAGCATCACCAACAAACCCGAGAAGGAATACAATTTGGCATTGGCTCTTAAAGTACAAGCACTGCTTCTCAATGAGCCGGATATCGAATTGGTGATGACCCGTGACGGGGATACTTATCCCACCCGCCCGGAGCGTGTTCAGCTCGCCAATCAATTAAACGCGGATGTATTTGTATCTATCCATGGCAATAATGTGGAGTCCTCACCCCAGGCGACAGGTACAGAGACGTTCTACTATCAACGCAGCAGCAGCAAGGAATTAGCCAATATCATTCATCAACGTTTGGTTAAAGCTCTGGGGCTCAAAGACCGTGGTGTGAAAAATGGCAACTTGGAAGTGATCAGAGATACGACCATGCCTGCTGTACTTTTGGAAGTGGGATTCCTGAGTAATGTTATGGATGAAGAACTGATGTCGTCCGATGTCGTTCAGATGAAAGCCGCTCAAGCGATAGCAGATGGGATTAAGGAATATCTCGGTATAAATTAAATGATAAAACATAATGTAAATATGCTGGAGGATGTGATCCATTGAAAACGAAATTGGGATGTGCGCTCGTCTTATCCTTCTTAATGATTGTTGGCATGGGTTGTGCTCAGAAGCCAGTCAGTGAATCCGGTTCGGCCGATCCGGCTGTTCAGGGGGGACCGTCACCAAACCCATCCGAAACAAAGGTGGATCTGGGCACAATGAACTTACAAACGGTTGATGTGTATTTCGCCGATTCACAGGTGCTGGAACTTGAGAAAAAAGAGCAGGAAATTGAATACAAGGACGATTCCGAGAAATATAAAAAAACATTTGAAGCTTTACAAAACAATACCGATTCGGGGCTCGTATCTCTCTGGGATAAGGTTGAATTGCTCTCCATACAGTACGGCGAGGGCAAAGTCACTTTGGATGTTCATATCCCGGATGAGGCCAAATTGGGAACCAGTGGCGAATTGCTTGCACTGGATGCACTGACCCAAACGATGTTTCAATATGATGAAGTAGAAAGTATCGATATACTGGTGGACGGTGAAGCCCTGGATAGCTTGATGGGTCATGCAGAGCTGGAGCATCCTATTCAACGCAAGCCCTAATCTAATTTTAAAAGACATCGGATGATTCTCTCCTTGAGTCATCTCCCATGCAGGATGAGAAGCATAGCTTTTCATCCTGCATTTCTTATAAAAATCCACATTCAAAAAGACGCCCCCACGGGCGCCCTGCATAATCCAATCCTTATAAAACTCCAACCTACAGATAGAGTTCATCTCCAGGAGATAGCGAATGCAGCATTCCCTTCCCCGAGAAACGTGGTTCTCTGAGTAACCCCGCTCTCAAACGATCCGTCTCTTCCTTGTCCGCATGCACAAGCACCGTATGCCTCGCAGGAACCTGATGCAGCATTTTCTCGACATCCTTCCAGCCCTGATGCACCTTATAACGAATTTTCCGCACCTCGCACGCTCCGTGTTTTGCAGGATTCTGCAACAATCTGTAAGCATAGGTGCCAGCAGAAACATGCCCTGTGAGCAGCACCAGATTATTTTCATTCTCCGCAAACTGGCTATAGTACCAGCGGCTAAGAGAGGACTGCATCATCCCGTCCGGAATGAACCACAAAGAGGCAGCATGTTGATGCAGCAGCCGCTCTCGCTCTTCCTTTGTCACAGGCATCTCCCATCCATGCCCCTCCAGAAAACGCCCAATTGCTTCCTTCACGGCACCTGGAATGTGTTCTTCCTCTTCCTTTAGCCAATATAGGGCACGTAGAAGCTGTTTCAACCCGTCCACCAGCCCTTGTTCCACTATAATCGAAACGTCCGGGAACTGCTGCTGTGCCCACAGCATGATTTCCTGACCACGGCCCACTGAGGGCATAGGCATTAGCACCTTTCCACCTCGAGCAATCGTCTCATGAATGGCCTGTTCCAGCTGCTCCAGTTTGTTGGCCTGCGTATCGCGGTCTGTACCATATGCGGCATCCATAATCGCCAAATCCAGCAGACCGATTGAAGATGCTTTGTTTACTTCTACTCCCTTGGATACGGCATAGGCATTCCCTTGCTCCACAGTTCTACCTGATGATACGTGCGATCGTAACACCCCTTCGGATGCAGCAAAGGGAAGAGTATGCGACGTGGATGGCTCTCCTGCCAAGACATGCCCACCATTCACGACGGTTCGTATATCCGTTTTCCAACGTTGACTAACTGGAGCATCGAATCCATGCCTGTTATGTGGTACCCTTGCCTGCCAGAATACATTCGCTGGACTATCCTCCTGCAAAAGCATGGATTCGGAGGTGTAATCACCGGAATAGAATATCCGCCTATCCTCCATTTCCAGTCCGAACCATACCGATCCTGCAAGGTGGCCACTACGCCCCCACACCACCGAGACGCCAGGGACCATTTCAAACCAGGTTCCACCCTCGGCTTCATCCTCCAGAAATCGGTAGCGAATCAGTTGTTCATCGCCTTCTTCATATGGGAGGGTGTGTCCTGCCCTCTCCATATTTCTTCGCCAAGCTCTGAAGTAGGTGTCTAATTGCTCTCTGGTTTCCCGCGTTGTCCATACTTCACCCTCATACCCCATCCTATAGAGCAACGGAATAGCGACAGAATGATCCTCATGGGCGTGAGACAACAAAACTACATCCAGCTCTTTAACGATTTCCGGTTCAATCAACGGGTACTCGCCGGCTCCTTCTTTTTTCACGCCACAATCCAGCAAAAGTTGAACCCGGCTCCCTCTCAGCAGATAGGCAGAGCGCCCGTGTTCCCCGGCACCGCCCCATACTTTTAGTTTGATCATGATGCATTCCACTTTCTCTTCGAATTCAGAACTTCGATGCCGAGCAGCATCAGTACCGTCATACCGACAGTAACCACGGCCATCGCCATCCCCAATGAGACCTGACCTTGTTCAAATTGAGCAAAAATATACGTGGCCGAGGTCTGCATTGATGGAGGCAAAATCAACAGTGAGCCTACCAGTTCCCGAGCAGCAATGGTGAATGTCATCATCCACCCGGCCAGCATCCCGGGAATAATCAGGGGGAGAAGAATGCGCCGCAGAATATACAACGGTCTTCCGCCAAAGACCTGACCTGCCTGGAACAACGTTCCGTCTATCTGGGTGAAGCTTGATTTGACATACTGCACTGTGTACGGCAAGAAGAGCACTACATACGTCAGAACAACCATTCCGTACGAGTTGTACAGGGTGAACGGCATCCATGGTGAATTCCAGAACAGAATGAGACCCACCACCATGACAATGCCCGGTACCGTATTTGGCAGCAGACTGAACAGGTCAATGACACGCTGCATCAAGGAAGACGATTTGCCAATCGTCAGGGCCAAACCTGTACCGATCATAACCGCAACCGTCGAAGCTGCCAGTGACAGCCCCAGACTGTTCCCGATCGCTTTCATGCTGACCGATCCCCAGGACAGCAACTCCCGGTAATGATCCAGCGTCAGATTGTCGAAGGACAATCCGGCCCCGCGCAGCTTCATCGTCGACGCAGCAATAATGGAGAAATACGGAATGCCCACCGACAGAATCAGCAGCAACGCGAGATACAACCCGCACAGCCAACCCGCTCCGCCGCGTAGGGAGTATCGTTTGGAGCGCTGCCCTTTTCCCCCCACCAGACGGTACGTGAACTTTCGACTCATGGCCGACTGCATGTACCACATCACCAGGCAGACCGACAGCAGCACGGAAGCGAGCGAAGTCGCCTTGCCAAAATCAATCGGCCAACTGGAGATATACTTGTGGATCTCGGAGGTCATGACATAATAGCCAATCTTGCGTCCGAAGGTTGCTGGCGTTCCGAATTCTGCAATCGTTTTGACGAAAACAAGCATGATCCCCATGCCGTAGGAAGACAACAGCAGTGGTAAAATAATGCGTCTAAACCGGTA
Organism: Paenibacillus sp. NPDC056933; assembly: GCF_042674385.1. Lineage (NCBI taxonomy): Bacteria > Bacillati > Bacillota > Bacilli > Caryophanales > Paenibacillaceae > Paenibacillus > Paenibacillus sp. NPDC056933. Next base: position 9,037 of record NZ_JBHUQN010000004.1, on the reverse strand, counting down.
TCCCGCACGTGCCCCGTGCACGGCTCCCGCTTCTTCCAGATTGCCTCCAATACGAATGATCGCATCTCGAAGCAACAGGTACAGGAAGGGGAACAGATGCAAGCTCATAATGAGCACCATGCCCCAGAAGCTGAAGAATAACTCACTCCAACTTGCAGCGGAGGGCACCCATTGCTGCAGGTATCCCCCTTTTTGCATAAACAGAATCCAGCCCATGGAGCCGATATACGGCGGGGTCATGAACGGAATCATCAGGATCACGTCCACCCAGCGATGCTGACCCATGCGGGTCTTTGCCATCATCCAGGCCAGTGGCAATGCCAGCAACGTGGTTACAGCTACCACACAGATGCCAAGCCAGACCGAATTGAGCAGCACCCCGGATAAGTGATGGCCGGTAATCGTCCGAATGGGAGCCATCCAATCCCATTGCCCATTCGGATACACACTTTGCCAGAAAATCAGCAAAAGCGGTACACCAATGCTTATCGTCAGCAGAAAGAGGGCCAGAATCACGCCCACTCTCCGAAAAATACGGTTGTTGTCTACTACAACAGGTTTCACTATGCTTTCACCTCACATGACTTCCACAAGACACTCTCTATGTTGCTTACTTTTCATTACTCTCAAGATCCAGCCGTTATATCTAATTCAAAGATGCTCAGGAAAATAAATAATCTTATTTAAAAGTCTCGGAGAAACGTGCCGCTGTCTCATCTCCGTGTTCACTCATCCAGTTCCAATCCACTTTGAGCTGCGGGATATCTTTCAGATTCGCCCGGTTGGTCGCCTCGATGTCTTCACGTCCCGGAATCAAGTAAGCATCTGCAACGAGCTTTTGTGCCTCATCGGACAACAGGTAGTCGATAAATGCCTTGGCATTCTCTACATTCGAACTCGATTTCAGAATCGCGGCCGGTCTTGGACTGATTACAGTCCCTTCCTCCGGATATACGATGTCCAGCGGTTCACCTTTAGCTTTGGAGGAATACGCCATATAGTCCACACCTGCTGCTACGATGCTCTTCGCTCCGGTAATGACCGGGTCAAGCGCTTCCTGATTCGCTCCTGCCATTGCTACACCGTTCGCCTTGTAACTGTCCAGCAAGTCCCAGCCTTTATCTCCATTCACACTCAGGTATCCCGTAATGAAATCCAGCGCAGAACCAGACAGCGTAGGGTCCGGGATATTGACTACGTCCTTCCAGGCCGGTGTTGCAAGTTCAGCCCAACTGGTTGGTGGCGTGGACACCAGCTTGGTATTGTAGACAATGCCGAGTGCCGAAGCACTGGAGCTAAAATAGTTGCCTTCAGCATCCGACCACTCCTTGTTCAACTTGTCTGCATTCTCCGCGTCAGGATACGGGAGTGTCAGTCCATCCGCTTTCAGCGCTTGGGCTGAAGGCAGGGAGGCCAGGATAACGACGTCCGCTACCGGATTGGATTTTTCCGCTTCCATGCGAGCCAGTATTTTGCCTGTCGTGCCTTGGAACATCTCAACTTCAATGCCTGTCTTGGCTGTGAATCCGTTGATAATGTTATCCGCGAGCTTCTGAGGCCCTGCACTGTACAACACCAGCTTGCCACCGGCTGGTTTCGTCGTTTCCGCCGATGCAGCTGCCTTACTGCCTTCCCCCGCAGCTTGACCCGCATTCCCGGTGGTTGAATTACCCGTACTGCATCCGAACAAACTGATACTCATTACCGCTGATAATAACAGCATTGCGCTTTTTTTTCGTGTTTTCATACCCAACATCTCATTCCATCTCCCTTGGTTTCTGATTATATTCGTATTCAAGTTTCTGCAAACTCACGCTGTCTACGCCATTCCCGCTATGGTCTTTATAGTGCTATTCTCGCTTCTTCCGCCAACTTGTACCATTCCTTGGTTGAACAGAGCAATGTTGCTTTCCACAGCGACCCATTATTCCATAATCCTGTTCATGATTCTGTTGATGGTGCCGTTCACTATTTCATTCATGGGCGAGAAACCCTGTTCCCCGGATCACGCACTCATATTGGTTAGTTAGCTGCTGCTATGAATTCTCGCCGCTTCACATCCAGGCTTTCTTGCCCGTTCATGCGGCAGATTCGCTCAGGGGATACATAGAGCTGGACGTTTTCCCCGACACGCACTCTTCGATCCAGATAGGCTGTCCACACACCCAGCCCCTCCATCTGTACCCGAATTTCATAACGCTCTCCTACATAACTGACGCTGAGCACTACCGCCTGATAACACAGATCGTCATGGCCTGTCTTACTCCAGGAGACATGTTCCGGTCTTACCATGGACTGGTTAGGCGTAAGCCAGTTGGACTTTCCGATAAACGAAGCAACAAAGGGATCGCTTGGCGATGCGTAGATCGTTTCAGGGGTTCCCTTTTGTAATATCCGCCCCTTCTCCATCACCACAATCTCATCTGACATCGACATCGCCTCAACCTGATCATGGGTGACGTACAGCGCTGTCAGTCCCATATCCCGCACCAATGACATCATCTCAATTCGCATCTCTTCCCGCAGCACGGCATCCAACGCACTTAGCGGCTCATCGAACAGGATAATACCCGGTCTCACCGCTACCGCTCTGGCAAAAGCAACCCGTTGCTGCTGTCCTCCTGACAGCTGATGAGGATACCGATCCTCCATGCCTTGCAGGCGAACCATGCCAAGTGCTTCGGTCACCTTCTGGCGCAGATCCAATTTCTGCTTTCCGGCCTTCAGGCCGAACGCCACATTTTCGTACACCGTCATATGCGGCCATAGTGCAAAATCCTGAAACACCATGCCCAGATTACGCTTATGGGTCGGTACATCTATCCGCTTCGTTGCCGAGTAGAAACTCTTGCCATCCGCGACGATTTCTCCTGCATCCGGCTGCTCCAGCCCCGCCAGCATGCGCAGTAGTGTCGTTTTGCCGCAGCCCGATGGGCCGAGCAGTGTCGTAAACTGTCCATGCTGAAGCGTTAAATCCGTGGGCAGCAGCGCGGGAGTGCGATTGAATGATTTTTGAATTCCCCTAATTTCCATTTTCATAAGCATCCCTGCCTGTCTTCTTGTACTGTTCTCAGTCTAACGTCCGCTGTCGCGAGTTGTATGTTAGGAATGTAAAATTGGAATTAACTTTTTAGATGAATTCTGTTGATGTTCATAGATTAAATCTATATAAGGTGATTTAAATGAATTTTTCATTTTGTTACTCCGATTACAGCACCATCTTCCGATCGCTGTTATCCCCGGATTTCCTTGATTCCCTTTTCAAAGGGAGAAATCAGGGGATAAAGGCGAACGCTTCGCTTCTTCAGATTGGTCCTGTACTCTCCGTCATTATGAAAACAAGCATTAAATCATCTTATATTATGGAGGCCCTGTATAAGGGAGAGGAGTGTTGAGTTCGTTGAATCTGATTAAACTGCAAATTGTTGAACTCATGGATAAGCATCATCATATGACCAGTGTGGCCGAGCTTCTCGGGATCAAGCAGCCTACCGTTACCTTTCATATGAAGTCCCTGGAGGAAGAGATGGGGGTGCGATTATTCGAATCGCGTAGTGGAAAGACATTTCTCACCGAGGCTGGACAAGCCCTCTTACATTATTCCGTCAAAATTAATGCCCTGACCCAGGAGGCGCGCCGAGTAGTAAAGGAATATGACAGCCTATATCGGGGCACCCTGCACATTGGAGCGAGCTATGTACCTGCAACGTATCTGTTGCCACCTATTTTGAATACATTTTCTCAGGAATTCCCCGGTATTCGAATGATGTTATCGGTCAAACCTTCACCCGTTATCCGCGAAATGTTGATCCGCCATCAGATTGATCTGGGTGTAATCTCTTCCGAACCGTTTGTTGGTCCGGTACTGCAAGCAGAAACGTTGTGTAAGGATGATCTGGTATTAATCTGCTCTCCACAGCATGCCTTGGCTCAAAGGGATGCATTGAAACCCGAGCATATGGCACAGGTTCCTTTTGCGCTGCATGGGAATGAATCCAGTACTCGCCGTTTAACCAACCAATGGCTGGAGCAACATGATATTCGTCTGCGTAGCACCGTTGAGATGGACTCTCTGGAGGCGATTAAGCAGTTGGTTCTACTCGGCGGTCATATCTCGTTCATGTCACGAATGGCAGTAAAGTGGGAAGAGCAGCATGGGCTGATCAAGGTCCTCCCCATTCCAGGGGAGCAAGCTCCGCGGCATATTTACACCGTCCACAATAAAGATCGTCATCCTTCAGTTCAAGTCGATCGCTTCAAAGAAGTATTGCAGGACACGAGTCACAGCTTCTCTCTTTTCAGCTCATAATCTCCCGCTTCCCATATAAACTATCGCTTGGCATTCATCAAATCTATGCAGGATTAACGCAACGGGCCCTTCCATTTAATCGCTTTCACATACTCAGGGGATAAAGTGAGTCTGTACGTTAATCCAGCCTAGGGAGTGATTGGTTTTGAAAAAATGGAAAAAGGTGACTGCCTCATTCATGCTGAGCATCGTGACATTGGGAAGTGGACTGACGTTTCTGGAAGCACCACAGGCTTCAGCAGCAGCCAATGCCGTTCCAGCTTATGAAGTGAAGTTCCTGGCTAAGCCGGAACTGGTATTGAACACAGATGGGACACCACGCAGTGAAGTCATTCAGACACTCGGCCTGAGTTCCACAGCAAGAAACATTAGTGCAGAGTATTTTGATACCAATTCCCTGAATCTGAATCAAGCGGGATGGGATGTTCGTTTTCGGAAGAAGGATGACAAGAACAATTATGAATTGACTTATAAAAAGCGTTATCCTGTCATCAATGGAGATGTTAATGCAGCGCTGACTCTGGCTAACCAAGAGGGATTTGATGCGTCAGATGATAACTATGAAGCTGAGATTGACTGGGGATATGGCAAACAAACGTTGAGCTTCTCCAACACCAAAAAGGTGGATACCCAAGCCACAGGCGTTCAACTTCCATCACAGCAGGAAGCTTTGAGCATGTTATTGGACAAGCTGCCTGGCAAATTAAAAAATTGGTCCTCCTCCAACTGGGGTAAACAACAACTCACCCAAGCCCGCGCCTACGGCCCAATAACGTTCCAACGCTATGAAGGCACATGGAATGGGCAAGAGCTTACGCTTGAAGTATGGCCAATCCGTAACGCAGCAGGTACAGGTATTGAGAACATGGTAGAGATCTCCTTCAAAACCGATGATGCTGTAGCCGTATCCGGACTTCGTGCCCAGTTGCTGCAATTCCTCCAGAACAAAAACTGGCTTATACCTGCCGATGGCCTGAAAACACAAACGATTCTGGAAAGATACTGATAGCTCCAGAATGAATAATCTATCTATCCCAGGCCTCTTTTCCTGCATTAATTGTAGGAGAGGGGCCTGTCTGCCCCATAAATAACTCAAAGCCTCAGCTCTTTTTCATTCAAAACAAAAGGAGATCAACAGAACATTCTGTTGATCTCCTTTATATTTTACTATTCCTTATAGTTAATATATTTTGAAGGTCTGGGCTGTTTCGATCCCAAGTGCACTCTGAATAAACGTATTGGCGACCCGCTCCACAGGCACCGGATTAAATCCGATAAACACACCTTTATATTTCTCCGCCGATTCAACAAACAGGTTAGGACTAACGGAATTCAGACGTATCCCTCGGGGCAACTCATACGCTGCTGCTTTGGCAAACGAATCGATTGCACCATTAACCATAGCACTGGACGCACCTTTCAGAATGGGATGGTCCTGTATAATGCCACTGACCAGCGTAAAACTCCCCTTGTCGTTGATGTAGTGCTGCCCAATCAATACGATATTCACCTGACCGAGTAATTTGCCCTGTACACTAATCATGTTGTTCTCAGGTGTCAGTTCTTCCAATTTCGCATAATGGGTCTGGCCTGCAGCAACAATGACGTAATCAATATTAGTTACCGTTTCAAAGAGGGATGTAATACTCTCTGTCGAGGTCATATCCACCTGATAATCTCCGGATTGCCTGCCTGCTGTAACAACCTCAACGGAATATTCCTGAAGCTTCGCAACAACCGCCTTGCCTAATGTCCCATTTCCTCCAATAACCAGAGCCCTTTTCATCATACGCCTCCTTTTTATCAGTGAAAGCATGAAATTGTACATTCATTGATCTCTTCATTTAAACAAAGTTCACTCACATAATCAAACGGCTGACTGTAGAAATAGCCACTTGCTTTTGCATGAAGCTTGTTCTTGGAAAACTAGATATCGAATCGAAATTTTGCAAATTAGGACATTCCTTTAGCTGGACTTGTGTAAACAAGTTTTAATAAAACGGTAAATTGCATGAGCAAGTGATCGAAATGGAACGACTTTTGGCTTTGCCCAAGCAAAACAAGGGAAGTGACAGCTCGAACGCGAGCGAATTCCATCTCTCACTACGAGTTCATGCAGGGCTAAGGTTATTTTACAATTAATCCTAGTAACCCAACGAAAGAAGCGGCCTGTGCATCGGAAATCATACATCCATCCAGATCTTCAATATCCACATGTAAGCTCTCAAAGCTACAATCACTGAGGTCCATTCCCTTAAGCTTTACACCCGATAAAAAGGCCTGATCCATGTTGCATTCAGAGAACCCCAATTTCTGTGGTGTTGCTTGAAAAAAATCGCTGCTCACCAAAGAGCATTCCGTGTACTTCACCTGTTTAAACTTGGAGAACCGGAATAAAGAAAGATCCGCTACACAGTCTTGAAAGCTTACATTTTGAAACCTGCTATTTGCGAAATTGGTACCAAGCATTTTACAGTTTCTAAATTCTGTCCGATGAAGGAAAGAACCATTAAAGTTCATATTGGACAAATCACATTTATCAAAGATCACATCGGTAAGCTCCACTTCCGGTAGAGAGGACTCGCTGAATATCACATTCTCAAAAATCACTTTATCAAATGAAACCCTGCTGGCGCTCTGATGTTCAATCAAGATATTACTGAATCGCCCTTGCTTAATTTCTTCCTTGCTCTCCCACGCTTCTAAGGCTAACGATAAGTCTTCCAGCTCCAAGGGAATCTTTGGCGTTTCTATTTTATTTTTCATAAGCCCTCCCACTATTTTCTTATTTACAATTACTATATCAAAAAGAGCCCTTGCAGTAAGCAAGAGCTCTTTTTGATATTACCATGAAGCGGGTGATGGGAATCGAACCCACGCTATTAGCTTGGAAGGCTAAAGTTCTACCATTGAACTACACCCGCATATAAAGATCGGGATGACACGATTTGAACATGCGACCCCCTGGTCCCAAACCAGGTGCTCTACCAAGCTGAGCTACATCCCGATACTTATGAAAATAATGGCGCGCCCTGAGAGATTCGAACTCCCGGCCTTTTGATTCGTAGTCAAACGCTCTATCCAGCTGAGCTAAGGGCGCAAATATTGGAGCGGACGACGGGAATCGAACCCGCGACCCTCGCCTTGGCAAGGCGATGCTCTACCGCTGAGCCACGTCCGCAAAAATAGTTGGTGCGGTCGAGAGGACTCGAACCTCCACGGGGGTTAGCCCACACGGACCTGAACCGTGCGCGTCTGCCAATTCCGCCACGACCGCAAAATATAATGGTGAGTCATGAAGGGCTCGAACCTTCGACACCCTGATTAAAAGTCAGGTGCTCTACCAACTGAGCTAATGACTCAAAATAAAATGGCTGGGGATATAGGATTTGAACCTATGCATGACGGAGTCAAAGTCCGTTGCCTTACCGCTTGGCTAATCCCCATTAAGAAAACATGGGGCGATCGAGGGGAATTGAACCCCCGAATGCCGGATCCACAAACCGGTGCGTTAACCACTTCGCCACGATCGCCATAAGCTATCCCTTACATTCGCTGAGAGTATCTCAGTATTCCCTTCTGTACCTGTAATATACATTGTAGTATAGGTTCAGAGGCAAATGCAATAAATGGTGCCGGCGAGAGGACTTGAACCCCCAACCTACTGATTACAAGTCAGTTGCTCTACCAGTTGAGCTACACCGGCACGGTGTAAATGTGAAACTTGATTAAAAATGGCGGAACCGACGGGATTCGAACCCGCGATCTCCTGCGTGACAGGCAGGCATGTTAGGCCAACTACACCACGGTTCCAGATCACTTTCTTGAAAGAAAGCATAATTGCGGGGGCAGGATTTGAACCTGCGGCCTTCGGGTTATGAGCCCGACGAGCTACCGGGCTGCTCCACCCCGCGTCGTTATTCAGAAAACTATATGGTGGAGGCTGAGGGGATCGAACCCCCGACCCTCTGCTTGTAAGGCAGATGCTCTCCCAGCTGAGCTAAGCCTCCATATTTATGACCCGTAGGGGATACTCTCACTTCGTTCGAGACTGCGTAGCAATTGCTAACGAAGCTTATCCTCCGACGAACCTTTGGGATTCTCATCCCTTTTTTAAAGCTAATAGATATAGCTATGACCCGTAGGGGATTCGAACCCCTGTTACCTCCGTGAAAGGGAGGTGTCTTAACCCCTTGACCAACGGGCCTTGTTATAAAATTTATCTGGCGGAGAGAGAGGGATTCGAACCCTCGAGACGCTTGTGACGCCTACACGATTTCCAATCGTGCTCCTTCGGCCAGCTCGGACACCTCTCCATATGGCTCCCCGAACAGGACTCGAACCTGTGACAACTCGATTAACAGTCGAGTGCTCTACCAACTGAGCTATCAGGGAATGGTGGAGCCAAGCGGGATCGAACCGCTGACCTCCTGCTTGCAAGGCAGGCGCTCTCCCAGCTGAGCTATGGCCCCATATACTTTAGTATATCTGGTATTACTATGGGCCCTGGTGGACTCGAACCACCGGCCTCACCCTTATCAGAGGTGCGCTCTAACCAACTGAGCTAAGGGCCCTAATATGTATCCCTTTTTTCCTTACAAGGGGGGCAAAAAAAATACCCCAAAGGGAATTCGCTTGGCGGCGTCCTACTCTCCCAGGACCCTGCGGTCCAAGTACCATCGGCGCTAGAGGGCTTAACGGTCGTGTTCGGGATGGGTACGTGTGGAA
>NZ_JBHUQN010000003.1:792845-899782 GCF_042674385.1 Paenibacillus sp. NPDC056933 | reverse complement strand
TCACCCTCTCAGGTCGGCTACGCATCGTCGCCTTGGTGAGCCGTTACCCCACCAACTAGCTAATGCGCCGCAGGCCCATCCCCAAGTGACAGATTGCTCCGTCTTTCCAGTTCTCTTCAGGCGAAGAAAACAACTATTCGGTATTAGCTACCGTTTCCGGTAGTTGTCCCAAACTTGAGGGCAGGTTGCCTACGTGTTACTCACCCGTCCGCCGCTAAGCATCCAGAAAGCAAGCTTTCTATCAACTCCGCTCGACTTGCATGTATTAGGCATGCCGCCAGCGTTCGTCCTGAGCCAGGATCAAACTCTCCAATAAAGTATTGAAAAGAGCGATTAGCTCATTTTGAATCTGACGATTCATTATGAATCAAAAGTTACTATCCATTTGTTCAGTTTTCAAGGAACTTGTTGTCCGTTTATGTTAATGCTTGTCAACCGGACAGGAATCTTATCTTATCATGTTGACTAACTAACTGTCAACTATTTATTTTCGTCAGCGTTCAAAGCGTTTCGACAATCATTCGTTTGAGGCGACAAGAAATAATATATCATGATCTAATTCATTTAGCAAGCACTTTTTAATAGCTTTTATATAAATGCTTTATAGTCCTCAACTCCCTCTAAGTCAGGATCCTCTCAAATACATCAATAGGCAGATTATATAGATTTAAAAGGACTTTCTCTAATTGCACACAGATACTTCTGCTTACTGAATACATAGATTCTGCACTAAAAAACAGATAGGCAAAGCTACATGTACGTAAATAGTATTAGATAGTTATTTAGATGATACTTATAATAAGAAGTGCTTCCCCCTCCCCTTTTGATGCAAGTGATCCAAACGCTCTATAATAAGGTATATATAAATAAGATAAGGAATGATACTTTCGTTCAGGTAGTCATTAACACCATCATCCTAAATGATAATGAATTCTAACCCCGTTCTCAAATCATAACCGGCTTCATTCATATCGAAGATGTATCGACGAATAACCTATATGGGGTGAATCTATATGAATCAATGGCTAAACAATATCCGAAGGGGTTATGGTAAAAAGCTCGTTTCCATTCATGCCTGGAATGCCTGGATTGTAGTCATCCTCGCGGTATCAGGCCTTATGTTGGTTGGTGGTTTCTGGCGTGAGTTACTCGGGATTGGACGCGTTTGGTTAAAGTGGCTGCATATTGTCGTCGGGCTAGCTATGCTAGCACCTGTGGTGTATTACTTACTTTTGGCCGGAAAGCACTGGAAACAACTTCGTAATAGGCCGTGGCAGAGAGCAAATACCATCGTTGTTCTTGCACTACTGGTAGGGTGGCTTTTATCAGGTATAGTGTTATGGCAATTTAAGCTCGCTGGGCCGAGATGGTCGAATGCCGCGCTTCTGGTTCATGATTTGCTGACTTGGGTGGGCCTGCCTTATATAATCTACCACTCCATTACGCGAACGAGATGGTTAAAAGATCCTGCACGCCGTGCAGTAAAAGCAACGACAGTTTTAGTAGAAAGTAGAAATATGGTGCATCCAACTGATGCTCCTGATGAAAATACGACGCCAGCAGCGGTCGTTTCTACCGAATCTATACGTACCATTACGGAAAGTCCTCTCCATCAAGCAGAGAAACCTCAACCCCTGTATACTCGGCGGGCATTTATCCGGTCTGCTGTAGGCGTGGGGCTAGCTGTGACTTTGGGGCCTACTTTTATATCATGGGTTGGACGGAACCTCAATATAGATAACAGTATTGATAGTATGCTGGAGAACGACCCCAATCACATGGTGCCCTTACCGCAAGCATTGCCTGCTTCTTCACCGCCGATGGGAGGCGGAGCCGAAGGTCATTTCCGTGTATATACGGTAACACCGATACCTTCCTTTTCCAATGCAAACTGGTCATTCCGGATTGATGGGCTTGTTGAACGGGCGCAAGTATGGAACTGGGAGCAGTTCGTTAAGCTTGCACGTACCGTTCAGGTCAGTGACTTTCACTGTGTTACAGGCTGGTCTGTATATAAAAATACTTGGGAAGGCATATCCCTTAAGCAATTATTGACCCAAGCCGGAGTGAAACCCGAAGCGCACAGTGTCAAGTTCTACTCCGGAGATGGTGTATATACGGATGCCATTACGATGGATCAGGCACAGATGGATGATATTATGGTAGCTGTCATGCATGATGGCAAACCGATCCCGGCAGATCTGGGCGGTCCGGTACGTTTGGTCATTCCCCAGATGTATGCCTATAAATCCGTTAAGTGGCTGAATCGCATTGAACTGATCGAGAGCGAACATATCGGCTACTGGGAAGAACGTGGATACGACAAAGATGCATGGCTCACTGGTGCGGCTCAGCGAATACCTAATTTAAGTTAATGCAAACATACAGTTATGTTTAAATATACGTGTAAACCAAAGACCCCCGTTCCACTTATTCGTGGTACAGGGGTCTTTTAAGTTATTTATTATTTGCTCAGGTAACACTGAGTTCTAACCTAGTCTGCTCCACATTCAGGATCTATCCCTGTTGATTCAAAAGACGTACAAGTTCGTCCTCATCTTCAATGGTAGGAATGCCGAGATCATGAGCTTTGGCCAGTTTAGAACCCGCCTTTTCTCCGGCAATAACGAGGTCTGTTTTTTTGGAGACACTGCCCGTCACCTTCGCTCCAAGCGCTTCCAGTCGTTGCGTTGCCTCTTCCCGCGTCAGTTGATGCAGCGTTCCGGTTAACACAACTGTTTTGCCACTGAAGAAGGAATCTTCCACAATCACTGCAGGTGCCTCAGGCGCCTGGGCTTTCACACCCAAATTCAGCATCTTCTCGATGGCTGCCTGCGTAAACGGATCTGCAAAGAAATTCACGATACTCTCGGCTACAATGCCACCTACGTCCGGAAGTTCAACAAGCTCCTCTACCGTAGCATTCATAATGGCATGCAGGTCACGGTAATGATCAGCCAGCATGCGTGTAGTTGATTTACCTGTATTCGGAATACCTAGTGAGTATAGGAATGAAGCAAGGTCACGATCCTTGCTCTGCTCTAGCGCAGCGAGAAGGTTGTTCGCTTTCTTTTCACCAAACCGCTCCAGCTTCACCAGATCATCAAATTGCAACGTATACAGGTCAGCAGGCTCACGCACGTTCAATTCATCGTACAGCTGAATCGCCGTTTTCTCGCTGAACGTCTCGATATCCATGGCATCACGGGAAGCAAAATGAGAAATCCGGGCTACGGTCTGCGGTTTGCACGCCAGCTTGTTGTTACAGAACAAATGCGCTCCCCGCTGTTCCAGCGGAAATCCACATGCCGGACATTGCTCAGGGAACACAATCTCCTCGCCATCACTCTCTTCCGTCACTTTACCCAGGATTTCAGGGATGACATCATTGGAACGACGGATAAAGACTCGTGTACCCAAGGCAAACTTCAGATTTTTCCGCTCAATGTCACCCACGTTATTCAATGTACAGTTCTGTACCGTTACCCCTGCTAACTCAACCGGTTCTACTCGAGCAAGTGGAGTCACTTTGCCGGTACGACCCACATTCCAGACAACAGAGTTCAGAACAGTCGTCGTCTCTTCCGCCTCAAACTTATAAGCCACTGCCCAGCGAGGGAATTTATCCGTGTAACCCAGTACCTCACGGGTGCGCATATCTGTGATTTTGATAACAGCTCCATCAATCAGATAGTCCAGTTGACCACGGCTCTCCTGGATCGCAGCCAATTGCTCCATCACATCATCAAACTCATGGAAATACGTAATGGATGGATTGACTTTGAACCGATTCTCACGGAGAAAATCCATCATCTCCTGATGATTGGCAAACTGAATATCATCTGAATAGCCTACATTATAGAAATAGGCGTTTAACCGCCGTTCAGCGGTAGTCTTTGGATTCAGATTGCGCAGTGCTCCTGCTGCGGCATTACGAGCATTTTTGAGCGGCTCTGCAGCCGTTTCATTATATCGGTCCAATACAGACAGGTTCATGATGCCTTCACCCTGAACTTCAATCGTACCGCCTGTATAAGGGATTTTGAGCGGGACAGACTTAATCGTTCTAACCTGAGCCAGAATGCCCTCGCCTACGGTTCCGTTCCCCCGTGTAGAGGCTTGAACCAACTCACCATTCGTATACGTTAGATTCAGGGTCAGACCGTCAAACTTCAATTCAATCACATAGCCAGGTTCGGGCAACGGATTGTCCGGATTTTTGGTGTTGTAATCATTGACCAGTTTGAGCACACGAGTATTCCAGTTCCGCAGCTGTTCAATGTTCTGGGCTTTGTCCAAGCTCCACAATGAGGATAAATGGCGATGCGGTGTAAAGCCTTTGAGCAGTTCACCACCCACACGCTGTGTCGGAGAGTCAGGTAAAACCATGCCACTCTCCTGTTCCAGCGTAACCAGCTCGTCGTACAGAAGGTCATACTCCTTGTCGCTGATCTGCGGCTGATCCATTGTATAGTACTGATAATTATGCTGGTTCAGCTCGGTAACGAGTTGCTCCATCCGGTGCATCGGGTCCATACAGGGCCATCCCTCCGTTATTATAATTTGGATCTATGTAGAACGAACACTCAAATTTGCACTTGAACTAAGATGGCAGATCAACTCTCCGATCGCTGTTATTCCCAAATTTCTTCAATTCGTTTTAAAGGGGGAAATTCGGGGATAAAGGCGAACGTATGCTTACGAAGCAGCTTTCCTTAGAAAAGCTTTTAGCTTCGCTTCTTCAAGTTATTTCTTCCCTCTTAGTTATTGTGCATTATTGAAGTTTCGTTCTTAATCTATTCCACTTTGGTAATTGGAGCAAAGCCTGCAAGCAGACGCTTTAAGCCAACCGGGGCCGGGAATGCGATCTGAAGCTCCGTGTCATTACCCGTGCCTTTCACCCCAACAATGGTACCTGTCCCCCATTTACCGTGTTGTACTTTATCTCCAGCTTTGAACCCTGCATCGCCATTAGAAGCTGCAGGCTTGGAAGCAGACGATGGCGTAGCATATGCTGGGCGGGAAGTACTTGTGGTCACACGCGAAGTTGGCGTGGATGAGGTAGCAGAGGAACCACTTCTGCTTTGTTGTTCGAAAAGCTTGGTTGCATTGCCGCCACCAAAGTTGCTCCCTCCACTAGCACCAAGCCCACGACCACCATAAGATCCACCTGCGCTGCTACCACGACGGTAGCGGTCACGAGCGATAGAAGTATCTTCTTTTAGCTCATCCGGAATTTCATCCAGAAAGCGTGAAGGCGGGTTCGCCGTTGTTCGTCCGAACAAGGTCCGCATCTGCGCGCAAGACAGGAAGAGTTGTTCTTCCGCACGCGTAATGCCCACGTAAGCCAGTCTGCGTTCTTCCTCCAGCTCTTCGTTGTCCATAAAGGCTCGGCTGTGCGGGAACACACCTTCCTCCATACCAACGATAAAAACAACGGGGAACTCCAGACCTTTGGCACTGTGCATCGTCATCAGGGTAATCGCGTCACTCTGATCCTCTTCATCATCGTTCATGCTGTCGATATCCGCAATCAGTGCCAGATCGGTCAGGAATGAAACGAGTGTTTTGTCTTCATTATTTTTCTCAAATTCCATCGTAACGGACAGGAACTCATCAATGTTTTCGAGCCGTGCACGGGATTCGAGCGTGTTTTCATTTTGCATCTCTAGTCGGTACTGACTCATCTCGAGAATCTTCTCGGTCAGTTCGGTTACAGACAAATACTCTACCATCTGGTGCAGCGCGGCAATCATGTCATAGAACTCCACCAACGCATTTCGCGTTCGACCGGCAAAACCAAGATCGTCCACGACCTGAAGCACACGGAATATGGAAATCCCCCGTTCTCCTGCCGCAGCTGCCAGTTTCGCTACCGTTGTATCACCAATGCTGCGTTTCGGTACATTAATGATCCGAGTCAGACTGATGTCATCGTCGGGGTTAGATAGCAGGCGCAGATATGCCAAGATGTCCTTGATCTCTTTACGATCATAGAACTTAATGCCTCCAACGATCTGATACGGAATATCAGACTTGATCAGAATTTCCTCTATAACCCGCGACTGAGCGTTCGTACGATACAGAATGGCGTGATTTTGATAGGATTTGCCGTTCTTCACATTTTTACTAATCTCGGAGGTAACAAAGTATCCCTCATCATGCTCGGAATCCGCACGGTATACCTTAATCTTCGAACCACCCTCCTTGTCCGTCCACAGCTTCTTCGGTTTACGTCCGGAGTTTAGGCCGATCACCTCATTGGCTGCATTCAGAATATTCGAAGTGGAACGATAGTTTTGCTCCAGCAAAATGGTCTGTGCTTCTGGATAATCTTTCTCAAAGTTCAAGATGTTACTGATATCCGCTCCCCGCCAGCGATAGATGGATTGGTCACTATCCCCTACGACGCAGATGCGGTGGTGACTGTCAGCGAGCATACGGCACAGCATGTACTGCGCACGGTTGGTATCCTGGTATTCATCCACGTGAATGTACTGGAATTTCTTTTGGTAAAAGTCGAGAACTTCCGGTACTTCTTTGAAAAGTTGAATGGTCGACATAATGAGGTCGTCGAAGTCAAGCGAATTGTTGGCTCTGAGCCGTTTCTGGTACATCTTATATACCTTCGCCACAATGCCTTCGAAATAGTCAGCAGCCTGCTTCTCATACTGCTCCGGACTGATTAATTCATTCTTCGCGGTGCTCATCATGGATTGAACGGCTTTTGGTTCAAATTTCTTGGTGTCGATGTTCTGGTCCTTCATACAACTACGAATGACAGATAATTGGTCAGATGAGTCCAAAATGCTGAAATTGGAGGTGAACCCAATGCGTTCAATGTCACGGCGCAAAATACGCACGCACATCGAGTGGAACGTCGATACCCAAATGTCACGCCCCTGAGAGCCGCCAACGAGCTGGGATACCCGGTCTTGCATCTCGCGTGCCGCTTTGTTCGTAAAGGTAATAGCCAGAATGCCCCACGGAGGTGCTTTCCGTGTTGCTATAAGATAGGCAATCCGGTGTGTGAGCACCCGGGTCTTGCCACTACCCGCTCCGGCCATAATCAGCAGCGGTCCATCCGTCGCCTCGACGGCTTGCCGCTGAGGGGTGTTAAGCCGTGCAACGGCATCATGTATATTTACAGGTTGCATGCATGCATGCTCCTTTCATTGGTTGATCGATAAAAGTCATACTAAGGTTACACTCGTCACTACGATGACAGAATAATCTTCTGATCGCTGTTATTCCCGGATTTTTCGATTCACTTTTTCAAAGGTGAAAATCCGGGAATAAAGGCGAACGCTCCGCTTCTCCAGCTTATTTCTGTCCTCTTCGTTCTCGTGTAAAAATTAGTTTAGCTTATATTTGTAAGGTAGTTGAGATTACAAATAAACTGCAATTACTATCTTTCAGTTGTTGAAAGAGAGAACACTTCGTTTCTTCAGATTGGTTCTGCCCTCTCCGTTATTGTGTAAACGTAATTGTGCTTAATATAACTTTTTAATTAGTAGTGCAAAGTTCTATTTTAACAGATCAAAAGGGAAAAATGGGGGAATGGTAAACTAAACCGATTAAACGCATTGTTTCACAGCTTGGACCGTCTCCAGCGCCTTGTGTAAATCAATATACACAATGTTGCCAACCACAACGGTGTCTGCGACCTGGGCAGCTTGTCCAGCTTTCTCCGGAGTATCAATCCCGCCGCCGTAAATGAGGTGCGCTCGCTCCAGTTGTCTGTGCGTCTCTCCAACCAGCTCCATGTCTCCAAACGTTCCGCTGTACTCCATGTATACGATTGGCAGGTTAAGCAGTCGTTCCGCAGCCTGGGCGTAAGCAACCGCAGCCTCCGTCGTCAATTCCGTATCCGCCCCGGTCATTCGGGCAACGGTGGAGTCGGCATGGAGGACAATATATCCTTCAGCAATAAGCAGATCCCATGGGATAAGATAACCGTAACGTTCAATGGCTTGCTGATGCTGTCCAATCATCCATTTGCTATCCGTTGCATTCAGTACCATCGGGATCAGATATCCGTCAAAACCAGGGACTACCGCCTCCAGATCGGATACTTCAAGCACACAGGGCAACTCGTAGCGACGTACTCGGGACATCAGGTCCACTGTGTTGTCATAGGTAATTCCCGAAGATCCGCCTACAATAATGGCATCGGTTCCCGACATGCACACCAGATCCAATGCTTCATCTGTTATTTCCTTGTCCGGGTCGAGCTTAAATACATGTCTCCACTGCTTAATCATGTCTATCAACGAACATTCCTCCAGAGGTTCTTCTGCATCCTAAAAAGCTTGTAAACTCAGTCTAAGTCAGCAGGGAGTGAGTGTCAATGTTCGTATAAAAAGGGGAACAAAAAATCACAGACTTTCCTCTGGAATTGCAGGAGAAGCCTGTAATTTTAAAAGTAAGGATGTTGATGTTGAGAACTTTAAATCAGGCACTATATGCCAGTGCGAAGTTCAAAAACATATCATGGGTAGAGCACAACAGGCTTTCGCAACAGTTAACAACCCATATATTTACATTTTAATATCTTAAGGCTTCCAAGCAAATCGCGTATTCATCTCATCCAGTTCCTGCTCGGTCAATACATCCGAATACACGCCGTACACACCCCATTTCTCATAGTTCGCTACCTGGTCAGTGTCATTAATGGTATGCACGTAGGTGACGGCTCCTGCCTGCTTCAGCTTGGCAACGAAATTCTGGTTCACTTTATATTCCGGCATGGTTACGGCATCAATGTCATTCTTTTGCACAAAATCAACGACCTGAGCTTCTGTATCCTGAGTCGCATAGAGCGTATAAATAATAGAAGGAAACGCGTAGACTTCTTTCACGGTTTCGAGCATCGGCTCGTCATAGATCTGAACGACAACACGATTAAGGACTGCCGGATCGTGTTTCTTGGCTGCGTCCACCAGTGATCTCAGTACCTGCTGAATATCTTCGTCCTTCTGTTCTTTGGTATCGGTCACGATATACATATCGGGGTACTTGGCCAATACATCCACAATGCCGGCGGCATCCATGGGTTGGTACATGCCCAGAATGGGCGTATTCATAAATTCATCATGTGTCAGCGCCCCTGCCTGCTTGTCTTCAGGTAACTCCTCATCCTGTCCCAGCATTTTGCTCATGTTGGCGGTCCATTCATGTCTGGCTACCGCTATACGATCCGAGGTCAGCATAAAGTCGATCTCAAACACACGTGTACCCTTCTCATAATTGGCAATCATCGCCTCATAGGCATTGGTGTAAGGCTGCTCACGGATACTGCCCATGGCATGGGCAATCAGTCGATAGGCCGTAAATCCGTCGTGCTGCTCCTCACTCTGACTTTCATAGGCAAAAAAGAGTGTGCCCACAGTTACGATGAGTAGTGTAATGACGGCCGCAATTCGTTTCATATGGCGTTCACATCCTTAGTAAGGGTGGTAGAGAAGAAAAAGAGTATGATAATCATGATATGACGAAGCATGTGCGGTATTTCCTTTTTGATAGCTAACTACCCTGATTGGAGAGGTGTAAAACAAAAAGCCGCCCGAAGGCGGCTGTTAAATCTAGGGATGATTTGTTACTCACAATGGTGACAATCTAGCGTTTCAAACCTAATAAGCATTCTTGAGGCCATTTCGAATGGTTTCCCATATAATTTTGATATCAAATAATAAAGACCAGTTTTCAATATAAAAGATATCCTGTTCAATCCGATCCTCGATCGACGTATCTCCTCGTAGTCCTTTACTTTGCGCCAATCCGGTAATTCCTGGGCGAACGTGGTGTTTAATCATATACTTCGGAATTTCATCCCGGAATTGATTCACGTAGTAAGGACGTTCTGGCCTAGGGCCAACCACGCTCATATGACCAAGCAAGACATTGAAAAATTGAGGCAGCTCATCCAGACTTGTACGTCTGATAAAAGTACCAAATGTGGTTCGTCGTGGATCATTCTTAGTTGACCACCCCGTGTCAAATGTACCTTCAGGAATGACTTTCATGGAGCGGAATTTATACATCATGAAGTTGCGACGATTGAGTCCAACACGCTCTTGCTTAAAGATGATCGGACCAGCAGAGGTCAGTCGTACCCCCAGTGCAACGATGGCCATTACTGGGGAAGTCAGTATTATCGCAGCTAACGAAAAAACGATGTCGAACGCCCGCTTCATCAGTCTGTTCACCGCAATATCCAGCGGGATATCACGCACATTAATCATTGGCATACCAGCGAAGTTGTCAAAATGAGGACGGGCCGGTAAATAATCAAAGAAGTCTGGGATGATTAGCGTCCGCACTCCCGCCTTCTCACAGACATTAATAATGTGCGAGTACTTATCGTGAGCATCCAAAGGCAGCGCCAAAATGACTTCGTCTATGAACTGGTTGGACAAAAACTCTTCCAGTTGGTCAATACGACCGAGGATTGGTTTGTATCTCTTTTGTTCCACTTGGTCCCAATGGCGGTAATCATCTAGAAATCCCGTGACTTCATATCCCAGTTCTGGATAACTTTTGAGGTTGTCGTAGAAACGCTTGCCTAAAGAACCTGCACCAAGGATCAGAACGAACTGGCGGTTAAATCCTTTTTTACGCAATCGTTTCAGTTGTAATTTCACAACATAGCGATAGAACAGTGTGAATGATACATTGCCAATCATGTACATGGCGAGATACGCACGAGAGATGTTTACTTCTTTGAAAAAGAACATCAGGCTCAGCAACATGAAAAAGGCCACGCCATGAGATTGAACAATTCTCCAAAGTTCGTCTGCAAAACGCTTTTTGCGCTTGGGCGTATATAGAGAGGACATCATGCCAACGACGATCGCAAGAACTCCGTAAACCAGACTCCATAACATGTATTTCTCTATAGGCAAGGGGCTCTGGTGTGTTAACAGATCACTTTCAAATTTCAGCCACCAGGCCAGCAGGAACGAAAGCTGGATCACGCCAAAGTCAGCCGCAATATACAGTTGGGTTAAAAATCGCTGATTACGCCGAATCATGGGTTCACCTCGGAAGATACTTCATTCTCCGCTCTCATGCGGGTTACAGTCTGCCCTGGGCGGACAGGAGGAGACAGCTTGCTGCGCAGCAGGGACAACGTAAACTTGAGCGAGATGCCCATCCACACGGCTGCATTCGTGAAAGGATTGTATTTCTTGGCGTAGTGCTTGCGGTGGAACACCCACATCGCTCTATGAAACTCATACGTAATTTTCAAAGGTTTGCGTCGGGCACTGCCACCCTTGTAGTGCACAATATATGTACGCGGATAATAAAAAATGCCCCAACCCGCCTCTTTGATGCGATAACACCAGTCGATATCTTCTCCGTACATAAAAAACGTCTCATCCAACCCACCAACCTGCTCAATCGTCTCACGACGTACCAGCATGAACGCACCAACAAGACAGTCTACCGGATATTCATCATCCGGGCTGAGATGTCCCAATTGGTACTGATTGAACTTCGGCTGATCCCGGAAGAGGCGAGAAATACCGAATGCGTAATAAAAGGATGCCGATGGCGTAGGAAATCCACGCTTGCATGCTTTATCCAGTGAGCCATCCGGGAGAATGACTTTACAGCCAGAGGCTCCCATTTCAGGATGGCGGTCCATGAAGGAGATCATGGTATGGAGGGTGTCCGGATGTACGATGGTATCGGAGTTCAGCAGTAAAATGTAGCGCCCCTTGGTTACCTTCATGCCTTGATTGTTCGCTTTAGCGAACCCTGTATTATCACGGTTAACAATAAGTTGGACTTGAGGATATGCCTTTCGGACCGCTTGCACAGAATCATCTCGTGAAGCGTTGTCCACAACGATGATTTCGTAGCTGTATGACGTGATGGAGGCATAGACGGATTCCAGGCAATCCAGTGTCAGCTGACGAGTATTGTAGTTAACGATGATGATGCTGACGTCGACCATTTGAGATGCTTCTGTTGATTGTAAACCGTCCGTCTGGGCGGCTTCTGATACTTGGGTCATTTGTAAAACTCCTGACTTGTAGTGCTTTATATAATAAATCGATCTTGAATTAATAAAATAGAATATGATGATAAACCTAGCATGGCTATCACCCACTTAACGTGAGTATAGCATATTTTGGATGGAGGAAGCAGAACGCAATGCATACATTTTTTAGAGTTTGCCTGTAATAATAACAAATTTCAGAACAATATTATCCAGAAAGGACTGTCTGTAAAAGGGTGTCTTAAACGCATACCAGGTTCTATCAATAACACTTTTTTCTAAGCAATGAAGCAAGCTTCTTATTTCTTCAATTTGTGTATGTGTTAGGGATTCTTCATACATAGCAAGAAATAACCTGGCCTGACTACTTAAAATATAATGGTTGTTCCCGTTCACGAATCGATTCAAACGCTTACGCCATTTCTGAATCCATCCGTCACGCCCCCCACCAAGTACATTACCTTGATGCTGCCGATACTTTATACCTGGTTGTCCATCAAAGAGCACTTCACCGAATGTAGAAACATACAGATAAATCCACCAATCGTGCATAATCACCTGATTTACTTCGGACGGCAAACTGGCTTTGACTTGGTTAAACGTAATGTTATTCATAACCATCGTACACCCAACACACGAATTTTCCACTAATGCATTGTGTAGTTCAAGTGGTTTTTGAGGAACCTTAGGCCATACACCAATAGCGTTTAAGTGCTGGTCCACCATCTGCGTTGAAGAACAATAGAGTAATGGAATTGCTGCACTTCTGGTCTGAAGTAATGTAACTGCTCGAATAAGCTTATCTTGTTCCCACACATCATCCTGATCGCAAAAAGCGTAATAGTCAAACGTGGATGGTGAAGAACCCATCAATTCAAAGAAACTGCGAATGACCCCCAGATTCTGCTCCGAACGAATATGAATCCGGTCCGGGTATGCTTCTATATATGGTCTCAACTTCTCTATTGTACCGTCTGTAGAACCGTCGTCTCTTATATAGATTTGAGTCTCCACATTTACTTGGGCCATCAAGCTGTCCATCTGCTCATTGATATAGTGCTCACCATTGTAGGTGGACATCATAATTAATACCTTGGGTTGTTTCACATCGCACCTCATTGTTAAATAGGGTTAAGTCTTTCTCCTAATAGAGATTTTCTCTATTATAAACGAAATCTCCCGCTCATAAGTTACTGGGCGGGAGATCTAAAATACTCAATTCTGCTCTATGTGTATTTCTTTCAAGAAATCGCGCAATCCTTCTCGCCAAGGTCTAAGGTCTTTTAAACGATTGGTACGGATTGACAGATGCTCCATCACTGAGTTTTGTGGGCGCGGGGCAGGACGAGGAAACTGATCTGTAGCACAAGGATCAACTTCAGCTTGAATATGGAAACCAGGTAATAACTGAGCCTCTTCAAAAATTGCTTGAGTGAACTCATACCATGTACATGCCCCACTGTTGGAAGCGTGGTAGACGCCGTATTTTTCAGTACTCATTAATTCAAGCAAAAAATGGGCCAAATCAACTGTATACGTAGGTGACCCCTTCTGGTCGTGTACAACTTGAAGCTTGGGTTTCTCCTGACCAAGTTTCAACATGGTTTTAACAAAATTATTTCCGTAAACGCCATACACCCACGAAGTGCGGACAATAAACCATCGTGAAGATAACGATTGTACCAGCACCTCTCCGGCGCGCTTGGATTTGCCATAGATACTTTGCGGATTGGTGTTATCATATTCCTGGTAAGGTACTTCGGAGGTACCGTCGAATACATAATCCGTACTGATATAGATGAGCTTGGCTCCAGTCTGCTCAGCAGCTACCGCAATATTTCGGGTCCCTGTGGCATTGACTTGATATGCTCCGTCTACATCCGTCTCGGCGGCATCCACTGCGGTGTAAGCCGCACAATGAATGATCACCTCTGGATGATAAGACGATATAACATCGTTGCATTGAAGCTGATCCGTAATGTCCAATTGTTCGCGATCACAAGCCAGAACGTCATGCCCCTCTTTTTCCAATAGTAATACCATATCCCGTCCCAGCTGTCCATTGGCACCAGTCACAAGCACCTTCATGCCTTGGCGTCTCCCAAACGAGAACCGTATTGCTTCACATAGTAATCCTGATAAGCTCCTGATTGAATACGCGTCCACCATTCTTTGTTATCGAGATACCACTGGATGGTTTCCTTGATTCCCGTCTCAAAGTTATGCTTGGGCTTCCAGCCGAGTTCGGTCATCGTCTTGGTTGGGTCGATACCATATCTGCGATCATGTCCAGGTCGATCCTGCACATACGTGATCAAAGAATCCGGCTTGGCGAGTTGCTCCAGAATGGTTTTCACGATGTGCACGTTAGTTCGTTCGTTATTGCCACCAATATTGTACACCTCGCCATTGCGTCCCTGGTGAATGACCAGATCAATCGCACTGCAGTGATCCTCTACATACAGCCAATCCCGAATGTTCAGCCCGTCTCCGTATACGGGTAGAGCCTCATCATTCAACGCACGTGAGATCATGAGTGGAATAAGTTTCTCCGGGAACTGGAATGGTCCGTAGTTGTTGGAACAGCGTGTAATATTTACAGGAAGACCAAAGGTTTCGTGATAAGCACGTACCAGCAGATCCCCTCCTGCCTTGGAGGCAGAGTATGGGCTATTGGGCTGAAGTGGTGTCTCTTCTGTAAACAATCCTGTAGGTCCAAGAGAACCGTACACCTCATCCGTTGAAACTTGAACAAACTTGGTCACATTATGCTTCTTGGAAGCATCAAGTAATACCTGAGTACCATTGACGTTCGTTCTCACAAACACATCCGGTTCCAGGATACTGCGATCCACATGCGATTCAGCAGCAAAATTAACGACCACATCCACGCCCTGACCGATCAGGCGGTCCATCTCCTTCGCGTCAGTGATATCTGCTTTGACAAAGGTATGCCTTTTGTTGCCTTCAAGCGACTTCAAGTTCTCCAGATTGCCCGCATACGTGAGGGCATCTACGTTGATAATCTCATAGTCTGGGTACTGCTCAAGCATATACATTACAAAGTTACTTCCAATAAATCCGGCTCCGCCGGTAACGAGCAGTTTCATATATGTGGAAACCTCCTAATTACTTCACTTCAAAATTGAAATTGATCTCCGCGTCCTTCAGTAGCGGGTGCCTTTGGTCCTTATCTGATAAGATCGGATTTGATGTAGGCCAATCAATACCAAGCGCCGGGTCACTCCATAATATGCCTCGATCGTTCTCCGGGGAATAGTATTCGTCTACTTTGTACAAGACTTGGGTGTTCGGGACCAACGTACAGAAGCCGTGTGCGAATCCTTTAGGTACCAGCAGCTGACGGTGATTGTGCTCACTTAGGATGAAGCCCTCCCATTCACCAAAGGTCGGCGATCCTTTACGGATGTCTACGATGACATCATAAATAGCACCGGATAGAACCCGAATCAGCTTCGTTTGAGCTTTAGGATTGAGCTGGTAGTGCAGGCCACGAAGTACGCCAGTCTGTGTGGATAGAGATTGATTATCTTGAACGAACGCATGCTTAATTCCTTTTTCTAATAAAACAGATTCATTATAACTTTCAACGAAAAAACCTCTATGATCACCATGAACCACTGGCTCAATCAAGCTTGCGCCTTGCAATTTTAAAGGGGTTATTTTCATCTCCATACCCTCCTACAATTTCAACTTGCCGAATTCTTCTCCGAAAGCAATATCTTTAGCCAATTCATTAGCACGTGCTAATGAAGGATGCGTACCTGCATCAGTCCACCAGCCTTGGAGAATATCAAAAGACAATTGTTCTCTTTCAATATATGCATTGTTAACGTCTGTGATTTCTAATTCTCCTCTGTCGGATGGCTTCAATGTTTTTACAATCTCGAATACGGTATGATCAAACATGTAAATTCCAGTTACCGCGAAATTACTCTTAGGAGCTTTAGGTTTTTCTTCAATTGATAGAATACGAGAACCATCAATTTCGGGAACACCAAATCGAGTTGGGTCATGAACTTCTTGGATAAGAATTTTTGCACCAGCAGATTGAGTTTTGAAGTTTTTAACAAAAGGTGAAATATCATCTTCAAACACATTGTCTCCTAGAATGACCACCATCTGATCAGTTCCGACAAAATGTTCAGCAAGATCCAACGCCTGAGCTATACCACCAGCTTCGTCTTGGACCTTGTATGTAAAACTAACCCCCATGTCACTTCCGCTACCGAGCAGGTTAACCACATCACCCATGTGATCTTTACCTGTTACAATGAGGATGTCTTCAATTCCTGACTGTTTGAGTTTATAGACCGAGTGAAAGATCATTGGGTACTTCCCTACGGGAAGAAGATGTTTGTTGGTGACTTTGGTAAGTGGATACAAACGCGAGCCTGTTCCACCAGCTAAAATAATGCCCTTCATAAATAGTTACCCCTCAATTCAATTTGTTTATGAGCTTATTGTTGCATGTAAAAATCCTTGATTTCGGTGATTACTTTATTTATCTCATCAAGAGTAATGTTGTAATAGAGAGGCAGTCTAATTAGGCGTTCACTCTCTTGTGTAGTGTAAATATCTTCACCACTTAATCTGCCGTACTCTTTGCCAGCTTGAGATGAGTGCAAAGGAATGTAGTGAAAAACGGACTGAATATGTCTACTTTTCAAATGGTTTATTAATCGAGTCCTTTCATCTAAATTAGCAGCTTTTAAGTAAAACATGTGTGCATTATGTGAAATATTCCCAGGGACAGTAGGTAACTCTATTTTCCCGCTAACTTCCAACTCTTTCAAACCTTTATAATAAGTTTCCCAGCAGTCTAAACGATAGGCATTTATTAATTCCGAATTCTCAAGTTGTGCAAACAGAAAAGCAGCATTAAGTTCACTAGGAAGATAGGACGAACCGATGTCCACCCATGAATACTTATCAACCTGCCCCCTAAAAAATCTTGCTCTGTTTGTTCCTTTTTCACGGATAATTTCAGCTCTCTCAATAAATCGCTTATCATTTATAATAAGAGCTCCGCCCTCACCGCAGTTATAATTTTTAGTTTCATGAAAACTATAACAACCAAGATGTCCTATTGTGCCTAATTTTTTGCCCTTAAAAGTACTCATAACTCCCTGAGCCGCATCTTCAACTACAATTAAATTGTATTTTTTAGCTAGTTCCATAATAGTATCCATGTCACATGATACCCCAGCATAATGCACTGGAACAATAGCTTTTGTTTTAGAAGTAATTGCACCTTCAATTAAATTTTCATTCATATTCATTGTATCTGGACGAACATCTACAAACACAATTTTTGCTCCTCGAACTACAAATGCATTAGCTGTGGATACAAATGTATAAGAGGGCATTATGACCTCATCCCCTGCTTTAATATCTATAAGAATCGCTGCCATTTCTAGAGCATGCGTACAAGATGTGGTCAGCAACGCTTTATTAGCTTCAAAATTCTTTTCGAACCATTCATTACATTTTTTTGTGAATCCCCCATCTCCCGATAAGTGCCCACTTATTATAGCTTCACTTACGTATACTGCTTCTTTTCCAGTAATTGCGGGTTTATTAAACGGTATCATTATGACATCGACCTACTTGATATTAGGATTCCTACTACAACAAACAAAAGCCCTACAATTTTATATAGTGTAATAGGTTCTTTAAATAAAAAAGCTGAAAAGATAAATACTAAAACATAAGAAAAACTCATAAAAGGATATGCATAACTTATGTTAAACTTAGTCATGGCAGCCATCCAAAACAATGAGGCAACAAATGCCGATACGAGTGATGAAAAAATAAATGGATCAAACACTAATTTCACTAAAAACATTATTTTTTCAATGAATGGATCTGGCATATTACCATAACTTGAAACACGCCATTTCATTGCTAATTGACCATAAACGGTGAAAATAATTGTACCTAATATATATATATATCCTATCATTTAAATCTAACCCTATACTTTTTTAATGGTATTAACTCTTCTTTTGTCTCTTCATCTACAATACTTAAAATTTTTATCAGTCCTTTACCGCAAACTATGATTGGAATTCCATCTTCCATAAATATAACTTTCCCTGGAGTTCTATTTTCAATAGTAACATCTTCAATTACTATACTATCATTAATGCGGATTTTTTTCCCATTAATATAAGAGGAGGCTCCTTTGAACGGGAATCCAGTAGCATCTATGAATCGTTTTATAAATTCCGCATCTTTCTTCCAATCAATTTGATAATCTTCTTCATCTAGCCACAAACTATAAGTTGCAAAACTCTCATCTTGTTTTTTTGACTGGATTTGCTCCCCTTTGATCCACTTTTCCATAATTGTTTCTACTAACGAAATATATATTGGAGAAATTAACTCTATAGCATCAGCCACTTTAATTGGATACTGAATATCAATAGATTTCTGAGCAATAATCTCCCCTCGGTCGTACTCCTTGGAAGCGAATAAGGCAGTGACTCCTAAAGTTTCTTCGTGATTAATTAAACAGTTAACCAGCGGAGAAAACCCTCGATATTGGGGCAAAAGAGAATCATGAAAAACAATAAGTCTATTAACTTCTTTAATTAACCATCGCCATCCAATAGCAAAAGTAATATTACTTTTTACACTTGGAGCTTCAGATCGATAGTAAATCCTCACTTGATTCGATTCACATAGTTTCCGAATTTCCACACTATAATCTCTTTCAACATTTTTATCTTGACCCACTACTACAAAGTCAATATATTTCGAACCGTACTTCCTAAGAAAACTTTCAAGTACACTGAAGCCCTTTTTATTCATTAAAAACATCGTTATTTTTTCCATATACTTCCCTCACAATATAAATAGGACGTTTTTTTGTTTCATCAAATATTCTACTGACATATAAACCTACAATGCCTAGTACAAATATCAAAAATCCCCCTACCATCCAAATAGACGCTATAAGGCTCGCCCACCCTTGGATACTAGTTATACCTAATAGAGCTTCCAAAATTATATACAAAGCATATAAAAAAGATAAAAATGAAATTATAAAACCTAACTTCACAGTTAAGCGCAAAGGTTTATCCGAAAACGATATTATAGTATTTAGAGATAGACGTATTAGCTTTTTTAAAGAATACCCCGATTCTCCTTGTTCTCTTTTCCCATGCTCAATTTCAACAGAAGTAGAAATAAAACCACTCCATCTGACCATTACAGGAAAAAATCTCAAACTTTCTCTCATGGAGATAATTACATCTATTACTCTTCTATGATAGACTCCAAAGTTAGCAATAGCCTCATCTTGCCTAGTCTCAGTTAAATAACTAAATAAGCCATAAAATAATCGCGAGGATAGTTTTTTCAAAAAGCTATCTTGCCTATTTACTCGCCTGCCTTGAACTATATCATAACCTTCTAAAGCTTTCTCATACATTTTCAAAATTTCTTCTGGCTTGTCTTGGAGATCCCCATCCATTACCACAATCCAATCGCCACGACTTAAATCTAATCCTGCCGTAATAGCATAATGTTGTCCGAAATTCTTCGAGAAATTTATCCCTTTCACTCTCTCATCTAAATCTACTATCCCCTTTATAAGATTCCAAGAATTATCTTTACTTGAATCGTTCACGAAAATGATTTCAAACTTTTTCGTGATCACTTCTAGTGAGATTTTTAATCTAGAATAAAGCTCCGCTATAAAAGGGGAATTGTTATAAATCGGTATTACAACTGAGATGTTTAAATTTCCACTTTCTAGCTTAGACACTTATTACTTCCTCCTTAATGTTGTCCAAAAAATTTGATATCAATTGGATTGGGATTCTCTACTTATTATAAAATAAAACCTCAAATTCACATCACTTGAGGACCATTCCTTTAGAAACCATTAAAATTGAATATCTACTCAGAGCACTAAACATCTAAGTGCTTATCATATAAATATTTTAGGTTCTTGCACCCAGACAAGATCTAAGAACAGAACCACGCTTCAACTAAAAGCAATGATCTTCCAAAAACATTATTTAAAGGAGTTGTGCTAATTCTTTCTATATTTATATACCTCGTATATAACAACGATAAAATAAAAGATGCAACTTAGTATTCCACCAACTAAAACAATATATGAAATAACTATTGATACTGGTAACTGTCTTAAAAGATCATTAAGTTTGTCTAGCATACTGGAAGTATAAAAAGTCTTAAAAACCATATCTCCATCAAGTTGATTACCATTCAAATACAATTCGCCATCCTTGTACAAATCACTGGAAGACTTCCACAAAGTTATATAATTACCTATTTCACCACCCTCAACTGTTATACTTACTATAAATTTTTTCCCTGCCGAGTTTTTTACAGGATCAAAGACAAAATCTCGAAATTTATTGTCCTCTAACTCAATACTGTTAAATAATTCTTCATAAATAACATTTTTTTCTTCGTCAAACAATTCAAGTTTCAAAGTCGAATTGTTTAATCTTTGATATGTTCCAAAATAGATTTGTACCTCGTTAAAGTTATTATGTTGCACAATAAAACTTTGACGAATAATATCGCTCTTAACTAACTCTCCTATTGGAACTTCAGATGAAGTTTGTGAAACATCTTGATATTGTTTACTTTCTGTATAAAAAAGCGACAAACTAAAAGTTATGATTAATATTAGCATCCCGATAAAAATAATATACTTTTTCATTGTTATCTCCATCACAATTGATAATAACTAGGCACAATGATTTTCATTAGAGCAAATATGTTTAACCCTAACATTAATGTTCCAACTACCAAATAAGTAATCCCGCTTAATTTAGGACTAATAAATTTAGAAAAACCAATACAAGAAAATAGTACTATAGGAAATAGAGCTGGGTATACGTAGCGCCCTTGAGCCTGAAAATCAGAAAAGTAAGAATAGTAGATACTTAGTCCAAAAGCAAGTGGTATTAATGATAATATTGCAATATACACAGCCTTATTGTGCAAGTACTTCATTATCTCTTTAAAATTCAACAATTTCCCTCTTATCGAATTCACAAATAAACTTATTAAGCCTATGAAAGCAGCTATTTGAACTACAGAGATTACAGTATACACTTTATCACTGTAGGGTTTGTCCATATAACCGAATATCCCCCAGAAGCTTTTATAAGTGATCCCTAACCAGTTGTAAGTAAATAACATTTCAAAAATACCAATCCCCTGCTTTTCCATAGTCAGACGATTTGATGGCTTAAGCTCCGGAATTGCAAGTCTTTCAGAAAGCTCTTTACTATAATTAAAACCAATAAAATCTCCATTATATAGTATATAACTTCTCACAAACCACCATCCACTTAAAACAAGGATAGGGATAACAAGGAAAAACAATTTCTTGATAAATCCTTTTTTGGACATCACAAAAAAATCAACAAGTAGTAAAATCGCTGTTACGGGTATTATAATATATCCATTTAAGTATGTAAGCAGACAGAAAGATAGGCCAATACCAATGAAAATATAGTATTTTGAGGACCAACCTTTTTTTCTTCCTAATACCCATAAATAGATAATTGATAAATTTACTGCTATAGAAAAGGAATCTTGATTAACATAAGCATTAATAAAAGAATAACCCGGGATAAATGCAAAAATAGCAGATGTAAAATATACGAGTTTTTTCTCTAAATTAAGTTCTGTGCAAATTCGGTATACCAAATAAACAGAAATGACACCAGATAATATAGAAATAATGCGATGAACTAAATATAAATTACCAATATCAAACAAATCATTAAATAAGAACATTAAACCTGCTCCAAAAATATAAGGCAGGTACGGATTTGTAGCATAAGTATAGCCATAGTCACCATATATCAATCGTTCATCACCTGGAATAGGCAGTTCGTGATACCTGAAGATAAAATTCGCTACATCATACCTTTGAAATTCATCAGGCGCAGCATTGAAGGGCACAATAATAGCCCATATTGAATATAAAAAGAAACTCAAAAAAAGTAGACTAACTATAAACTTATTTTTTTTAAACCAGTGTATAAAAAGAGCCAACTGCAATTCTCCTATCCATAATTAAATTTCCCCTAAATTAGATTCATATTTTATTACTAATAGAAAAGTCCTCTTTCACTCTGCTCAAATTTGGATTGTAATGAGGGTCATTGTCTAGAATATCACCCCATTTTTCTCTCATAAAATCAACTTCTTTTTTGAATCTCAATTGTTTTTCAGGAGTATCTTCATACCCCCTACTTTTAGATTCGTAATGATACAATTGCACTTGTGGTAGCCAAATATTACGATAGCCTGCCTTCCAAATCTTCAAGCAAAAATCCACGTCATTAAATGCAACTTTTAGGTCTTCCTCCAATCCACCCACCTCTTGGTAAATATCCTTTCTAACCATCAAGCAGGCCGCTGTGACTGCGGTATAGTTGCTGACCATCTTCAACCGGCTAAAGTAGCCCTTCTCGGATGCCCTAAAATGTTTATGACTATGACCCGCTACTCCACCAATGCCTAGCACGACCCCAGCATGCTGTATAGTATTATCTGGATAGTAAAGACATGCACCTACTGCTCCAATTTCCGGTCTCCAAGCCTGACTTGCCATTTCAGTCAGCCAGTTAGGAGTAATCACTTCAACATCATTATTTAGGAGAAGGATTAGTTCTCCACGCGTTTGTTTCACACCAAAGTTATTGATTTGAGAATAATTAAAAGGAACGTCATATTCAAAGTATCGGAAACGGTCTGGTTCTGCCGCAACCCATTTTTTGTAGACCTCAAATGTATCTAAAGTATCGCTTCCGTTGTCCACCACAATCACTTCATAGTTGGAATAGGTCGTCTTGTTGAAAATAGAATATAGGCATTTTTCTAATACATCAGCTAAATTTTTATTAGGAATTACAATTGATACAAATGGTTCTTTTTCTAATTTATAATTAACTTGATACAAGTTGGGGATCTCTTCAACCCCTTCTACCCAACCGTTAACCTTTCTTCTACTCAATGCATCTTCTAAGGCCTTCATACCAGAGATATGAGTATAGCTTTTGGAAGAACCCTGAAATGCTGTAGATCCAGCAATTGTTCTCCAGTGGTACAGTATTTTGGGAATATGATAAATATGTTCAGTCAATTCACTAACCCTTAATACAAGATCGTAATCCTGACTTCCTTCATATCCTTTTCTGAAACCTCCCACCTGATCAATCAAATCTTTACGATATATACTGAAATGGCAAGTATACATTT
Organism: Paenibacillus sp. NPDC056933; assembly: GCF_042674385.1. Taxonomy (NCBI): domain Bacteria; kingdom Bacillati; phylum Bacillota; class Bacilli; order Caryophanales; family Paenibacillaceae; genus Paenibacillus; species Paenibacillus sp. NPDC056933. The sequence continues at coordinate 876,492 of NZ_JBHUQN010000003.1, read as the reverse complement.
GTGAAAGCAAAAGATCAGGAGACCAGTCAGGCTTAAAGTAAGGAGAATGTCTAACACCATCTTCAGTAATCTTGTCTTCATCACTATAGACAATATCAGCTTCAGGATGCTGATTAAGAAGTTTGACGTTTTCATATAAAGCGTCAACGGTCAGCTCATCGTCGTGATCCAATAGCCCAATATATACACCCGTCGCTACTTCAAGTCCCGAATTTGATGATTCAGAGATATGTCCGTTTTTATTACGGAAAACCACCTTGATCCGGTTATCCTTTTGTGCATATTCATTCAAAACTTTCTTAATATGCGGTTTAGTAGAAGCATCATCTGAAATACAAAGTTCCCAATTTGAATAAAGTTGTTTTAATACAGAATCAATACAGAGACGTAACCACTTTTCTTCGACATTATAGACAGGAAGAATAATTGAGATAAGAGGTTGGTATGCCAAGTTATCGATCTCATCAAGTATCCTCTCGAGATCCTTAGATGTCAGTTCCTGATTAGCAATCCAATTTTCGTAACTATTAGTTGACTCAATGTTTTGATTTCCGGCATAGGCTTTAAACTTGGACCAAGTTGCCTTCAAACCTCTTGTACGCATGATCTGAAAAGCCTTTTTGAGCAATTCTCTGGTTGCTGGATTTGTTACTCCCTTTTGATTGATCACTTTCAGGAAAAATTGACTCACCATTGCAAATCGCGTCGTTTTTTTCATTTGTACATTTGTTAGTATAAACTCTACTTCATCTTCACCTGGGTCAATTCTCAAATTCTTGGTGCCTGGTGGAATAAATAGCATGACCTCACGTTTCGCAAAACCTTTCGGGATAGAAGAAAAAGTGAGACTTTCAGACTCAGAAAACCCATTCCCCTGATCCCAATACATCTTAAGTGGGATAAAGGATTCCGCTTCAGATTCCCATTTCATCTTGTTCCATCCTGGAAAGTACTTCCCCTTCACCAAAAAAGCTGGGTCATTTCCAGTTGATATCCATCTTCCATCCTTGTCTTCTAACTGTGAAATAGGATTTAATGTAACTTTTGTCTTAATTCCAAACAAGCCCGCAAATGCAGGTCCAACTCGATTTCTCAATATGCTTTTGATACCCAAAACAAGCCCCCCAAACATCATCTTCCAATTATCTTTTTAATTACTGTAATAACCTTCCAGTATTTCGCGCTATATATGTTTTGTAGCTCTTGGTGAGCCCTACTCAATTCCCCTTTTAAAGTTTCAGATTCAACGTTTCGCGCTTTTAGCTCCTGCTCGGTTTCAATTTTCAGTTGCTCTACTTCCAATTTTGACTGCTCTAACTGATAAGTTTGCTGCTGATGTAGCTGATTCATCTTTTCCTTATCTAATGCAAGTTGATGCAGTTCTTCATTCAGCCTATGAATCTCAGCCTTACGATGATCGGACTCTTCTAATATTTGCTCTTTGTTTTCCTGAAGCCTATTCGCTTCTAAAAATGTCTTTTCGATTTCCAAAAGTAATCTACGCTCGTCTTTTGTAAGTGAAATAACATCGAAGCTGATTGAAAATATTGAAATCGGGTCTGGAAAGCTTAAAATGAGAAAAGGATCATCATTTGAAAATCCATAATTCCCATCAAAGGCGTATAAGTAATTCCCGCTCTCAAATAATGCCTCAACCAATTCCCCCTGAAGATCACGAATTGTCAAATTTTCTATTTTAAAGATGCCTTTATAATCGGATGGATCAATCCGCAGTGCAGTAATAGGCTCACTCCGGTTATAATTCCATAGGAACTTGTTGACAGATTGATTTTCATACAATCCAACTTTAAAGCTTTCCTCTTCATTAAATCCACTCCCGCTATCCACAAACACTTGAATCTTATCCGGCTCCGATCCTCCAACTGTTTTATTCTTGACAAGTACTGAAGCCAGGGAAGAGAATGTACCCTTGAGCCTTTCTAATTCTTCGAACCGTTCCGGTGCCTTAATGAGCTGACTTCTTTTTTCAATAAGTTCGGACATTCTGCGATTTCTGCTAGCTATATATATCTTTCGATAGGAATTTTCCGTATAATCCACTTCGAAAACTTGCGAATTGTAAAAACGATCTATCGCTGCACGATAGCCATACAGCTCAGGCGAATAGGCAGCCATAAAGTGAACTTCCATCATACTTTCCCAAATTGGCAGACTTCCATGACTAATTATTCGGTAGTTCAGTCCCAGTTTTAACAAAAATGTGTTCAACTCGTTTTGACTAGGAAGTCCATTTTCAAAGTGCTCAGCCAACCATCTAAAATCTTCACGAAACAGAGATTTATACACAGCATTCGCCCTGCGTTCAGCTTCGCTCACGAGGGGAGAAGCAAAAGGAGCTGTAATAACAAAAAACTCTTTACTTACTCGATCTAGCTCACTAATAAAGTCATCCCGCTTATCTGGAGGAATATGTTCGAAGACATCCAACGCTACAACAATATCAAAATGATCATCGGGGAACTCCATTTTTGTGGCGTCTCCAAGAATGTAGTCGGGATGCATTTGCAATTCTTCTGGTAGTTCAATGTCCAAATATTTAATAGTATCCTGAGATAGAAATTTTTCTAAATTCCGATGTTCGTTGGCGCCCACCTCAAGTATCTCAAAATGTTCACCGTCATCTCTCATGCTATTAATTACATCCGCGACATTTTTATAGCGTTGATATTGATCGAATAAGAAATCAATCATTTAACCACGTCCCATTCATGATTGATATATACCAAACCTTCTGAAAAATACTTATTTGTAATTTTAAAGGCCAACTTATTTTCCTGATAATGAAGACACACCAGCCCCTCATTATTAAAAAGCCCTATATCTATGCAATAAGTTCCCCCAAGCAATGGAATTGTTGGAATAACATATTTCACTCGATGTTTCCCTCTCTTTGTAGGAATTGAAACCTTCTCAAGGAATGTATTTGGACCAAAAATATAGTCCCGATTTGGAGTGTAAATAGCCACACCTAGGAGTAAATCGGGAATTTCAGGCTCGTATACATCATAGTCAACCTCGACTTCGAGCCTTTCATGTGTTCTAAAATTCTCCTTATTTATATGAGCCTCTGTTATATAGGCCAAAATATCAGGATTCTCAGGCAAAACAAGCTCCTCTACCGCCTGATTCTCTTGAATATCTAAAGTTACATTTCGCTTTTCAACATGGTCTTCTATATAGTTTTTCATGAAGTCTTCATACTCATCGACGACTTCACTTGCATCACCAATAGCTTCAACTACCCCATTCTTAATCCAAACTGCTTTATTACAAAACCTCTTCACTTGCTCCACTGCATGCGATACAAAAAGAATAGTTGTCCCTTTTGATTTCAGTTCCTTCATTTTATCGATACATTTTGTTTGAAATCGGATGTCTCCTACAGCCAACGCCTCATCTACAATCAGTATATCTGGATCCACATTAATGGATACGGCAAAAGCAAGTCTCGCGAACATACCACTTGAATATACCTTGACCGGTTGATCGATAAAAGTACCAATATCAGCAAACTCAATAATCGCTGCTATTCTGGGTTCCATTTCCTCCCTCGAATATCCCATCATAAGTCCATTCAGATAAATATTTTCTCTACCTGTATATTCGGGGTTAAAACCAGCGCCAAGCTCAAGTATTGCTGCAATTTTCCCATTAACTTGAATATTTCCGCTCGTTGGTGATAGCACACCTGTAATCATCTTCAACAAGGTCGATTTACCCGATCCATTTTTCCCCAAAATGCCAAGTGCATCACCTTTTTTAACCGAAAAGTTAATTCCATTCAAGGCAGAGAATTCACGATGATACTTTTTTTTAGTGATAGATAAAGCTTCTTTCAGTCGATCTGCCGGTTTATCATAGAGTTTATACGTTTTAACTACTTGCTGAATTTTAATTATAGGCTCCATCATTCCACCCCTAGAGCACATCAGAAAAGTGTGATTTTAATTTTTTAAATGTGAGAACTCCTAGTGTCAAAACACTAAAACAGAAGAACCAAAAATAAAGCATTTCATATGGTCTCTCATAGAATATTACATGGTCTATCAAAGAATCTCTGAACCCCTGAACAATATAAAACATTGGATTGAGTTTGAAAATAAACGCCCAGAATTCATTCAACATAGTAACAGGCCACCCAATAGGCGTGAACCAAAAACCCATTTGTAAGACAATTCCAATAATTTGATTTAAATCCTTAAAGAATAAAACAAGCGAAGCAGTCAGTAATGACATTGAAAAGATTAAAAAGATCATACATATTAAATAGTAAAGTATTTGAACTGTATATACTGTTGGATAATATCCATAAACACCATAGACAATAAAAATAAATAGAATAAAAAATAAATGAACAAAAAGTGCAGAACCTATTTTTACGAAAGGTAACAACTCAATACGAAAAACTACCTTCTTGACTAGATAACTGTACTCGATAAATGCATTAGTCGCACCAGAAAAAGCTTCCGAAAAAAAGAACCATGGAATAATTCCAGCTATAAACCAAAGTATAAAAGGTACATCCGCTACGTCACCACTTCTTAGGCCCACTTGAAAAACAAACCAGTAGGTTACTATTGTCAATAATGGAGTAATGAATCCCCATACTACACCAAGATAAGAAGATGCAAATTTTGTTTTAAAATCATTTTTTGCTAGATTGAGCGCTAAATTTCTACTTTGATATATGGGCTTAATCAATTCTAAACTCTTTTTCATGTGTCGCACTATACAAGTCGTCAACACGGCTATTAATAAACTGACTAATAGATTTCCAACTATATGAAACATACTGTATCCATCAAAGATAGTAGGAACTATAGGAGTGAAATTAAATGCGATATACGGGTCACTCCCTATAGATTCGATGAGCAAACTTTCATTTTGCTTTTTCTCAATCTTGACTTCATTGGTATTAACATTCAATTTTTCCACCTGTATAGGTTGGGTAGATATGGCTTTAGCTTCCACATTGCGAATAGATATTTCGGCTTTTTGCGTCCCGAGATCAATTCGAACTTTTAAAGTGTTATTCGGAAGTTCATAACTCATTTTTTTCCATTGACCAGGTTTATCATAAATTAAATGTCTGGACTGAGCCTCGTTCCATTCACCACCCTCTGCAACTGTTAGAAAGAATACTTGATAGTCGTCTTCGTTGGGAGCATTTACTTCAAAACTTAAAGAAACCCTTGCCGAATCTTTTTGGTAATTATCAATTAAATGAAATGAACCAACAAAAGCGATAACTGCAACAAATAATAAAACTATTCGTTTAAACAAAGACATTAAAAAGCTCCTTAACATTAGAGTACTCTATCTTTTTTTCATATATTTATTAATCTATAGCTTTTCTACTTTGGCCTATCCCATTATGTTATGCTAAAATATTGTCGTACCTACAAGTAAAGGAGAATCATATCTTGTCGAATCCAGTATACGGGAAACAAAAGAAAACGTCGAGCAAAGCAACTACCAACTCGACCTCGCCACTATTATGGACACTTACCATAGGGCTTATCTTATTTTTACTCTGGTCCTCTTTCCAAGTTGCGTTATTCAACGGACAAACGCTTCAATTTGAAGGACCCATTTATTGGGCGATTGCAATTACAACCCTCCTATTCACTATGTGGGTTGCTCTCTACTTCAAGCAGATTAAGTTAGAAACTCAGCAAGATTGGCTTAAGATCGCGGTGATATTGCTGCCACTTACCTATGTCCTGTCACTCATCAGTGCAGCATCTGAATATTTGGCAGTCAACATGATTCTCATCCAGTGCATTTATGCAATGATCTTTGTAATGGCTATGTACCTGCTCCAAAACAACAAAATCAATCATATCATACAATCTTCCTTAATAGGAATTGCATATGTTATTGTCGGATTTGGTTTGTTAAACTGGCTGGGGGCCTTCAGTTTCGCAGGCAAGCTTGTCGGGTGGTTCTCGGCCGGCGTTGTGAATGGAGTCTATAACCAAGCCATCTGGAACGATTCAAACGGTCCACGGCTTGCATCGGTGTTTCAGTATCCCAATACATACGCCGCTTTCCTGATGGCATTTTTGTTTATTACCATTTTCAGTATGATCCGTTCCAAAAAAGTGTACATGCAGCTTCTACATGGTTTCATGCTTGTGCCGATCATTCTGTCCCTACTGCTGACACTTTCCCGGACGGGGCTTGTCATGCTTCCGGTTGTGTTTATTATTCTTTTGCTGCTGTTGAAACCTGCAAAGCAAATTTTGTGGTTTATCTATTGTGGAGTAGCCGGAATCGGTACACTTATCGTTTTAAATCCGATAAATGCAGCTGGACTGGAATTACAAAAGCAATACTCTGGCTCACTCGCAGCCAAGGGTTGGATTTATCTAATTGTTGCATCCATAGTTGTGGCGTTGTTATGTTGGGTTATCCAGCGTTGGGTTGCACCTCGCCTCGAGGGCAGACTTCAATCCTGGTCAGATCGGAAAGGGTCCAGTTTATGGATTCCACTAGGCTCCGTCATTCTCACCGTTATTGTTGCCGTGCTTCTGCTTGGTACCAGTGTACGAAACATTTTGCCAGACAGCATTAGTACCCGGCTTGAAAATATCAATTTCCAACAGCACAGTGTGTTGGAGCGGATTACATTTTATAAAGATGCTACGAAACTATTTGCAGACTACCCGATCATTGGTGCGGGTGGTGGAGCATGGACCACCTTGTATGAAAAATATCAGAACAATCCTTATGTCAGTGCCCAAGCACACAACTTCTTCATGCAATACCTGGTTGAAGTAGGGATCATAGGCTTTGTCGTATTTATGACATTTATTCTCGTTGTATTCTATCAATATGTGCGTGCTTACTTAAAACGAAGTGAGGAAGAACGCGAAGCACATTTCGTGTACTTCATTCTGTCGATGTCCATTCTGGTACTGAGTCTTCTCGACTTCAATATGAGTTATGTCTTTATCGGAATCTTGGTATTCCTTGGACTCGGAGGTATGGCTGCTGCCATGGATTCCAAGCCCGTGCGTCGATTGAAGATGAGTGACTCCACTGCACGCGGAATCTACAGCGCAATTGCTGGAGTAGCTGTAATCGTCCTGCTCATTATATCTGTCCGTTTCCTGCAAGCGAATCATTATGCCTACGAGGCAAAAGAGGTAGCTCAGACTAGCCAGGACTTTCAGATGATCAAAGCTCCACTGGAGAAAGATCTTTCGATTCGCAGCACACATTCAGACTCATTGCTGATGCTGGCTTCCCTGTATCAACAGGGCTATGAGCAAACGAAAGATGATCAGTTCTATACGGCCTCTGCACAGTTGCTCCAGCATGGTCTTGAAGCAGAGCCATTCAATAAGAGCATGGTGAAGCAACTCATAAGTCTATACGATTTGAAGGGTGAGTTTGACCAGGCCTATGCACTTCAAAAAGAATATGCTGCCAATTACGTCTATGATATGGACTGGTATGAACAGTTGATCAACCGTTCATTCAATCTGGGATATCAGGCCATTGGACAAGGAGATACAGCCAAGAAGGAATCCTACTTCGCTTCGGGTTTGGATGCTTACCAGCGCGTTGTAGAGGGAATCGAGCACTTAAAGACTCTTCCTGAAGGGCAGCTTCAAGGACAACCATTCGATCTCACTCCTACAATGATTCTGGATGCAGGCAAGATGAAATATATGTTAAACGACTCGGCTGGATCTGTTGCGATCCTGAAAGGTGGAATAATAGAGGATCTAACCGATGCAACCAACCGTGAAATTGCAAGGTGGTATCTTGCTGTGCTGGCGAAGGAAGGACAACAGGATCAAGCTGTATATGATAAACTGATTGCTATTGCACCGACCGAGGCAGATGAAATTACAAAGATCTCAGAATTAAATTTTTAATATGTTGTATAGTTAGTAGTTTTTCCTCACAATTTTTATACACAGCAAAAAGGTTTGCCTTCACCAAAGGCAGACCTTTTTTTTGCTTTGAAACCTAATTCCTATACTTTGCAATTAATTCCTATACTTTGCAATTAATTCGATGAAACAACTTTCTTTAAATAGTTCAACAAATCCTCCCGTAGATCATCATGCTGAAGCGCATAATGAATCGTTGTCTCAATAAAGCCCAGTTTCTCTCCCACATCATGACGAAGGCCGTCAAAGTGGTACGCCAATATCCTTCTCTGTTCATTCAGGCGAGAGAGGGCATCGGTCAACTGGATTTCTCCGCCGACACCTGCCGATTGTTGGCCAAGGATCTCAAATATGTCCGGGGTAAGAATATATCGCCCCATAATGGCCAGATTCGAAGGAGCATCTTCAGGCTTTGGCTTTTCAACCAAACGCTTCGATCGGAATACTCGTTCATCGGTTTTTAGAATCTGCTCACCGTCCACAATCCCGTAGCGGGATACCTCCTTCCAATCTACCGGCTGCACACCCACGATTGGGGATTGGTATTCGTCGAACACTTCGATCATCTGCTGCAGGCAAGGCGTTTCTGCCTCTACGATATCGTCCCCAAGCAGAACAGCGAAAGGCTCATCCCCAATAAACTTGCGTGCACACCAGATCGCATGCCCTAGGCCCTTGGGTTCTTTTTGACGGATATAATGAATATCAGCCATCTCGGAAGGTTTGCGGACCTCATTCAGCAAGTCCCACTTCTGTTTACCAGCCAGGTTCTGCTCCAACTCGAATGAATAGTCAAAATGATCCTCGATGGCCCGTTTACCTTTACCTGTGACGATAATGATATCCTCAATGCCTGAAGCCACAGCTTCTTCAATAATGTACTGAATCGTCGGCTTATCAACGATCGGCAGCATTTCCTTGGGCATCGCCTTCGTGGCAGGCAGAAACCGGGTACCGAGCCCGGCCGCTGGAATAATTGCTTTGCGAATACGCACGCTAGATCCGCCCCTTCTGGTGGAGAAATAATTATATATTAGATGAATCGTATACTAATTTGGCTAGACTTCATTATACCATCAACAATTCCCGAATATCCTGCTCGGATAAGGTGGTCGATCCCCCATCCCCCGGTTCAATGACTTCGGCAATCAGATCTTTTTTGCGCTGTTGTAACTCCAGAATCTTCTCCTCAATGGTACCTTCCGTAACGAGACGGATAACCTGTACCACCTGTTTCTGCCCCATGCGATGGGCGCGTCCGATGGCTTGTTCTTCCACGGCGGGATTCCACCACAAATCGTATAAAATAACCGTATCTGCACCTGTTAAATTCAATCCGGTACCACCAGCCTTCAAGGAGATCAGGAACAGTTCAGCTTCACCCTCGTTGAATCTGCGGCACATTTCCACCCGACTCTGTGCAGGTGTCTGACCATCCAGATAGAACAAATCCCTCCCCTGCGCTGCCAACGTCTGTCGAATCAGATTCAGCATGGTTGCAAACTGGGAGAAGATGAGGATGCGTTTACCCGCAGCCAGACAATCCTGGACCGTCTCCATTAGCTGCTCCATCTTCCCGGAATCTCCCTGATAACCCTCCACAAAGAGGGCGGGATGACAGCATAACTGGCGCAGGCGTGTAATGCCGGCCAGAATTTTGATCCGATTCTTCTGAAAACCGTTCTCTTCCATGTCCTTGGATGTCTCATCCTGAAGCTGGGACAGGTAGGCGGCGTACAGTTTCTTCTGCTCAACCGTTAGTTCAGAGCGCTGCACGGTTTCAATACGATCCGGCAGTTCTTCCAGCACATCTTTCTTCAGACGACGGAGAATAAACGGACGGACCATTCGCGCGATGCGCTCAGGAGGCAAATCACGGAATCTGCGATAGCTTGGGAACAGTCCTGGGAAAACCGCTTCAAAGATCGACCACAGCTCATCCAATGAGTTCTCCACAGGTGTTCCTGTAAGAGCGAAGCGACGTGGTGCCTGAATCTGTTTAACGGCCTGAGCCGTCTGGGAAGAAGAGTTCTTAATCGCCTGGGCTTCATCCAAAATAAGCGTATGAAACGTTCTTCCGAGATATGTGTCCAGATCGCGGCGCAATAGCGGGTATGAAGTCACAATAACATCTGCGTCATCCATGCCTTCTAGCATACTGGCTCGTTCGTCTTTTTGCCCCGCCGCAATCAGAACCCGCAAATGCGGAGCAAATCGGGCAAATTCATTGGCCCAGTTGTACGTTAATGAAGCGGGTGCAACGACGAGTACTGGAGGATGAGCAGCCTGGCTTTGGATCGATAATCCATCCTGTAATGTATCTGAGGCAGTAAAGAGACTCCCAACCCCTTCCAAAGACGCCTCATTCAATGGCAGCCCGGATACAGGATCAATTCCAGAATAAGCAGCACCCGAAAGTCCCTCTGCCCGTAATCCGTTCTTCCCATAAACATCTACGCCGTCATAATCTCCGTTTAAAATCGGCTTTTCTTTCAGTTCAGCTGCAATATAAGCGATACTTTGCAGCGTTTTGCCAAGCCCCATATCATCGGCCAGAATGCCGCCAAATCGGTAAAATGCAAGTGTACGCAGCCACTGATACCCGCTGACCTGATAATCACGCAACACAGGAGCCAGTGCATCCGGCAGTGCAAAATCCATTCGTTCGGGGTCACGAAGATCATCCAGGAAACGTTTCAGGGAACCTCCCCATTTCACATGTCCCGAAACCTCGTCCCGGCCAGGAAGCTGCAGCGCTCGAACCGCCGGCAGCCGAATATGACTGCTCTTGATATCGCCCGCTGCAAGCCCAAGCGAATCCGCCATGTGCGCAAAGCTGTCTGCCCCTTCATTTTCAAGAGAGAGAAAGACACCGCTGCGCAAACGGAAATACGGTTTCTTTTCCACAATGCTGCGCATCATTTCCTGAAGCTCCAGCTCGTCTACACCTTCCATCTCGAATGAGATCTCCAGCCAGTCCAACCCTTTACCCAGGTCTGCCCGGACTTTAAGAGGTGTCGGATAGGATTGCACCATGGCCTTCACGGCATTCGGAATATAGATATCCACTTGTTTCTCAAGCTCAGGCAGCAAATGATACATCACATCATATATCGCATCTTCTCGTTCACTCGCCCATACACTGCCATCCCGCTCCAGGAAGGAATGATCTAACCGGTCAATCAGATCCCGCTCGGCATGGCGGTCACGCACCAAAATCACCTTTTTCTCTTCCTCATCGATCAAGTATTCGGCAAGTGGATTAATCACCATAACACTATAATCAAATTCTAAACGCGCTGTAATTCGTTCACGGTAAAAGTCAATGTATAACTTCGGTGCAAGTTCAGGCTCTGCAATCTGTTCGCGCACCTGGGAATCAATAGACAGATGTCCAAGCGTGCGCAGCTCCGGCACCACATGCTGTACGAATTCATCCACCTGTTGGGCAGAAATATCGATACTTTCCTTAATTCCATATGAAGTGAGCGCCCTGCTCAGATCTTCCAGACTTCGCATCTGCGTCGGTTCCAACATGTGCAATTGTCCTTCCACCACGGCAGCGTCGTAAGCCGGAAGAAGAATCAGCTCACGCAGTCCGGAGATTTCCAGCTGATATCCTTCATTAACGCCCTGTGCAATACGGTAAAACAAAGGAAGTGCGCCCTCACCCAAGGTAAGTGGTCCATTGGCTAATCCCGTTCCCTCCACCCGGCTATCTGCCTGAAGCAGCAAATCCAGCAAAGGTTTCCAGACCAAAGGAGCAATCAATATATCTCTTCCGTCCGAAGCTCCCAAGTAACCCGAAATCGACTCGCGGTACGCTTCCTCACTCTGTCTCATCCGAATAAGCATAGAAAGGATCGCCTGATCCTGGGGGCTAAAATAATGCATCGAAGGGTCGTAGAAAAACAGCTTTGTAAACGTCATTGGCTCGCCCTTCTCAATACAACTCAGAAACTGCTTTACTTTCTGTACTACATACAGGCGTTTATGGCCTACCTTTAGTTCAAGCGCGAGTTTGGCTCCGCCTTTGTGAACCTGCACTAGCTTGCATATAAACTGAAGCTGCAGCTCCTCCCGCAATGAAGACCGGGTTACAGGCGCAGTGTATTTACGATCATTTGCATGCAGAGGGCTGCGTTCTTTGGCAAACATGGAAAGAATCTGATCTGCTGTTCGGTAGGAAGGTTTATCTGCTGATCTTCCCCATCCAGGGGCCGAGCTTGGACGACCTGCTTGTGCGAAATGTACGGATGGACGATCCATGTCCAAATGGTCATCAAGCTTGGAATCGGAAGGCAATGACTCCGCTGCAAAGACCTGAGCAGATGAAGTTGAATGAGACACCACATTCATTACTGAGTCGGTATTTGAAATGGAGTTTGGGCGCTCCCACTCATTCTCCTCCACCAGCGTTCCTACTCTGGAAGTGGAGCCGCGAAGAGGTTTAGACACCAGCTTCGAGGATGTTTGAGAGCCTGTGTCACGCTGTTCTCCCCATTCATGAATCGCCAGCAATACGGCAGCCACATGTTTGCAATAGTCATAATATCTCCCATCGCCCGGACAACTACATCCGGCAACAACCTCACCTTCATCATCCAGATTAACCGTTACTTTGTATCGTTCTGTACCTCGAACCACTGCTTCGTAATGACGTTCGTCCTGACTGGCGACCAGATTGGTCACCCTGCCAGATTGGTTATACGCTTCTCCCCGTTTGAATGCCGTGACCCCGCACAGCAATTTGATATCCATCATCGTGAATGGTGCCACGGTTCTTCGCCTCCTATATCATGATGTTGTTGTTTTCTCGCAAAAATATATAAATTTCACACACCGATACGAACATTTCTCTGACAACCAAGATAATACATACGAATCTGATCTCAGTATAGTTCAAGGTTTCTTTTATAGAAAAAACCCCAAGAGCTCCGTAAAGCAGAGATTGGGGTTGCTTATTACTTAATGCGTAATGCGTAATGCGAGTAACTCTAGCTTCCTGTTCCGTTTATTTCACCAATTGACCACGCGTTACGCCAAGCTGGTTTGTTGCTTTCAGTGTTTTCCAAACTTGTGTACCACTAATCTCGCCACGCAGAGCACGGTTATACAGATCAATAACCTCACGTACCTGCTCCGGTGTTTCCTCCAGGAACTCCACGCGGTAACGAGATACACCCAGATCCATGAAGTTGGTCAGATATTCAGCACCGGACTGTTCCACCGCATTATAAACGGTATTGCGGCAGCCTTCATCCACACGTACGGGATGGGACATGCCAATCCGGTCTTGCAGCGATGCACGCTGTTCTTCACAAGGACGTCCGCAGTTCGTATAGTCCGTTCCTTCACTCATAAACGTACAGTACACACAATGCTCGGTGTGGAACATCGGCAAATGCTGATGAATAACCACTTCGGTCTGGCTTGTACGGGAGTTACCCAGCAGATCAACCATTTGTTGAATGTTCAGGTCATAGGATGGCGTGATCCAGTCACATCCTGCTTCCAGGAACAGTTCTACCGCTTTATGGTTGGCGATGTTCAATGAGAAGTCACCGATCAGTTCCGGGTGCTTCGCATCCGGATTCTCCATCCGGTGGCGCAGGTAGAAGTACAGAGCACCTGTATTACGTACCAGCACAGCGTCTGGCTTCAGACGCAGAATGTTGTTGTGGTATCCGTTCTCGCCAGGCATATGAATACGCGGCGTTGCCAGCGCAATCTTGCGGCCTGCGGCATGCACAGCTTCCACCGCTGCCGGGAATTGCTTGATAAACTCGAAGTCGGCATAGATCATGCCGACACCCGCTTCCAGCGCTGCCTCCACTTGTGGCAGGCTGCGGCAGAGCGCGGTCAGCTCCGCATGACCGCGAGCGACTGGCGAGGCCGGTTTAACCGCATCGCCGTAGACTTCCACCGCCCGTTTCACGTAGACGGGCGGCTTAGGGCGCTCACCCGCGAGCTGTTCCACCGCCTGACGGCGAATGTTATTCAGCTCGCGCATCGGAATGATGACGTCACCGTGCAGGTTGACGTCCAATTCTTCCAGCTGGAACACCGTGCCGCCCAGACGTCCGAATTGCTCCTCGAGCAGGTCGTGTGTCATGGGACGCTTCTGGGCAATATCCAGTTCCATCTCGGAGTTCACACGGACCGTTGTGCCCTTCTGCACGTCCGTCCACCATGTGCTAAGCGGCTGCCCTGGGCTACCGATGACTTTTACGTTTACCGGGAAGACACGATACGGCTTCTCGGTTTCAAAGCTCTGACGCAAACGTTTGTCGAGGGCCGGGTCATTCGTTTTCCATACTTTGTCGCCAACTTTCACGCGGCGCAGGTCCACGTCACTACGGCCTGGTACAACGTCCACGATCCAGCCTTCCTCAGCTTCGCCTTCAAGCTTCACGCCTTTGCGGCGCACATCGTAAACACGTCCGCCTTCTTCCTTCTGCGTTGGGTCTCCGGCGTCGAAAACAATCCCGTCCCCACGCTTCACTGGCGCATCCAGCTTCAAGACCACTCCATCTCGTAATACTTGGTCTACACGACCAAGATAGACGCCACGGCTTTTCGGAAATGTACCGTCAACCAGTTGTTTATTGTTCGTTCCGTCCAGGAAACCGTGCGTGAATCCGCGGGAGAAGCTTTGCTGCAACTCACGGACTTCTTCCTTGCTTGGTGGCGTGTTATCCCCGTCAAAGTAACGGTCGATCGCTTTACGGTATTTACTAACCACGTTTGCCACGTATTCCGGCGTTTTGAGACGTCCTTCAATTTTGAAGGAAGTCACCCCTGCTTCGATCAGCTCTGGCATCAAGTCAATCGCAGCCAAGTCCTTAGGAGACAGCAGATATGCGACATCACCCATCGGCTTGTGCACTCCATCCACCATCAGGTCATAAGGCAGGCGGCAAGCCTGTGCACATTCCCCACGGTTGGCCGAACGTCCGCCCCACATTTCAGAAGTCAGGCACTGCCCGGAGTAAGATACACACAGCGCACCGTGAACAAATACTTCCATCGGCAGCTTCGCCTGTTCTCCGATCTTCTGAATCTGCTTCAGGTTGTTCTCCCGTCCAAGTACGACACGCTCCATATCAAACGGCTTCGTAAACTCCACCGCTTCCGGTGACGTAATCGTCATTTGAGTTGAACCGTGAATCGGGAAATCAGGCGAAATCTCGCGAATCAATTTGACCAGACCCAAATCCTGTACAATCACGGCGTCCACACCTGCATCGACACAAGCGTCGATCAGTTCCTTGGCATCCGTCAATTCATTTTCAAAAATCAATATATTAAAGGTCAAAAAACCTTTTACGCCATAACTGTGCAAAAATGCCATAATCTCAGGCAGCTCGTCCATACGGAAATTGTTCGCACGTGCCCGTGCATTAAACTTTTCGACTCCGAAGAAAATCGCATCTGCGCCATTGGCTACCGCCGAACGCATACAATCCCAGTCACCTGCGGGTGCCAGAAGCTCGACGTCTTCTCTTCGTATTGTTGCTGTTTTCATGTAGATCCTCCCCATAACCGGCCATAGCCGGATTTCATCCCTGTATCCTTATACGCTGAGCCTGTACTCTTCCGTACTCCTGCATTGTCACTATATCGCTATCTCTATACATTATGTCTGTATTGCCTGATTCCCAAGCCTACAATCATCTTTATTTATCAGATCAGCAGTCATAACTCCTGAACTAATATATTGTATCACTTCTGAACGGACTCTTCTACGCTTTCCTAAAAAAACCGTTTATCATTTTCATTTCCATTAAAATTTACCCTAGACACTCCGATTGCAGTACCATCTTCCGATCAGCACTCTTCGTTCCAGTGTAAATGTATAGAAACCAAATAAACCGGAAGGTCTCTTGACCCTCCGGCATTCATTTCTTTTATTTAATAAACGTAAATGAGTTCACTGCTTTTTCCAGCGCTGCTGCCTGTACTTCCGTCTTGTTGGCATCATTGAGCCCGCTCGTTATGGTATACGTTGTACCGTTCTGTTCGAACACAATTTGACGTCCGCTATACGGCACACCGTTATCCACCTCATGATACGTGAAGGAAAAGGCAGGTACACCTGCAAACATTAGCTCCTCACTGCTAAGCAGTTTGAAGTTTTTACGAGTCTTGGTCGCTTCGGCATACGCCTCTCTCAGTTGACTGACGGTCATCTCGATCGATTTGTCATCGCTCGCTACAATGGAGAACTCTCCACCAGTAAAGGTATAGACTACAGGAGAATACTCAAAGCGGTCATTGTACGGCGTCCAATAGCGAGGGATATCCACACTATAATGATACCGTTTGGACGTCCGCGTCAAAGTTTTCGTCTTATCTGTCAAATACGGGTCCTCATCCAGCTGACCAAAGTTATCGGATACCGTATCAAAATCAATCTCAACGCTCTTCATGATCCTTTTAAACCACTCTCGATCCTCGGCCTGATCCTCAGGGAACGTGTATTCAGCATAATAGCGATAGCCGTTTTTCTGAAAAAGAACGTCGAACTCCGTCTGCCATCCATCGCCAAAGTTATAACGGAATTCATTGACCTCGGCAGTCTCGCCCGATATATTCATCGTGGAGGAACCAATCGGTTCGTAACTGTCTGGTGTAAATGTCTCTCGCATCCATTTGTCCAATTGGCCACTCCAGTCTTTTACGGTTGCCCCCGTTGGAGCCGATGTAACACGAAGTTGGAGATAGGCCCCGTCTTTGGATTCGTATACCATCTGATTATTGTCCATAGACCAGCCCGCAGGAATATTGAGTTCAATGCCATAATCATCATTCCATGCAGAACGCATCCCATCATCCACCGTGGAGAGATCCTTGATCGTACGATCGGACACTGCATATGTAGGCTGGAATGAATTGAGCAGCGCCGCACGCTTGCTTAAATCCTTGTAATTCAAAGCTTCATAATCTGCAAGGTATACATCATATTGGCGACCATCACGGATATACTGACGCATTTCCCATAACAAGCCGTCAACATCTTTAACAACGATTCGAGCATAGGGTGTTTTGCCTTTGGCAATCGATTCCCGATCCAGTACCGTATCTCCCGACTGTTTCGCTTCCTGAACCAGCTGCTGCAACAAATCATCCGCATCCAGCGCCACATCCTGATCGCTCACATACACCTCGAGATAATAACTGCTGTCCGCCGTACCAAAAGTCATCATGCGCTCCTGCTCACCCGTTTGCAGAATCATCAGGTCAGCCGGATAATTAATGGACCAGCCGTAGTAGCTGTTACCAATTCGTGTTTTGCCTGCATCCAGATCAATGCCGCCCTCATCCTCATCGATCGAATCATCCGATTGCATTAATCGAATAACCATTTCACCTGCACTATTTGGGGCAAGCGTCGCACCAATGCCTGCAGCAACCGGACGAAGTGGCACCATAAGAACTCCATTCACCATTTTGGGGCCTGCCCCCATCTCCTTTTTGACTCCATCCACCCAGGCAATCGAGCTGCCAATCGTCAACGTGACGGTATGCGGGCCTTCCTTGATTTTGACAACATCGTTCTTCTCCAGCCGGATTTCACTGCCAAATGCCTTTTTGAACACACCGACAGGCACCATGGTAATTCCTTTAATCTGATATGGCTTGGCGATTGCCTGCTTACTGCCATTGATGTATGCATTTGTGCTCCCTGCTTTGATCCGCAGTTCACTTGTTGTATGTTCTGATGCCCATGCGGGCAATGCCGCACCGATGGTCAGCATCCCGGCCAACACACCTGTGCTCAGCACACGTAAAAATGACTTCTTCATTCCGTTCATTCGTCCTCTCTGATTCCGGGATACTCGCCGGGCTTTATTGATCTTCATCTATAGGGAACTGTTCGTCTTCATCGTCCTGAATGTCCGCCCGATCAGCGAGTATCACGGTGCGGGTGACAATATCACCGTCTGATTGCATCAACAACTTCATCTTTTGTCCGGGCAAATACTTCTTGAGCAACTCATTGATGTCGACAGCAGAGGATACACGTGTGCCTGCCACACTGTATAACAGATCGCCTTCTTTAATTTTGGCTTTCTTCGCTTCAGTCGACAGCACACCCGTGACCGTCAATGGATCATCTGTAGGCAGTCCCACAATCGCAGACCAGCTCTCTTCCAGTTGCAGACCAAGGCTTGCGCGTTTGATTTTTCCGTACTTAAAGAATTGATTGGTTATATATTGAACGGTATCTACCGGGATTGAAAACCCCATGCTCTCGATACCCACTGCTGAAAATTTCATGGAGTTAATGCCAACGACTTCACCTTTCATATTGACCAGCGGTCCCCCGCTGTTGCCCGGATTAATGGCCGTATCGGTTTGAATCAACCGATAGGTGGCCTCCACCCCGCGATTAAGCCCACTGATCACACCTACCGTTGCCGAGTTACGCAAAGAGAAAGAGATCGGTGTACCAATGGCGATGACGGTTTCTCCAACCGTTGTCTGTGAAGCTTTGGCAAAGGTCGCTGTTTGAAGAGATTTGGCATTAATTTTGATCAGGGCGAGATCGCTCAATGGGTCACTGTATGTTTTAGTAATTTTGTATGTATTGCCATCGGTCGTCACGACCAGAGGATTGGTTAATCCATCAACTACATGGGCATTTGTCACAATCCAGCCGTTGGAGCGGATAATCACGCCTGTGCCATGAGCCAGGTTATAGCGGTCTGATGTGACCCCATCCTGAGCTTCATCAGATTTGCCGATGATACCAACAACGGACGGAGATACCTTTTCGATCACTTTCGGAATGGCTTCACTACCCTTATACTGATACGTTCCGGTTTTGGCATCATACTGCCCACTTCCGCCAAGCGCTTTGACCAAATCCGTTGAATTGACATAGACTTGTCCATCGACCATTTTAGCTTTCATTCCCTTGGCAGTCTCTGCTGCTCCAGCCGTTGTCGCAACACTAACCGAGAGTACAGCAGTCATCAACATGGCTACGGCCTTTTTCCCCAACACTCTCATTCCCTCACCTAACCCTCTCTATATATCCTCCGTTATGCGACCTAGCCATACGATCCATTACTGAATCTATTCTATTCTCTCTATCATCTGCAATACCGGTATCCCCCAATTTATCATACATATTATTCCTGTACAATTGCTTTAAGCCCTATTTTAATAGAAGTAATCATATTTTCTATTCCACACTTCAAAACACAAAAAAACACCCTCCTCAACTCCCCTGGAAAGTGTTTATCTGTTCTTCAACTTGCTGTTTTTTTGAATTATTCAGCGGTGTCCCTACGAACCAAACCAACCGGTGATCATAGCATAATCCGTCAACAAAAATACCAAAAGACTGACCACTGCAAATCCGATGGCAAACAAATTTTTCTTCGGTGCGCGAATCAGGCGAACCACTCCGATGAAAATCAGAATCGTAAACAAGATGACAAAAATATCAAATGCGTTAAAATTCGAAGTACTCGCCGTGGCAGCTTCTGCAAACAGCATGGATAGACAGACCTCCTCACCATAGTTGAACAAGCATTTTGCATAAATTTAATGATGAAAAATGCTTTAATGCTAACGCATACCCTAATATCTTCCTCTATGTTATCTGTACCCCGCTTGTAATGCAAGCCCTATCATCCAGAAAAATGAAAAAAATCCAGCTTGAACGCACATTCTTGCAAAGCTTGCTCCGTCGCATATGTAAACACTTTCACGTCATCATAATCGTAAAACCCTTCTCCACGGAAGAGAAGAACATCAGATCATACATTGATGCCTCCTACTTCATGAAAAGAAGGGTTAGAAATGTGAAAACCAATCTTCCTACTATACTGCAATGACTAACAGATGAAGCGGGCGTAAATATGGTTGTGGGATAACAAGATCGCTGATGAGTATGAAAAGATAGATCATACCCATTTTTCATCCTCTTCTCTGTTAGCAGTTATTCCGTCAATTGTAACGTTTTGCTTCGTTCCGTATCCCGCTCCAAGACTGGCTTCAAGTACTTGCCTGTATAGGAAGCTTCCACTTTAATGATATCCTCTGGCGTGCCTGTCGCAACGATGGTTCCGCCACCACTGCCGCCTTCCGGACCCAGATCAACGATATAATCGGCTGTTTTGATAACGTCCAGGTTATGCTCGATAACCAATACGGATTCGCCGGAGTCCACCAGACGATGCAGTACGTTCAGCAGACGATCGATGTCATCGACATGCAGACCCGTGGTTGGCTCATCCAAGATGTATATCGTTTTGCCCGTACTGCGGCGATACAGCTCCGAAGCAAGTTTCACCCGTTGTGCCTCACCGCCGGATAACGTTGTTGCAGGCTGCCCCAAGTTAATGTAACCTAAACCCACGTCGAGCAAGGTTTGCATTTTGCGATGAATTTTCGGAATGTTCTCAAAGAATTGCGTTGCATCTTCTACCGTCATTTCAAGCACATCTGCAATATTTTTGTTTTTGTATCTGACCTCAAGTGTTTCACGATTGTACCGTTTGCCTTTGCAGACCTCGCAAGGTACATAGACGTCCGGCAGGAAGTGCATCTCGATCTTGATAATGCCGTCCCCGCGACAAGCTTCACAACGTCCACCTTTAATGTTAAAACTAAACCGACCCTTTTTGTATCCGCGCACTTTGGCTTCATTGGTCTGTGCAAACAGATCCCGGATGTCATCAAAGACACCTGTGTACGTAGCCGGGTTAGACCGTGGTGTCCGCCCGATTGGCGACTGGTCGATATCAATGACTTTATCAATATGTTCCAGGCCCCGAATCTCTTTGTGCATACCTGGGCGTACGCGTGCACGGTTTAGATCACGTGCCAGTGTTTTGTACAAAATCTCATTGATCAGCGTTGATTTACCCGAGCCGGAGACGCCTGTTACCGCGGTAAATACACCTACCGGAATTTTCACATTCAGGTTTTTCAGGTTATTTTCCTTCGCTCCGCGCACTTCCAGCCATCGGTCTCCAACACTGCGGCGTTCGGTACGTACCGGAATGAACTTGCGTCCACTTAAATATTGACCCGTTAACGAGTTCTCGTCATTCATGATCTCTTCCGGTGTACCCTGCGACATCACGGTCCCCCCGTGGATACCTGCACCCGGACCAATATCAATGATATAGTCGGCAGCCAACATCGTATCTTCATCATGCTCAACGACAATCAGAGTGTTACCGATATCTCGCATATGAGCAAGGGTAGAGATCAGGCGATCATTATCCCGTTGATGCAAACCGATACTTGGCTCGTCCAGAATGTACAATACACCCATGAGACTGGAACCGATTTGTGTCGCCAATCTGATCCGTTGGGCTTCACCACCGGACAATGTTCCGGCAGCACGACTCAGGGTCAGGTAATCCAGACCTACGTTCACCAGGAATCCGAGGCGGCTATTGATTTCTTTCAAAATAAGTTTGGCAATAGTCTGCTCTTTCTCACTCAATTGCAGTGAATCGAAGAAACGACCAGCTTCTCCAATGGACAAGCTTGTCACATACGCCATGTTGTGATCGTTAATGGTAACAGCAAGGCTCTCACGTTTCAGTCGGTGTCCTTTGCATGTGCCACATGGCTTCGCACTCATATAACCTTCAATGAATTCACGGATACCTTCGGATGCTGTCTCACGGTAACGACGCTCCAGATTATTGACTATCCCTTCAAAGGTAACCAGAGCCTCTTTCCGTTGACCAAAATCATTCTCGTACCGGAAACGTATTTTCTCCGTACCTGTTCCCAGTAACAGCTTGTTCATCTGTTCAGCAGGGAGATCCTCTACAGGTACGTTTTGCGGAATGTTAAAGTGTTCGCATACCGACTTAAGGAACTGCGGGTAATAGGTTGACGTTCCGCCTGTCCAAGCATCAAAAGCACCGTCTTCAATCGTTTTACTGCGATCTGGTACCAGCAGATCAGGGTCAACAATCATTTTGACACCTAAACCATCACATTCTGGACAAGCTCCAAATGGACTGTTGAATGAAAACATCCGCGGCGCCAACTCATCAATACTAAATCCGCATACCGGACAGGCAAAGTTGGAACTGAAGCGCAGCTCTTCCTCACCCATAATATCTACCAATAACTGTCCGCCAGACAGATTAAGTGCAGTCTCAATCGAGTCCGCCAACCGTGATTGCACATCTTCCTTGATGACAATCCGGTCAACGACAACTTCAATCGTATGTTTTTTGTTCTTTTCCAATTGGATATCTTCAGATAAATCACGTAATTCCCCGTTTACCCGTACACGGACAAACCCTTGCTTTGCAATATCGGAAAACACACTTTTGTGTTCCCCTTTACGGCCTGAGACAATCGGTGCCAAAATCTGTAGCCGGGTCCGCTCAGGATATTGCGTGATGCGGTCTACCATCTGCTCCACGGTCTGGGATGTGATCTCCACACCATGATCCGGGCAATGAGGATGCCCAATACGTGCAAATAACAGACGCAGATAATCATAAATCTCCGTAACGGTTCCGACGGTGGAACGCGGGTTACGACTTGTCGTTTTCTGATCTATGGAGATAGCCGGGGACAACCCTTCAATGGAATCGACATCCGGCTTCTCCATCTGTCCCAGAAACTGTCGTGCATAGGCCGACAACGATTCCACATAACGTCGTTGTCCTTCGGCATATATCGTGTCAAAAGCCAGCGAGGACTTGCCTGAGCCACTCAGACCGGTCAATACGACAAAACGGTCACGCGGGATGGTGATATCGATGTTCTTCAGGTTATGCGCTCGCGCGCCTTTAATGACAATGTTCTCGCTCGCCAATAGTATTCATCCTCTCAATGTTGTAATTCCAGCCTTTATTAAAGGCTTTTCGATCCCACCCAAACCCTCCCTTCCAAGGGAGGGCCCCATAGGGCGCAGCCCTCTGGACACCCGAAACAGGCGGTGCTTGGTGAGGGGTCGGGTCTTGCTATGTGAAGGTGTGTCGTGTGCCCGCAGCCTCGTCCAAGATTCCGGCCGTTTGCCGGTTCTCTTGGACGGCCGCTCTACCGTGAGAGGACGCTCACGGCTTCGCCTCGTTCGCGAAGGTCGCCATTGCCTTTGGCTCGGCTCCCAGGTACACGACTACCAAATGCTTTCCTATAAACCTTTTAACCAATTTCAAGTTTTCTATCAGTATAGACCTGATTTTACGTTTTCAACATGTCTAATTATCGGTAGATACGACTGATTTCCTTACTCAACAAGAGAACGGCCAGTTGGCCGTTCTCTTGTTGCACATTTATCCTTCAACCGCATCATATCGCTGCTCTATCTGATCTTACAAATCATGCCCGCTCAAGACTATTCTGCACGCAGCTCCAACAATGCATCGCGGAGCTCAGCAGCACGCTCAAACTGCAGGTTTTTGGCTGCGTCTTTCATCTCTGCCTCTAGGCGCTGAATAAGCGATTGACGTTCCTTCTTCGACATTTTCTCGGCAGCGCCTGTAAGGTAGTCTTTCTTGGATTCAGCCACTTTGGTAGCTTCAATCACATCACGTACTTTTTTGCGAATCGTCTGTGGTGTAATGCCATGTTTTTCGTTATACGCAATCTGAATGGTACGACGGCGTTCCGTTTCCTTTATTGCCTTATCCATTGAATCAGTCACTTTGTCGCCGTACAGGATAACTCGACCTTCGCTGTTCCGTGCTGCCCGGCCAATCGTTTGGATCAGTGATCGTTCGGAGCGCAGGAACCCTTCCTTGTCGGCATCCAAGATGGCTACCAGCGAAACCTCGGGAAGATCCAGACCTTCCCTGAGCAAGTTGATTCCGATAAGGACATGGAATGTACCCAACCTGAGATCACGCAGTATCGCCATACGTTCCAATGTCTTGATTTCGGAGTGCAAATAGCGCACCTTGATTCCGACCTCTTTCAGATAATCTGTCAGATCCTCGGACATTTTCTTCGTTAATGTCGTAATCAGGACCCGTTCATCCTTCGCAATCCGGTCGTTAATCTCACCGATCAGGTCATCAATCTGCCCCTTCGTCGGACGTAGTTCAATAATTGGATCAAGCAGACCTGTTGGACGAATGATCTGTTGTACCATTGTATCCGTATGCTCTATCTCATAAGGACCTGGTGTCGCAGATACATAGATGATCTGATTCATCTTTTCCTCAAACTCTTCGAATTTAAGCGGACGGTTATCCAGTGCAGATGGCAGACGGAATCCATGTTCAACCAGCACGGTCTTCCTGGCTTGGTCACCGTTATACATCGCACGGATCTGTGGCAGCGTCACATGAGACTCATCGACCACGATCAACATATCATCCGGAAAATAGTCCATCAGCGTGTAGGGTGTATCACCACGTTCACGGAATGTCAGTGGTCCGGAATAGTTCTCGATTCCTGAACAGAAACCGACTTCCTTCATCATCTCGATATCATACCGTGTACGTTGCTCCAGTCGCTGAGCCTCCAGCAATTTTCCTTGTTCACGCAATACTTCAAGCCGTTCTTCCAATTCACGCTCAATATTCACCAGCGCCACGCGCATCGTCTCTTCTTGGGTTACGAAGTGAGACGCCGGGAAGATCGCAATATGTTCACGTTCGCCAACCAGTTCTCCGGTTAACACGTCAATTTCCGTAATTTTCTCAATCTCATCTCCGAACAACTCCACCCGAATCGCATGCTCACCCTTCGACGCAGGGAAGATCTCAATGACATCGCCGCGTACGCGGAACGTGCCCCGCACAAAGTTAATATCATTCCGTTGGTACTGAATCTCAACCAGACGAGACAAAATCTGATTACGCGGTTTCTCCATGCCTACCCGCAGGGACAAAAGCATGCTGGAATACGAATGCGGTGAACCCAAACCATAAATGCAGGACACACTCGCTACAATGATGACATCCCTGCGTTCAAACAATGAACTCGTAGCCGCATGGCGAAGCTTGTCGATCTCTTCATTGATACTCGAATCCTTCTCGATGTACGTATCCGAGGAAGGAATATAGGCCTCTGGCTGGAAATAGTCGTAGTAACTGACAAAATACTCAACCATGTTATTCGGAAAAAAATCTTTGAACTCACTTGCAAGCTGTGCTGCCAGCGTCTTATTGTGGGCAATAATCAGCGTGGGACGTTGCAGCTTGGCAATCGTCTGTGCAATGGTGAACGTTTTACCCGTACCGGTTGCACCCAGCAGCGTCTGATATCTCTTCCCCTCCTGAACACCCTTCACCAATTCTTCAATGGCTGCAGGCTGATCACCCTGGGGAGAAAACTCTGACTCGATTTCGAACGTTTTGTCGCTCATTATAATATCGCTCATTGCCGTATCTCACCCTATCGTCTAAAATAATAGTCACTATATATTGTCGAAGTTCCCCGAATTTACATATGGGAAAACTTATATTAATAAGAATATTTGTTCCCGTTTAATTATACCTCGTCTGTGCAAGTGATGCAAACGCGAAGTGAAGATAGGAGTGGGTTAATTTATGGATATTGCGACACTTATCGGCATTATTGCCGGGATTGCCGCAGTCATTAGCGGTTTTTTATGGGAAGGGGGCCAATTATCAGGTTTGTTACAGAAAACGGCTGCTTTAATTGTATTTGGTGGAACGATTGCAGCAGTGGTTGCCAGCTTCCCTGCACATCGACTGCGTACGATTCCAGCTGCCCTGAGAATGGCTTTTGGACGCAACAACAACGAATCAAGCCAATGGGTTGAAGAACTTGTGGACATGTCTTCCATTGCTCGACGCTCGGGTGTACTTGCACTGGAACGCAAAGTGATGGATCACCCGCATCCCTTTTTACAAGACGGTATTCAAATGGTCGTCGATGGTACTGATCAGGATGTTGTTCGCCAGATCATGGAGATGGAGATTGATTCCGTTGAACAAAAACATGAAGGTTATGCCAAAATTTTCGAATCAGCAGGTGGTTATGCTCCAACCATGGGGATCATCGGTACCGTTATGGGCCTTATTCAGGTCCTTGGCAGCCTGACCGATCCTACCGGACTCGGACCAGCGATTGCTGTAGCCTTTACCGCAACCCTATACGGGGTCGCCAGTGCCAATCTGATCTTTTTGCCCATAGCCTCCAAAATTAAATCCCGTGGAGCAGACGAAATTCAAACAATGGAAATGCTGCTCGAAGGTGTGCTTGCCATTCAGAACGGGGAGAACCCTCAACTGGTGCGCAAACGGCTGGAATCCTTCACACTTACTCATCGTCAAACCACACGACCTGTAGTGAAGGAGGGATTGGATGAGTCGGCGCAGTAAGCGGCGCGGAAAACGTGAACCTGCCGATCATCGGGATCGCTGGATGATTACCTATGCCGATCTCATTACCCTGCTGCTGATTTTCTTCGTCATCATGTATGCCATGAGCCATCTCGATTCAGGTAAATATGACGTTGTTACTCAATCATTGCAAAATACGTTTAACCAATCCAACTCCCTGCTTGACCAAGGTGAAGGGATTGCTGGTACAGCGGGACAAGCGATTACCAAGAATCCGCCATCTCAGATTCAAGGGGAGGACCCCGGAGAGGGTGAAGGCTCCACCTCAGGTTCCGAGACGGATACTCCGGAAGAGGATGATCAGCCCCTTACGGAACGGGAAGAACAATTCAGGTCACAGGAACAGGAGTTACAAAATCTGTTCAACGTGATTACCCAATATATTGAGGATAATAAACTGGAAAATCAGATTTTTGTCGCGGACAAGCCCCAGGGCATCTCCATTACGCTCAGTGACCACTTCCTGTTTGATCAGGGACAAGCGGCCCTCAAAGGCGATGCTGCACCCACACTGACCAAACTGGCAAGCCTGTTCCGTGATCTCAACACTGTTGTCAGCATTGAAGGGCATACGGACAACGTTCCTGTCGGTGCGAACTCTACCTATAAAGACAACTGGGAACTTTCCGGTGAACGTGCATTGTCTGTATTACGATTTTTCCTGGATAAAGAAAAACTCGACCCTGACGGATTCCAGTATGCCGGATACGCGGACACCCGCCCAACCAGTGACAACACCACAGCGGCTGGACGGCAAAAGAACCGCCGTGTGGAAATTACCGTTTTGCGCCAACTCCAGCCCTAGTCTTCAACCTTTCGCGTAATGCATCTTTGCTCCATAATATAAAGAGCACGTTCTTGCTGAATTCGATTCAGAAGAACGTGCTTTTTGATTATACTCTGATCTAATTTTTCTATAACCTACCTATCAAGAGTCTACACCCGGCTGGCTGGGACGTAAAATCACCGAACCCACGGTCAGCAAAATGGCAGCCATGCCCCCCAGAATTAACAGCGGCAGTGTGATATCTGACAATGTACCGCCTGCAGAGACTGTTTCAACAGCCTGAATCGTCCATTTCTGTGGCACAAAATTAGCGAGTTTTTGCATGTAGTCCGGCATAATCGACAGCGGCCAGAAGCAGCCGCCAATCATACACGTCGGTGTAATGATCAGCGAATTCAACATGTTTGCATTTTTGGATTCACGGATCAATCCGGCAACCGTACTTGCAATGCCCATGGAAACCAGCATGAACGCAGCCAGAATGAGGAAATGAATGCCAAAGGGAATTCCCGCATCATAATGAAGCACCCATCTGCTGATCCCCAGAACCAGAACAATCTGGATCATGCCAATCGCAAAGCTGCCCAGGAAATTACCAAGCGCGATTTCAGAGGCGCGGACTGGGGCCGTGTAGACCCTTGCCATCGTTCGCTGCCTGCGATCTTCCATAATAACAGCGACAGCACTCGTCAGCAGCCCCATCATGAACATAATCGTAAATCCGGTCACGTTGTTCAGGCCCGGTTTCGGATAAATCTGGAGGTCGGTTGCTTCGCCCGAAATTTGATGTTTGCCCAATTCCACTAACAACTGTTCGAATTTGGCTTGTACCTGAGCAGGATCAGGAGCCTCACCAGAAGCTGCATTTGTTGCCGCCAGTACTGTCGAAGCCGACTGATTCAGACCAGCTACCAACCCCTCCACCGCGGCTCTCAGCGTATAAGAGCTTTCACTGACACGAAGCTCGACCAGCTGTACTTCAGCCTGTTTATTTTCCAACAGGTCATTTGTATAATTCGCCGGGATGATCATCCCGGAACTCCCCTTTTGCTGGGCTATGGCTTCCTTAAGTTCGGCGACATTGTTCATTGGTTTGAGCAGGTATTCCTCCTTCTGGCCAAGCTCATCCAAGATCCATTCGCCTGCTGCTCCCTGATCTTCGTTTACATAGGGAATGACCGCACGTGTTCCTTGCTCACTCCCAAACAACAGAACCGCTCCACTGACGACAAGACAGGGAAGGAGAAAAAACGCAATGAAGCCACGTTTGCGCAATATGGTACGCCGGATCATCAACCAGGCAATATTCAGACTATTCATAGCGGTATCCCGCCTTTCTATAGATCAATGCCGCTGCCGCTACAAGTACCGCACATACCACACTCAGCATCATGATGCTGGACATGATTTCACTTACGGGAGCGTTCAGCATCATTCGAAGAAAACTTTGCAAAGCCCAGTGGTTTACCGTAAATTCACTTATTCGTTGTACAAAATCAATGGCAATCGGTGTAAAGCCGCCGCTGATAAACGTCATGGCAATGATGATGCCCTGCAGAGCAGCACTTGCCGATGTGGCATTTTTGCAGACCAGAGAAACAATCACGCCGAGAGTCATCGAAGCCAGCGTAATCAGCACACAGATCAGAACAATCAGCCAAGGATGTGTACCCCAGTTCACACCGTATAACCAATGTGTCATCAGTACGATGAGGATGGCCTGCATGAAAGCAAGGAGGCTATTGCCTGCAATTTTCCCTGCAAAGATGACTCCATTGCCAATTGGGGCTGCCTGTAAGCGCATTAATGTTTTTTTGTCTCTCTCCCCAAAAAGGCTATTACTTGTTGTCATGCCTGAATAAAGCATGAACATGGCGAGCATGGAAGCCGCATAGTATTGTGAGGCACTATAGGAATTCCCCGCTTTTCCAGGACTACTGACCGTTACAAAGGATGCGTTCGAGGCATTGGTTTGCGATTTCATACCCATTACAGCCATCGCTTCCGGACCTAACACCCTTGCCCCAGCGACTTGTCTGTTCAGTTCGTCTGTGAATCGGGCAAACAACGTCTGACCCACGACATTAAGCGTGCCGTCTTTCCCCAGTATCCAGTGCAGTTTCACCTCTTTCCCTTTCATGATCTGCTCCTCCAGATCGGCTGGGACGATGACTGCAAAATCCAGTTCACCACGACGCAGAGCATTCACAGCCTCTTCTTCTGAAGACATGGATTGTACATTCATCATGCTCGCTATCGCCGGAGAAGCCACAAACGATTTCAGCGCTTTACTGACCCAACCGGATGAAGATTCTGCCTGTAGAATACCCACTCTCACCGAGTCCGGGATCGCTCCCTTACCAGTATCCATCGTACTGGAAAGTGCAGTACCCAATATAAAGATCAGCAGCAACGGCAAAATGAACAGGTTCAGCAGAACCGAGCGAATTTTCAGTATGCGTCTTAACTCAAAGATACAAATATGCCATACTTTCATCGGATATCCCCCTAGTCCCGCAGCGTACGTCCGGTCAGATTGAGGAACAACGTTTCCAGATCCGGCTCTTCGACCTGGAGCGACTGAATGGAAACTTCGTGTTTGCTGCAAATGAAAAGCATATCTTGCAGATCTGGCTGTGCCGCAGGCAACGTAATCGTCAGTGTATCCCCCGAGACCTCTACCGCTTGCACGCGGGGGTGCAGTTTCAACTCTTCCACCACAGCTGGACCGATGCCCAAAGTCGTGAGTACGATTTTTTCCTCGGATGCGACCCGTTCTCTCAGTTCTGCTTCAGTCCCGCAAGCAATAATATGACCTTTATCCATAATCGCTACCCGGTGGCTGATCGCAGCAACTTCCTCCATATAATGACTGGTATAGATAATGGTTGAACCCATCTGATTAAGTGTGCGCACCGATTCCAGAATATGATTCCGAGATTGCGGATCAATACCGACCGTCGGTTCATCCATAATGATCAGCTCCGGGCGGTGCGTAATGGCACATGCAATGTTCAGCCTGCGTTTCATCCCACCGGAGAAGGTGGACGGGGCATCCTTCGCTCTGTCCTGCAAACCTACAAACTCCAGCGATTCCTCTACCTTTTCCTTCAGCAGCTTCCCCCGCAGACCGTATAACCGGGCAAAAAAAGTGACGTTATCTTCAGCACTCATCGTTTCGTATAAAGCCAGATCCTGCGGCACCAGCCCGATCTTTCGCTTAACTTCAAGCGGTCTTTCCTTAACGGATATGCCTGCCAGACGGATTTCGCCCTGATCGAAGTTCAGGAGCCCGGCAATCATGCTGATGGTTGTACTTTTGCCTGCCCCATTGGGACCCAGCAGCCCGAAGATTTCACCTTTGCCCACATTCAGGTTTAAATGATCCACCGAAATCTTGCTGCCATATCGTTTCACTATATTTTCGACTTCAAGTATAACAACCATCGTTCCTCGCTCCTCTTCACTCCAGTTATCCTCGCTGGATTTCATATCTGTATTGTAACGGATTGCCTTCTTTTGCGAAGGTACGAAAGGTCATGAAACGAAGGTGACTTAAGTCATCTCCTGCTCGAGATGCGGCTTATGATATAATTCAGGGTACATTAACGGGTAATTTTTTCACTCCCCTTTTGAAAAGGATGTTACTGACATATGCCGATGCGGTTATTGCAATACGGTTTAATTATCGTTCCGTCTGTGTTGTACATCTTGACGCTTCCCATGGAACGAGAAGATGTGTATACCCTATATATCATCATTGCTATTGGACTTGCCGTGTGTAAAGACTTCGCTCGTTCAAGCACTTCACGTATGCTGTTGTTTCTGGTGGAAATGCTCTGGAACTGCTGGCTGATCGTTTTATATGGGCCATTCATGTTGTTCCTCTCCCTATCCGTGCTATATGTATATATGTATAAACTGGGAGGGAACCTTCGCTGGCTGATGCTGGGAGCCCAACTCCTTATAAGCAATGTCGCATTACACTGGCACTACGCAGCCCCATCGGAGCTACCCCCATGGTTCAATGTATCCCTGACCATATCAGGCACCCCATTCACTGAAGAGACAACCGGAAGAATTGTCGGTAACCTGTTCTTGCTCATTATGGCTGCACTCTCCTGGCAGGGGGCCAAGACGGCAAACAGCCGGGGACAGCTGGAACAGGTGTATGATGAAATTCGCAGCAAACATTACGAGCTACAGGAAGCACGCGCACAGCTATTGCAATTCACGAAGCAACTTGAAGGCTTGGCACAAGCGGAGGAACGCACCCGTATCTCAAGACAGCTTCATGATGATATCGGACACCGCCTGATTCGCACCAAGATGATGTCTGAAGCTGCCCTGCTGACTCTTCCAACGAATACGGAACAAGGTACGGTAATGGTAAGACAGATCCGGGATCAATTGGCGGCCAGTATGGATGATATGCGCACGACACTCCACAAATTGCGGTCTGACTCATACTTATCGGATGCCTATGCACTGGATCGTCTACTCGAAGAATTGGGCAGGGAAACGGGCGTAAAAACAAATTACAAGGTTCACGGTCATTCCCAAGCCCTGTATCCCAGCATACAAATCGTCTTGTACAAAAATGCCAAAGAAGCCCTGACGAACGCTCTAAAACACGGGAATGCAACGATGATATCTATACAACTGGCATTTGGTGAGCGTGAAGTGTGCATGACCGTAACCAATGACGGGCAGATCCATTCCCGGCCCACCAAAGGATCAATGAAAGAACATGACGGGGAATCACATACTGACCGGAGTGCGAAAGCAGAGTCTGCAAAGCATGGCATGGGACACGAAGGAATGCGTATGCGAGCCCATTCGGTTGGGGGCACCCTGGAGATTCAATCCGATTATCCCTATACGGTGATCACACGGCTGCCAACCACGAAACAAACGGATATGATTTGAAAAGGAAGTGATGTGTCTCATGTCTGAACAAGAGAGTATCGATCCAATGAAGGATGCTGTCTCACCCCAATCCATTCGGTTGCTTCTCGCCGATGATGATTCCTTCATCCGCGAAAGTCTCAAAATACTGATCGGACTTGATCCTGGCATTACGGTCACAGGAACAGCTTCAAACGGAAGGGAAGCACTTACACTGCTGGAGACAGGAGCCATTGCCGACGTTGTACTCATGGATATTCGTATGCCAGATTGCGACGGAGTCGAAGGGACTCGAATCATTAAGTCACGTTTTCCTGACGTGCGGGTGTTAATGCTTACCACATTTGACGATGACGAGTACATTATTCAGGCTTTGCAGAACGGAGCCAGCGGTTATTTGCTCAAAAATGTGCCCCCTGACCGGATCATTCAAGGCATCAAAACCGTTCATAATGGCGATATGCTCATTCATCCTGATATCGCCCGCAAGCTGGCCAGTCTTCTCCGTCCAGCTGCAGTTCCTCAGGCACACGGACCCATCGACTCCTACGGACTGACCCGTATGGAACTGGGGGTTGCAGTAGCAATATCCGAAGGGTTATCCAACAAGGAAATTGCCGCCAAACTGTTCCTCAGCGAAGGTACGGTCAAAAACTATGTCACCGATATACTAGGTAAACTAAGCCTGCGGGATCGGACTCAGATTGCCATCTTTATGCTAAAAAATAAATAAAAAGAAAGGGTGTTTCCTCACCTGTGCAGGTTGTGGAAATACCCTTTCTTGGATCACATCTCTACAGACCTTTGCTCTCCTGCAGGTGCAGGGGGCAGGGCCAACGGAGCTTCGTCGGTTCGTTTATCATTACGTCGTGCGAACAATTTGAGACTTACGATATGAAACAACGTTAGGGGACGTAAACGGAGCGCCCAGGCTTCATGATTGTCCGGGGCCATGAGAACGCCAAGTTGATGATGCTCGCCTTCATAGATCGCCCGTTGCATGAACTTGCTCTCTCCCTGATGATTACGCACCTCCAGCTTGCAAAAGGCCGGATTCATGCGCAAGGCCCGATGTAATTGTTCGGGTGAATGCACCAGTACGCCATTCACCTTGTACAACGTCTCCCCCGCTTCAATCCCCAATTCTTCCGCAGGACTGTCAGGAATGACGCCCAGCACCTTCAGGCCGTGTTCAGGATGAACAAACAACGGGCTGCGGTTTTGTTCCTCGAAGCCACTGTACCACACCAGGAACTCATGTCCTGCGAAAGCAGCGAGGGCAGCGACCACCATGAATGGAGACCACCATACTGCCAGAAGACTACATACGAGTAGTCCTGTCCCATAGAGCAGCAACCGTTTCGCCGAAATCTTCACTTTCTGTCCAGGAAGCATACTCTGGGTAACCTCTCCGAATCCCAGCAAAATCGGTAGTGCAACCAACATATAGCCACTACCTCCGTTCACCAGAGGGGACCATGGGAGCTCTGCCCCGCCCGTAACAGGAACAAGGATCAATAATGGAATCGGCCAAAAATGTTGCAGTTGGTACCCTCCGACAAGCTTGCCGCGTTTGCCTTCAAAGAGCAACGGCGATGCCATGGATACCCCTTGCATCCGTACCATGAATCCTTCGCCGATATGTAATACTGCTGCGAGCACAAGAAGTGCAGGCATATCCAGCGCACGTAAGGCTTCAGTGACAGTTCCTATCCATCCTTCGGGCTGCCAGCCCGAAGCCATATTTAAACCAAACTGCAACACACCAAGCAAACCTGCAGCATAAGCGAAGCATAAGTATCGAATACGGAACAACGCCAGAAAGAGCGTAGCTGCCCATATACAGATCAGACTGCTCAGTGTGAGATGTGCTCCGAGGAACAGAGACACGATGGAGACCATTACTCCGATCACTATACCTCCAAGCACTGCACGAATGGTCTGAGTGATCGAGCTTTGCAGACGAACGTGGAACAATTTGCGTTCCTGTAATAATTGACGATGATAAACGAGAGCAATCAAGATTACCGCAATATAATAAAACGGCTGAATCAACAACTGCAACAATGCTTCCCCTAATGTAGTCAACCACAGCCAAACCCATTCCATTGTGGACGGTCACTCCTCTCCTTCAGCCGGTTCAGAAAAAAAGAAGGCTGAAAATCAGCCTTCTTTATGGCTTCGACACCGCGGACGAAATATCCTTTGAGACATTTTCGATCGCGCGCTTCAGCTGTGCATCATATTGAGGGTTGGCAATGCGTTCAATCAGAGCCGCTTCCAGTGATTCCGCGGTTTTCTCGTCAATCTGGCCTGTTGCCTGAATGCCTTTTTGTTTCTGGAATGCTCTGACCGCTTCTTCCGTCTTCTGGTCATAGTATCCGTCCACACGATCCGGCTTAAAGTCAAGTCCTCTCAGCATCGTCTGCGCACTTTTCACATCCGTGCTATTGCTGTCATATTTCAAAGGTAATTTTTCTTTGTTGATGGGTGCCACCGAGAAGTAATCCGGCTGGTTCACCGCAATATCCGGTTTGATTCCTTTTTCATGGATCCAGTCACCATTCGGAGTCAGCCATTTGGCGATGGTGATTTTGAGCAGGCTGCCATCACCCATCTGTTTGTCATAACTCGTCTGTACGGTTCCTTTACCAAAGGAATTTTCTCCAACCAGCGTTGCGCCTGCGGACTGTTGCAAGGCACCGGCCAAAATCTCGGACGCACTCGCGCTTCCTTTGTTCATCAATACCGTAATTGGATAGGATTTACCTGAACCGTTTGATTTACTTTGTTCCTTTTTACCATTCTTGTCTTCGACTTGAACAATAACCTTGCCTTTCGGAACAAATTGCTCGGCAATATCAATAACGACCTGCAAAACACCACCCGGGTCATTACGTACATCAATGATCAGGCCTTTCATGTTCTGCTTCTCCAGCTTCGCCAGTTCTTCCTTAAAGCGATCTCCTGTGTTGAGCGAGAATTGGGTAATTGTAATCACACCAACACCGTTATCCTCCATGTGGGCATACACCGTCTCCAAATCAATGTCATCACGTACAATGACAAATTCAATCAGCTCGGAAGATCCGGCACGTTTAACCTGTACCTTCGCTTCACTACCTTTTGGACCTCTGATTTTGTTAACGGCTTTGTTCAGTTCCAAACCTTGTAAGGATTCACCATTGACCGACATAATCATGTCTTTGGCGCGAATACCCGCTTTTTCGGCTGGCGATCCTTTGATTGGGGATACTACCACCACATTCCCGTCCTGCGAGGATACCTCTGCACCGATTCCGGTAAATGAACCTTCAATTGATTCCTCGAACTGGGCCGCTGTTTCCTGCCCCATATAGTTGGAGTACGGATCACCAAGGGATTCCATCATGCCGTTGATCGCACCATCAATCAGTTTGGTTCGATCCACATCTTTATAATAGTTGCTTGAGATCAAATCCATCGCGGTTTCAATCTTCTTCAAATCGTTCTTCTGCTGCGAACTGCCAGTAACACTGGCGAGCAGTCCTTCGCCAGATGTCGTCTGTGCCAGGCCAGGGGAGCTCATCAGCGCAAGCGTAAGCAGGCTGCCCCCAAGAAGGGCTACAATGACAAGCAGCAGGGCCGATCTTTTCTTCATCATCCGTTTGTCACCGCCTTTAGTATTGAAGCGTGTCAAATTCAATTGTTCCGTAAATCATTCCCTGAACATGCCAGCTTAGTATATGTCTAGCTTGTACGGAATATGTTCGTTCCATTCCAACCGTTGCCTAAAATCTACAAATAGTTGAATGGATTCACCGCTGTTCCATTATCACGTACTTCAAAATGCAAATGCGGTCCAGTAGAGTTGCCTGTACTGCCTGATTCAGCAATAATATCGCCACGGCTTACCGTGTCTCCCTTACTGACCTTAAATCCACCTTCACGTAAATGACCATATAACGTCCATAAGCCGCCTCCGTGGTCAACAATGACCGTGTAACCATAGCCGCTGTACCATTCAGCCATAATC
The DNA here is from genome assembly GCF_042674385.1 of Paenibacillus sp. NPDC056933. Classification (NCBI taxonomy): domain Bacteria; kingdom Bacillati; phylum Bacillota; class Bacilli; order Caryophanales; family Paenibacillaceae; genus Paenibacillus; species Paenibacillus sp. NPDC056933. Next base: position 840,537 of record NZ_JBHUQN010000003.1, on the reverse strand, counting down.
ACGATCCCGCCAGAAGCCGCATGAACTGACGTTCCTTGAGCAACCGCAAAGTCTACACCCGCATGCATTTTACCCACTTCACCCGTAATCGGGTGAATACGAGGTCCGAAGCCGGAAGATACACGCGCACCCGATACAGGCATCCCAAAGATACCGTTACCACTGGAGTACGTAGTACTACTGCTGCTGTTGGAGCTGACTTTGGTCGGCGCCTTGGCCGCCGCCGCCGCGCGGGCCGCCGCCGCTGCTTTTGCTTTGGCTGCTGCTGCCGCCTGCTGTTCACGCAATTTATTTTTCTCTTGCAGAAGCGCCGAACGCTTGCTTGCAATCTGCATCAATACGTCTTCCTGTTCTTGCGTCAGCTCTTCTGACTCTTCAATTTTAGCATCATAGGAAGCGAGAAGCACTTGCTTTTCTTGTTCCTTCTCATTCAACTGGGACTTGCGCTGTTTCTTCTGCGCATACAGGCTCTTGGCTTCCGCATATTGCACATCCAGTTCTGCCTTTTTGTCCACTACGAGCTGCTTGTCCTTTTTATGCTCATCCAGCAGATGCTGGTCCTGATCCACGATCGTTTTGAGTGAATCTGCACGAGTCAGGAAATCGGAGAAGCTTGTTGAAGTTAGCAACACATCGAGATAAGAAACGGCGCCGTCTGTATACATGAGACGTACACGTGATTCAAGCAATTTCTCCCGAGCCACAATACGATCTTCTGCTGCTTCCAGATCTTTCTTCGTTGCGCGAAGATCCTCTTCTGTATTTTCGATCTGCAAGGATACGTTCGCCAGTTCATCACTTACCACATTGATCTGCTCCATGACAACTTTCAGGTAAGCGTTGGTCTTGTTTTTGTAATGCTGGGCTTCCTTCTTGTTGCTGGCAGCCTTTTGCTGCTCTTTTTTGGCCGAAGCCGCCTTACTCTCCAGTTGCTGAATCTGCTGATCAATATCGCTAATGCTACTCTTGGCATATCCGTCAGAAGGTTGAAGCGTCAAACTGGCCAATAACGTTAAAGCCAGCAGGGAAGCTGTTTTTTTCAAAATGTGATCCCCCATCCTATGAATTCACAAGAAAGCAACCTGCACAGGTGGTGAACAGCATGTTCTTGCTTTCTTTACACTAAAGACTCCGTCATTACTACATATCGTCAAACAGTGCTCATATGTGAACCTGCTATGTCATTCTTTTCGATTAAACGTTAAGAGACTTGCGGATGGACAATGTGCTTCCCAAAATTCCAACCAACACACCAAGTCCGATCAACAGTGTTCCAAACAATAGCCAAATATCACCGAGTGGAATCAAATTAAGCATCTGCATAAATACATCCTGACCAATCGTAGCCATCAAACGGCTATATCCGAAGAACAGAACGGCTACCGTAATGGCCGAACCGATCAGTCCAATCAATGCCCCTTCGATAAAGAAAGGCCAACGAATGAAGGTATTGGTTGCCCCAACCAGCTTCATGATACCGATCTCCCGGCGCCGTGCCAGAATCGTTACGCGAATCGTATTCGAGATCAGGAACATGGACATTAGAGCCAGTCCCCCGACAAAAATAAATCCGATATTCCGGACAAGCTTCGTAAATTTGAACAACACTTCCACCGTTTCCTTGCCGTAATTCACTTTCATGATTGGCTTCTCCGGATGTTTATCGTTCAATGCTTCAATTTTTTGCGCCACAAAAGTGACGGTTTCCGGTTCAATGACCTCTACTTCAATGGTCTCCGGCAGTGGATTGTTATCCACATCGAAACCGCTCAGCACATTGTCTGCACTTTCGCCAAGACGTTCACGGAACTCTTTGAGTCCTTCCTCTTTGGAGACAAAACGAATTTCACTGACTTCAGGCATGGCACTGATCTCCTGCTCCAGCGTGTTACGCAGGTTCTCATCCACATTCAGCTCAAGAAACGTACTGATCTCGACCTGACTGTCCACCTGGTTGGCCATGGAATTCACATTGAGAACCAGCAGCATGAACACACCCAAAATAAGCAGTGACACGATAATGGACATGATGGAGGCCACGGACATCCAGCCGTTGCGGAATACATTTTTGAATCCCTCCCGCAAATGGCGCAAGAGAGTACTAAAATTCATAACCGTATTCCCCTCTCATCTGATCCCGTACAATCTGTCCCCGTTCAATCGCAATAACCCGTTTACGCATCGTATTGACGATATCTTTGTTGTGGGTTGCCATAACAATGGTTGTCCCCCGGAAATTAATCTCATCCAGCAGTTGCATAATCCCCCAAGACGTCTCCGGATCCAGATTCCCCGTAGGCTCGTCCGCAATAATGACAGACGGATTGTTCACGATGGCACGTGCGATGGCAATACGCTGCTGTTCCCCACCCGACAACTGTGAAGGTTCACGGTTCGCCTTGCTGCGCAGTCCCACCAGATCAAGCACTTCCATCACTCGCTTCTTGATGTGACGCTTCGGCGCTTCAATAACTTCCATGGCGAATGCCACGTTCTCAAATGCCGTCATGCGTGGCAGCAGACGGAAATCCTGGAACACAACGCCGATATTACGGCGCACATAAGGGATCTTACGTGGCTTCAACTTACCGATATTAAATCCGTTAATGGATATTTGTCCTTTGGTCGGAACTTCTTCCCGGTACATCAATTTCATAAATGTCGATTTGCCTGCGCCGGATGGACCGACGATATAGACAAATTCATTGCGGTCGATCTTCACCGACACCCCTTGTAATGCGTGGGTCCCATTGGCATAGGTCTTCCACACGTCCTGCATTTCTATCACATCATCACTTCCCGTTGCATAGTTAGCCATTATCATTTCGACACAATCCCGGCATTTCCTTTAAAAAGACCTGAATTTCATCAGGGAAAATCCATTTCGCCCCTTTTTCGATGGTGAAGCATGGATACATATAAATTTTATTGTAACAAATTTGTTACCTATTGAGTACCCGAAAGTTTTCCATCATTGGATCATATATATGGAAAGTGTTACGAATTGCGGAACAACAGAAGTACAAAGGAGCGTACGGATATGAAAAAAATACATTTGACAGTCATTGTGCTATTCTCAATCCTCTTGATCGGTTCCGCATCTTACGGATTACTGTACATGTACGTGAACCAGCCTGCTCTGCCGAAAGGTGTACGTGTTGGCGAATGGTCCGTAGAGGGGATGAATCGCAAGGAGGTACAACAAGCACTGGATGAACGATTGAAACAACTGGAGGAGTGGCCTGTCACTCTGAAGGTGGACGATCCAGCAGCCAAAACAATGACGTTCACCGCTGCCCAGACAGGTGCAAATTACAGTGCTGACGACTTCCGGGCAGCCGTAAAGCAGCTGGATGAAGGCAATCTGTGGGAGCGCGCTTATGCCCGGTATCATTTCATCCAGGAGTGGCCCCTGAAGCTGACGTATCATTCAAAACCACTGCAAGAACAACTGAATCCTGCCTGGGAAAAGGAAAGCTTCGGTTCACCCGCGGACGCTGTCCGCCGCATTACCGCAAGTGACCAGGTGCAATACATCCCGGAAAAGGGCGTCCGCCGGATCGCGTGGGATGAACTCGCGAGCCTGATGCAGGTCAAGCTGCACCGGGATTTCGCTGCACTGGAGCAAGAGGCGAAGCCGAATCCGCTGCTAATTCAGCTGCCATTGTATACACTGCAACCTGAGATAACTCTCGACTCGCTGCGCAAGGAGGGGATTGAGCGGAAGATCATCCAGTTCTCCACCAGCCTTGGCAACAGCAGTGAAGGCCGGATACATAACGTCAGTGCAGCAGCGCAAGCCGTTAACAACATGATTTTGCCGCCTAATGGTACGTTTAATTATGAGAAGATCATCCGCAAGGCGGAGGAAGACTATGGCTTCCGGGAAGCACCAGTCATCGTGAATGGACGGTTAACCCCTGGTATTGGAGGCGGCATCTGCCAGGTATCCAGCACGGTCTATAACGCTGCCTTGTTAACCGGGCTGGATATTGTGGAGCGCCGCAATCACTCCCTGCCCGTCAAATATTTGCCAAAGGGGCTGGATGCCACATTTGCCTCAGGTTCGATTAATTTTCGATTCAAAAACAATACCGGCAAATCCTTGCTGATTCAGGCCAAAGTGGAAGGTGGAAGCTTAACAGTCAAATTTTTCGGCACCTTCCCGGAGAACGTCAGTTATGCGCTGGAATCACATACGATTGAAACGTTAAGTGCCCCCGTGAAATATGTTGCCAGCAATGTATTGCCGGATGGAGTCCAGCAAGTGCTCCAGAACGGTCAGCCCGGGTATATTGTTGAAACGGTCCGCACCAAAAAGGTCGACGGTAAAGTTGTCGAATCCAAAACCATAACACGTGACACGTACAAAGCTCAGAATCGCCTGATTGCCCGCTCCTCTGGTCATATTAACCTGCCTGATCCTCAGGAACCCTCTATTGTGGAAGATGGCATTAGCGACACGAAGCAACCTTAAATTTAATCTCTATATCTAGTTGATCGCACTTTAGATGGAATCACGTTGCCAAAATAAAAAAAAGAAAAAGACACATCTCCCGTTTCCCATACTGGGCTCCTGAGAGATGTGTCTTTGGTTTGTTGTATAGATTCTTATCGTTGTAACGATCAGACTGAAACCTTTTTAATGTCCGCCTGTATATTCTCCCTGCTCCTCGCCAATGACCATCTTCTCCTTACCCATGAAGAACGCAGCAATTAATGCGAGCGCTGCCGGAATCGCAGCCCAAGCAAAGAGCTGCACGATGGAGGAAGACAATGCATGCGTAATGGCATCCAGCACCTGTGGCGGGATCGCCTTTCTCAGCTCTGGCGACAGCAACGCATGCGGATCGCTCAGATCCACTCCCTGAGGTACACCGCCTGCTGGAGCACCGGCGCTACCCGCTTCCGCCGCTGATCCGGCGAGGGCATCGTTCATTTTGCGCGTAAATACCTGGCTCTGCACGATACCAAAGATCGTAATCCCCATCGTCATGCCGAGTGACCGCAAAAAGTTAAGCGTGGAACTCGCAGCACCGCGTCTTTGCGGTTCAAACGAGTTCATGGCTGCATTGCTAAGCACCGAGAACGAAGCTCCAACACCAAGACCTATCATCACCATGTAAATACGTATCGTCCAGAGGGAAGAACCCTCATCCAGTGTGGTTAACAACCCGAGGCCAACGACCAGCAGGGCCAATGTAGGAATCATAATGTTACGATACTTGATTTTGGTCATGAGTACCCCACCCATAGAGGCGGTTACGACAGAACCCAGCATCATGGGCAGCAGAACGAGTCCGGAATTGGTCGCTTTGCCGCCGAGCACGCCCTGAATAAAGATCGGAATGTACACGGATGCCGTAATAAATGCCGCGCCACTGAACATGCCAATGACGTTACTGGACCAGTACACCCGGTTGCGGAACATGCCGAAGGAGATAATCGGTTCCTTGGCTCTTGTTTCCGCAAACAGGAAAAGCAGCGCCAGCACTACAAATCCGGCAAACAATCCGATAATCTGCCACGATCCCCAGGCGTATGTTTTGCCACCTAGCTCAAGACCGAAGATCAGACAAACCACAGCACCAATCAGCGTCACTGCACCCAGCCAATCAATCTGTTGGGACTGATGCTGATGAGATTCTTTGTAGAAAAATGCAATAAACACAAATGCAACCAGGCCAAGCGGCAGATTGATATAAAATACCCATTCCCATGTCGCATACTGTGTAATGTAAGCACCCAGCAGCGGACCGAATACGCTGGACAAGCCGAACACAGCTCCAAACAAACCGCCTAATTTGCCCCGGGATTCAGGCGCGACCACATCAAACATAATGGTAAAGGCAATCGGCACCAGTGCACCAGCACCAATACCCTGAATAGCTCTGTACATCGTCAGCTCAACAATCGAAGTTGCCGTTCCGCATAATGCTGATCCAAGCATAAACACAATAATGCCAAATACAAAAAACTTCTTCCGTCCGTACATATCCGATAATTTACCAAAGATCGGCATACCCGCCATCTCGGCTACCATGTACGCGGAGGTCACCCAGACGAACTTGTCGAGTCCACCCAGCTTCCCGACTATGTCCCCCATAGCCGTTGCCACGATGGTATTGTCCATCGAAGCCATCAGTATGCTCAGCAGTAACCCTGCCAGTACCAATCCAATATTGTTTTTACGTGCAACCATTCTACTCTATCTCTCCATTCACGCTCTATTCATATGACTGCATTAGTATATCCGAAAAGTTACGGCGGATAATCAGTCCAAGGACCGATTGCTTTGCACCAAAACTTCCGATAGCGGATGTATTTGCAGAGAAGAGCGGTATTCCACTGTACCAATCCGGCAGCCGGGGCCAATTTTTATTTTATCCCCTCGAACAACTTCTGCCTCGGTGTACTCCAATTCGATATCGTCACCTTCGATCATTTCTACCTTGAGTACCGATTTCTGCCCCGAAAATAAACCTTCGAACAGTTTGCCCTTGCCGCTCTTCACTGAAATGATAGATCCACCCATTTCCCTGACCTCGGATGGCCCCATGATTCTAAGTGTCATTTGTTCGGCGCTGAGCATACCTGCTATCGTAAAACGGCCGTTTAGCTTCATATCCTCCACCTGACAATCGCCTGACACATGAAGCTCCCCTACCACTTTCATATGTTCAGCTTTTGCATGTAGGTTAGGAGCATAATTGCCCTCCTGATCTTCGTCGCCGGCAGCAGCCCGCTCTTTCAGGGTAAGGGTTCCCGTAATTTTGATATCGGTTGATTCAAGAGATCCATATATAACCGATGTGCCAGTACATTTGAATTGATCACACAACAGATTATCGTTAAATGAGGAATCCCCCACTACCTTGACCTTTCCGTACACACCACCAGAAGAACTGCCGTCGCCGATGATGCTAATATCATGTTTTTTATCCATTGAACCCGCAAAATGGTTATTCAAGCCGACCACATCCCTTTCGCTCCAAATCAAAAATTAAATTTGCTGACTGCTGCCCACCTTGGCATCCCGATCTACCTCAAGCTCACCCGAATATTCGACCAGTCTGATGTTACAGCCGCGACCGATATGAACCTTGTTGCCACGAACAATGTCAGCCTCGGTATCTTCCAGCACGATTTCATCCCCCTCAATCAAGGATGTCTTGAATGAAGGTGTACCGCTCAGGCCAATACTTTTCCAAAAACCAGTCTGTTCTTTACGACGAATATCAATGCGTTCCCCGCCAATCTCTTTGGCCGAAGAGGATGTATGCAGCCTGATCTCAACCGTTCCCGCATTCAGGAAGCCACTGATTTTAATATTGCCCTGTACGTTCAGGGACTCACATTGTACGTCGCCTTCGATATCGATCACCCCGCCAATATCGATTCGTTCTCCATCCACTCGTCCGCGTACGGTACACTTTCCGTTCACTTCAAGCTCTGGGCTGCGGAGATCTCCGTTAATAGTGGTCAACCCATCCACACGAACACGAGAACTGATCAAGGGGCCATTCAGGGTGCACATGCCATTGATCGTTGCACTTTCTGCACTCAAAGATCCATGCATCTTCAATGTCCCATTCACATTAAGAGAGGTACAGTCCAGGTTACCGTTTACCTTAGCCATGCCATCAATGGATACCCGGTGAAATTCCCCGCCTGCCGTTTGGCTCAAGCCTGCTACGTTCAGATCATTTCGCAAATTTCGTTCCTCCATATATGATCCTCTCCTTATCCCAATTTGAGTTTTAATTCTTCCATAAACGTGCCCATAGGCTGCCTTAGAACCACCTTCACACCATTGTCAAAATAAAACTCCGTTCCTGCCGCCACCAGCATGAATGATGGAACACCCATCTTGCGAATAAGGACCAGCTCGCTTGGTCTGCCAGTGAAACGATAATAATGTTCAGACATCACATCGATCAGCAACGCACCCTCCTGCCGAGTTATATCTCCGCTCATTAACAGCTTATCAAGTACATACAGCATCATAATCTGTTCCAATGCATACAGCGGTCGTTCCTGATGTGCTTCTTTCAACAGATCGAGCGATATTTGCGAAACAATGTTTCGCTCCACCAGCTGTTGAGAGGACATCTCCACTTCACCCAATGTAGGTGAAAATACGTCTGCCAGCTCATCCAGCGACAATCCATCCTTCATATTGAGAATCTTGTCGATCCGCAGTAAAATCTGCTGTTTCGGAAAAAAGGTCTCCTGTCCGGTATAGGAGGACTTCCGAATAAACCATTCTTCCGGAATGAGATTTTTCCGCTTCCAGCGGTATAACTGGCCGTAGGAGATACCCGTCAGGTCCAGCAATTCTTTTTTGGAGATCAAATCATCGGTCATATATGGTCCCCCTTTATATTGATATCAATGTAACATAACATTGTTACGTTGTAAAGAAGGCGAAGAACATTGTGAATTGAACCACCGTTTTCTATTCCTATCTCCTGCTCCCACATAAAAATTCACATATTTTCGGAAGCGTTTACTTTCCTCTCCCTACAGTGGACCTTGTTGTTGCATCGGAAGAGATTTACGTATAACCTGTTTACTATAAACACTTTGGAGCCATGACAGCTCCAGCTTCCATCCCTTGTATCAAATCAGAACACTTCGACAATGAATTATGAAAGGGGTTACTTTAGCACATGGCACTTATTCAATGTAATTTTTACTCGGACACGCTTGGTCTAAGCACCAGCATGCATGTGATCCTGCCACAACAAACCCACAATCAGATTGGTATGGAGAACGTATCGGGTCAAGGACTGCATCCCACACTGTATCTGCTGCACGGTCTATCGGACGATGACTCTATCTGGCTTCGCCGCACATCCATTGAACGATACGTCGCTGACTTGGGGATTGCTGTGGTCATGCCTCAAGTGCATCGCAGCTTCTACACGGACATGGTTGAGGGAGGATCGTATTGGACCTTCATCAGTGAGGAACTGCCCACCATCGCCCGCTCTTTCTTCCCGTTATCGCATCAAAGGGAGGATAACTTCGTTGCCGGCTTATCTATGGGGGGCTACGGTGCATTTAAACTAGCTCTTCGTAAACCAGATCAATATGCTGCGGCAGCAAGTTTATCCGGGGCACTCGACATGACGGCGCATATGGATAATATGAATTCCAGCCCACTCTGGCGGGCCGAAATGGAACGTATCTTTGGGCCGAAGATTGCAGGCTCGCAGAACGACCTGCTCCAACTACTGAAAGATAACCAAGCGAGCAGCGGACCTCAGCCATTGCTCTATCAATGCTGTGGGACGGAAGACTTCCTGTATGATCAGAACCAATCCTTCCGTGAAGCCTGTGCGCAGACCGACCTCCAATTAACCTATGAGGAGGAACCCGGTGAACATGAGTGGGGCTATTGGGATCAGAAGATTCAGAATGTATTGAAATGGTTGCCTCTGCGTGAGCGTAAATAAAAGAAACATCCGGTGGAACCCGCCAATCCTTACTCAGGCGGACAGTTCATTCGCTGAAACATCGTTCGTAACATAACCAAAAAAGCAGGCCCGTGAAAATTCTCACTGCCTGCTTTTTTGTTTTATTTCAAAAAGATGCCGTAAAATTAACCTCGATTGGTAATCCACTGCTCTGTAATTTCCAGCACCTTTTCACTACGTGCAATCGCCTCAGCCACCTGGTTCGAAGCTGTGCCGCCATACACATTACGAGCATTTACAACCGCTTCCGGTTGCAGGACATCATAGATCCGCTCATCGAACAGCGGGGAGAACTGCCGGAATTCATCAATGGTCAGATCCAGCAAATACTTGCCGTTCTGGATGCAGTACAACACCGTTTTACCGATCACTTCATGCGCTTGGCGGAATGGCAAGCCTTCGCCCACGAGGAAGTCCGCAATATCTGTAGCGTTGGAGAAATCCTGATTGACCGCTTGACGCATCCGACCCTTGTTGACCGTCATCGTGGCAATCATCGGAGCAAACAATTGAAGTGCCCCCTCCAGTGTCGCTACCGTGTCAAACATGCCTTCCTTGTCTTCCTGCATGTCCTTGTTATACGCGAGCGGAAGAGATTTCAGTACGGTAAGCAAACCGATCAGGTTTCCATATACACGTCCGGTTTTACCACGGACGAGTTCGGGAACGTCCGGATTTTTCTTTTGAGGCATAATGCTGCTGCCCGTGCAGAATGCATCATCCAGTTCAACAAAACCAAACTCCGTACTGCTCCACAGCACCAGTTCTTCACTCAGACGGGACAAATGAGTCATGATCAGCGAAGCGGCTGCCAGGAACTCCACAATAAAGTCACGGTCGCTGACCGCATCCAGACTGTTCTCATATACCCCATCGAATCCCAGTTGTTCCGCCACAAAATGACGGTCAATCGGGAACGTTGTGCCCGCAAGTGCACCTGCACCCAGTGGCAGCACGTTAATGCGTTTGTAGCTGTCCATCAGACGCTCCGCATCCCGTTGGAACATTGAGACATACGCCATCAGGTGATGGGCGAACAGAATCGGTTGTGCACGTTGAAGATGCGTATACCCCGGTACAATTGTATCAAGATTGTCTTTGGCTTGTCCGATCAGCGCTTCCTGCAACGAGTGCAGCATGCCAACAAATCCAACCACGCGCTCACGCAGGTACAAGTGCATATCCGTTGCTACCTGGTCATTCCGGCTGCGTCCTGTATGTAATTTGCCGCCTACAGGGCCGATAGTATCGATCAGGTTTTTCTCAATGTTCATGTGGATGTCTTCATCCGATACGGAGAATTCCACTTCGCCTGCACGGATTTTGTGCAGAACGGTGATCAAACCTTCCTTGATCGTCTCTACATCCTCTGCCGGCAGAATGCCGCATTTGCCCAGCATCGTTACATGCGCCAGACTTCCTTGAATATCTTCCTCGGCCAACGCTTTATCAAAGTTGATTGACGCCGTGTATTCCTCAACCAGGTGATTGGTTTGTTTTGTAAAACGTCCTCCCCACAGCTTGCTCACAGTGAGTACTCCCCTTTCGCTCATGGACAAAGCCGCTCCTGCCAGATGTGCAAGAACGGCCCGCCTTGTCAGTTATAATCGTTTATTCTCTGTATGCATGATGAAATTAGTTTTTGTTTTGCTCCACACCGGAGTTTACTTTCAAACGCAGCGCATTTAAGCGGATAAAGCCCGTTGCATCCCCTTGATCATATGCTTGCGTTGGATCAGCTTCCATCGTTGCAATGTCTGGATTGTACAGGCTGACAGGGCTTTTCACCCCTGCGCCGATGATGTTGCCTTTATACAGTTTCACACGAACCGTACCTGTAACATTTTTTTGGCTCTCGGTCACCAGCGCTTGCAGTGCCAGACGTTCCGGTGCGAACCAGAAACCGTTGTAAACGAGTGTGCTGTAGCGTGTGATCAGGCTATCACGCAGGTTCATGACTTCGCGATCCATCGTGATGGATTCCATTTTGCGGTGTGCTGTAAACAGAATGGTTCCGCCCGGTGTCTCGTATACGCCACGGCTCTTCATGCCAACAAAGCGGTTCTCAACCATGTCCACACGGCCGATACCATGCTTGCCACCCAGCTCGTTCAGTTGCTCCATCACTTGCAGTGGGCTCAAACGCTCACCATTCAGTGCAACACAATTACCTTGTTCAAAATCAAGTACAACATATTCCGCTTGATCCGGTGCATCTTCAGGTGCGCTGCTGAGCAGGAACATGTCTTTGTTCTCGTCCGTACTTGGATCGAACCAAGGGTCTTCGAGCACACCGCTCTCATAGCTGATATGCAGAAGGTTACGGTCAGTGGAATACGGTTTCGCCGCCGATGCGGTTACCGGAATCCCATGTTTCTCAGCGTAAGCGATCATCTCCGCACGTCCTGGGAACTGGTTGCGGAACTCTTCCAGACGCCAAGGCGCGATGACCTGAATGTCTGGTGTCAGCGCAGCTGCGTTCAGCTCAAAGCGAACCTGGTCATTCCCTTTACCTGTAGCGCCGTGAGCAATCGCTGTAGCGCCTTCTGCACGAGCGATATCCACCATACGTTTTGCAATGAGTGGACGTGCGATACTTGTACCGAGCAGGTATTGCCCTTCATAGAGGGCACCCGCCTGGAACATGGGATAGATGAAATCTTTTGCGAACTCGTCGCGCAGATCGTCGATGTACACTTTGGAAGCGCCTGTAGCGAGTGCTTTTTCCTCAAGGCCGTCCAGTTCATCCTTTTGTCCGATATCCGCCGTAAATGCGATAATCTCTGCATCATATGTTTCTTTCAACCATTTCAAAATTACAGATGTGTCCAACCCGCCAGAATAAGCGAGTACGATTTTTTCCTTAGCCATGTTCAATGGTCCTCCCCAAGTTCAGTTGCGATAAGTTAAACAAAGCTTTCATACACTGAGCACTACGAGCCAGAAAACCTTTCGATCGCTGTTATCCCCAGATTTTCTTGATTCCCCTTCTTAAAAGGGTAAATCTGGTGATAAAGGCGAACGCTCCGCTTCTTCAGGTCTTTTCTGTCTCTCCGTTTGTGTAACGCTCCTGTTTATCTTACTTTTTAGAGTATAAATAGATAAACCTATCATCGCGAAATCTGTGCCTAAAATCAACCCATTCAGGCAAACAGCTTCTATTCGCTCATTAACGCAGCCATCAATGCTTTCTGTGCATGCAGACGATTCTCCGCCTGATCAAAGATCAGGGAGTTCGGGCCATCAATGACTCCGGCACTCACTTCTTCCCCGCGGTGAGCTGGCAGACAGTGAAGGAACATATAATCCGGCTTGGCGCCTTTCATCAATTCCTCGTCTACCTGATACGCGGCAAATGCCTGCTCACGAATCTTCTGTTCCTCTTCAAAACCCATGCTTGCCCATACATCCGTGTACACGATATCTGCATCTTTCACAGCTTCCTGTGCACTGTACGTTACAATCACCTGTGAGCCGCTCTCCTGTGCAATGCTGCGCGCCTGCTCTACAACTCCGCTGTCAGGCTCATACCCTTCCGGAGTTGCTACTGCAACATGCATGCCCATCTTCGCTGCACCAAGCATAAGGGAATGCGCCATGTTATTGCCGTCTCCAACATAAGCCATTTTCAGACCTTCCAACTTGCCTTTGTGCTCCAATACGGTTTGGAAGTCCGCAAGTACTTGACACGGATGTGCTGCATCGCTCAGACCGTTAATAACCGGAATATCCGAATGTTGTGCCAGTTCAGTCACATTATGGTGTCCAAAGGTACGAATCATGATGCCGTCCAGGTAACGTGACAGGACTTTGGCTGTATCATGTGTCGTTTCCCCGCGACCAAGTTGGATATCGTTTTTGCTCAGGAAGAGTGCGTGTCCACCCAACTGGAACATGCCGACTTCAAAGGATACACGCGTACGTGTAGATGATTTTTCAAAAATGAGTCCGATCGTTTTGCCTTGGAGTGGCTGATACGGAACACCGTTTTTTTGCTTGCCTTTAATCTCAATCGCAAGATCCAGCAAATAGCGGATTTCCTCCGCCGTATAATCTGTAAATTCAATAAAATCACGGCCTCTAAGATCGACCTTCTGTACCTTTTCCGTCTGTTGCGCTTGTGTCATGTTAGTGTTGTCCTCCTTATTTCCGGTTCCCTGCACCCGCATGGGCAGAAGAGTGTAGAAGATTGAGATTTGACCATCCGGCTGCTCACTTTCATCTTCCGCTAGTTTACCGCGCGGCTACAGGGATTCATCATCTTGTTCCGCATCGAGGCCGGTGAAGGCCCCGAGTCAGAAAGGTCGTATAAAGCCTTATTAGGCGTTCTTCGCCGCCACATGCTCTTCAATCAGCGTAGCTACCAGGGATACTGCTTCGTCAATCTCTTCTTTGCTCACATACAGATTCGGAAGCAGACGAATGACATTCGGTCCTGCGGATACAAAGAGAATGCCTCGCTTCTGACCAGCAAGCACGATGTCGCCTACCGCTTCAGCACATTCGATTCCGACCAGCAGACCCATACCCCGTACTTCTTTTACAAACGCATTACCTGTCAGGCGCTCCCGCAGGGAGTTCATCAGGTATTCGCCCATTTCAGCTGCACGCTCTGGCAGGTGGTCTTCCAGCATCGTTTCAATCGTTGCAATGACAACAGAGGAAGCAAGCGGTGTGCCGCCAAACGTCGTTGCATGGCTGCCCGCCGTAAACGCATCCTTCAGATAACCTTTACCCAGCATCGCACCTACAGGGAATCCACTGCCAATACCTTTGGCTACCGTGAAAATGTCTGGCTCAATGCCATAATGCTCATGCGCGAACAGTTTACCTGTACGTCCCATTCCCGTCTGCACTTCGTCTACAATCAACAGCAGTCCGTGCTCTTCACACAGTTTCCGAACATGGTGGACAAAATCCGGCTTGACTGGATGCACGCCACCCTCAGCTTGCACCATCTCCAGCATAATCGCTGCTGTATGGGGTCCAATCGCCGCTTCAAGTGCCGCTGTGTCATGCAATGGTACAGTTACGAATCCGGCTGGCAATGGCAAAAATCCTTCTTTCACCTTATCCTGCCCGGTTGCCGTTAATGTTGCGAGTGTCCGTCCGTGGAAGGACTGGGCAAATGTAATGACTTCGTACCGATCTGTACCCTTCACCTTCTGGTGATAGCGACGAGCCAGTTTAATTGCAGCCTCATTCGCCTCTGCACCGCTGTTACAAAAGAACACGGCATCTGCGCACGTATTTGCTGTCAACAAAGCCGCCGCTTTTTCCTGACCCGGAATCTGGAACAGGTTAGAGACATGCCACAGCTCATCTATTTGAGCTTTCAGCTTGGCTCCTACCTTCTCCGGTGCATGGCCCAGGCTCGTTACAGCCAATCCGCACATAAAATCGAGATAACGGTTGCCCTGATCATCCCATAACCAGCTGCCTTTTCCCTTGACCAGATTAATCGGATAACGCGCATACGTTTGGAAAAGAGAGCTTTCCGTCTGGGCCGCTGCCCCTGTCGCCGCTACGCCCGCTACTGCTGTGCCAGAACCTGGCTGTTCATTGCCTTTTGCCATCACCTTTCACTCCTTCGTTTTATGTGAGTACAGTGGCAGTTATATAAGCCAACCCCGCTTTACACTAGGCCACTTCGATTGCAGTACCATCTTCCGACCGCTGTTATCCCCCGGAATTTTTTAGATCCCTTTATAGAGGGTAAAATCCGGGGATAAAGGCGCAGCATATGCTTTTGAAGCAGCTTTCTTTCAGAAAGCTTTTAGCTTCGCTTCTTCAGGTTATTTCTGTCCTCTACGTTATTGTGTAATGTTTGTTTTTCTTATATAGAAAAGCCTTGTACATCATGTTGATTACTCTGTTATTACAAATTCGGTTATTACAAATTCGGTTATTACAAAATCGCCTTACTGCATACGCATAATTCGGGTTCCGATCGTTTCTCCGCCAAGCACACGGCTCAGGATCTGTGGTTCGCTGCCGTCTACGATGACGACCTCACGCACTTTGCCGTGAATACAAGCGATGGCTGCACGCACCTTTGGAATCATGCCGCCGTAGATTTCTCCAGTTTGGATCATATCCTCAATCTCCTGAACCGAGACGGATGGCAGTACTTTTTTCTCGCCGCCTACGGTCTTCATGATGCCAGGAACATCAGTCACCACGATCATTCGGCTCACCCCGAGATGGGAAGCTACCGCACCTGCAGCTGTATCTGCGTTGATGTTATAACGTTGGCCTGATGCATCCACACCAACTGGCGCAATAACTGGCATATAGCCCATGTTTACGATACCTTGAATAATCTCCGCGTTAACGCCTGTTACGTCACCTACCCAACCGATCTCTGCGTGGTTGCTAACCGGTTTCGCCTGGATCAAACCACCGTCCACACCCGACAAGCCCAGCGCACGTCCACCAACACGTTGGATCAGGCGTACGATCTGTTTGTTAATACTCCCCGCAAGAACCATCTCCACGACATCCAGTACGGGTTCCGTTGTTTTACGCAATCCGTTCACAAACTCGGTCTCAATGCCCAGCTTCGCCAAATTATCCGAGATCGCAGGGCCGCCGCCATGCACGATGACAGGCTGAGTCCCTTGGGACTGCAAGTCACGCAGATCTGCAAAAAAGGATTCAGGCAATGCCGCCAGGGTGCTGCCTCCGCATTTCATGACAAACGTCTGCTTCTCAGCTCCAGATTCAGTTCCGGTACTTTCATTTTGCAATGTTGAATTCATGAGGGCACTCCTTTCGTATTTCGTATAATGAACTATGGATCGTTACACTCGACCACTTCGACTGCAGTACCATCTTTCGATCGCTCTTATCCCCAGATTTTATTGATCCCTTTTTAAAAAGGGTAAAATCCGGGGATAAAGGCGCACGCTACGCTTCTTCAGATTGGTTCTGCATTCTCCGTTAACGTGTAAATATAAATAGTTGCCTATTACGTGCGGTATGCCGCGTTAATTCGTACATAGTCATACGTCAGGTCACAGCCCCAAGCGATGGCTGTTCCCTCGCCGTGGTGCAGATCGACCCCAATGCGTACGGTATCCGTCTGCAAGTAGGCCAACGCTGCTTCTTCGTCAAATAAGACCGGACGAGATTGTGCAAGTACAGAAATCTCTCCCAGACGGATATCAACCGTCTCCGGGTTCACCGGCTGTCCTGCGCGCCCTACGGCTGCAATAATTCGTCCCCAGTTGGCATCCGCGCCAAACATGGCGGATTTCACCAGACTGGAACCAATAACGGTCTTCGCAATCGCTTGCGCGGATTCATCACTTACTGCACCTGTTACCTGTACCTCAACCAGCTTCGTCGCTCCTTCGCCATCACGCGCAATGGCTTTGGCAAGCACTTCGCACACATAAGTAAATCCGGCAGCAAAAGCTTCCCAATCCGGGTGTTCCACAGTCAGCTCTTCATTGCCTGCCAGACCACTGGACATCGCTACAAGCATGTCGTTTGTGCTTGTATCTCCATCCACTGTAATCATGTTGAAGGTATGGTTGGTCGCCTGGCGTAGCAGGCGCTGCAACGCTTCTGCGCCAATGACCGCATCTGAGGTCATAAAGGCCAGCATGGTCGCCATATTCGGATGAATCATCCCCGATCCCTTGGCGGCACCTGCAATCGTAATCGTTTTGCCGTTCACTTCAACGGCGACGCAGGCTTCTTTTTTCACCAAATCGGTTGTCAGAATAGCTTGGGAAAAATGCTCCGCTTCTTCTTCTTCCTTGCCCATGTGTGCCGGAAGGCCGCTAATCCCCGAGTGCACAGCGTCCATCTTCAGCAATTCACCAATGACACCTGTGGAAGCGACAGCAACATCCTCTTCCGCTACACCCAATTCACGCGCAGCCGCCGTACGCATGGCGTAGGCATCCTCTTCGCCTTGTTGCCCGGTACACGCATTGGCGTTGCCGCTGTTCACGATGACTGCCTGAAGGCGTCCATTGCTCAAGCTCTCACGTGTGACTTTCAGAGGCGCAGCCTGGAACACGTTCGTTGTATACACCGCGGCAGCGGTAGCTGGAACGTCACAGCGGATCGCTCCGATGTCGTTGCGAGATGTTTTTTTCAAACCACAATGCAGTCCGCCAGCAGTAAACCCGCGCGGGGTTACAATCGTTCCGTTCTCAACTATCGTAAAAGCCTTTTGCTCCACATTCGTTCCCATATGTTATCCCCCGTTATGCGTTCGGCTGCATGCCGATGATCCGCTCGCTTAGCTTGATCCGATTCTCCTTAGCTGGTTCCGGAATGACGTCTGCACGCTCTTCCACCAAACCAATCCTTACGGATATACCGGCGTCATGTTCAGCCCGAGGTTCTCCTCCCATCCCATCATCAGGTTCATATTTTGAATCGCTTGCCCGGATGCACCTTTCACCAGGTTGTCAATAACCGAAATGATCGTCAAACGACCTGTACGAGGGTCAGCGGCAAATCCGATATCACAATAGTTCGATCCGTACACTTCCTTGGTTGAAGGCCAGATCCCCGGCTCACGCACACGCACGAAAGGCCGATTCTCATAATATTTGCGATACAGATCAATGATTTCACGGTCACTGTGTTCGCCAGTTAGTTTGGCATACATCGTACTCATGATCCCACGCGTCATCGGCACCAGCTGCGTTGTGAATGTTACTGTGACTGGAGTTCCAATGATATTGCCCAGCACTTGCTCAATTTCAGGAATATGCTGATGTTTATTGAGTTTGTATACTTTGAAATTCTCATTCATTTCTGCATAATGATTCGTCAGACTTGTTCCCCGCCCCGCACCCGATACACCGGATTTGGCATCAATGATGATACTGGAAGGATCAATCCATCCCGCCTCAACAGCTGGAATCAAGCCGAGTAACGTAGCCGTCGGGTAACAGCCTGGGTTGGAAATAAAGCTTTTGCCCTTCACTTCGTCTCCATACACCTCTGCCATGCCGTATACCGCCTGTTCCAGCAATGAAGCAGATGGTGCCGGGTGTTTATACCACTCCTCATACACCGTTCCATCCTTGAGTCTGAAATCTCCAGACAGATCAATGACTTTAAGACCTGCTTCAAGCAGGCTCGGAACGAGTTTCGCGCTTACACCAGACGGGGTTGCTGTGAACACCAGATCTGCACGACTTGCGATCTCAGCCGGGTCTACTCCGTCGAGCGGCCTATGAATCACGTCCGTCAAATGCGGGAATCCATCTGCGATGGACTCACCACTGCTGGATGAAGAGATTACCGAAGTAATTTCAACCTGCGGATGGTTCTGGAAAAAACGAATCAGCTCCACCCCGCCGTAGCCGGTGGAACCGACGATTGCCACTTTTAATTTGTTATTCACTCTCGCTCCCCCAATCTCGTTGTATGCGCTACTCATACTGTTCTCCTGCTCTCAATGAGCCTTCATACAGCAATTCCGTCGCTTCTATGCATATTTGTGTATTATTATACGACTCTAGTTATATAAATACAACACTCTCTCATCAATTTCACATGGATTCTTATGGCTCCCGAACATATCTTTCCAACATCTGCGGACGAACCGGGATACTTCTGCTAAAATACGTATTATAGGAAACATTACAACCAGGGTCTAATTCATAATCAATCTACACGAGGAAGGGTTTATGAATGGATTCATGATGGTCATTATGAAACATGGGGGACTACAGTGCATATCGAATCCATTTTACTTGTTGTACTCCTGGGCCTGAATATTATTTTCGCTGCGGCGGTCGTCTTCTTCGAACGAAAGGATGCGAGTGCATCCTGGGCCTGGCTGCTCGTCTTGAACTTTATTCCGGTGTTCGGGTTTGTACTCTATCTATTAACAGGGCAAAATCTGACGCGCTACCGGCTTTTCCAGTGGAAAGAGCGCAAGAAACTCGGGCTTGAAGAACGTATTGCTAGCCAGCTTGAACAGCTGCACGACAATCGGACACCGTTCCGTAACCAAGCGACAGAGAGCAGTCAGGACATGATCTATATGAACCTGAAGCAGAACGATGCTCTACTGACTGAAGACAATGCGGTCGAGATTATTACCGACGGGACAGACAAATTCCAGCGATTACTCGATGATATCGAGGCAGCGAAGGATCATGTTCATGTGCAATATTACATTTATAGAGGTGACCGACTCGGCAAAAGAATCCGGGATGCACTCATCCGCAAAGCGCGGGAAGGCGTCAAGGTTCGTCTGCTATATGACGCGCTGGGATCGCGGCGGGTATCCAAACGCTTTTTCAAAGAGTTGCGCGAAGCAGGTGGCCTGGTTGAAGTCTTTTTCCCATCCAAATTCAGTCTGATCAACTTGCGTATGAACTATCGAAATCATCGTAAAATTGTCATCATTGACGGTAACCTCGGATATACAGGCGGGTTTAATGTAGGAGATGAATATCTTGGTTTGAACTCCAAGTTCGGATACTGGCGAGATACTCATTTGCGTATTCAGGGGAACGCTGTTCATGCGCTTCAGACCCGTTTTCTTCTGGATTGGAATGAAGCGTCCAAACAGCATGATACTCCGTATGTTCCGGCGCATTTCCCTCATATTGAGGGGACAGGAACAACGGCCATGCAGATTGTGTCCAGCGGACCGGATGCAGAGACAGAGCACATCAAGAATAGTTATCTGAAGATGATCAATGGAGCCAAACACTCCATTCTGATTCAGACGCCTTATTTTATCCCGGATGCCAGTGTATTCGAAGCCATTCGTCTTGCGTGCCTGTCAGGGATTGATGTTCGCATTATGATTCCCAATAAACCGGATCACGCCTTCGTATATTGGGCTACGCTATCTTATATCGGTGAGTTATTAAAAGTGGGCGCTACCGTATTCATCTACGATAATGGCTTCATTCATGCCAAAACGCTTATTATCGACAGTATGGTCGCATCTGTGGGAACGGCTAATATTGATTACCGCAGCTTCCGACTGAACTTTGAGGTCAATGCTTTTATGTATGACGAAGCGATTGCGACTGCACTTGTGCAGACGTTTGAGCATGATCTTCTTGTATCCCGTGAGATGACGCTGGAGGAATACAACAATCGTAGTCTGAAAATTCGCTTCAAAGAGGCCATATCTCGACTGCTGTCTCCGATTTTGTAATAGCAGAAGCGTTGTAGACTGAACAGACAATCTGCCGATTCATGTTATTCGGTGATTTTTACTGTCCATAACGTCCATCGATAAGATTTCAATTTAATTGTCGCTATAGGTAATTTCAATATAAAAGCAGGGACACCCTCGCCAGATCTGGCTGAGACGCTCCCTGCTTTTTTTCTATATAGATGATTCATGGAATATACTTGTGGCACGTGTGCTTACGTGTGTTCGCGCTTAAACCCTTCGCCGAGCACTTCATGCGCATTACTAATGATGACAAAAGCCCCGGGGTCTACCGACCGGATTAATGCTTTCAGTCGCGGCACCTCATTTTGCCCAACCACAACCATCAGTACGGTTCGCTGATCGTCAGTGTATCCACCTTTTGCCTCCAGCTTCGTTAATCCGCGATCCAGATCTTCGAGAATCACCTTCGTAATCGGTTCGATCTGGTTAGAGATAATGTACGCCACCTTGGAGTACCCCAATCCCATCTCGACGGCATCAATGACTTTCCCCGTAACATACAACCCAATCAGCGCATAAAGCGACTGCTCCAATGACAATACAAAGGCAGCCATAATGATGACTGTAGCATCCATAATCACGACGCAAAGAGAGTAACTCAGTCCACTGTATTTTTGCACGATTCTGGCGAGGATGCTCATGCCTCCTGTTGAACCTCTCCCCCTGTATACAATCCCAATACCAAGTCCAACCCCAATTCCTCCATAAAGAGAACCGAGCAGCGGATTCGTTGTTGGAATAGCCCAGTCTTTCGTGAGATAGACAAACAGTGGAAGCACAATACTGCCAAGCACTGAACGGATACCATACTGCTTGCCAATCAGGAGAAAACCTGCGATCAGAAGCGGAATATTAATGGCCCACTGGGTATATGCCGGTTCAAGCCCCAGCCAATGTTTGCCCAATATCGATAACCCGGATACTCCGCCTGACGCAATCTGGTTTGGAAGTAAGAATAAATTAAAGGCCACGGCAATCAAAAACGAACCTAAAATGATGGATGCGGTATCCACAACATTTCTCCAGGGGCCGTTCAGGGGGATGAGGGTGGTCCACCTCTTTTTGCGATTATTGTGTAAATGCTGTTGCTGCTGCATGTCATCGTGCTCTCCTTTTTTTGTATATATGCTCAAAAAAAAGCCCCTGTATACACCAGCATACGCCTACACGTATCGGGTCTATACAGGAACTTTTGATTAATCGGTATCTACTTTAATCTGGCTGCGCAAATAACCATCGATGAATCCATCGAGGTCGCCATCCATAACTGCTCCTGTGTTTCCAGTCTCCACGCTCGTACGGTGATCCTTTACCATACTATAGGGATGGAATACATAGGAGCGAATCTGGCTACCCCACGCAATATCCGACTGTTCTCCTCGGATTTCGTCCAGCTGTTGTTTTTGTTCTTCAATTTTACGTTCATACAATTTGGAACGAAGCATCGTCATCGCTCGCTCACGGTTCTTGATCTGTGAACGTTCATTCTGACACGTTACAACCACACCTGTTGGAAGGTGAGTAATCCGTACGGCTGAGTCGGTGGTATTGATATGCTGTCCACCCGCGCCACTCGCACGATAGGTATCAATCTTGAGATCTTCTGTTCGAATGTCCAATTCAATCGTGTCATCAATCTCAGGCACCACATCACAAGATACAAAGGAAGTATGCCGACGCCCTGAGGAGTCAAAAGGTGAGATCCGCACCAACCGGTGAACACCCTTCTCAGCTTTCAGATACCCATAAGCGTTGTGCCCCTTGATGGATAACGTGACACTCTTGATTCCTGCTTCATCTCCTGCCAGATAATCCAGCACCTCAACTTTGAAGCCACGTTTCTCGGCCCAGCGTGTATACATCCGCATCAGCATCTGTCCCCAGTCCTGTGACTCGGTACCCCCAGCACCCGGGTGAAGCTCGAGAATGGCATTCATCTTGTCATACGGCTGATTCAGGAGAAGCTGTAGCTCGAACTCTTCTACCTTGCTCACGATGGCCGTCACACTGTTGGCGATTTCCACAGCAAGATCATCATCGCCTTCTTCATCAGCTAGTTCTGCCATCATGACCGCATCGTCATAATCCTGCTGCAGCTTGGTATACTGGTCCACAGATCCCTTCACTGCGTTTAGCTCGGCGATTACGGATTGCGCCTTATCATTATCATCCCAGAAATCCGGGGCAGACATCTTCACTTCGAAGTTCTCGATCATCTCTTGCTTCAGATCTAAGTCAAAGAGACCCCCTAAGATTTGTTAGTTTCTTGCCTATTTCACGCAGGTCCTGCTTCACGCTTGGATCGATCATGTGCAATTCCTCTTTTCATTAAGATAAGCTCCCCGCATCCAGGGCATTCCTTAAGATCAAGTATCCGATGTTTCACCTTGGAGTCCAGGTTACCTTTATATCGGCAATCCTCTTCTCCATGAACATGGTCCCATAGTTATAACTATGCACCAATGACAGGTTGTGCATCCTTCACTTGATCATTTAGAATACCCGGCCGCAAGGAGCCGTTCATGTCATTCTATTTAAGTTGATCCAGCATTCGTTACACCTTACCACTCCAATTACAGTAGCATCTTCCGATCGCTCTTATCCCCAGATTTTCTTGATTCCCTTTCACAAGGGAAAAATCCGGTGATAAATGCGAACGCTTCGCTTCTCCAGATTGCTTCTGCACTCTCCGTTATGGTGTAAAAAATTCAGATCCAACTTATACGCAGGGTAATATATGAGAGTCGTTTGACTACTCTTGACCGTGACAGTGTTTGAACTTTTTGCCGCTGCCACATGGACATGGGTCGTTACGTCCGATCTGGTCAGACACTTTTACCGGACGTTTCTCCGTAGGTTCGCCGCTAGTTGAGATTTGACTTTCGTCCACAACCGCCTGACGCTCCTGATTGCTCTCGATTTGCGCTCTCATCACATAGGTTGCCACTTCTTCCTGGATCGAAGCAATCATCTGATGGAACATTTCGAAGCCTTCGAACTGGTACTCACGCAGCGGATCTGTACCGCCGTAGGCACGAAGGTGGATACCTTGACGCAATTGATCCATCGCATCAATGTGATCCATCCATTTGCTATCTACTGCACGGAGCACAACCACTTTCTCGAACTCACGAACCATCTCTTCACCGATTCGCTCTTCACGCGCATTGTACTTGTTCTGAACTTTCTCAAACAGATAATCGATAATCTCTTCGGCTTCCTTGCCCCACAGATCATCCTTCGTTACGGAACCTTCATCCAGCAATTTGCTGTTCATGTAGTCGGCGACTTCCTGCAGTTCCCAGTTTTCTGGAATATCGTCACTGCAATGAGCTTCCACGATACGTTCAATGGAAGGTTTGATCATATCCATAACGATCTGTTTGATATTCTCGGACTCAAGCACCTCGCGGCGCTGTTTATATATAATTTCACGTTGTTGGTTCATGACATCATCATATTGGAGAACGACTTTACGTACGTCAAAGTTATTACCTTCAACCCGTTTTTGTGCCGACTCTACCGCACGGGTAATCATCCGGCTCTCAATTGGTTGGTCTTCTTCAAAACCAAGACGCTCCATCATGTTCAGTACATTATCTGCACCGAAACGTCTCATTAGCTCATCACCCAGTGACAGGTAGAACTGTGTGGAACCTGGGTCACCCTGACGTCCTGCACGTCCGCGCAGCTGGTTATCAATCCGGCGAGATTCGTGACGCTCTGTACCAATGATGTGAAGACCGCCCACTTCAGCAACACCTTCGCCCAGGATAATATCTGTACCCCGTCCAGCCATGTTGGTTGCAATCGTCACCGCGCCTGCTTGGCCTGCACCTGAGATGATTTCCGCTTCTTCAGCGTGGTACTTGGCATTCAGTACCTGGTGTCTGATTCCACGGCGTTTCAGCATGTCCGAAAGACGCTCGGAGTTCTCAATCGATACCGTACCAACCAGAACCGGCTGGTTCTTGCTGTGACGTTCCACGATTTCTTCCACAACCGCTTTGAACTTGCCGTCGATGCTCTTGTACACCACATCAGCCATATCATTCCGTTTATTCGGACGGTTGGTTGGAATTTGCAATACTTCAAGACCATAGATTTTTTTGAACTCTTCTTCCTCAGTCTTCGCTGTACCCGTCATTCCCGCAAGCTTGCGGTACATCCGGAAATAGTTCTGGAATGTAATCGTAGCAAGTGTCATGCTCTCGTTCTGTACTTCAATGCCTTCTTTGGCTTCAATCGCCTGGTGCAATCCATCGCTATAACGACGGCCTGCCATCAGACGGCCAGTGAACTCATCGACGATCAGTACTTCCTCATCACTCACCACATAATCGACGTCACGGCGCATGATTACGTTGGCTTTCAATCCCTGTACGATGTGATGGTTGAGCGTAACATTGGCATGATCATACAAGTTTTCGATACCAAACGCTTTCTCCGCCTTCGCCACACCAGCTTCAGTCAACGCTACGGATTTCACCTTGATGTCCACCGTAAAGTCTTCTTCCGGAACCAGACGTTTCACAAAACGATCAGCTGCATAGTACAGATCTGTCGATTTCTGAGCTTGTCCGGAAATGATCAGAGGTGTACGTGCCTCATCGACCAGAATGGAGTCCACTTCATCAATGATACAGAAGAACAATGGACGCTGTACCATCTGCTCTTTGTACAACACCATATTGTCACGCAAATAGTCAAAACCGAATTCGTTATTCGTTCCGTACGTAATATCACATGCATAAGCATGTTGCTTCAACGCATGGTCCATACCGCTCAGGTTAACCCCTACCGTCATGCCCAGGAATTCATAAATTTGTCCCATTTCCTGGCTATCCCGTTGAGCCAAATAATCATTGACCGTTACCACGTGTACACCTTTGGACATCAATGCATTCAGGTATACCGGGAGCGTTCCTACCAGTGTCTTACCTTCACCCGTTTTCATCTCTGAAATCCGGCCTTCATGCAAGGCAATGCCTCCGAGCATCTGTACGTCATAGTGACGTTTGCCCAGTACACGGCGAGATGCCTCACGTACGGTTGCAAATGCCTCTGGAAGAAGTTCGTCCGTGGTTTCTCCCTTTTCAATGCGGGCACGGAATTCATCCGTTTTGGATTTCAGTTGTTCATCAGACAGAGCCTGAAATTGTGGTTCCAGTTTATTGATCACATCGACTGTCTTCATCAGACGTTTAACATCACGTTCGTTCATGTCGCCGAAGATCTTTTTGACAAGTCCTAGCATGGTATACCCCTTTCGTGCAAAACAGAATAGACCCCCTGCTGCCGCCACGCGACACCATCGGATGGATATGTATCCACTTGCCCGGGGGTGACAAACGATATAAATAATATAAGTGAATCAACTCCAGGCTTGCCAAGGTTCCTTCATGAAGCTGATTCGGTAATTCATCCGGATCCGGTTATTAGAAACAACCGAATACCGAGCCTTATGAATCATGTTCATGGTGCTGTGCCTGTCATTGATTATGATTAGTGATCATTCGTTGACAATTCCTCATCAGGACAATGATTCTCTTTGTATAAATTGTAACAGTTTGTAAGGGTCCCCGCAACAAGCCACGGTACACTTCTTTGAACTTCTGACGCCTCTCGGAAGGAGAATAAGTGCAAAAAATCATAGTCGTTAGCGGAAGCCTTAAATTATGCCGTTTCATTTGCCAGAAAGATAAGCCATGTTAACGAAGTTTGGTGGTAAATTTGGATGAAAATCTCAATATAGAGAAAAAGAATACATCTGAGAATTATATCTGCCCTGACATCTTCGTGCTATGAAAATTTAGTATATCCTTTCCACGGATCTATCGCATTTCTACTATCTATTAGACGCAGCAGCATGGGAAATAGTTTCACAATCTTGCTTTAGCGACTTTTTTCCAGCCCCCGCCGCGCGCCAAAGAGCCCCATCCCATAAAGGATGGAGGCTCTTGTTAGTTTTTCAATTCCAATACAGGAAGCATTGTGTCCCTGTCATTATTCGTTATCATTAAGTAATCACTTTTTCTTTTCAAACATAGGTTTAGTCATTCATAGATTCAGTCATTAAAACTAGGCTAGGTATTATCATCAATCCATTAACCTTGTTCGATCAAACCGTATTTTCCATCATTCCGTTTGTACACAACGCTAACTTCTTCATTCTCAATGTTGGAGAATACGAAGAAATTATGGCCAACCATGTTCATTTGGAGAATGGCTTCTTCCACGTCCATCGGTTTCAACATAAACCGTTTCGTCCGAACCACTTCCAAATCATCGTCATCCGTTTCCGTATCCAGTTCAGCAGTAGCCACTGTGCCTGTCGGATCTTCCACGAAGAGCGTTTTCAGGCTGCCTTCCTGGCGGAACTTACGGTTAATTTTCGTTTTGTGTTTACGGATCTGGCGTTCCAACTTGTCTACCACGGAGTCAATGGAAGCGTACATATCGTCACTCTCATCCTCGGCGCGGAGCACAAAGCCTTTCAAAGGGATCGTCACTTCTACCGTATGCAAGCCTCTCGTCGTGCTCAATGTAACAGCACCGTCAGAGTTAAGGGGTGCATCGAAATACTTCTCGAGTCTACTCAACTTTTTGTCGACATAATCCTTCAAAGCATCGGTAACCTCGATTTGTTGACCTCGAATACTTAAATTCATAGGGCACTCCTCCTTTTCCTTTGCCACTTCATTATAACACGAATGTAAGCGCCATGTAAAAACTCCAGGTGACCGAATAATGACATCTGTTCAAGTCACATCTGCCAACATAGGCTTACCGCCATATTTCGCGATATTTCTCCATTTTGAGGCATAATCATTCATTAACATGGATTGTCTTAATAGGCGCTTGATGATGTAATTAACCGTTTCCGAGCTCCTTCAATCTATTCTGTAAAATGAAAATTAATTTACCTGTTGTATCTGCCAGACTCCTACGAATATTGACCTCAACTGATCCTCAAATCTCGAATCTATTAAACAAAAAAAGACCCCGGAAAAACCGGAGTCTGATGCTAGCGATAATTCAATTGGTAACCATCTAACCATATATGTAGGTCGGATTGTCCGGATGATTATAATTTGATTACGTTAGCTGCTTGCGGTCCACGCGCGCCTTCGACGATGTCGAATTCTACGGATTGACCTTCTTCCAAAGTTTTGAATCCTTCGGATTGAATTGCGGAGAAATGTACGAATACGTCGCCGCCGTCTTCAGTTTCAATGAAACCGTAACCTTTTTCTGCGTTGAACCATTTTACTTTACCTTGCATGCACTAACATTCCCTTCGTCATCAAATGAAGTGAGGTTGTGTCAAAGACCCTTGCTCACAATTCAGATGATACCATCCAAACTTATCCATTGTCAATTGGTAAAGTAAATGTTTTCTTGGAATTTTTTGTAGATTAATTGGGGGTTTTGTTGAATGGTGGGGGATTGTTAATAATGAGGGTTGTTAGTCTAGTGATAGATCTATTTTTATGTATTAATTACAGATTTATTTGGAATTACTCTGCTGTGCGAATAACAGCAAAAATGATACAATTTATAAAGTTTCAAATTACATATTTTCACTACAATAGCCAGAGGAGAATCAACGATGATCTATTCAAAGTATTACAGAAAGTGGAGCTTACTAGCAATACTAATTTTCGCCAGTATCACATTATGCACATTACTAATGCTACCGACAACTGCCGCTGCAAAAGAAAAACAAATCTCTGCCGATCAACTCAAAAGTAAGAGCCGTCTCTCCTTCACACTGCGGGATGCAAATCAAACGTCTTATACCGTTTATCTATTCGCGGATGATGAGCAGAAATTTACCCTTACAGAGCCTAATGACTGGACAAACAATAAAACAGGCGACAAAAGTTATTCTGGAACGTATCGTGCAGCGCTTCTAAAAAAAGGAGCTAAGTTCGGAACCATTCAAACTACAAAATTACCTATTGAAACTATTATTTTGCCTCAGACCTGGAATTATACAATTAAAGGGAAAGATGCAGGAACGCCTGACATGTTAATGCTTACAGATTGGGGTACTTCCAACTTTAATGAGGTACACACTTATATAATCCGTTCTGGTGTGTTGCAACCAATAAAATTCACCGACAATAAAGGCAAAAAGATTTCCGACACATACTGGGCTCTCAGAAATGATGGTATCCGCAGTTTGTCAGGTTCCAGAGTACAATTCAAATATTATAACAATATGCAATTCAAGTATGCAGTTGATACATTTAAGCTAAATGTTAGCAAGCTGGAGCTGCGTCTCTGCGATACCCGTTATTTGGATCAATCGTCTTGGCCAAACTCCGGAATGGGGGATCGAGCCTATCTGGAGAGTCTTAAGGCCGCTGCATCAAAGGGCATGCTGCCAGGTCGATCTGACATCAAGATTGGAATGACTCTCAAGTCCGTGCAGAGTAATCTAAATAAACCTAAGTCTCGTGGAAACGGGGAATGGGGAGCATTTTATTACTATCCTCAATTTGGCTTAGGCTTTGATTCGTATATGCATGAACTTAATGCCAAGTCACGCATTGCCATTCTGCAACTATACAACGAGAAACAGAATCTCGCCCCACAGAATGTGCGGCTCTGGCTGGGTAAACCTTATAATGAATATTATAACGAAGCGGCCGGTGGATATGAAATGACCTATAGATTGGGGAAACATACATTAGTGTTTAATTATGAAGAAGAGGACGATTTAATCGATTTTACGAATATTTATTGATTATCATTGGCTAAAAAGAAAATAGTTTTTCTAGAAAAACAGAGGAGCCTTGTGGAATTTATCCACAAGGCTCCTCTGTAATATACTATTTCCTTCTATCCATTAAATAACTATCAGGTGCATATTTAGAATCATAAGCATTTCTTTGTGATTTAGCTCGACTACGTTGGACTAGCCAATCTTTGGCTTCTTCTTTAAGAAATTGCATACGCTGGTTTATCTGAGCATCGTGACTTAATATACGTTTCAACATTTGTTTTTGTTCTACAGTAATTACTTGTCCATCCAGCATCTTGAGTAAATGATCTACATGATCCTGACGTTCTTCTACAAATCTCTCAACTTCTTCATAGTCAGTCTCATCAAGTTGTAAAATGAATTGCTGTGTTTTTCGCTCTAACTGGGTAAGACTTTCCTCTAACATATCACCGATACTATTACTCACCATGTAATTGCATACCTGCTGTTTGTTTAGTTACTGTGATCCAGGTTTCACGAAGCTCTTGGAGGTAACCCAAGACCTCTTCACCTGATTCCACTTTCTTTTTAATGTTCGTTTGAATAAGCAAATAGTTCATATATTCATAAAGAGAATACAAATTTTTCGAAATATCATAAGAACGATTCAATGTAGACATTAGCTCGCTTATGATGGTTTGAGCTTTCCCTAAGTTCATATTTGCTTTAGCGTAATCATTCGAAGATATTCCATCCAAGCCAGCCTTAACAAAACGAATAGCACCATCATATAACATGATGACAAGCTGTCCAGGAGTAGAAGTTTGCACTGATGAATTTTTATATTTTTCATAAGGAGATGTAATCAAGTTAGATCATCCTTTCTTCACTATTGTAGATAACTTGTTAAGCTTGATGATTGTGATTGGTACTTATTCATTGCAGACTCCATTGCTGTAAATTGTTTATAGTAACGCGTTTCAGCATCTTTCATTTTGCGTTCGAACTCCGTAATTCGACTTTTATATTCTTTAAGTTGTTTTCCCATTATACTATCAACGTTCAAAGAAATACTCGCATTTGAATCGTATTTTGAAGTACCTACCTTCTTAGCAAACATATCTAACGGAGTGTTAAGCTGGCTTCTTAATTCACTGAATATAGGTTTTTTAGTACCGTCTGACCCAGACCCTTGGAAAACACTCAATACTTTATCTGGATCTGCAGTTAAAGCTGCCTTCAATTTTTCTTCATTAATTTGCAACTTACCTTTCTCATAATACTGTCCAGTTGTAATACCAAAAGAACTTAAATCGCCTAATTGCCCTGCTATAACCATGCGCATTGAAGAAACAGCCGTACTAAGAATCGAATCATTCTTTAGTAATCCACTTTTGGACTTTTCTTCCCAATTTTTTATCTCGTCTTCCTTCATGTCTTTCTTCTGATCCGCTGTCAATGGAGCAAAATCACGAAATTTTTGTTCACTTAGTTTGGTATTCATCATTCCCAGTAGTTCATTATATGTGTCCACAAAGGATTTTATCGTTTCCATCGCTTTGGCAGGATCAGATTGAGTTGTAACTTTTACAGGATTATTAGAATCAGTTTTCTCTAAAAGAGTAAGTTTCACACCATTCACAGTAAGCGTATTGCCTTCGGGGCTATACGTTTTTTCAGTTCCATCATTTAAGTTTTTTACTTTAACAGAACCGTTTACAGCAGCATTCACATCTGCTGAACCTGTACCTGTTTTTAATAAAGCAAGTAAAGTATTTGTAGCACCGTCTTGTAATTTAATATTGTTTTTTGTCCCATATTCTTTTGCAGTTATTGAAAATTTCCCACTTATTTCATCAAAGGATGCTGTTACATTTGCTCCTCCAGAATTGATTTTAGCGATTACTGTTGTAATAGAATCCGTACTGTTAAATTTAATATTTTTATCATTGATATTTAACTCATATTCTCCTGGTGTGTCGCTTCCGGCGATCTCTCCTAAGGTAGTACTAAGTGTAGCATTCAATGTTTCATTCGCTTTAGTACTTAAATGAGATTGGGCTGCCAATTGGGTGATCTCAACCGACATCGGTGTAGAACTTGCATTAGAATTGGCATCTGCTTTAAGAGCAGTAGTATTTCCAGAAATTGTTGAAAGTTTGGTGTTCATTGCTTCTGACCTATTCATTTTTTGTAATTTATCACTAAGTTGCACAATTTTACTATTCAGTTCACGATAACTTTCTCGTGTCCACTCCAAAATTTGTTTTTGTTGATTTAGTTTATTTAATGGTAACTTCTTCGCAGTCATTAATGATGTCACCATACTATCTATATCCATACCAGAAAAGCCATTTATACGCATTACAGTACCCCCTTATACTTTTTCATCTATAAGTATTCCGGCAATTTCCATCATGTTAGCTACAAGATCAAGTGTTTTTTCAGGTGGAATTTCACGAATTAATTCACCAGTTTCTTTATTCAAAACTTTAACCAGGATCTGGTGTGTTTTCTCATGCACACTCATTTCCAAGGTTGTGGTTGGACCCTGAAGAGCTTTGACTGCGCGGTCAATAGCACGAATAAGCTGCTCTTCTCCAAGAGGAATAGCAACCCCCTGTTGCTCCAATTTAGTTAAAGCAGATCCACTTTTTATAGCAGTTACTAATGATTCAGTTGTTTTGTTACCAGTAGTGAAATTTTCACTACTTTGAGACGGTCCATTCATCTGATTCGTTGAAACTGAAAATTGCAGATTCATTCTTCCAACCTCCGATGGCCTATTTATTATTTTATCGGTTGTTTAGGGTATATTGTGAAGAATTTAAAACTATAATAGTTTATTGAAGACTATTTAATACCATATTCAGCATATTGCTAACTTTAACAGCACCCTTTTCATTTAGGTGGTCCATATCTAAAAAATCAGACTCAACAAAGTCATCTGAATTAAATAAATCGACTAACTTAAACGTGTGTGTATTAGCTAGACTGTTCATGACTTCATAGAAAACAGCCTTAAATTCGTGATCAAAAAACTTTTGGTAATATTCCGTCGCCGGGAATGCCACAACGATAGGAGTTATCCTTTTTTCGTTTAAATAATTAATAAGATTTCTCATAATATTAGTATTTTCTTCTACAGTTTTATTATGGACTAATAATTGATTATGTTGTTCTGCTCTTTGTTGACCTACTGCTACCTTTTGAGAGAGATCCATATCCTCCAATCTAACATTTCCAAGTAAGCTGAAGAGTTCTCTGTTAACATTATTATTAAAGTATGAATCGTGTACAATTACTGCTTCAACAATAGTTTGGTCTAATTTTATTTTATTGAATATAATATGATATAAAAAACTCAGGTTATTATCATCAAAATTCATATCAGATGAGGTGACACTATCGTTTACTTCGAAATGGTGAGAATCCTTAAAAATAGGATAATAAACTTTGTTTATCCTTTTTTCAGCTTCTTTTTTACTTCTGGATAAATCAAAGTGAAAACTGTAGTAGGACATACCTATAATACAGTATTTAATGTTTCGACTATACTTCAAGGCCTCTTTTACGATTTTATGACTATAGTAAAGATCCTGAGAAGCAAGAGACAAATTCAGAACACTTTTATCAAAACTGCGTTCATTAAGCCCAAACATTGAATAAGACGATCCTGCTGCTAAAATTTCTGAATCAGTATTTTTCTTCATATTTTTAGATAAATAGTAGTAGTCATAATTACTATAATATTTCTGATTCACAAAATTACTAATCAATTCCTGAACCAATTTTTTATAACTAATGACTTCGTCAAAATTAGCTAGCAAACCAACTAATTCTTCACTTACATCATCCACATTTTGAATCAAAACATGATATTCGGCCTCTTGTTTCTCTACTATTCCCTTTAAAAAAGGGAATAAATTTTTATCATCTGAGAAAAACCCTTTGAACACTGTATATTCTTCACGAAAACATTGGGTTATAATATTTTCATCATCTTGTCCTAAAAAATAAATATTGACTCGATGTTGATTTTTTAGAACTTGATAAAACTCACTGCATTTAAATATGACTCCATTATAGAGTGAAATCATTTCTTCTCGAGTATACTCACCGTTACAATACTCGATAAATGTGGTGACACTCTCCGTTAGTTGTTCGAACTCTTGATACCTTAAATATTTTTGGCTTCCAATAATGAATTCAACCAAGATGTTAATACAACTAAATATTTCTTCATCACTACTCAGTCCAACCATTTCATTTCTAAGTACATTTAGTTTCTCAATATCGTTGTAGCAATCGATTATATCCATACCATTTTTTACAGTAATTATCCTTCATCTCCTTAAAATTTATCTATACTTTAACTTATAAGTTCTATTGTTTATTCATATTTCCACTATCATTTAACATATAGTGACTTTCACACTGAGGACAAACCCAGACGGAAGGTTCTTTTGTCGAATGTAAATCATTTCCACAAGTGCATACCCATCCGATTACTCTTGCTGGAACACCAACTATCTTCTGATGAGCTTTCACTGACCTCACTATAGCCGCATGAGCTCCTGCATAGATATAATCTTCAATAGTTAAGAGTTGGTTTACTGAAACCTGTATACCCAACCATACACTTGAACCTATAGATACTCCTCCCGCTACCACTACTCCCCCTGCTAGCATCGTTCTCTTACCAATACAAACAGAATGTGCTACATATACATTATTATCTATTTTCACTTCACTACCAATAGTTGTAAACTCACCAAATAGACCTTTATCTATCGTCACACATGATCCAATTTCAACATCATCAGATATATAGACTCCACCTACATGCGGAATAACTTTTCTCTTTCCACCTATATCTTTCACTTGAAATCCATTTCCACCTATAACTGTATTGGGTTTTATAACGACCCGATCACCCAAAATAGTGTTAGGCATGATAACTACGTTATCCATTATTACGCAATCATTCCCAATGGTAACTGATTCTCCAATCACCGCTGTCTTTGCCAAATAAATATTAGCTCCTCTTCGGTCTTCCACAACTTGAAATGTATTTTCTTGAACAAAATACATAAAAATTTGATAGAATAATTGCTCAGGATTTTCATCAGTTACTAAATAACTTTTTACTGAACTGAATGATTTCAACTCTTTGAAGGAGCTATGAACAATGCAGGCTCCAATATCAGAATTATTAAATTGCTCTACATACACTTCTGAATTAATATAGCTGAGCTGCATTTGAGGCATATTCGCCCTACTGGACAAGTTCCCAAATTTAGAGATAAGAATATTACCCCCTAAAACTTTACAATTAAATTGCTCCGCTATAGTAGATAACAATGTGGGATTCATACATAATTCAAATTCCATTTAAAATCACCCTACCATAGTAAATTTCAACTATACAGAAAAGTTATTGATTGTCTGAACCACATACTCAAGATCTTCCATAGACAGCTCAGGATTCACTGGAATAGACAATACCTGTTCTGATAGTTTTTCTGCTGTAGGACACGAATACTGCTTTTGCTTAACAGATGCCAAGTACTCTTTTATGTGCATTTGCTTATGGACTGGTAATTGATAATGAATGCCCGTCCCAATTCCTTTTTCAGATAAATAGCTTACGAGTTGATCTCTATGAGTAGTCGTTATTGTGAATTGATGAAACACATGATGTGAATATTCATGAACAAATGGTAATGTAACCAGGCTGTTGTGTATATTGGAGAAATAATATTCGGCATTTTTTCTGCGAGCAGAATTCATTCGATCAATTTTTTTGAGTTGCTCAATACCGATAGCTGCTGCAATATTAGTCATTCTATAATTATAGCCAAGCACTTCATGCACATATCTTTGTTTTGAACCATGATTGATTAGCAATTTACTAGTATCCAAGAACTGCGTATCCTGAGAAACAATCATTCCCCCTTCCCCCGTAGACATGTTCTTGGTAGGATAAAAGCTAAACGTGCCGCCACAACCAAATGTACCTACTGGCTTGGATTGGTAAGTTGCACCATGTGCTTGAGCGCAATCTTCAATAATGGTTAGATTAACTTCTTTTGCTATTTCAGCTATTTTGTCCATCTCGCAAGATTGTCCAAACAAATGAACAAGCAGAAGATATCTTGCCTCGGGAAAATCATGAACTGCCTTACGTATAGCTTCCGGTGAGATATTAAAACTAGCCTCGTCTACATCAACAAAAACAGGAACTGCATTGCAATATAATATAGCATTACTAGTTGCTACAAAGGTGAATGGAGTAGTTAGAACCTTATCTCCTGGCTTGACGCCTGCAGCCAATAGGGCAATGTGCAAAGCTGCAGTACCATTGGCAACCGCTGCTGATCCTGTATAACCAAAATGTTCTGAAAATTCCCGTTCAAATTGATAAACTGTCTCACCTTGAGCTAACTGTCCTGTCTCCAAAACTCGAGTTACAGCTTCAATTTCTTCTGTTCCTATGGATGGCTTGGCTATAGGAATATGTCTCATATCGTTATACTCAGCTCCTGTTCTTCTAATACCCATGAATGAGAATCAAGTATTGTCGCTTTTTGAATTTCTTTTACTATTTTCAAAGCTTTTAAACCTTCAACTCCACCAGTTTGAGGGGCAATTCCAGTTTTTATAGAATTGATAAAATCATTTATTTCCATCTGCAAAGGTTCATAATTAGCGACTAGAATTTTTGCAGTAATCTGTTCCTGCGTATATTTATGATCAAAGCCTGTTTGGAATAAGTCTACTCCTACAGATGTTCTGCGAGTTAGATATAATTTACGCTCTAGAAGATCTGCCTCTATTAACTTATCCGGCATAATAACTCTCCATGATCTGATTTTCTGCTCAGTAGCTCGGCTAGTAGTTATACTAATGAGAACACCGCTTTTACTTATAAGTTGCGCATTCACTAAGTCATTTTTATCAGAATGAACACTTACTCCCTGTGCAGATATAACCCGAATAGGTTCATTAAGCAAAAAGTGTATCAAGTCAATGTCATGAATCATCAAGTCAGATATCACATCTGTATCGAAAATCCGAGCATCGAACGGACTCTCCCGGTGAATATCAATATAAACTGGCTTCTTACCATTGAGCATTTGCTTCATCTCAGTCATGACAGGATTAAAACGCTCAATATGTCCAATAGCTAGTTTCGCTCCCATTTTTCCAGAAATTCCAATGAGTTTCTCAGCATCATCTATCTCTTGAGTGATGGGTTTTTCTAAAAGAACATTCACGCGATTTTCGAGAAAAAACTTAGCAATTTCAAAGTGGGTACTTGTTGGTGTTACTATACTTACTGCATCAACCTTTCCCAAGAGTTCTTTGTAGTCATGAAATCCTTCCACATCAAACAAATTCTGCACTTGTTTTATTCTTTCTTCACTAATATCAACCATACCAACTAAATCAACGTTGGGATTATGATATAAGTTACGTATATGATTAAGACCCATATTACCTGTACCAATGACAGCAACTCTAACTTTCATTTCCCTCACCTTCCTTAGATAGCTATTTCATGAACCCACAAACAAAGTGGGAATTTATTTTTGATGCTATCAACAATATTCTTCATCATTTCCTTATCTTCTAATTGTTCGTACAAACGATAGCTTCTTTCATAAGAGCTGTATTCAGGGCAAAGATCTAATAACTTTGTATAAAGAAGCTGTGCATCTTCCAGATAACCGGAATTCAAACAAGCATCTCCCAATAATCTTATTATTTTCGCATCATTAGGATTAACCTCGAATAATTTAACTAAAAGATCAATAGCTACTTCATTAAAACCATACCTCATCATTTTTTCTAAAGTATTATATTTAAGTTCTAAAGAACCCAACCAAATATACTCCAAACTACATTGGAAGATTTCATACTCTTGGAGTATCAACAAGCGATCAACTAGTTTTTCTAGTATATTTTCCAAGTATGTTGTATATTTGGGTATATCTATTTCGTGGTTCATAATAATGCTTCGAAGCACCTTTGCTTCTTTTACACTTAAATTCAAATAAGATCTGGACAATTCGAAAAGCTCAGAATCCTTGAGAATTAGTGCAAGCAGCAAAATATCTTCACCATTCTCCGCATCAATATTTGCCATCCCTAACCACATGGATTTTGCTTTGTCATATTGCTTATCGTACTGAGTTGCTATCACCAGGACATTATCTTCGGGATTAATTTTATAGTCATTGAGATATCTGTTCAGAATAGGATGCCGTAAAGCATAAAGCACTTCAAGTAAAACCTTAAGCTCTTTAATGGCTGAGATACGATATATTTGATTAAAATTCTGATAAACATCAGTCAGTGGGATACTCGCCATGGTCACTATCTCAAAATATTTTGCAATTCCAGCCATAAAGTCCTTTTTTATTCGAACGCATTCAATAATGTATTCATAGCTTAGCGAAAGGCGATAATTTTTCTCATGCAATTCTGCCAATCTATAATATGCCATGAACCCCCCATTGCCCTCAGTTACTGTTATTCCTTGATCACCGAGTTGCAAACAAGTTTTTAATGCTGCTGTAGCATCTTTATAGTAATGAACCTCCGAGAACACCAGTGCTTGGGTGTGACGTAAATCTGTTTCATTAGGGTACAGAGCAGTAGCATCATTAAGTATTTGCAAAGCCTCGAACTCTCTTTTTAAAGAAACTAAGCAGTGGCTTAAATTGGTCAAAAGATCAGATACAATAATTAAATTAGTACTTAATGGATATGCCTTTTTAAAATAGTGTATTGCCTTTTCATGCTCCCCAACCCACTTATAGGTTCTGCCCATGTTAAACAAATTATAAGCATTGGGATTTTCCTTTACTTCCTGTAGCATTAAAGGTAAATTTCTTTTTTGTTTATCTCTATCTTGCATCATTTCATCTGTGTACCCTGTGTGGTAGAGATACGATTTTCCAAAGCCGCTTGTAAATGCCTTCTTATCCTCGTCTAAATTATTTAAATGCTCATGCAGCCGATTGCGATAAAATAACCCCTTAAAATTAGCGAAAATTCGTATAGAGGTATGCTCTATTTTTTGGTTATGAGAAAAAATATTATGAACTTTCAGAAAATAATAATCACATTCTGAACTTACATCCGCTTTTAAGTCTGAGCTCTCATCCAAATATTCATCTGCATCCAATATTAAAATATAATCTGAAGTTGCATATTTAATCGCTTCATTTCTCGCTGCAGAAAAGTCATTGACCCATGCAAAGTTATAAACTTCATTTGTATATTCTTTCGCTATATCCACCGTCGCATCCGTCGAACCAGTATCTACGATTATGATTTGATCCACTTTGTCTTTCACACTATCTAGGCATCTTCTTAAGTACTGTTCCTCATTTTTTACAATCATACATAATGCAATTGTTTTATACATATATCAGAATTTCCTCTCACTAAAGAATAGTTTTCGTTACTCCTTATATCGGTCATATTTAGATGAGTGATTAGTTTAGAAAAAATAAAAAAAGAAAAAACCCCCATCTAAAAAAGATGAGAGTTTTTCGATAGTGGAAAGATATTCGATTAAACTTAACGAAGCAATTGAAGAACTGCTTGCGGTTGTTGATTTGCTTGAGCCAACATAGCTTGGGAAGCTTGAGCAAGGATATTGTTTTTCGTTTGGTTCATCATTTCTTTAGCCATGTCTACGTCACGAACACGGGATTCAGCAGCAGACAGGTTCTCGGAAGTGGTTCCCAGGTTGTTGATTGTGTGCTCCAAACGGTTTTGGTTTGCACCCAACATAGCACGCTCGGAAGATACCGATTTAATAGCCGCATCCAGAGTTGAAATTGCAGCGTTAGCACCTGTTTGAGTATCGATGTTTACTGCAGAAATTCCTAAGGATGCTGCGCCCATATTCGCAATTGACAATGTAATTGATTGACCTGTGTTAGCACCAATTTGGAATACTGCACCGCTGACACCAGCGCCATCGAGCAATTTTTTAGTGTTAAACTCAGTTGTAGTCGAAATACGATCTACTTCTTTGGTCAACTCAGCTACTTCTTTTTGAAGTTCTTTACGATCATCATCAGTGTTCGTATCATTCGCAGATTGAACAGACAATTCACGAACACGTTGCAGAATGCTGTGTGTTTCGTTCAATGCACCCTCAGCAGTTTGAATCAAAGAGATACCATCTTGAGCATTTTTGGAAGCCATATCCAAACCACGGATTTGTCCGCGCATTTTTTCGGAAATTGCCAGACCTGCTGCATCGTCACCTGCACGGTTGATGCGAAGACCGGAAGACAATTTTTCGATAGCTTTGTTTGTGTTAGTTGTGTTTGCGTTCAGTTGGCGATGAGTGTTCATCGCAGCGATATTGTGATTGATAATCATTGAGTGTTTCCTCCCTGAAATAAGTTAGTTCCACATCCTTGTGGTAAACGCCGCGACATTAAGGTCGGCCGCCCTGCCGAAGCAGCGTCTAAATTATATATCGACAGATTGTGAGGAACTGTTTATAGCAAATTGGATTTTTTTTATTTTTTTTTATTTTCTGTCTCACGGAGTAATTCCATAAATGCCTCGACGCTAGGCGCAAGGGGTGTAGCAGACTCACGGTTTGCCTCCTGAATAGATGCATAAACTTCCTGACGGAATATGTCGATGTGCTTAGGAGCGGATATTCCAATCCTCACCGTATCACCTTCTACTGCCAGTACAGTCACTTCAATATGATCCTGGATGATAATGGACTCTCCTTTTTTTCGTGACAATACCAGCATCTCAAACTCCACCCTTCACTGAATTTGTATCTTTTGCTGGCCAGATCTGATGACGTGTTGCATATGATGACTGGTGAAGAACCACTTGTTTTCCTGTTCTCTTACTCGGGTTAAGTACCACAGGTGCAAGTAAATTCATCGTGGATCTACTCACTTCTGATTGAATGGTTACGATGGAGTATACGGAAACCTCTTCACTAATCTCCAGTTCAGCACGATCTGCCTCAGGAAGCTCAAAACTATAGTCCGGGGCGAAAACAAAAGGACTTACTAGCAAGAAAGACAAGTCAGGTTCCTTTATAGACTGCAAGTAGATGAAGGGAGTCTCCTCCCATGGAATTAATGCAAATTGAGTCTCTTCATCGAACCCAGGCAAACCTTTCGAAAAGTGATATATATTTTCTTCTCTAACATCAAGTTCTCCCCACATGCTTGTCTGAATATTAATAATAAGCGCCTCCTTGGCGAAGATTTTATACAGAAAGAGCCATAGAAGTCTACAATGAAGACCGTCTATAGCTCTATTATAACTACTACATCCCTATATCTATAGCAGGCGGAGTATATTGAATTGAAGCATACTGCTTCACATAGATATCCAATTTCCCCCGATGGTACTCAATCTCTGGTTTGTTCACGGTAACGTTCATTTCAGAGACAGCCGATTCGAAACGAATATTCGGCGCTCGAGTCTCAATTCGTATATCGACGTTATCCATGGAAGCAGGCGTCCTTATTTCAGGAAAAGGTTTTGATTTCCAGTTAGTTCCTACAATGTTGGCAATCGTATTACCCGGTTTGTGAATAGCAGCCAATTCATTCCCCTGTTCAACACGTTCAGCCATGTTTTCAAGAAAAATTTTCTCGATTCCCGAATAGATGCGTGCGTTCATATCAATCATGTTTCCACCCGTATAGGCGGAGAACGCCCTACTCTGATCTACCTCGAATCGGATCGGATGGCTCTCCACGGTCAGCTTCGACGGACGTGTCGTCATTTGAACATCTGCCTTAGGCTGACGAATGGAATACTGACCTAGATCGGCATCAATTTGCAACACAGAAGGTGTTGTATGAATCTGTAGGATGGGGAGAGTTTTCAAAAGATCACCCTTCCTAGTTATCTAAGGAAATCAACCAAAGATTGAGAAATAATTTTGGCACCTGTAGATAACGAAGCATTATAGATATTTTCCTGAATCTTGGATTGGATAGACAATTCGGCAAAATCTGCGTCCTCCACTTTCGATTGCAGGTCGGTCAGATTAACCTCAAGATCACTCAATCTTCCTTGCATGAGATCAACCCTGTTCGTTTTAGCCCCAACCTCAGCACGAATAGCCAAAATTTTATCTGTACGACTGTCAATCGCATCAAGCTGATTAGACAATTCACCCAAGTTTCCGTCTGTAAGAGCTTGGCTAATCGTATTAAAGATAACAAATAAATTGTCTGTTTCTGTAGAGTTTCCAAAAAACTCATTTCCGGTTACGTTAATCGGCATTTGTATGCTCTCACCAACAATGAAGTTTATTTTGCCAGGGTCGGTTATTACCGCAGCTGCATTAGTTGTATCAAATGAACCATCCGCGCTTGCTGGAAAATCATAAGGCTTTTGATCATAGGTTTCGCCATTGAAAATGTATTTCCCATTCAGCTTACTGTTTGAAATATCAACGAGTTGTGCCTTAAGTTGCTTTATCTCTTCGTTAATGCCATCCAGTGCCTCTTGGGGATTAGTTCCGGTAGCTGCCTGCACTGTTAGTTCCCTTAGACGTCCAATGACACTTCCTGTCTGGTCCATCACCGTATCATTAAATTCCAACCATGAAATCGTGCTATCCACGTTTTTTTGATATTGCTCGTTGGAAGAAAGTTCTCCACGATAACGAAGGGAGTATGTAATCCCTACAGGATCGTCAGATGGTTTATTGATTTTACGGCCTGTTGCCAGCTGAGTTTGTGTATTGTTCATTTGCTGTGCATTGCGATTCAAGTTGAGCACCAACTGCGAGCTAAGCATATTATTTGTAATCCTCATCGTCTACTATGTCACTCCTCTCTTATTATCTGCCTACTGTACCCGTAGAGTTAATCAATTTATCAAGCAACTGGTCGTAAGTGGTCATAAAACGTGCAGAGGCACTGTACGCGTGCTGGAATTTGATCATGTTTGCCATCTCTTCATCCAAGGAAACACCACTCACAGATTGGCGACGCGTGTCGACCTGCTCCACGAGGAATTCCGAATTCGATGTCTGGCGTGCAGCCTCTTGGGATTGAACCCCAAGTTGACCTACAATGGCACTGAATTGAGCGCCAACCGTTGCATTACGCAAACCGTCAGCTGATTTCATCGGCGTATCTTTAAGGTTGGCAAGCAGATTGGCAAGCGTATTATTCCCCTTGATTACGGTCTCTGTTCCCGAGGAATCAATAGTTGTTCTTAAAGATGTTGCAATCTTATTCGGATCAGCGAGAATTGCGGCATTTAATGAGATATTGCCAGCTGTTATTGCTGTTCCACCACCCGAAGCGGTAAAGAATGGAATTCCTGGTGCAGTCGTTCCATCCATGCTATACCCAAGTTGGTGCAGACCGTTCAGACCTTTGACTGTAACCTTCAGATCAGTTGCCAGGGTACGTGCAGCCCCTGTATATGTCACCCCACCCAGAACAGTATTGTCTGGCAGGACTGAGCCTGCTGGAAGGGTGATCTCAATATCACCGTTGGCAAGCGTATTAGCTAAGTCATCCATTTGTTTCTGATAATCACTCACCAAACTGTCTCTGGACTTGATCATGCCGTGAACCTCGCCGTTAGTGAGCGTGCCTGCTGTATACGCAGCATTCAGAAAAGCAGGATCTACCGTTACTTGTACCGCACCGCCTGTAACGAGTGCCTGTCCATTCATCTGAACCTGGTATCCTTGCGGAGAATCCGTAACTGTAACGTTCATGATTTTGGACAGCTTGTCCGTCATCAGATCACGTTGGTCACGCAAATCGTTGGCATTGTCTCCAAGAGACTCGACTTTTACAATTGCACTATTAAGGTTCGCAATGTTACCGAGATAGCCCTGAATTTCATTACCTTTCACAGCAATGTTACTGTCCAAATCCTGACTGAGCGCATCCAGTTGACGGCTGATTTGGTTCATCGCATCTGTAAGTGCCAATGTCGTTTCTTTTACGATACGACGTGCCGTTACATCCTCCGGATTTTTGCTCAGATCAGACCAGGATTTGTAGAAGTTATCCATTACAGTCCGAAATCCTGTGTCGGATGGCTCATTCACAATGGCTTCTAGCTTCTCAAGCGTATCCCGTTGAATGGACCAACTTCCGAAGTTGGTGTTTTCATTGCGGAATTGGTCGTCGAGAAACTTCTCACGGACACGGGTAATAGAGTCGAACTCTACCCCTGTTCCTAATTGTCCCGGTGTTGTACTATGTAAAAATGCAAACGGCTCCATTGGAATGGATGCTTGCATGTTTACCTTCTGCCGCGAATATCCTTCAGTGTTGGCATTAGCCACATTGTGACCAGTTGTGCTAAGAGCTGTCGTCTGTGTGAACAAGCTGCGTTTAGCGGTTTCGATTGAATGAAATGTAGATGTCACCTGGTTTCCCCCTAATTAATCAGGCACGCGTGTCAAACAGACCGATTCGCCCTGGATTACCGTTCTTATCAGCAGGATGCTGATATGTGGCATCCTGTTCCGGCCGAGAAGCAAATATGTCCATTGAGAGATCAATAAACATCAATGATTGCTCGATCAGTTTTTGATTCAATTGATTAATTTCTTTCAATTCCTGCAATGTTCCCGCTAGCTTCTTCTGGACTTCAAGCAATCGCTGTTTATCAGCCGGATCAAAGATCAGCTTGGAGATCTCTGTGATATTCAGGTTAAGCATCGACTTAATGCCCCGCTCCTGAAGCAGTTCATGAACTGCACTCAATCGTTCACTCTCCAGTGGCTCCTGCTGTTTCATAAACTTGGATTCCTTATTCATTACAGCAATGAGTTGATCCACATCGTTTTTGACAATGACCTGTCTCTTGATCTCGCTGAGTGCCAGCATCTCGCGGTGACTTTGTTCCATTTGCTGCAAAACTGCAATTAATCTGTCCAGTGCTGCCATTACGTGATCACCTATTCCTTATCAAATGACTTAAAGTACGGCAGTAACTTGTCAGCAAGCTTGCTGCTGTCCACCTGGTAAGTTCCCGAACTTACTTGTTCTTTCAGTTCCTGTATCCGTTGTATACGTCCTGCATCCTGTGTACGACCTTGTTCCTCAAGCATCTTCATCGCCTCCGGAGAAATGGATACTTCGTCCTTACGGCGGCTCTTTTTGGCATCAGCCTGCTGATTGGATTCAACGTTCCTCTGATATGAATTGATTGCACCAATTCTACTCGGTTCATTGATTTTCATACGAGTTGCACTTCCTTCCACCTTAGGATTTTTCACATTATCTTTATGTTATCAAAC
This sequence comes from Paenibacillus sp. NPDC056933, assembly GCF_042674385.1. Taxonomy (NCBI): domain Bacteria; kingdom Bacillati; phylum Bacillota; class Bacilli; order Caryophanales; family Paenibacillaceae; genus Paenibacillus; species Paenibacillus sp. NPDC056933. The sequence goes on along the minus strand of NZ_JBHUQN010000003.1, from coordinate 795,865 downwards.
GATTAGGATAATAAAAAAAACCGATAATCTTTAATAAGTTTATCGGTACGTTCCAAAACATTTGTTATAGCAAAACTTGTATTTAAGCCCTCGTTCCTATGAATCGCGCAGTTTGTCGACGGCATTGTAGGTTCGTCCGCCTATATTGCCGTTATCCTTCTGACCTACTTCGCGAGCTGCTCCAGCCAAATCCTTAGTCAAACGATTCCGGCATGAGTCGCACATATGGCCTTCGCGAATCAGGGTTCCACATACTTCACAAGGATACATCATATTTGGGGCGTTTTCGATGGAAATCCGCCCCTCTCGGATGAACTTCGTAATCGTTTTGATCGAAACCTCTGTTGCATCGGATAATTCCTGAATGTTGGCGCCTCTATTCTCACGCAGGTAATCTGCACAAACCTGGTATTCTTGCTCTATTTCCTTAATACAATTCGAGCATACATCCCGAAAATTCAAAGCATATAATCTACCACAGCGAGGACAGTTACCCAGATTCATCGCTAAAACGCCCCTCTCAAACTTCTCATTCCGAATGGATAATAACTATACATTACCTTATTTTCTCACTTCAAGTCCATAACCTCTTTACGAACAAAAGAGAGGATAGGGTGCATTTATGCGCAACCTATCCCCCTGATCTACATCCTTAATTCAATGTTTTGATGCTTAATACAGAAGACCAAGCACTTACATTTTGATCATTCAGTGCACGAATGCGATATTTATGAAGGCTTGATGGAAGCAAATCGGAATGAATAAAGGTTGTATCATTTATAGTCGCTACGATTTGACCATCTGCTTCAATTTCATATGAAGAGGCACCAATGACAGCATCCCATGTTAATAGAATTTCTGTTCTGTCTGAGGTTCCTTTCAATACTGGGGTGTTCAATTGTGTTGTTCCGCTAATCAAATCACTCCACCCACCTACACCTGCGGCATTCTTTGAGCGGATGCGGAAAGTGTGCTCTGTGTTTGCTACGAGCCCACTCTTGGTGTAGGCAACGCCAGTAACAGCGACGATTGTACCGTCAATTTCCAGATCATATCCGGTAGCTCCAGTTACTGTGTTCCATTTCAAGGCTATTGCTGCATTCGTTACGGAGTTAATGGTCAACCCGGTAACCGAAGCAGGCAATGTGCTTTGCGTCAAAATGGCTGTCCATGCACTCGTATTAGTAGCAGTCAAAGCCCGTACGCGGTATTTATGTGATGTTCCTGCGAGCAGACTGCTGTGTGTGTACGAAGGTTCGTTCACTGCCGCTACTACTACGCCATCGGCTTCTACTTCATATTTCGTAGCATCTGCGATTTCTGCCCACGTCAGGTTGATAACTGTTTCTTCGGATGTCGCTTTCAACGCTGGTGTGTTCAATTGCGTGGTTCCGCTAATCAAATCACTCCACACACCTACACCTGCGGCATTCTTCGAACGGATGCGGAAGCTGTGCTCTGTGTTCGCTGCAAGACCACTCTTCGTGTAAGCAGTGGCAGTAGTGGGTACTACGGTCCCATCAATCTCCAGATCGTATCCGGTGGCCCCAGTTACTGCGTTCCATTTTAGTGCGATCGTCGCGTTCGTTACGGAGTTAATAGTCAATCCAGTAACGGAAGCAGGCAGTGTGCTTTGTGTCAAAATGGCTGTCCATGCACTTGTATTGGTAGCAGTCAAAGCACGTACGCGATATTTGTGTGCTGTTCCTGCGAGCAAGCTACTATGAGTGTACGAAGGTTCGTTCACTATCCCCACCACTACGCCATCGGCTTCCACTTCATATTTCGTAGAGTCGGCGATTTCTGCCCATGTCAGGTTAATAGCCGTTTCTTCCGATGTGGCTTTCAATACAGGGGTGTTCAATTGCGTGCTTCCGCTAATTAAATCACTCCATGTTCCTACACCTGCGGTATTCTTCGAGCGGATGCGGAAGGTGTGCTCTGTATTGGCTGCAAGACCACTCTTGGTGTAGGCAACGCCAGTAACAGCGACAACTGTTCCATCGATCTCCAGATCGTACCCCGTAGCTCCGGTTACAGCTGTCCATTTTAAAGCAATAGCCGTATTAGTTACAGAGTTTACGGTAAGTCCATTAACAGAAGCTGGAATTGTGCTTTGTGTCAAAATGGCTGTCCATGCACTTGTATTAGTAGCAGTCAGCGCACGTACGCGATATTTATGTGATGTTCCTGCGAGCAGACTGCTGTGTGTGTACAAAGGTTCGTTCACTGTCGCCACTACTACGCCATCAGCTTCTACTTCATATTTTGTAGCGTCAGCGATTTCTGCCCACGTCAAGTTAATAGCCGTTTCTTCCGATGCGGCTTTCAACACTGGAATGTTTAGTTGCGTAGTTCCGCTAATTAAATCACTCCATGTCCCTACTCCTGCAGCATTCTTCGAGCGAATACGGAAGGTATGCTCTGTGTTTGCTACGAGACCACTCTTCGTGTAGGCAGTGGCAGTAGTGGACACTACGACACCATCGATCTCCAGATCGTAACCTGTGGCTCCAGTTACTGCGTTCCATTTCAAAGCTATTGCCGCGTTCGTTACCGAGTTTATAGTCAGACCGCTAACGGAAGCAGGTAATGTGCTTTGTGTCAAAATGGCAGTCCATGCACTCGTATTAGTGTCAGTCAAAGCCCGTACGCGATATTTGTGTGCTGTTCCGGCGAGCAAGCTGCTGTGCATGTACGATGGTTTGTTCACTGTTGCTACTACCACGCCATCAGCCTCCACTTCATATTTCGTAGCGTCAGCGACTTCTGCCCACGTCAGGTTAATAGCCGTTTCTTCCGATGCGGCTTTCAATACTGGGGTGTTCAATTGCGTGGTTCCGCTAATCAAATCACCCCATGTTCCTACTCCTGCGGCATTCTTGGAACGAATACGGAAGGTGTGATTTGTGTTTGATGCAAGGCCACTCTTCGTGTAGGCAGTGGCAGTAGTGGACACTACAGCGCCATCTATCTCCAGGTCATATCCGGTAGCTCCGGTTACTGCGTTCCATTTCAGA
>NZ_JBHUQN010000003.1:449061-792746 GCF_042674385.1 Paenibacillus sp. NPDC056933 | reverse complement strand
CCACTCTTCGTGTAGGCAGTGGCAGTAGTGGACACTACAGCGCCATCTATCTCCAGGTCATATCCGGTAGCTCCGGTTACTGCGTTCCATTTCAGAGCTATCGCTACACTCGTTACGGAGTTAATAGTCAGTCCGCTAACCGAAGCAGGCAGTGTGCTTTGTGTCAAAATAGCTGTCCATGCACTTGTATTAGTGTCAGTCAGCGCACGTACGCGATATTTATGTGATGTTCCTGCGAGCAAGCTGCTATGTGTGTACGAAGGTTCATTCACTGTCGCTACGACCACGCCATCGGCTTCCACTTCATATTTGGTAGCGTCGGCGATTTCTGCCCATGTCAGGTTAATAGCCGTTTCTTCCGATGTGGCTTTCAACACTGGGGTGTTCAATTGCGTGGTTCCGCTGATCAAATCACTCCACGCCCCTACTCCTGCGGCATTCTTGGAGCGGACGCGGAAGGTATGATCTGTGTTTCCTACAAGACCACTCTTCGTATAGGCAGTGGCAGTAGTGGACACTACGGCGCCATCAATCTCCAGATCGTATCCGGTGGCCCCAGTTACTGCGTTCCATTTTAGTGCTATCGCCACATTCGTCACGGAGTTTACAGTCAGTCCGCTAACCGAAGCAGGCAGTGTGCTTTGTGTCAGAATGGCTGCCCATGCACTCGTGTTGGTGTCGGTCAACGCACGTACGCGATATTTATGTGCTGTTCCTGCAAGCAAGCTGCTGTGCGTGTATGAAGGATCGTTCACTGCCGCTACTACCACACCATCGGCTTCTACTTCATATTTTGTAGCGTCGGCGATTTCTGCCCATGTCAGATTAATAGCCGTCTCTTCCGATGTAGCTTTCAATACAGGCGTGTTCAATTGCGTGGTTCTGCTAATCAAATCACTCCATGTCCCTACTCCTGCGGCATTCTTGGAACGAATGCGGAAAGTGTGCTCTGTGTTTGCTGCCAGACCACTCTTCGTGTAGGCAACACCGGTAACAGCGACGACTGTACCATCGATCTCCAGGTCATATCCGGTAGCTCCGGATACAGCTGTCCATTTTAAAGCAATAGCCGTATTGGTTACAGAGTTCACTGTTAATCCTGTAACAGCACCTGGTAACGTATTTTGAGTCAGTACGGCTGTCCACGCACTTGTATTGGTATCTGTCAAAGCACGCACACGGTATTTATGTGCTGTAGCTGGCGTGAGTCCGGTATGCGTAAATGTCGGATCTGTAACAACACCAGCAATTACTCCATCAGCTTCCACTTCATATGAGGTAGCACCATCAATGGAAGGCCAGACAAGAATAATTTCTTGCTGCGAAGGGCTTGATTTCAGTACGGGCGTACTCAATTGAGTAGACACGGTTAACAGATCAGACCAACTGCCTGCCCCGCCTGTATTTTTAGGTCTTAACCGGAAAGTATGCTCTGTATTAGGAATGAGTCCTGTTTTGCTATATGTGGTACCCGTCACAGCGACGATGTTACCGTCAATCTCCAAATCGTAACCTGTCGCACCTTTTACAGCGGTCCAGGATAGAGCAACTTTATTAAATGTTGCTTCTGTTACTTTCAAACTACTGACGGAGTCTGGAACGACCAGTTGCGTTACTGTTTTACTCCAATCGCTCTCATTGTTGGAAGACAGAGCTTTTAGCGTATACGTATGACTTGAATTTGCCGCGAGACCCTCATGCTCATAAGAGGTCACATTGCCAAGCTCAATAGGCGCTTCATCATCAATCTTTAATTGGTAATGATCAGCCTGATCAACCGCATTCCATTGGATAATATTTCCACCTTCCTGGGAGCTTGCCGAAATCACCGGTTGTTGGAGTAAGGTTTTGATCTCATACATAGGACTCCAATCACTAGTACCTATTGAATTTAGAGCACGCACTCTGTAGGAATACAACGTATCAGGCAATAATGCATTGCTGCCAAAAGTTGCTCCATAGAAAGGCCCCTTAATGATTCCATTCTCCTCAACTTCATATTGCACAGCCTGCTGCACATGCTGCCATTTCAAGTTAACTGCACTTTCACTTTGTTTTCCTGTGATCCCAGCTGGAATAGCTGGCATGTTGTCAATCGTCACCGGGTCCACCAACTGTTTGGTAAAAGAGGCCGGTTCCGCTTTACGTGTATAATATGGGTTCAGTTCAGAATAGAAGTCCACGACCTCCCCCGTATCCGCATTAACAACCAAACTTAACTGCCTAACATCATAATTGTATACATCAACCGGTGTAAGCTGATCCAAAACATTATAGTTGGAGATAGTCCACTGCCCTACTTCCATGCCGGATTGTCTGTACGTCATCTCAGTGAAGTTCTCACGAACTTTACTTAAATCAATAAGAAATGCATTGTCGATCTGTCCACTATACTTGGATGTATACGATCCAAAGCTTATATTCGTAATATCACTGGTGAATCCCAAGATGGACTGCCTTCTTGTAAAAGAGTAACCTGTCGTTGAAATGTTGTAGGATCTAACCCAACTAAGATTGACATCCTTCTGGTTCACCTGTAATTTACCGTTGTTATTCGTCATTACATATTGATAGTCATTACTCGATGAGACAATTCCGTTACTCGTTGCGGCATGTGCCCGATTTCCCCCGTACACGCCAAACTGTCCGAATACCAGCATTAGCACTAGTAAACGGACGGTCCATAAGTAAAGCCCATTTTTTCTTTTTCCTGCAACCACCGTTGTTCTCCCCTTCAAAAGATATGTTGTGCCACTCCCTTTGCTGTCACCTATGGTGAACGGCAGAATTATCTATTCTACACGGTAGAACAAATTCCTCTTTTTTACATGTAAAAATATTCTTATTTAATATCTGTTAGCAATTTCGTTAAACAACTAAAATACAAATCATAAACATGCATATGAAAATCCAAAAAAATGATAACGCTATAAATATAGGAATATATATTCCCGTTTATAAAAAAGCTACTAATTATTGTCATCATGTAACTCGCTTCTCAAAATCAGACTATTATTATTAAGTAACTACCTATCTGCTCAAGCTATCTGTCCTAGTCAGGATCTGGCCAACGTCAGCGTGTAAATTTCAATTGGAAGGTTCATGGAAGATCCAGTGTTCAGGATTACCTGTCCACAAGCATCCAACGTACTGCCCGTTGTGTAAATATCATCGATCATTAGCAAGCGTAAGGGGGTTAATGGCCCTCTTTGTGCCCTTGATCTGCTATGCAAAGATATTTCCTCCCCACTAGCGTATGAAATTGTTTGCTGTGATTGCATGTCCTTTGGCTTGAGAAAAGAGGTTGCTTTATAGAGGTCAAACATCAGCTCCATTCCACCTGGCTGCATTGCAAACGCATCCTGCATGGTCTGAATGCGCTCGCCGCGTGTTTTGAAGCTTTGTTTGGTGGTGTTGATCCGACGCTGCAGCAGATCAACTACAGGCAGGCGGACGGCTCCGGCAAGTCCTGCTGCGAGCCGCTCGGCCTGGTTGAAGCCGCGCTCGGCAAGGCGTTCGTTGCTGACGGGCACATAGGTCACCGCGTCTGGCCGCCATCGCGGCTTGTTGTTTTGGAGCAGCGACTGGCGGTTTCGCGTCGCTGTTCCGGGATGAGCGTGTGTGTAGCACGCGTATGAGCTGTGGTGTTGCGAGCGTGTATGTGCGGGCGCAAACACGGCATGTGAGTGAACAGGCTCGCTGATTGATTGACGCGAGCCAAGTCGTTGAACGGGCGCGTGTGTTGTTCCGCGCCCGCCAGGTCGGTGAACGAGTGCGTTGGTTGACGCGCTCGAGTCAGGTGGATGCAAGCTGGCATCCACCTGGTAATGAGCAGGTGTGGCGGGATGAGCCACGGGGGCCAGGGTTTCTTTTCCCAAAACAGGGTTGAGTTCTTCACTCATTGCTTGGAATGCTTGAATAATAAGCGCAGTTAATAGCGGCGCATAGCGCTCATGCCCTCTGAATTTGTACATCCCAATCCACTCTTTCATAAGAGCGTTATACTGGACGGCGCTGCGGTTGCATATAAAAGAACGGTTTTGCATGTGTGTGCGGACGCAGTCCGGGCAGCCGATCCCCCGACCACAACGCAGACAGCGAATGGAACGAATCCATGGAATTTGTTGCACACAACGCTGACATATGCCTGGATAGACTGGAGATAGTAACGCTCGAGTACCACAGGTTAGACAAGTCGCTCCCGGTGGGGCGAACAAGCCATGCAGGCGATGGGTGAGATGTTGCAGATGGTCGGTTATATTAGTTAACCAGTTGGGCATCGAATATTAGCCTCCTTTCGTATTTATTGGTGTGATGGGGGATGGAGGTAGCCTTTGCGCCTTGCGATCGTGTTCATTTTTTGGATCTGTGCCACCGCTTTTACCTGAGAACGTGTACGACGGGAGGAGGCAAAGACGACCCTTCCTGCTGGATCATCCATAGATCGACCTGCTCTGCCCGCCATCTGTACCAGAGAAGCTTCGTCGAAGAGCCCGTTATCCGCATCCAAAATAAATACATCGCTGCGCGGAATGGTGACGCCCCGCTCCAAGATAGTGGTGGTCACGAGCAGACGGATCGACCGTTCACGAAAAGCAATAACTTTGCTCGCACGATCCGGATCTTGGGATGATGTTCCTTCGATATGGATTTGAGGAAATATGTGACGCATGAGCGTTACAAACGCCTCAATCTGAGCGATCCGTGTCACAAATACAAATACCTGAGCTTCTCGTTGCAAGGAAGTCTGAATACTCTTTTTAAGAGTAGCAGGTAGTTCGCGCTTCCGAATACATTCGGCGACTGTAGGCATCTTCAATAAACGTGGCACGGGTAAAGGATAGCGGTGGAAGCGCACCGGAACTCTGGCGTGATCGAGTTTCCCTTGCGCCGCTTCCCGCTGTAGCCGGGCTGGTGGCGTAGCAGACAAGTACATAAAATGGCCATCAGGCTTGCACGAGGACGCCGCCGCATGAGCCAGCATAGGATCATTATGGTAGGGAAATGCGTCGAGCTCATCGATGATGACCAGATCAAACGCCTGATAAAAACGCATTAACTGGTGCGTAGTCGCGAGTGTGAGCTGCGCGTCTTTCCAGCGCTCGGTGCTGCCTCCATATAGCGTAGCGAGCGAGATGTCGGGGAATGCTTTCGCCAGACGAGGAGCCAGCTCCAGCACGACGTCCCGGCGCGGCGTAGCAACAAGCGCACGTCCACCCCGCTCCAATATGTTTTGGAGCAGTGGGAAAATCATTTCTGTTTTGCCGGCCCCGGTCACGGCCCACAGCAAAAACCGCCCCGGCCCATCTCCTCCGGATGGCCGGGCCAAAAACGCCAGCGCCGCGGCAGCTGCCGCGCTCTGCGCCGGGCTCAACCCCCACCGGGCAAGTCCGCCCTCGGTGGGGACAACGGCCGTGCCACGCGATGCTTTGCTGCGTCGTGGCACGGCCCATGGCGCTGCGCTGCGCAGCAGCAGCGCACAGGTACGGCTGCGCCCCAACGCGAGGCAAGCCTCGCAGTAGGCGCACGCCGCTAGGCCGCAGGCAGCGCAGGGCACGCGCTGCCCGGCAAAGCTGCCGCATCGGCGGCAGCGGGGCGCGCTCTGCGCGCGGCCAAGCCACGCGAGGCGTTGCCGCCGCGTGGCAGGCCCTTCCAGGGCGGCTGTGATGCTCAGCCGCCCGCTCAGGTGCGCGAGCTGCGCAGCCGCGCGCCAAACCGAGGCAAGCTGCGGCACCGTGTCCGCCAGCAGCGCCTCTGCCTCGGCCGCCAGCAATTGGCGGCCGCGAAGCCGCTCAGCCAGCAGGGCTGCGCCCCGCTCCAGCTGAGCCCACTCCCCAGCGGGATACGGTTCTGGCATCCCGCCCACCTCAAGCCCCCTGCCAGCAGCACTCCCTGCATTGTGCCCAATCCCTATCCTATCCTCATATTCCCCAGAAACTCGCTCATACTCATCCATTTTCCGCTGCATATATGCCTGCCAGTGCTTCCCTCCCCACTGATCCATCCCTCGCTCCATCTCAAAATTCTCTACCAACCATGACGCCTTACTTAAAGGCAGCTCTCTTCCTAGTATCAACCAACGCAACACCTGCTGTCCGCTCACACCCTCAAGCCACCACGCCACATCCACCCGGATATTCAGGGACAGCATCATCTTCCATTCTTCTCTCACCCGGCACACATATAATCCAACCTTCATCTGCTCTCCTCCCTCTTCTCCCCTGTTTCCAAACGCAAAAAAAGCACACGCCAACCGACTATTCGTCGGAGCATGTGCTTCATGTCCTTATTCCATTCTGTGATCCATTTTCTTTTAGTATATCTATTGAATTGCTGCATTACAAACGTTGCAATTCCAAATAAAAAATGGCTATTTCCCTACTCTTATGATGGGTTGTTGACCAGGGGCTGTCTCAATATAGATCGATTCACCTGGCTGCAGAACCTGTCCATTCACTTCAAAAGTAAACGTCGTCTCGGGTGAAGTGCCATATATATCAGGGACTTCGTCATCTTCGTTATACTCATTCAGTGCATCTCTATTGATGATAAGATCAAGATCCTCCGAACTTGTTAGCTCACTTACGTTGTCCATATTTCCTTTGGCTACGATTGTACTTGAGTATAGACCTGCTACAAAGATCAATAATATCAAAAACATCCATTATTTGATGCGTATTTGCTCCATTATTTCTCCCTAATTAACTTCTTTACTTTGTTCTGCAATGCCCGTTCCTTATAAAATATGATTCTCTGTCTATTTCAAATAATTATATGGTTTACTATACCATTGGTCAATGTACGCATAAACGCATAAACGCATAAACCCATTTTACCAATTCTACTAATAACGATATTCTTTCTTTATCATGCGAAACTTTTTCCAATCCGCGCAGTCTATACTTTTAACTTAAGAGTTCTGAATTCGAAAAGGTTCATTCTTCACCTCAACAAGCCTCCAAAGGCTCAATAACCATAGATTGCATAAAAACCCATATTTAATTTAACAGCAAGCTTGGCTACAATGACAAAAAAAGACTACAGCATACGCTGTAATCTTTAACCTCGAACATTATGAACTCCAAGCTTATTTTGGCAAGCTGGCATGACTTCATTGAAAGTGCATTCTGACTGATGACTCGCTTTAGCCAGTCTGTCTCAGCAGCATCCACGTTTAATGAGTCCAACTGGTGCAAAAAAACATCTACTGCTTTGGATCACGCAAATCGATAAGACGAATCGCACGGTTCCCGGTCTGAGTTACCTGTTCCATATCGGAAGGGACAGCAGACAGGTAGGATAGCTCCATCCCTTGCCTATGCATAAGCTTTTCAATAATACGAACCGTTTCCGCTTCCGTACGATCAGCGACAACTGTCAATGTGAAGCTCTTTCCACGGTAAAATAATTCCCGGCAAAGCGCTCTTACAATGCCTTCAATCCGTTGCTCCTGATTGGAAGGAATGAGCATAATCTGCTCGTATCCTTCGGGATCCGGATGGGAAAGATAGCGCTGGTGCATGGCATGAACGCCCATTGCCGCCAGGAAGTATATGAGCAGAATCATAGTCAGATGAGCAACCATGGCAACTGCACCTCCTCGGAAGGTCATGCTCACCCATGGCGAACATCCCTGTATACAGCAGTATATGCCGCTCTTTCCGAAGGGTTACACTTGCAATTCCAAATGCTCATATTCATTCTGATCGACACCGGACGAAGAAGACAGGCCAGGTCGTTCACTCATTCATGCCGAAACTTGAACCTAAGTTTCGCATAACTTCACGCTTTGCTCATTTGCAGTAGTAAAGTCCATTAACCCGCTAACCAGTCCAGCATTCTGGAACGGGCGCGAGTAAACAGAATATCCTATGATCTCGTAAGGTTATACTGTGTAGTACTACAATGATATTAGAGCGTTACCCAACCATATTTAATTGAATTGATAACGGCTTGGGTACGGTCGTCCACTTCCATTTTCTGCAGAATACTGCTGACATGGTTTTTTACTGTTTTCTCACTGATAAAGAGGAACTCACCAATCATTTTATTGCTCTTGCCTTCTGCCATCAGACGCAGAACTTCAGCTTCACGACGAGTCAGCGGATTATTGTCGCCAGCGACAAATTTGACGCCTGCTTCTTTTGAAGCTCCTTCGCTCATTGCCCCTGTTTCGTTAAGGTACGTCATCCGACGCAACTGCATGATCAGTTTGCCAGTTACTTTAGGGTGGATGAATGCATGCCCTTCATGAACGGAACGAATCGCATTAATCAGGGACTCGGCCTCCATATCTTTCAGCAGGTATCCATTAGCGCCTTTACGCAGCGTCTCGAACACATAACTCTCATCATCATGAATAGACAGGATAATGACTTTGACATCCGGGAACAGCTCACGCAATTTCTCCGTCGCTTCAACCCCATTTTCAACAGGCATGTTGATATCCATCAATACAATATCCGGTTTCTCCTGGTTACAGAATTCGAGCACCTGAATCCCATCGCCACATTCGCCGATGACCTCAATGTCGTCCTCCATATTTAAAATGCGCTTCAGACCTTCACGGAACAGCTGATGATCATCAGCCAAAAGAACTTTAATCGATGTCTTGCCAGTATCACGGTTTTCCATCCTGCTACTCCTTTCCCTTATCCACGTTTGTCGGGATATGAATCACTATTTTGGTTCCTTGATTTTCCGCGGATTCGATCTCTATTCTTCCTTCTAGCAGTTCAACCCGCTCTCTCATCCCAATCAGACCGAAGTGGGTATGATCCTTGCTCTTCTTCGCAAGAAGCTCCGGTTTGAACCCAAGCCCATTGTCCTGCACGACAATTTTGACGAGCTGAGCCTGGTATGTAATTTCCACCACAACATAAGTGGGATAAGCATGCTTTGCAGCATTGGACAGACCTTCCTGCACGAGGCGGTAGATCGCAGCCTCCATCGCGGAAGACAACCGGTGTTCCTTGCCTCTCGTTTCAAAAAGCGAGCGGATTTTTGTTTTTTCTTCAAAATCCTGCACGTACTTCCGAAGCGTTGGAATCAATCCCAGGTCATCCAGTGCCATAGGACGCAAATTGAAAATAACTTTTCTCATTTCTCCAAGACTCGAACGAACCTGGCCTTTCAAATCTACTATTTCGGCCTGGACCATCTTAAAATCCTGCTTTATGAGCATTCTTTCTACAATTTCCGTCCTAAGTACTAGATTTGCGAGCATCTGCGCAGGACCGTCATGGATCTCACGAGCAATACGCTTCCGCTCTTCTTCCTGGGCCAAAATTATTTTCAAACCTATCATTTGTCGATTTTTGGCGGATTCAATGATGCGGGTCACTTGACCCAGCTCACCCGACAGATACTCCAGCACAACCCCCATCTGGGAGCCGATCGTCTCGGCGCGCTCTACCGAAGCTTCCACATTTTTGGCACGCTTCTGCAGATCATCCCGACGGGCCTTCAGATACATTTCCTTCTCACGATAAATCATCAGATCCAGCTGTAACTGCGTCGCTTTCTCATACGCCTGTTTGATATCATGCTCGGAATAACGGACAAAGTCACGGCTAACCTCGGTCAGCCGAATCCGGGAGCGGCGGTAGTTGAGCTCCAATTGATCTACTTTCTCGATCGTTTCCGCCGTCTCCTTCAGAACCGACTTCAACTCCTCGTTCAGCGTTTTCAGCTCATTCCGAGTCGAGTCCATAATCTCAAACATTTGATATTTACTGTTTTCCATGACTTGTATGGCGTTTTTTATGACGCGGTCTATGGCATCGGCTTGTAAATCCACGTTTGTTCGACTCCATTTCTATCGTTTCCGGTATATATCATACCATATCACGATGAGATGGTAACGGTCTTCGTGTTCTGTTCCCATTTTACAGTCAGTCCAAGCTGCTCCGAAACGAGTCTGAGAGGGACTAAAGTCCTACCACCAGATACGTATGGTGCTACTGTAGCGCTTTGTCTTTTGCCATTAATGATGAATTCTTTCTGGCCAACAACCAGGTCAATCAGCTTGCCGCCACGTACAACAGTAATCCGTTGATTTTTGCTATCCCAGCTCGCCTGCCCTCCAAAAGCGTCCAGCACATGCTTGATGGGCACATACGTTGTTCCATTTTTCAATACCGGTGCCGCATCAATTGCCTTTTTCGTTCCATTAACGGTCATGGATTTCTGTCCAAGCACCAGCGAAGCTGTTCCTGTAGGCAATCCCACTTCACTGGACTTCGATGGCATGGTGAAAGCAATGTTGTCAAAAGCAACCGTTCCTGTCATCGCACGCTCATCCTGGCCTTCTTCCACGTTCACCACATAGACCCGTTTCAGCTTCGCCGGATAGGCCATATTCAACCCATTTAGGTCCACAGTGAGCTTTTTCCAACCATCCCAATCAATGGCCTTGGCGAGATCAGCATATACAGTTTTGCCATTGGCATCGGTAAATTCGGCACGCAGCCAGTTCAGGCTCTTATCTCCCATCACATCAATTGACATGGATGTCGCTGTTGCAGATACCTCTTTGCCGGTGGAACCGTTCAATTGGGCATAAGCATACATTTTACCTGTTCCTGCGGTCATGTCATAGCTTAGCTGCAACACCTTAGAGCCCGCTTTTTCACCTGTTCCTGCTGTTACGGAAGCCGATCCGGTTACACCTGGTGCGTTGGTCGTGAAGTTGATCGGATAGCTCACATTTTCGAAGTTCTCCCATATCGTTTCACTTCCTGCAGCGGAGAGAACAACTACCGTGCTATATCCGTCATAACGACCAATTGCATAACCTACTTCAGCGCCAGAGTCCACAGAAGATACGGTTAATTGGTCAGCAACTACTTTACCCTTGAAACCGATAAACTCCCATGTCAGCGAGTCAGCCGGAACCGTCACACTTTGCCCATTTTTCGTCTTCGCCGTTACCGGAATTGAAATTGTTGTGCCCGCCTGGAGCGATCCCAATCCAGATCCTGCTGTCAGCGAAGCCAGTTCACTGCCGCCCAGTACGGTAACTTTAATGGAGGATGAAGCGCCGTTACTCGTTGCCGTCAGTGTTGCTGTGCCTGGCTTCACGGCTTTGATCGTTCCGTTGCTTACACTCACGATACCGTTGTTGCTGGATTTCCACGTCATCTTGATATCGCCTGTCGCAATCGGGTTGTAGTACGTGTCATATCCTTTGGCTGTGTACTTGCCCTCTTGCCCTACCAGCAACGTTTGGCTGCCACTCACGGCAAAGCCCTTCAGCTTGCCTTCCGGTGCCGTAGAGAACACCCCCAGCGTGTTTACGACCTGACGCTGCTCTGTACCGTACTCCGTGTTGAACGTAAGCCCTGCTGTCTCCTCGCCGAGTGGACGAGTTACCATCGTTGTGGAGCCGCCTCCGTCCAGGTTCATGCCCTTCCATACACCAATGCTAGTCATGAAGGATTGCAGTTCAGTCAGCGACATACCGCTGCTGTTACTGTTTTTCTCCGCTGCAACGATGTAGACATACCGACCATCCTGAGAGTAACCGACTGCTGTTCTCGCACGAATGCCACCAATACCGGAAGCAGCAATATCGCGGGAAAATGTAGCCGCCTTGCCGCCATTCACCAGAATAGTGTGACCACCGATCATCATCTCCAGGTTGCTTGGATCAACGGTTTCCCCACTTGTTTTGGCTTTCAGTTTGTAATCCGCATTCAGCGTCTGCCCCACTGTGAGATGGGTCATAATCCAGGTCGCTGCCGTTCCATGCGCGCGCAAAATATACCCATCCTTTGGCACCGTCATGTCCAACGCCTTTTTATCAGAAATCTGGGTAATCACGCCGTTCTGCACAAGTACCTCGGTTGGTGTTGTGGAGGGATCATTCGGCCGTTTCGTGGATGTCCACGCCGGTGTATAAATATACATTGAATTGGCATGACTGTATTTGACCGAACTCGATTCGACCGTGTAATCCTCTTTATTTATCCCACGCAAAGGGAAGGTTGAACCATCGTCTGCTCTCACGGTGCCATCGAATGAATACTCATCAATCATCGGTTTGCCATCCTTGGTTACAGTGAGGGCATACATGCCCGACAGTTCCGATGGAGTGGATACGAGGACCCCGTCCGAGACCTGTCCACCAATTGGAGCGAGCTCACCAGATACATTGAAATAATCGCCGTTCACGGCAGCTACTGCACCGTTTTCTTTGGCCATGCTACCCGTGCTTTGTTTACTGTTCAGATTGCCACCCTTGCCTGTCATGACGTCCAGCTTCACATATGGATTTTGCAAATCCACTTGAATGACGTCTGCCAGTACGTTTACCTTCGCGCCAGAACGTGTTGTTGTATAGTTATATTTCATCAACTTCGCACCCGAAGTCAGAATTTCTTCACTCAGTTTGCTTGTCGTTGTAGATGCCGCAGCAGCTACCGATTGCCAAGAAGTGCCTGACCACACCTGCTGTCCCGCTCCCAGAACCGGAGCAATCCAGATGACACCTGCCAGTGTTACCATCGCCCATTTCTTTGCCTGATTACCCTTAACGTCATTCAGCCGTTTCCCTTGTTTCCCCAACATGTTTGAAACGTCTCTCCCATCTTGTATATCAATCTTAGAGATCACGATCTCTGCCACGTGGCAGCAGATAGCGAGATCTCTAGTATACTCTTCTATTAATAGACTGCTTTTTGTGGAAAAAGTTACGCCAATAGCTAACTTTGAGGGTATTCTTGGCAAAAAAAGAACCCACATATGGAGTTAACTATCCGTACATGGGAATATACCGGTATATTCGTATTAATCAGATTCTAAATCTAACTCTGGGAAATGAATCTCGGTTAACGTTCGATTGGTATCCTCATCGTTCGCACTAATGTCATTATCATAACTATAATTCCAGTGCCCATTGGCGTAATCGAGGTAGATCAGCGCCTCATATATAGAACGGTTCTGCTCTATCTTCTCTGAAAAGTAGCTCCATTCCAAGGTGGCATGAACAACAGCTTGCTTCTCCCCTAGAAACACAACTCGTTCATTGGATATACGATACGTAGTGTCTCCATACTCAAAAGAAGCTCTTGTAATGTGCTCCCAGGTTCTCCATTCATCAACAGTATCTGCGTTCATTCGTTCAATATCAAATGGCGAAGTATACTTATACGTTAAATCAAAATCTTCCTGATTATATGCTCTATAATATGTCTTTAAGTCAGATAGGACACTTTGTTGCTCATCATTAAAATTCTCTTTTATTATACTTACAGATTTATCGATATCTTCTGGAAGCGTAGTATTACGGGAAAGATATCGATCCTGAAGTATTTTCCACTGATTGTTCTCCTTTATAATTCGAAACACGACCTCATGTTGGTCATTTATTACCTGATTATTATGAATATAAGTAACGTACAATAATGCCTGGTTCGCAGATTCGTATGTAATGCTTGTTATATCAACATTATAGATTCGATCCGGAATTTCACTCTCTGGGAGTGTAATCTTACTGTCCGTCAAATAGGATCTCTGTATATGATCTGAAGCAAGTAGTTTTACAGTAAAAGCTCTATCATACGTTGTTATCAAATCAAGTATCTCTTTCTCTTGACCATACCCATACTGCAGCATCCACGCCGTATTCGACTTTTTATCATAATTAACCGAGTGCTTAGTTAACCAGGCGGCATAGCGGATAGGTAAATAGAATTTACCATTGATTTGAATGCCTGGTTTTTGTAATTCGTAATAATCTCCTGATCCACTAATGTAGCCGTCATTCGGTAGGAAAGTGAATGTCGACGCTCCAATAGTGGCTGTAATCTCTCGATCCTCCACTGAATAATTCACCTGATGCCCCATGACTTGGATAAACTCAGAGTCCCAAAATCAAGAATATACATAGCAACTTTCTGATCATAAAAACATCTTCTATCAATAGATTTTGCCTATTAACTCACATAGCAAAAAGCGGAAAACAATCAGATGGACTTATTATTCTGATCGCTTTCCGCTTCAATTAGATAAATCGATTTTTTCCTGATTAGAACTACAGATAACCCAATTTATTCAATACACGCTTCAACATTACCGCTGCTTGTGCACGTGTTGCATTACCTTGTGGCACAAAAGTCGTCGATGTCATTCCTTGGATAATGCCTCCCTGAACCGCTTTAGCAACAGAATCCTTGGATTGAATTTTGTTGCTGTCCTTAAACTTCGATAACATTGACGCTGCCGAAGTATTAAGAACAGTTGGCTGACCGGCATAATCCAAAGCCCGAACCATCATGATGGCCATCTGCTCACGAGTAACGAGGCTATCCGGTTTAAAAGTACCATCCGTATTACCAGTGACAATACCCGCTTTAGCGGCTGCACCAATATATGCACCTGATATATCACCATACCGAACATCTTTAAATTGTTGTGCACTAGCATAGTCGCCTGGCAATCCCAACCCTTTTGCCACTAAAGTAGCGAATTCTGCTCGTGATATCTGCTGATCAGGAACATACAAGGTTCCATTTTGTCCATTGATAATCCATTTTGCAGACAACTCACCAATGACGTCCTTAGCCCAGTGTGAAGCAGTATCCCGATATGAAACGGGATGGGACGCAGCCACAATAGCCTGATTGCCTTTCAGCTGTCCTGTTATAATAACTGCTCCAGTTGCATTGGAGAAATGATGAGGAATATTAGCGAGAGCTGAAGTACCTTGATCAATGTAGACCAGACCTGTAGCCGGTCCTGTTGTCGTTGAAGGCAATCTGAGTGCAATTGAACTCTTCACCAGTTGTTCTGCACGTTGGCCACTGTAGCCATTATAGGCGGATAGATAAACATCCGTAATCTCGGATACTCTCTGTGCTCCGGCGGATGCAAGCATACCGTCCATCGTACCAGAGACAGTTACAGGAATTGATTCAAGTTGAATATAAAAGTATGAAGAACCCGAACCTGCATTCACGCTTTGCGCAATACTGGAAGGATTCAAATCTGACAAAGGCACTGACCACAGGCGCTCACCATATTTCACCCCAATAAATGAAAAGCGCTCACGTGACGCTATCTCCGTCAGCGTGTCTATAGGGAATCCAACGTAAGCTGATGCTTCTGTTGAAGGAACTTCAAATACCACCATGCGACTTGAATTATTGCTTAAGTTTGCATATTGAAATGCCTGATTTAACTTGCTAGCATCCACATTAAACTGACGGGTAGAGCGACTATTGCGCGACTGGGCGGAAGTTGTTGCCGCTGCATCCGTGCTCATGACATACATGGACTGGTTAAAAGCCGATGTGTCCGATACGGTTAGCCAGGATGGCAAGTTGCCACTCAAACTGCCAGTGTTAGTAGTAGAACCCGTACTTTGAGTTTGGCTTAACGATAGCGGTCCAAAAGCCTCAACAATTACGTTCTGAAGCGTACGTAGCGGGATCACTCCTGGTGAATAACTTACGGTTCCCGTTGATCCACTTGTTGCTGAACTGGCTAACTTCAGAGTTACCGTCGTTCCAGACGCTGTAGCAGAAACCACACTTACCTGTGAGCCTCCCAACTGTACACTAAATTGAGATGGGGTAAGCAGAGTCTGTGACTGCAGAGATTCTCTAAAGGTAATAGTCACTGTATCCCCTTGCAATGTAGCTGATTTCACCATACCATTACCCGCTGTGTAGCTTACAGGGGTTAAGTTGATATAACCAGCAGGATTACCGTTTAGGTCCGTCAGACGCAATGCTCCAGGGACATAAGAAAGTGTTACATTCTGGTTCGTGCCTACGGCTGAAGCCAAAGTCAGCGTGACTGTTTCATCTTCAATATCCGTGTCGTTTACAAATAAAGGTTTACCATCTACAAGGACAGAATACTGGCTTTTTAACGGTTTGTTGGTTGTTCTAAGTGGCTCGTTATAACGGATCCATAGCTTGGAGCCACTTATTTCAGCACTCTGAAATTCAGGCGCCTTGGTATCGATGCTATTCCGAACATAGAAGCCGCTGAATCCCGCAAGAGCTTGTCCCCGACTGTCTTTTACAGGAGAAGAGCCTGGTGCATACGAGACACGAACCACTTCCCCATCGGTAATGGAACGGCTCAGATTCAATGTTACCATTGAACTATTAGTTAAGGATATACTGTTGATTCCTACCGAAGACTGGTTTGCAGTCACACTGAATTGTGACACCGCATCACTGGAATTGATATATACTGTCTCCGGGTAGTAGAGATTAATTGTACTGTAATATACAGTACCTTCCCGTGGTTTGGACATGACCGAGTCCAGTGTATTTTCCACATCTCGTGCTGCAAACGAAGCTGCCGGGTTCAGCGAATTATCCTGTATTGGACGCAATCCAGGCGTATACCCGATCCGGACAACCTGCCCTACAGCTACACCTGTATCGAGTACGACATATACGCTATCTCCTGATACATATGCAGTGCTGACATTACGCGCTTCCCCATTTACTGTTACCGCGAAGCTGCTATAAGCTGGATTCGCGCTGAACAAACTTTCATCGTAGGTAAGACGAATCGTATTGTTACTGTACATCTTGACTGTTTTAAGTACCGGGGCCGTAGTATCTCTGCTAAGCGTCTTAAAGCCCCATGTACTGGTACCTGTCAATCCGGTGAACAGGTTACCCGCCTTGTCCCTAAACACATTTGCGGGGATATCCACGTAATAATTCGTATTGCTTTCCAGTGTGCTCTGCGGAATAATCCGCAGCTGTCTGTTGTTAGAACTGCTAATGGTTGTTGTTACGGCTACGGTTCCACCATTGGCCTTTCTCAACGTCGCATTGCCTGGATAATTGGTATCAAGCTCTTTGTTAAATGTAACCGTTAGTTCTCCCGTCAAAGGTGCATTCGTCGTACCGTTCGTTGGGGAAACAGATGATACGGTGAGGGCAGTAGGATCCGAAATGACGCCAAACCCCCACTCGGTTCCTGCAATTCCACTGGTGTCGTTCCCAAGTTCATCCCTTAAAAGACCTTCTGGCATAACAACATAATATGTGCTGCTACTATTCCAGTTTTTCTCTGGATCAATCACAATGGAATTCGTCCCCAGACCATTAACACGTGGAGAACCTGCATTCACAGGTATTTCCTCATATAGTGTAGTCCCTTGAAAAATCTGCAGTTTCCCAGCACCTGCAAAAACCTTTTTACTAAATGTCATTGTTATGTTAGATGAAGGTGATACCTGCATCGCTGCATTCGCGGGAACCTTCTCTACCAATGATGCTGTGCCTACACCTTGTGTATGGAACGTCCATTCTTTGCTCAGTCCATTGAAAGCTGTATTATTCTCATCCGCGTATACAAATGAATTTTTATCGATTTGAACATAATATGTCCCTCCTGGCAGAGGTGCATGATTAATCGTCACTTTTCTCCCTACATCCGGAACACTGGCGTCATCTGGTGTAATGCTAATATTACTTGATTCCGTTGGGTCCACTAAGATAGGTGGAATAACCTCCGTATCATCTGACACACGTTTTATTGATATGTATCCACTGGTAGTCCCCGCTGCTTTTCGAACAGGTTGGCCAAATTCGATCTCCAATGGGGTGCTTCCATTCACATTTTTCTCTCCTGCTACAGGTAACGTTGCCGTGACTCCCAGCGTAGTTAAGTCATCTGCCGCATAAACAGTGTTTTCCACTCCAAGCAGGCCCGTCAGCCAACTTTGGGCGGTAAATATTACGATTAAAAGCCCAATTGTACTCTTCTTGGCCATTCGTTTCAAACTCACCAATTCGTCCCCCTCAACTTATATTTCTTCTCCTGTCTAATGTACAGACCTCATTATGTATGTCGGTTATAACAGACATTTTATTTAGTCAAAAGGGATTAAAAGGAATATTAATTAGTTCGGTAGATTCTCTCAACCCAATTACTTATGTATGTAAAAAAGCCCCTGATTCCTTATCGGAACCAAGGGCTTGAATCTATTCGTATCTTAAACTTACTTACAGACCCGCTTGCTCTTTCAAAACGTCTGCTTTGTCCACTTGTTCCCAAGGTACATCCAGATCTGTACGGCCAAAGTGACCGTAAGCTGCCGTTTGTTTGTAGATTGGACGACGCAGATCCAGCATGCGGATGATGCCAGCCGGACGAAGATCGAAGTTGTTACGTACAAGTTCAACCAATTTCTCTTCGCTGACTTTGCCTGTGCCGTATGTATCCACGTTGATCGATACGGGGTTGGCTACACCAATCGCGTAAGCGAGCTGGATTTCCACTTTGTCTGCAA
Source organism: Paenibacillus sp. NPDC056933 (assembly GCF_042674385.1). Taxonomy (NCBI): domain Bacteria; kingdom Bacillati; phylum Bacillota; class Bacilli; order Caryophanales; family Paenibacillaceae; genus Paenibacillus; species Paenibacillus sp. NPDC056933. The sequence goes on along the minus strand of NZ_JBHUQN010000003.1, from coordinate 774,478 downwards.
GACCAGCAGCAACGAGGTTTTTCGCTACATAACGAGCCGCATAAGCTGCGGAACGGTCTACTTTTGTCGGATCTTTACCGGAGAACGCGCCACCGCCGTGACGTGCATAACCGCCGTAAGTATCCACGATGATTTTACGTCCAGTCAGGCCTGCATCTCCTTGAGGTCCGCCAATAACGAAACGTCCTGTCGGGTTGATGAAATATTTAGTCTGCTCGTCCAGCAATTCAGCTGGAACAACAGGCAAGATTACATATTCTTTGATGTCTTTTTGAATTTGCTCCAACGTAGTCTCTTCAGCATGCTGAGTGGAAACTACAATCGTATCGACACGAACCGGTTTGTCCCCATCGTATTCAATCGTTACTTGTGTTTTACCATCCGGACGGAGATATTCCAATGTACCGTTTTTGCGCACTTCAGCCAAACGGCGAGCGATACGGTGGGATAGTGCAATTGGCAAAGGCATGAGTTCAGGTGTTTCGTTGGTTGCAAAACCAAACATCAGACCTTGGTCACCAGCACCAATGTTCTCTGTTTCGCGAGCCATTTGTTCCGGGTCGCGGTTCTCCAGAGCTGCGTTCACGCCTTGTGCGATGTCAGCAGACTGCTCGTTCAGAGAAGTCAGGACTGCACAAGTATTATAGTCGAAACCGTATTTGGCACGTGTGTACCCGATTTCCTTAACCGTATTACGAACAATGGACGGAATGTCCACGTATTCAGACGCTGAACTAATCTCACCGATGACAAGCACAAGGCCTGTAGCAACGGAAACTTCGCACGCTACACGAGCGTTTGGATCATTCGCCAGGAACGCGTCCAACACGGCGTCCGAGATCTGGTCGCAAATTTTATCCGGATGTCCTTCAGTTACAGACTCCGATGTGAATAGATGCCGGCCTTTAATAGACATTGAAGTTTCAACCTCCCATAACCAGTAGTATGGCGATTGCCCGAACAAAACATTTACGGTGATTCGTTCACTGTACCCTCGAAAGCTTTCCGGGCGGAATAAGGACGCGGGTCCGCAGTTACGAAGATAAGGATTTTTCAGGTAATGGCCTCAACAAAAAATCAACCTTTCCCTAGTGGAAAAGGTTGCGTACCTCAACTGCCATCTTAACGTATTTGTCAAGACGTGTCAAACGAATTGGAATAAGGAAAATACCCTATAAGTGCTGCTCTGCCTGACGAATCAGCCTTTTCGTAATCTCTCCACCAACCGATCCATTCTCACGGGAAGTCAGGTGGCCCCAGCCTTTATAATGGCCATAGGAGTGATCACTCACAGCTCCCAGTTCAGAACCAAATTCGGTATCTGCACCAGCAAGGCCTCTGCCACCATATCCCACATTCAGCCCAAATTCGGCAGCAATTTCATACTTCATCTGATCCAGCATTTGACGACTTTCCGGCACCACTTTGCGGTTGCTTCTAGCCATGATTCCTGCACCTCCGATTATTGGTTGTCTACAGTTATAGAGTGAGCAGGAACAAGGCTGGCTAGCCGTATTAATGTTTGTTAGAACTGGTTAATCTGCGCAAATAAAATGAATGACAACCGAATAATTTCTTGGACAGATGCACATTCTATTTCAGAGAATATCCACCACGCACCATCACTGTCAGGCTGTACTTGTTACCATCCAACACCGTTATACCCCGTCCATCTCGTGGAAAAGAAAGCAGGTGATTGGTCGGCGCCGCCTGCCCATTCGTCAGGTCAATCCCGTCCGTCAGATCAGCTACCCCATTCGTACCTTCACTGACGATCACAGCTTTGCCGCTGCGCACGATGAACTCCGCGCCAGACTTACCGATCAGCTGCTGACCCGGCTTCACCGTTACGATCTCAACAGCATCTGTCGCACCAGATACTACTGGTGGAAGTGTTGTATCACCACCTGTGCTTCCTGTTCCTGTAGAGCCGTTGTTGTTCCCTGATGTATTACCCGCCCCTGCATTGTTGTTGCCTCCACTATTCGTGTTACCACTTCCTGTGGGAATTTTACCACCCAAAGCTTGTTGAATTTGCTGGTCTACATAACTCTTCGTTACTACCGGATCATCCGCTGTTCCTGGCTGGCTTGTACCCGCACCTATCGCGGTGTTGCTGTATACGGACCCAACCCATACGCCAACACCGATTGCCAGCGCTGCCATTGAGATTTTCATATAAGGTTTCATGTAATACCTTCCTTTCTATCAGACTATCCAAAGATATTTATTCTCTTGGTCTATCATATCTTTAATAGAAAGATTCTACAACGACTCCGGTGAGGGACTATTTCCATCATCCGGTAGATTCCCAACCGCAGGCACAAATCCCATCGCTTGTGTAGCAAGCTTGATCCGTTGTCCCTGGAATTCATCATAAATGGCGATGGTATAAGCCCCACTGCGGCGATCATCAAATACTACATCTTGGATCGTCCAATTTAAGAATTGATTATTACCTTCTTTAAGATCTTTGTCCAAAACAATTTCTTTATCAAACACTTTTCCCGTAGGCTCAATAATTTGTACAATAAGCTTATGACCATTCTCTGGCAAATTCAACTCATTATTCCGGGAGGCGTCGTAATTCCATGCGAGGTTGACCGTAGAGCCACCGCTAAGAGATGCTTTGAAGTCTCTCGTTTGAATGGTAAAAGGATAAATATCCACATTTTTAATTGTTGTCAATGTAGACTCTTGATCAGGTTTGAGTTCATAGGAAGCTGCATCCACATATCCCGTACCAGCAGCCACTGCTCCTTCTTTGCCTGTGCTTTCTCCTCCCACAGTTTCGCCGATTAACAGCCTCATATCTGATACAACCGTATTTCTCGGGATTTTGGACCACATGGTCACCAAAGCCGAGTTTCCAGGACCTGCGGGATAATCAATTTGTTTAACGGTCGTTTTGTAGTACTGCCCGTTTTTGGATTCGTAATATCCCGTTAATTGGGCCAGATCAATTTGGCGATTTTCCACATTTTTCACCTGTAGCTCGGTATATACGATGTCGGAAGATGTTCCCGGATAAACGAGAGTTCTTTTTACTTTGATTTCAGATCTCTTTCCAGGCTTATTTAATACATAATTAGTTCCCAACTCCACTTGTGGTAATGCTGGAAGTTCTCCAATGTGAGTAAGACGAATCAACTCAGATGAATTCTCGCCCACAACCTCAGATAACGCTACTTGCAGTTGAGCCACGCCCAGGTCACTAGGAAGAGAAGTCAACAAGTGAATATCCACCGAATTTCCAGGCCCAAGTAAGGCTGAATTTTGGCTAATCATTAATTTCGTATCCGAAATATCCGCCGAGTCAATGGACAACATTCCTTTTAGATCAGGAAGCTTAAGTGTATTAGTGGAAATATTACGCAAAGTCACCCTTGCTGACAAGACATCCGAGTTCTCCCAAGGCAAGCGTTGAATCGAGTTCCACGTCACACCCAATGTTCCATTCTGTAGTTGCAGAGTACTCTCCGTTCCAATAGATTGTTGCATCGAGTTTGCTTTAGGCAAAACATAAATCCCTGCCGGATACGAAAACTTAATTTCTTTGTCCACCGTGCCCTCAGCGCCCTCAGCCTTTGGCGTGTTCATAACCAATTTCATTGTTCCTTCGGCTTCATCGTAAGGCAAACTAAATGTCAAACGTATTAAACGTTCTTCATCCGGCTTTAATTTGAGACTATCCAGTGCCTTAGTAGCTAACGGGAAATCTTTTCCTTTTTTGTTTTGAACCGAGAATTCATACTTAGGAACAGTAACTTCCCGTGAACCCGTATTTTTAATTTTAAAGTTGACAGTATAATAGTTATTGCCGTGGGTCTGACTAACACTGACCTCTCCTACACTTGTAACCATCTTTCCTTTGTTATCCTCAAGCGTGATCGTATGGGACTTTCCTGCCTTAATTTCTGTATTCTGCAATGAAGTTGATTTTGGCATTTGCATGGTGGCCAGCGGAATGACTGATTTCTCTGCTTCATTTTCTTGCACCATGATAAGCTCAGCCCCGTCCAGCTTCACCTTCTTGGGAACAGTCGTTATATAATTGATGCTCTTGGACTCTTGAGGCTGTAAGCTATACGTTGCATCGTTAGCATTCAGGGTAAGCGGGTAGCTGCTTCCACCTTTTGTGATAAGAACCCATTTCACACCGGGGTTCTCCAAGCCTTTAAATCCCACATTATGCAAATTAATTTTCACACTTACATAATTAGATTTGTCTGATGCAGAAAATGTCTGAAGACTTTGAACCTTGACCTTTACCGGGATATCATTAATTCGCACCTTTTTAGGTGTATTTACAGGAGTAGCCACCGTATACGCTGCTGGAATATTGATTTTCCCCAGAATACTTTCATAGTTCGGTTTGCTGAAGTCCCATTTTACAATTTCAAAATTAAGATTGCTTAACTGCACGTTTTTACCTACGGTAGTCACATATGTAACCGAGAGTGTAGAGCCCCCGGCGACACTTTTTTTCTCTGCATCCTGAGCCAGCAATTTGGAATTATAGGTTGTTCCTCCCTTGCTGCGCACCTTTGTCCAGTAATCAACCAGCTGCAAGCTTTTCTTATCATTGTTAGTATACGTTAGGGTATAGGTAATCAGTTTTCCTTCATCTTGTGTCAATACATTAACATCGGTGATTCTAACACTGCTTTTGTTTGATAGCTTAACGGCTGGGACATTAGTCAAAGTTTTTACAACCATTTTCTTCGTTTGCTCCGTACTTGAAGATTTTGAAGCCACAGCAGCATCCACAGTGGTCACGTAGCCGCCCCATACACTTTGCGTAATCCCCAATAAAGCACCAGTAATAATAACTTTCGTCAATTTATTCTTCACTTGAAACCTCCATACATAGATTTCCATTATGCTATATTATAGACGTTTTTTAGGAGCAGGAAGTTTCAAAGAGGTAACTTTTAATGATATTTAATATTTCTTGAATAAGAACATAACAAAAAAGCAGCCTTGCATCTATAAAGATGCAAGGCTGCTTCAGAAAAAAGATATTAATTAGTCAGTTGTTTCCCGAAAGAAAACTCATCCAATGCATTAGTACTTTCATCCGTAATAGCTTTTGCTGCTTTGTTTTTAGCACCATCAAATTTCACAGTTGTAACTTTACCAGTTGTGTCACCAGCAGTTACATTTGCTGTAATAGTGATAGTTCTCTTATCAGTTCCGACAAGAGCAACAACATCTTTAATTGTCACACCAGTACCTGCATCAATGCTGAAGAGTCCATTAATGTAGTCTTGTTTGTAGTTGACAAGATCTGCCTTAATATCCTCAGATGCATAAACAGTTACTGTAACAGTAGCACCATCTTTAACGATATCTTTCAAAGTAACAGTTGGTGTAATACCATCTTTCACTTCTGCATTAGTAAATGCAGCAAGTTTGTTACCGAAGCTGTCTTGAGTGCTTGGGTTAGTTGCAGACAATTTAACACCTTTAACATCGTTTGCGATAGTATTTTCTGCAAATTTCAAGATAACGGTTTTGTTAGAATCAGCCAGTGTGTAGCTTGTTGGACGAACGCCATTCAAATCAAAGTCACTCAAATTAACGTTGGACAATGCTGTGTTAAATTTAACCTTAACTTCGTTACGGCTTGTAGCATACACATCATCAGTAGCAGCTTCAACTTGGGAATTGTTCACATTGTTTCCAACGGAATAGTTCGAAGAGTTGAAGTATTTACCTTCAGAATCTTTGATGTAGCTTGCAGAAACTTTAGCATTTTTCCAAGAAACGGTAGGAATGCTCTCGCTTGTTACAGCAATACGTACTGTATTTGTAGAAATCAATGTAATATCATTGTTCTCTTTAGCAATTTGATAAGGTGTGCCATTCAAAGTTACCATATACTTAGCTGCATCCAGAGCATTTCCATCACCTGATGTAGCTAATGTTTTGTTGAATTGAATGTACACATATCTAGGTTGCGTTGTACCATTAAGTTGCTCTGCTGTAAGATCAGTCCATACACGTGTTACACTACCGTTTTGAGCAGTGTTAGCGTTCAGCGTAGCAGTGTAAGGCAACAATACGTTTCCGATATACGCAGTATCAATAATACCAGATACAGTCAAAGTATAAGTTGCATCAGATTTCAAGCTGCTTCCCAGATTAACTTTAACAGTTTTATTATTATCAGTATAAACTGGTTTGATTACAGGGTAACCTTTGGAAGTTAAACCAGAATCAGTTACGACTTTACCTTCTGCATTTTTCAGAACATAGTTTTCTGCATTTTCTGCAGAATCTACTTTCAAGGATTTGCTGAATTGAATTTCAGCGATATAGTTTCCGTTTTCCATTTTGAACTTAGTATCTACAACTGCTGGACGAACTGTATCCAAAGTTGGAGTTACTTTTGCATCAACAGAAGCAGAGTTATTGCTGTAGTCAGATACCGCAGTCAGATAAACTGTGTTCTCCGATACATTCAACGGATTGTTGAATTTCAATGTAACTTTGTTGTCGTTAATTTCAATGGATTGTGCAGTGTTGCCTGTAGTGTTAGCATATGCACTTGCAACGCTTTTCACTGTTTCGTCGAACTCAACAGTTACTTCTTTCAAGTCGTTGGATTTAACACCAACAACTTTAGGAGCAGCTGTATCTTCAGTTGCAGTGAATTTGCTTTCTACTGGAACGATAGCCAGACCAGAGTAGTCTTGTACGCCGCTCACACGCAATGTGTGCTCACCAGCAGTCAGATCTGTAGTTACAATTGCAGTGTTAGGATAAACGTATTTTACAGAAGCTGCAATCACGTTGTTATCTACACGGAAAGAAGTTGCATTTACAGTTTCAGGTTTAACTGGCTCACTGAAAACTACTTTGAAAGCTTTTGTTCCCAAAGCTTTAACTTCTTTTACTTCTGGAACTGCAACATCAAGTGGAGTAAACTCTACTTTTTGTGTGAAAGTTTTGGTTGCATCAGCATTTTTAACATTGTTGATTTGAAGACTAGTGGATCTTTGGTTAGTCAAAGAAGTGTTACCTTCAGATACCAACAAAGTTACAGTAGTTTTGTCATCAGACAATGTAGCGCTTTTGAAAGTCAATCCGCTAACAACATAGTTATTAGTGCTTTCAGCAGAGTTAGGATCTACAGTACCATCAAACTTAACTGTGATTTCTTTCAAGTTTGTAGCAGATACGGAAGCTACAGCTTGAGCTACAGTAGTTTTATAAGTAACTTTTTCAGTGAAGTTTTTCTCTTTGTAAGTGAATTTCACTTCAGTTTCTTTGTTAGCTTCCAGAGCTTTATCCAAAGTCACTTTAACGGACTCGCCATCGCTCATTTTGAAAGTAACAACTTTACCAGCTTCAGTTACTTCGTAAGAAGCAACTTTCAAGCTTTGCTCTTGATCAATTGCATAAGCAGCGCCTACAAGCAATTGACGGGAAGCATTGGATTGGAAGTTCAATTTGGAATCAAGCAGACCAGCGTTGATTGCCGCTTGAACATAACCTTTAGCCCAAGCTGTTGCTGAGTTATTAGTTTCAGTTGGAACTTCGAGATCCAAAGCGATTGTCAGAACTTTCGCCATTTCTTCGATAGTTACTTTACCGTTGAAGTCGAAGATTTTCTTCTCAACGTTTTTACCTTCCATGATGCCTGCAGCTGTTACTGCTTCAATGTAAGGAGCAGCCCAGTTTTTAGCATTGTAGTTTTTATCCTTGTAAGAATAAACACCAGTAATTTCTTTCAGACCAAGCAATTTAGTGATAACTTTTGCGAACTCAGCGCGAGTCATCTCTTTGTCCAAACCAGCTGTTCCATCTGGATAACCAGTGAAAACACCTTTTGCTTTCAATGCATCAAACTGTTGTTGTGGTGAAACTGCTGTATCACCGAATGCTACAGATGCAAACATCGAGAATGCCATTGCTGTAGACAATGCTACGGATAAAATTTTCTTCATAACCTTTTTTTCTCCTCCTTGGGCGTTCATAACATGGGAATTTTCTTTAATAGTTTCGCTCGTGTTCCTCATATATTGTTGCACCCCCTTTCCAGAGTCCTGAGCAAGTTAATATAAATGATGTCTGTGAGCATATCACAGAAACTTGTAAACAAGCATAATAATAGAACCATACGAAAATAGAGTAGTTTCCTAATCCTACCTAACGTATTATACAATGGGTTACTCTCGCCGTAAAGAAATTTTTTCTAATAAATAGACAAGATTCTTCACGAGGTCATTCTTGGTAAGAGGCCCAATGTTTTTGACTCTACATCTTAAACGCAGCAGATTTCAAAAAGTTGCGGATTCTTCAAAAAAAGTTTTGAACTTATTTATGTATTGATACGGTGCGGGTATTTAAGACGCCCAAAACCTTTAAATCAGTGGCATTACAGCAGCGTAGATGAAATTATTCTGTGTCTGGATCGTTGTGGACGTTTAATTAGTACCCACTTATTACCTACATGAAGCGACAAATTCCTCTAAAACTAAAAAATAAAAGGCATTCCCTATGGAATGCCTTCATGTCGAGTTCTCGCTATATAACTTAGCGAATTTTCATCGCAAGATCAATAATTTGAGCACGCATATTTGGATCACTGTTCAATCTCAGATACATGTCGTCAATCGGTTGTCTATTTTCCCGGTATGTCTTTTCATGCTTCATCGTGGTGTGAGACCATTCAATCAAGTCATTCTCAGCCAGAACCAAATTGTTATACGCATCATGGAAGCCAGTTGCCTGTACGAGCCCTTCCATCACTTCTTGGGAAACTTCCTGTGTTTTACGTGTATCTTCTATCTTCTTCTCCAGAATGACTGCCTGCTTCTCGAACTGTGTCTTTGCCTTCATGTAGCCCAGCTGGGCCTTCGAATAAATCGGTTTCATTAGCTAACTTCACCCTCTAGATCATTGTGTATTTATCGTTATTGTATCTTAATCTCTAGCAAATTACAAAAATAGTTACTGGTAAAAAACTTATTTCTTCTATTATAAAAGTGTTCTTTAACAGTTGTTTTTCAGTTAAAAAGACCTGCCCTTTCGCACAAGGGACAGGTCCTTCCAATAATGCATAGATGATCTTACATGAATTAGCTCAAGTTTTTAGGGAATACTTTAGTGCTTTTCTTGAGCAGTTCCACAGCAATTTTGCCTGCTTCTGCCCGAGTTAAGTTACCTTTCGGATTGAAGTTATACTGCGGCTTTTTCTGGCCCGGAACCGTAACAGCGGCACCTTCCATAATTTTCGCCTTGGATACAGCCATAATGGATGGACCTGCATACTTCTCAATACTGCCCGAATCCATAAAGGCCTTGGCGAGTGAAGCATCAAGCTTGCTATCATTATTTGCCAGTTTTAACTTCAGAGCACGTGCTATCATGACCGCCGCTTGTTCACGTGTCAGCGGTTGATCCGGTCCAAACACCCCGTCAGTCAAACCTGTTACGATACCCGCTCTTGCTGCTGTCTCAATACGGTCATAATCCCACGTTGCAGAACGTGCACCTGGCACAAGATCCACGAATGTACGATTGTTATCCGAGTTAATTGGCAGATTAAGGCCTTTAACCAGCAAGGTAGCAAATTCGCCTCTTGTCGTCTGATCATCTGTACCAAATTGCTCGAAACGCAAGTTGTTCATAAAGCCTTTGGAATAGAGACCATTCAGAATATTACGAGCCCAATTGTGATTCGTTATATCATTATAACTGCGGCTTAATTTCATTACTTTGTAATAGCCGAATTCATCAAACGGCACAGTGACCGTATGCGCTTTGGTATCGACCTCGCCACCAATATTTTCCCACTGGCGATTAGACGTATAGCGATATACTGTAATCGTGGAACCAGCTTCGTCTACCACATTAGGATCAAACGACAATGTCAGACTTCCCCGCTTTGATGGTGTAATTTTGCGTTCTGCCGGTGTCTGAGGATTACCAAACAATCCTTCTACGGAGTATGGAGCAAGTCCATTCGTTGGAGCCGCATACGTTGCTGCACCCAGATCCCCGGCTTCACCCAAACCTCCATTAATCCAGAAGATCTGTGAGACTGGACCGAAGTTGCTTGACGCACTCGTCGACCCAAAGTTAAGCAGATACTCATCCGGAATGCTCCACGCCGGTGCACCACTATTTTCACCCGTTCCAGGGAAACCAATTACGTTACCATAGTCATTACGTCGTTCCACAATTCCCGTAGTCGGGTCCGCGATACCAAACAGCAGCTTCGTATCCGGATAATACTTTGTAATGCCTCTTGTGTTGGTGCTTTGCATGACAGTCCCTTTCGGGAAACTGAGTTGTAACCCCTTATTGAAGACGTTATATTTGGTTGCTACCTTCGGAGCCATATACTGAGCATCCACACCTACAGTACTTGTATAGAATATTTCAATGGTATCTGTATTGCTTGTACCTGCACGTGTGATTGTAATTTTGATCTTGTTTTCTTTGTCCTGCTTCAATCCTACATAGTCATATACAAAACGGTTATTTCCCAGATCTGTACGTTTCACAGCAGGGTCTTTACCGATGAGAACTGCTGTCGCTCCCTCAGCTTCAATGTCAAAATGAACAAAGTTTTTGTTCACTACAATCTGCTTACCCACCGTTGGTTGTGGAGAAAGAATGCGATATGCACTCACTTCTCTTACTATTTCCAGTTTTTGCGATGTTTTGGCTCCGGTCTCATTGATTAATTCCAGCGTGTACACATAAGTACCGGGTGCATCTGCAACGAGATCCTGAATACGCATAATAAAGTCTTTTTGATTACCGGCAAAATCATAAGTGTAACGATCACCAGCGAATGTAACTGTTGCGTTGTCTACCGAGTTAACCGGCAAGTCAACCGACAGAATATTTTTGGTTCCCATATTAAGATTCATCTTGACTGCACCGCTACCACGCAGAACCACATCATAGTTTTTCAAGCTGGTCGTATACTTATTATCATTATAAGTAAACTCAGGAGTCAGATTGAAGATCTGTGCCAGCTGCGGGTTATCGGCACTATATTCTTTCGGGGGGAAGCTTGGACGATCTTTCCCCACAGCCGGTTGGAAATTAGCAATGGTAGATACATTGTTATCCACAATATAAATCCGTAATTCTTTTCGAATTTCACGGGCCTGACCTTTCTCATCTTTACCCGTTCCCGTCAAGATAATACGGTTTTCCCCGAAGACCAAAGGACCGTCTTTCAAAGAAATATTGAGATTGAGATTAAATGCTCCAGTGGTTTTATTCAACCAGGCAGGATCTAAGCTTTCTGAAGTATTCGTTGATCTCACTTTCACACCATTAGCAAACACTTCTGCTACAAAAAAGCTGCTGTTGATCGTATCATCGAAGTCAATGTACTGCCCTTTGACAGCAAGCGTATTTCCGCTTCCCGAATTTACATTGTACGTTTGACCATCTGTGAGGTTCTCAACGTAAATAAAGTTCTTGGAAGCATAGGAGATTGTGACATCCTTATAAGCTGTAGATCCATCGTAGTTGAACCGAACTGTCTGGTTACCATTCTTCAATCCAACTACTTTGAAGATATAGCTGGTATCAGACACCGTTGCTACATATTGAAGCGTGATTGGGCTTGTTCCCAAAGGGAGATAATTTGCTTTCAATCCCGTCGTAGGATTAGCTGGCTTACCATTCGTATTTACCATGACGTAAAAATCACCAGAATCCACTTTCGCGCCGTTCAAGGGCTCGCCCGTCGGAAGATTGGTTGTACCACTTCCACTGTAACCTTTGAGATACTTCAAGTCAGTAATAACCGTCTGTCCCTTCATATATTGAAAGTCCATCCGCTTGCTTATTGTCTTCGTTCCGTACGTTACGGATAATGTATGATTTTGATCGACCAAAACTGCACCATTAGTATCCTTGTTAAAATTCACAGCATTGATATCAAACGATACCAGCCAGTATGAAGGCGTGTTATCCTTCAGACTCGGAATGAAAACTTCTTCAGTGAAGGTAGGCGTCTCTTTCGTTGTGTTGTTGTCTACAATGATCTCAGCGCCTTCACTGAATTTGTTTTTGTTTACTTCATCATAAGGAATCAACATTTGCACATGTACCTTGGTCTTGTCCGTGTCTTCTGTAAAGACAGGCTCCACACCAAGCAAACTCTGCGCATTCCCACTCGAATCAAGCAGGTCGAGCTTCACTACCGGATTTTTTTCATCATAATAAAACAAAGAATAATTAAAGGTAAGTGTATCTGAACCATTCTGTATAACCAGTTTCAGATCATTCACGCCTGGTTTCAGCTTAAGTTGCGGTGAGAAGAATGTACCATCTTGTAAAAGTTGTGTTGACAAAGCTTGGCCACTATTTACCGATACCGTTCCTTTCGTGGCATTCATGGCTTTACCTTGAAGCGTAATTTCATCCTTGTTCACTACAATTTGTGTTCCTTCATTGAGATCCAGATTGTCTGAACCGCCAAGCACCTGCAGCTTCTCAACATAAGGTACTTGGTCAAAGAGGATATAGAACGTTTCGGAACGTTCATTCTGTCCTTGTGCACCCGTAAATGTAATGCGGTTCATACCCGGGTATAAAGTAACATTTGCTTTGAAACGGTTATCCGGTCTGTCCGGGTCCAATGTTACTACTGCTGGAGCGACACGTGTAGCGTCCTCTACCCAGCGATTCGTGCTTTGATCCCAGTTTAGCAATTGGATATTAGCACCCAATGTCGATCCGGTTACTTTTGTATACGTGCCGCTAATTGCTTGCTGTGCATCTGTTACTTTATATACTTTATCTCTCGTTATTTGATTTACCCCAGCCGTCAATGTCAAATCAACCGTGTTTCTCAGTGCGGAAACATCCGGGGTGAAATAACTTGTCAGTTTGTCCGCCGCCGATGCGACTGGTGCAAGGCCTGCTGGTATTAGAGATACAACCAGTGCCACCATCATCAGCCATATCATTGGCTTCTTCGTACGCTGCATGCAATCATCTCTCCTCTTTTTAAGTCAGTTACCGTTATATATCGGCCATTAGGTTCCAATTATTTAGTAAAAACAGCAAAATAAACAAAAAACCTTGTCCACGAGGGACAAGGTTTGGGCCTGAAAGAATATTCAATAATATCAGTATACGAATGTTTCTATTTAGGATTTCGAACGAGTCTCCGGGTTTAGCTTCACACGCATGCGCATCAGGAAGTTAATAACCGGTCTTCTGGTTTTGCTTACAAGTCCGATGACTTCTGCTCCGACCTGAAGGAAGAACATCATGATACAGATTACAACGAACGTTACCCAGTTGGCTTCGAACATCGCAGCGGAAGATTGGATAATCGCCAGTACACCGAAGAATGCGGCAATTCCGTAGATGATCAGCACCGTCTGACGGTGACTAAATCCAAGTTCACGCAAGCAGTGATGCAAGTGACCTTTATCCGGTGAGAAAATCGGTTTCCGTTGTACCGCACGACGAATGATCGCGAAGAAGGTATCCGAGAGCGGCACGCCGATAATGATCAACGGTGTAATGAAGGACACGACCGCAATTTGTTTGAATCCGAGCATGGACAACATCGCCAGAGAGAACCCAAGGAATAGCGATCCCGTATCTCCCATGAAGATCTTGGCCGGATGGAAGTTAAAGAACAGGAATCCGATAATACTACCCAGCAGCACAAGACACATCAAAGCAATCATCATATTACCCATCAGGAAGGACATCACGGCAATGGTACCAATGGCAATACCGGATACACCGGCAGCCAGACCATCCAGACCATCAATCAGGTTAATCGCATTCGTGACCCCAACAATCCAGAGGATCGTCAGCGGAATGGACACCCAAGCTTCCAGTGAGGAATAGGAATCCTGAAAAGGAATATTGACAAAGTCTACACGGATATTGAATCCGAACACGACGACAGCAGCAGCAACAATTTGTCCGAGCAGCTTCACTTTGGCTGACAGTTCAAACCGATCATCCAATGCGCCAATCAGCACAATGATCGTTCCACCGATCAGAAAGGCACTGACAAAGCTCATATCTCTTGTTGTAAACCAAGAAGACACAAAAGGAAGCAGTGCAGCAACCGTAATGATAAAGGCCAGGAAAATTCCTAAACCACCAAGACGAGGCATAATCCGAGTGTGCACTTTACGTGCATTTGGCGTATCCATCGCCCCAATTTTGACTGCGAACTTTTTGACAAGCGGTGTCAGGGCAAGAGCCAGTCCCATTGACACGATAAATCCAATGATAAAGATCGCTACCATATGAACATTCGACCCCCAATTATAATACCTGTACGAAATTATAAATCCCCTGATCTCTTTTTATATATAAAAATGTTTTGTTAGTTATTTTTGAATACTTGTTACACGATAACGAAGAGAGCAAGGAAAGCCTAAAGAAGCGAAGCGTTCGCCTGAAAGCTTTCTGAAAGAAAGCTACTTCGAAAGCATACGCTATCACCGGATTTCACCCTTATAAGAGGGTAATAAAAGAAATCTGGGGATAACAGCGATCGGAAGGTTGCCTTGCTATCGTAGTTGCTCAGTGTAACCTTTTAATTCAAGCAGCACGACACATGTAATCCAGAACGAATTATACGCTGATCACAGGTGAAATGCCAACCTCAATTTTTAGCAAAAACGTTCATATTACTCGTAAAAGCCTAATTTTAACGGACTTTAGTCACGTTTTCTTTGTCCCGCATCACTTTGACAGCAAATTTCGGAAGCGCAAGCATTCGGCCAGCCCGACTAGGTTCGCGAAGCAGACGGTAAAACCATTCCAGTCTTAACTTTTGAAACAGTTTCGGTGCACGTTTGGTTTTACCCGAAATCACATCAAAACTGCCTCCAACCCCCATGGTTACGGGAACCTGAAGTACATCTTTGTACTTGTGAATCCACGGTTCCTGTGTGTCTGCCCCACGTGCAACGAACAGCAGATCAGGTGCAGCTTCACGAATGGAGGCAACCACCTGCTCATCCTCAGCCGGACCAAAATAACCGTCACGATAGCCCACAATTCGAATCGCCGGATATTGCTCTTGTAACCGAACTGCTGTTTCTTGAATCACCTCAGGTGTAGAGCCGAGCAGATAAACGCCCCACCGATAGTTTTCTCCAACACGTAGCAATTCATGTAAAAGCTCAAATCCAGGCACCCGCTCTGCCACAGGCTCTCCACAATAATTGGCAGCCCATACCACACCTGTTCCATCGGGAACAATCATTTCCGCAGACTGCATAACCTTCATCATCGCCGGATTCTCCAGCGCTGCCATGACCATGATGGGATTGGCTGTGATAACCTGGTGCGGCTTCTTCGTGAGCACTGCTTCGCGTAAAACCTCCACCGTTTCTTTCATCGTTAGTTTGGAAAAAGGAATGCCATAGATCGAAACGGTAGGTATCGGTCCGGTCTGATTCATTTTAATTCACCCTTTGCGGCCTAAATAGTTAATAATTTGCTGTGCAGGCACTCTGGCTTCCTGCTTCAATTCAGTAATGCTTTCTTCATGTTCCTTCAGCCACTGTGAACGCTGATCCAACAGGTTAGCCACCGTCTTCGCCAGTTTATCCCCATCCAGCGCATCCGTACTGCCCACGGTTTCACTATCCAGACGCAGCATGAACTGATCGATCTTCGGATCATACGAGATACCAACGGGTGGAACATACTGTGATGTTGCATAGATCAGACTGTGCAGACGCATGCCGATAACGACATCACAATTGCTGACTTCCTGCAGCATCAGCTGCGGATCAGTGAGATCCTTGGTAATACTTACTTCGCTACCCTTGTTACCCAAATCACCGAGCATTTCCATGACAAAACGTGAAGCCTGCTCATCAATCGGTAAGTGAAATGGCATAAAGCGCAAGTGAACGGCTTTTTTGGAGCAGAGCTTCTTGAGTCCAGCAGCAATCGCTGTAAGTTCTTTACGATCTGACTCCCAGAAACGTACGGATACACCGACAACCGGGAGCTTCGTATGAACGCTTGTTTTATCTGCAATTACATCCCCTGCATTAAGATCAACAGCTTGATCACCCACTGTGATCTCCTGAGCATTAGATGATGGTTCTGGAGATTTCAGTTCTGGCAAAGGCAAGCCCATCACCGGGTCGGGAACGACATGAATCTGATTCCACTGCAACCCCAGTCCTCGCAGATAATCCGCAGATTGTTCATCCCGAACAGATACATATTTGCAGGCCTTGAAGACCGAGCGAATCATCGGATTGAAAATTTTGCGATTTACAGGCCCAATGCCCTGCGCATAGATAAATGTTGGCTTCTTCAACCATTGGGCCAGTTTGATGACACCCAGATAGTAGGGGATGGATTTCAGTCCGGTTGCATCCTGCAACAGACTTCCACCCCCGCTGATTAATCCGTCACTTTCCTTGATCGCTTCACGAACGTCCTTCAACTTCATCCGATGTACTGAACGTACTCCGTACATTGAAGTGGTCGACTCCGGGTCACCGGAGAGCACAATCGGTTCAATTGTGATGTTCGACCGTTGGCTCTCCTCTTCCAATGCCGTCAAAATCGACTTCAGCACTGCTTCGTCTCCGCTGTTGCGGAATCCGTAATATCCCGAGATGACTAACTTTTGAGAAGTGGTGACCATTTTTTCCAACATCCTTCCGCTACTTGCCACACACCCACAGCAACGATACCGAAGATTAAGCCAAGTCCCAATCCCATCACTCCACGAATGAGTGACAACACAGCAGGCGTATGGATATGCGCGAACGTATCCACCATGGACAATTGTCCAATTGCTGCAATAATGAGCACAAAGATGACTTTACGATATTTTAAAGCGGCGAACACGCCAACAATAAACAGCGGGTGTCCCAGCATAAATTCTTTAAACCTTGGCCGTACGCCGAATGTGTCTTCCAGCGTTGTACGCAGGAACATCTCGAACGGAGTAACCGAACCCGAGTTGCCTGTACGGCTCAAATAATAGTATCCAACAACGGCAGCAACAAGTGCCAATACAACCATCAATACGTTAATCGGTGTACGCAACAGTTCTTTGACTTGCTTAATGGAGAACGAACCCGAACCCCGGTAAAACACAATATATATCGCCACCAGCGCCATCGGTGCAAAGTGTAACAGACTCACGCCTCGGAACTGGTTAATCACCAGACTGTACGTAATGCTGTTCAGCAAAGCGATGACAAAAGGCACGGCTAGGAACGACAGAATCGATGTTCTTACATATAAAAATAACGTTTGCGCTAAACGACGACTCGCAGGCGCGTCTGGCTGACGCTGTTGCTGATAGTTCACTGTCCGAACCGCCAGTACCATCGCGATGGTCGGCGCGCTGATTGCGACCAGCAAAGCAATGCCTTGCTCCAGCAATGTCGGTTTGAGCAAGAATAATCCGGCACTCCCTACCAGAGCCAGTGCAAATACCAGCAATGTCAGCAGTGGTACAAAATATGAAACCATAAGAGCAATCATTGCAATTGCACCAATCAAGGCAACCAGCTTGGCATAACGCTGAATGGATGAATCCTTAACCGTGAATGCTTCAGCTTGTCCCAGTTCAAAGCCATGTTTGCCCATTCGTTCAATCGCATGACCCGGCTCATTCAAACTGTTGATCAGATTATCAATCGGATTGGTGATCATGGCTTTGGCGGTATTCCGGCTTGGCGAAGCATTCATATAGAGCATACGAATGTTACGGTCTTTGGTAGCCAGAACAAAACGGTCAGCAATGGTGTCTACATCCAGATTGGCATCCCCGTCACTTAAGGAGTACAGACGAGTTACATTATAATCAATTTTGTAAGAGAGAGTCTCAAAACCGGATTGTGGTTTCTTCAAATTCTCAATAGCCGCCAGTCCAATATGGTGCTTGTTCAGCAACTGGGCAAACATATCGAGACTCTTCATCTCTACATTATCATTGTACCCTTTCACAGCATCGCCATCAAACAGGATGCGCTTTACCCCATTCTCTTCGAAGAAGGTAAGCAGGCGTTCCATGGATTCCTGATTGTAAGGAACACTGTCCGAGATCCGTGGCAAAATGTAAAAGCCTTTATCACGCAGCATCTTCACGGCAACCGGATCAGGCTGCAAAGGCTGCATGTTGGCATTCTCCGGTGGAGTCTGCAATATTAAGCCGCTACGACCTTCATATTCCCATGAAACCACAGGAATCTCCCGATCAGCGAACGTTTGTTCAATGATAGGGGTATACGTTTGTGCATTTTCCTCATTTGTGAACAGCACATACGTGTAATTATCGTTAGCAGGAATGACGTTTTGGGTCATGTTCGCGAGATCCTGCCCGCTATATACCATCAGTCGGCGTGACTTCTTCAACTCATCCAGTGTACTTTCGAACACCGCCATGGTGGTCACTCCTGCATCTTTCAAACGAGTCAGTTGTTCATTCATAAAGTCTTGCGGATGGGCTTGATAAGCCGAAATATCCAATAGACCCCGATAATTGAAGACAAGCTCCACCTTTTTGGCGGAAGATTCCGTCTGCACCCGATCACTAATAACGGGGATGGAAGCAATCAAACCGATAATGACAACAATCCACAGCCACTTCCGGGAAGCGGTATTCCAATAAAGCCATTTTTGACGCACTACATGTACCTCCTCAAGTGTTGGAACCAAATGCACGTTCAGTTCATGATTTTCATTGCAAGATCGTGAATAAATACCGGATACAAACAGCTTGTGTCAACAAACGTGCATCTATCCGCAATTCATCCCAAATCGACGAGACTTTCACCTTTTCACCTAAAAGAAAAGCCCCTCCGCCAACCAACCTTACGGTGCGGAGAGGCTTTCTCATGTTATTGCTCCGTGCTGCTTCATATTTATTGTGCGTCTACACGCGTCATCACTGTAGTAGCCAGACGTCCGATGCGGCTTTCCGCGTCTTCCAGGCTCTCTCCGCGCACGGCGAAGTACACTTTGATCTTCGGCTCTGTTCCCGAAGGACGCAGGCAAAACCATGATCCGTCTGCCAAAATATACTTCAGCACATTCTCTTTAGGCAAGCCGTCCAGGCCAAGTGAGTAATCCAGCACATCTTGTACAGCGATGCCAGCTACTTCTTGTGGCGGATTAGAGCGCCAGTCGGTCATTTTCGCCTGAATTTGAGCTACGCCATCCTTGCCTTTCAGCGTACGGGACTCCAACTTCTCCAGGAAATATCCGAATTGGCTGTACAGTTCTTGCAGGACATCATAGAGCGTTTTGCCTTGGTTTTTATAATAAGCAGCTGCTTCTGCAATCAGCATAGCGGCCAGAACAGCATCCTTGTCTCTTGCATAGCTGCCTGCCAAGTAGCCATAACTCTCCTCATAACCGAACAAGAACGTATGACTGCCGGTTGCTTCGAACTGGTTCATTTTTTCACCGATATATTTAAAGCCTGTCAGGGTGTTCATCACTTCTGCACCGTAATGCTCGGCAATGACCGCTCCCATCTCGCTCGTTACAATCGTTTTGACAACCGCACTGTTTTTCGGCAATTTACCTGTCTCTTGCAAGCGGCTCAGCACATAATGCACCATGATGGCTCCGGATTGGTTACCAGACAGCACAAAATATTTGCCATCGTTGTCTTTCACTACTGCACCCATGCGATCTGCGTCCGGGTCTGTACCGATCAGAATGTCAGCACCTACAGATTCACCCAGCTTCATCGCCAGCGTGAACGCTTCGCGCTCTTCCGGGTTAGGGGATTTCACTGTGGAGAATTCAGCATCCGGCTGCTCTTGTTCTGCCACAATGTGAACCTGCTCAAAACCGATCTGTTCCAACACACGGCGTACAGGCACATTACCTGTTCCGTGCAGTGGAGTGAAGACGATTTTGAAATCACGACCGACGCCGGATTGAATCAGGTCACGACTGAGACTCAGGCTTGCAACTGTATCCACAAATGCCTGATCTTCCTCTTCCCCAAGCCATACGAGCAATCCTTGGGCTTCGGCTTCTTCCTGTGTCAGCTTTTTCACATCCGAGAGGGAAGGAACTTCCTGAATGTATTGGATGACTTTCTCCGCTTCATGCGGTACCAGTTGACCGCCTTCATGGTTGTATACTTTGTAGCCATTGTATTCAGGAGGGTTATGACTGGCTGTCACCACAATACCACCGGTTGCTTGCAAATGGCGCACACTGTATGACAGTTGAGGCGTAGGGCGCAGGGATGTAAACAGCTTAGCCACAATGCCATTGCCAGCCAAAACTAGGGCAGCATCCAGTGTGAACTCCGGTGAGAAATGACGTGAATCATGCGCGATCACGACAGAAGGTTTACCTTCTTTGTCACCATGCTGCTCCAGCAAATAACGCGCAAACCCTTGTGTTGCACGACCTACAGTATAACGGTTCATCCGGTTGCTTCCAGCACCGATCACACCACGCAATCCACCTGTACCAAACTCCAGATTTCTGTAGAAACGATCCTCCAGCTCTTTCGGCTGATCCTGCAAATCACGAAGCTCCTGTTTCGTCGCTTCATCAATCGAAGCATCCTCCAACCATTGCTGCAATGTTTGTGCTGCTGCCGTGCTTAACTGTTCCATTCCTGCAAGCCCCTTCCTTCTATATAAATTCAATTACCCATCAATGAATATAAGCCTTAGCTTGGGTCAGACAGGGCGAACATGATCTCGCCTTCAGCCACGACTTTGTCGCCTACTTTGGCGGTAGCTTTGCCTTTACCAATTGAACCTTTGAGACGCGTAATCTCCACTTCCAGCATTAAGGTATCTCCAGGCACAACTTGTCCACGGAATCGGAAATTATCCAGTCCCGCCAAAAAGCCAATTTTGCCTTTGTTGCCTTCCAGATTGAGGATAGCTACTGCACCGACCTGTGCCAGTGCTTCTGTAATCAACACGCCCGGCATTACCGGATACTCTGGAAAATGACCAATGAAGAAAGGTTCGTTAATGGTTACATTTTTTAATCCAACGGCACGTTTGCCATCTTCTAACTCTACAATCTTATCCACCAGCAAAAACGGGGGACGATGCGGAATAATCTCTTGAATCTGTTTGATATCGAGCACAGTGTAATCTCCTCTCGGGGTGTTTATATGAGAATTCTTCGTCATAAAGTTCTCATGTGCACAAGTGACCGTTACGGTTACGGATCGTTCTTTCGATCGCTGTTGTTTCCTAATGTTTCTGAACTATTTTTCAGATGGATAACATTCGGAAACAAAGGCGAGCGCTTCGCTTCTTTCGAACGATTCCGTTCCCTCCACTGACTTTAGTGCGGACATGGGAAACCTGATTATGATCAAGTCGAACCTCATATAAATGTTTTTTAATTTAATGTTGTATGAAAAACATATTTTCGGTTAACACTAGTTATATCCTTCATGACTGCAGTAGTGAAGGTTGAGATAAGGGGTCTCTCTTCGCGATGACGAAAGTCTTTCGCAGGGGAGGCCTCTTTTGACGTCAAACGTCATCCATCATTATACTGTTTTCAACGCCAAAAAGAAAACTCCTGCCTGCGCAGGAGTTTTCACATATATCATCAATCTACGGAGCGAACACCAGATCATATACATGTTCCCATGTACTCCACTGCAATACGGAACCGATATCCTGTTTACCCAGTACCACATATCCAGCTACCATTCCGCCAGCGAGGGCAAGAACAAGCAGGACCGGAACCAGAAACCATCTTGCGATGCGCCATCCACTCTTCTTCTTGACTTTCGTCTTATCCGGCTTGCTGTTCTGCTGTTGTGTATCTGTCATCACATTCACCTTTTATGCTCTCATATTGTTGGCAAGACCCGACATGGAATCACTGGATGTCAGCGCCCGTGCCGCCAGTTGGTAGGTCCGCTGTCCTTGCATCAGCAAAGCCATCTCCTGTGTCAAATCCACATTGGATTGCTCCAGGTAACCGGTACGAATCATGGCAGTGGCTTCACGTGTAGCTGCATTGGCTCCAAATACATCATTTTCAGTCAGACCGGCACCCAGACCAAACAGGTTATCTGCATACTGCACAAGCCCTTCCGGGCGTTCGATATCTACGAGTTGCAGTTGGGCTCCAATTGTTGCATTAGCTGCATTCCCGCGACGGATCAATAGATTGCCTTTTTCATCAAAAGCTACTTTGCTATTATTCGGTGCCGTAATGCGATTACCCTGACGATCCAATGCAAAGTGGCCTTCCCCATTGACCAATACCATCATGTCTGGTGCATTGGGATTCGTTTTGGGTCTCGTGTCAGGGACAAAATGGAATGCACCCTGACGCGTCCACATTTTCTCACCATTTGCTTCAACGGCAAACATCGCATTACCTTCAATGGCCAGATCTGTTGGATTGCCTGTCTCATTGAACGAACCCTGAGACATATCCTTCGTCACATCAGCCAAACGAACACCAAATCCGAGGTTGTACCCCATCGGAGTCGAGCGTCCATCCAGCTTATACTCATCCGGTTGCTGCTGCACTCGGGTTAGTACATCCTCGAAGGCTGCTTGCTTGCTCTTATAGCCTGCCGTATTCACGTTGGCAATATTATCGGAAATGACATCCAGACGTTGCTGTATTCCGGTCATGGAGACCATTGCACTAATCATGGAATTATTCATACGGTGGTTATCCTCCCCTGGTGGTTCTACCCTCCCAAACCCTCCCTGGTAGGGAGGGCCCCAGATGGCGCTGCCCTCTGGACTCCCGAAACAAGCGGAGAGGGTGCGTGGGGTACGATCTTGCTAAGTGACGGTGGTGTGTGTGCGCCGCGACTGCCCAAGCTATATTCTCGCCATGGTTTCACATGGCCGAACCATAGCTGGGCACGCTCTTAATGCGGCGGGTAGCTCCGCGTGGTCTCTCCTTGCTTTGCTTCGCAAAGGGCTGTCGAGACCGTCGCTGCGCTTAGAATAATGCTTCGCAATCCTCGCGCAAGCTCGGTTGCGTTTGAGCTTAGCGCTCCGCGTGGTCTCTCCCTGCTTTGCTCCGCAAAGGACTGTCGAGACCGTCGCTGCGCTATAGGATAATGCTACACTATCCTCGCATAGGCCCGGTTGTGTTTAGGCTTGCGCTATGCGTGAGCTCTGCTTTGCTTCGCAAAGGGCGTTGGCTCTCCGCTACGCGGTTATATTGGTATGTCGACGTTATACACGCCCAACTTCATTAACAGCTTTGTCCAGACTGCGGTCGTAGAATTGCACGACCTTCTGGTTCGCTTCATATGCACGGAATGCTGCGTTCATGTCCACAGTGGCCTGTGAAGCATCGACATTCGAGCCCTCCAGATAACCCTGACGGATCTGCACATTATCTCCGGCAGCCATCATTCTGGCGGTTGCTCCATCCTGATCATTCAGGCTGAAATTCCCATCGCCCTGGCGTACCAGCTGGTTGGGCTGATCGATTACACTAATTCCCAATGTTACACCTGTTGGTACACCTGTGTCTGCATTGACAAGACGACCTTGCTCATCCACTTTAAATTGGTCTACCGAACCTGTCAACACAACCGGCTGTCCATTATTATCCAACACTTGTGAACCCGTTGAACTCAGGAGTTGTCCAGTTCCTGTAACCTCGAAATGACCATCGCGTGTATATCTTGTATTACCTTCTGCATCCTGTACCGTAAAATACGCCTGAGGCTGGTAGGTTACCGTGCCATCAGCCCGTACAAATTTGCCTGAAGCATCAAACGGGACAGGTTGTCCTGTCTGCGGATCATTCACGGCCAGATTGGACGAAATGGCAAAGTCACTCTTTTGCCCGCTTTCCATAATGGCTCCCTGCAAATTCATAGACAAACTTTCTTCCGCGAACACACCCGTGTTCAGCTTGCCCAGCCGCTTTGTCGGAAGATTGGCATCTCCGCCTACCAAAGAAATGAGCATTTCCGGGAACGAACGGCTTACGCTGTTCACTTGTTTATAACCCGTTGTGTTCATATTTACAATATTCTGCGTTGCAGTGTCATGGCGGCGTTGTTGCGTTATCATTCCCGCAGTTGCGGTGTACAGACCTCTTAACATGTATTAACCCCTCTCCTCAAGCGCTTGTCCTGAATCACAGGATGGCTGCTTGTCCGTTCTGCTTCCCGAGCATGGCGAACCTTTGCTTTTTATATCGGCATATCAGAACTTTTTCTTAACCACCTGATCCAAATTATTCAACATAATGCCTGTTCCCTTCACGACACAATGCATCGGATCCTCTGCAACCCATACCGGTACATGCAATTCATTGGACAACAGTTCGTCCAGTCCGTTCAGCAAAGCGCCTCCACCTGTCAACACGACACCTCGGTCAATAATATCTGCCGACAATTCCGGCGGTGTCCGCTCCAATACCGACTTGGCTGCAACGATGATGGATTGCACGGAATCCCATAGTGCTTCCTGCACTTCATTTCCTGACACCGTTACGGTAACAGGCAAACCGGATACCATATCCCGTCCGCGAATGTCCATCTCCGTTTGATGACCACCCGGGTGAACAGAACCAATCGCAATCTTGAGATCTTCGGCTGTACGTTCACCGATCATGAGCTTGTATTTAGCTTTGATAAACTTGGTAATCGCTTCGTCGAACTTGTCCCCTGCGACTTTAATAGAAGAGGCGGTGACTACGTCGCCCATAGACAGGACTGCAACGTCAGTCGTTCCGCCGCCGATATCCACGACCATATTGCCGCTCGGCTGAAAAATATCCATTCCCGCACCGATCGCTGCCGCTTTCGGCTCTTCTTCCAGAAATACTTCTTTGGCACCGCTGCGTTCCGCAGCCTCACGGATGGCCTTCTGCTCCACGGAAGTAATATTGGTTGGTGCACAGATCAGAATACGCGGGTGGCTGTACCAGCTTCTAGCCCCCACACGATTAATGAAATGTCTAAGCATTGCTTCCGTAATCTCGAAGTCCGCAATAACACCGTCACGCAGCGGTCTAATGGCAACAATGTTACCTGGAGTACGCCCCACCATACGACGCGCTTCTTCCCCAACAGCAAGGACCCGCTTCGTATCGCTTTCAATGGTCACGACGGAAGGTTCATCGAGGACGACCCCGCTTCCTTTCACGTGAATAAGCACGTTCGCCGTGCCAAGATCAATACCGATATCCTTGCTAAACATAAAAGAGCCCCCAAAGTGATATTATTTGGTCAGCGTATCCTGTGAAAAAGAGTCCCTTATCACGTCACCGCTCGTTCGACAAAGTGCAACATATATATGTAAAAATCGGGCTGATAAGATGTCATAATTCGATCCTGTACCAGCTTTTAACATATCATACTTCAGGGGATGGATTCAATGCATGTGTGAGCTTTTTGACCTACGTCTTGCCGCAGGTCCCTACAATTTAGCGGAAGCCAGCACCTCACGTTTTTTACCGCTTGTTTTTTTGTATTTGATTTTGGTCGCTTCACCGCCCCGCAAATGGCGGATGGATTTGTGATACTCCAGAATGTGTTTCACCTGGTCAGCAAGATCAGGGTTAATTTCCGGCAGACGCTCCGTCAGATCCTTATGCACAGTACTCTTTGACACGCCGAATTCCTTGGCAATGGTACGGACCGTATTCCTCGTCTCAACAATGCAGCGACCAATTTTGATGGTCCGTTCCTTGATGTAATCGTGCACGCTCCCGCCTCCCTACTGTGTGGATAGTTTGGTACATTATATGAGGAGCATGCCTATATATTCGCGGTTTAGAGGTGTGACAAGCTTCGAAGGTCCCATTATTTTCTGAAAAGCACAAAAAGAGCAGAGGAGAAATCCCCTCTGCCCGTCATGTTGCTGCGGTAAAAATCATTTATTTTTCCGGAAGATATCCTTGCGGGTTGACCGGTTGACCGTCTTCGTATACTTCAAAGTGAAGGTGGTTGCCCAGCGTTTTTTCCAACTCGTTAACGCCAGCCGATGCAATCGCATCTCCTTGTTTCACTTCATCATCCTGTTTCACTTTAACGTCAGCCAGGCTTTGGTATACGGTCTTGAGGTTATCACTGTGTGTGATTTCCACAACTTGACCTGTCAGCGGGTTTTGTTCCACCCGTGTAACTTTACCGCCGAGTGCTGCTTTGACTTCGAACGTTTTGTTATCGCCCCGTGCCAAGTCTACACCCGTGTTCGGGATAAATGTGTCATTGTACTGCACCATCGCTGCTTCATGTTCCTCGGTTGAACCTTCGTTCTCATAGAACGGTTTTACGACCGAAATTTCGGGCGGAACCGCTACTGGCCAAACAAAATTCTCCGACTTTGCAACAACTTCCACACTTTCCTGTTCTCCATTAACCGCAGTTTCTTCCGTACCCGATGCGCCGGTTTCTACTACCCCGCTTGCAGGGTCCGAGTTCAGCGTTTTGTCGCCTGTGCCCTGATAGACCCACACTAAGGTTAGTATAATGCCTGCTGCTGCGATGTAGGCTGCCGGGAAGACCCAGCGTTTGGACATTGCTCTTCTCCATGAAGAGGGCTGGCTAGCCGGTACTCCTTGAGTTGTTTTAGGAGTTTCTTCTTGGACTGTTTTTTTGTTTTGTTCATTCATCTTGATCACCTCAGTAACAAGTGTTACCGGGTGCAACTCTTTTATACACGCGCGACTCTAATTATTTTCACGAAGCTTTCAAAGAGTGCTATATAAGTTGCGAGGTGTACAGCTAATACGTGCGCCACTTCGGGGACAGTAAACCTCTCGACCGCTGTTATCCCCGGATTTCCTGATTATATTCTCCATGGGAGAAATCCGGGGATAAAGGCGGACACTTTGTTTCTACACGCCTTTTCTGTCCCCTGCGTTCTCCTTACTCTCGTATTCCCAACTGATTTAGCCAAATCCTGAAAGCTCCGGAAGGGGTGGTAGACAGAAGTGCTTGGATTTGGATTTAACAGCCCATCCTTCTATGAAGTCAGTTAATGAACTTATTTAGACGGGATGATAGTTAGGATGAGATTAGCTATATTAGGCGATATAAGGCGTCTGAGATTCGTTAGAGTGCTACGATAGAGTAGCAGAGGCGAAAGTGCAGGGAGGCAGAGGCCGCCCTATGGTTATTTCTAACGCACAACAATTCGGGAGCACTCTACTACCAGAAAACTTCCTAACGACACTGTGCAATTTATTGACGGAAGAACACTATTCCAGCAGATAACATTTCATCATGCCCTGTCACAGAAAACATCTAACGAACCTGATCGACGCTAATGCAGCATTTCACGTCCGTTGGGTAATTTAACGAATCTCAGAAACGTTATTCTCTGTAATACTGGGATGTTTCGATTTAATTGCGGCTTTTCTGCGGAATTAGCTTCTCTGAGATTCGTTAGCCTCCACTCGGGGAAGACGGTGAGCTTGCCCGGATCACCGTTAAACTGCTGCTTTATCCTTATCCCATTCGTTTCAAAAATGTTTCCTACTTCGATGCCAGCATCTTGGATGCCTGTCCGAAAGAGATACCGGTGTAGTAGTGTTTGAGAATCTGGGTTGCAGTGTGACCCTCCTGTGCCATCCCATTGGCTCCCCACTGGCTCATACCGACGCCATGACCGTATCCATACGTGGTAATCTGGACCTCATCCCCATCCGTCTTCCAGCTGAACTGGCTCGATCTCAGGCCTAGCAGCTTTCGAACCTCCGGTCCGCTAAAGGGTGTACCTGCAATCCGCATTTCCTTGATCCGATGGCCTTGCGTGGTAGACATGACTTCCATCCAGCCACCGTTCTGCTGCGCGGTCACCGGGATAGAGCTCGCACTAAGATTCAACTTCTGGAGAATCTCGCTGCGTTTCATTGTGATCGTTTCCTCAAAACCCGGTGCCAGTTTTTTATCCCACGGACTGGCTACACTCTGCAAGTAGGGAACAGGGTTGCCCCACACATCCTCTGCATTTTCTGTATATCCGTTACTCGTGGAGAAAAAAGAAGCGGTGATCGCCTTGCCCTGATATGTCATGACCGCATCCCGGCTCTCGCGGACAGCCTGCTGCAGTTTCTCCCATTCCTTGGCTTTCCCTAATCTTGTCCAGTCCGCTTTTACTTGGTCTGGTGGTATAAACACCTGATGGCTCACAGTATCGGTCACATCGGCTTCTCCTGATGGCACACCGCTTGTATCATTCGCGGCCAGCCTCCTGACGATAAACGTTCTTGCTGCAATGGCCTGAGCCTTTAATGCTTCCAGTCTGAATTCAGCTGGCATCTCGGCTGCCACCACACCCGTAACATATTCCTCCAGCGGAAGATTCATCGTTGTACCGGTTGCAGACAGGTATACCCTTACTTGAGGTTCAGGGTAGGTAACAGGTACAGCTGGAGAAGGAGCTGGAGGCGTTACCTTACCTATAACTGATGGAACAGGGATTGGTTTGACCGGATCAACCGCCCGAGGCCAGACCAGAACGGCGGGTATGAGCAAGGCAAGCGCCAGTAATGTAGAAACAGCTGCTACCGGCTGCCAACGAGTTGTGCCTTTCCCCCATCGGGGGACTCTGCCAAATGTACGCATTCTGCGGCGTTTGACACGACGGAACTGGTCCAATTCAATAACAGGTACGTGCGCACGCCCCGCAACCGGCCCCGCTGGCTCTATTAACGGGTCTGGACTGGATGATGGTGTTACGGATTTTCCTGAAACGGTCCTGAAGTTCGTGGAAGCAAGCTTGTCTTGTTCCACACCGAAAACAGCAATCTCCTCTGGCTCCTTCCCAGGTGGACGGGGGACAAGAGGCACTTTAACCTGTACACGGGCTTCCTTCATTGTGATATAACCCTCCGTTGTCCATGGCCGGTCAAGCGCCGGTCCTTTAGTTCAAATCCATAGTTTAGGGTATGAGCTGCATGGATCTGATAGAACCTGATTTAAGAGAAACGAAGGGAGTTCATATGGGCTGCTTTTAACTAACCTCTGCACTTTAAAAACAGAGAAACGTTGACCCGGCGCGATTTTCCGGTTCGTATTGTACAACACATTTCTTTAAAACTCGCCCTTTCATTTTGTCAGAATCAGCCCAGAAGACGATGTTATGCTACAAGTTAGGACCAGCTATTAATAGAATCAGGTACTGATTTAATTGATTGTTGAACACAAAAAAAGCCAAGCCAGTTGGCTTAGCTTTTAAATCTGTAGTTACATGACAGCACGTATGCTCCGGGGTCGCCAATCACCATATTTTGAGATTGCGGTTCAGAACAACAGCCATTATTCCATCCAACGTTAAGCCCAAGTCGGTTGTACCTTAAACATTGGTACTTCTTCCTCAACCTTTTCGTTCGATGCTTTGACTGCATCCAGCTTAGGCTCTTCAACCGAAATACGATAAATATCGGCTCCAAGTCCATTAAGCTTCTCAGCGAGGTGTACATAGCCACGGTCAATGTGATGAACACCGCCCACTTCTGTTGTACCTTCAGCAACCAGACCCGCAATAATGAGTGCGGCACCCGCACGCAAATCAGTCGCTGTTACTTTGGCACCCTTCAGTTTGGCATTGCCTGTGATGATGGACGAACGTCCTTCCACTTTGATCTCCGCATTCATCAACTGGAATTCATCCACATGCATGAAGCGATTTTCAAAAACAGTCTCTGTCACCACACTGGTTCCCTCAGAGGCAAGCAAGAGCGCCATCATCTGGGACTGCATATCGGTAGGGAAACCAGGGTATGGTAATGTTTTCACATCCACAGCCTTAAGAGGACGGTCTGCGATCACTCGCACGCCATTCTCGTCAGGGTGGATTGTTACACCCATCTCTTCCATCTTCGCAATTACGGAGCCCAAATGGTCTGAAATCGCACCTTCGATATACACATCACCACCGGAAATTGCAGCGGCAGCCATATAGGTACCTGCTTCAACGCGATCCGGAATGACGGTGTGTTTTACGCCAGTCAGTTTCTCCACACCTTCGATGCGGATGACTCCAGTTCCAGCGCCACGAACTTTGGCACCCATGCCGTTCAGGAAATTGGCAAGATCCACGATCTCTGGCTCTTTTGCCGCGTTCTCCAGAACAGTCACGCCTTCAGCCAATGTTGCAGCCATCATAATATTTTGAGTGGCACCTACGGAAGCCACATCCAGATAAATTTTAGCGCCACGCAACCGTCCTTGGCTGCGAGCTTCTATATAGCCCTGGCCCAAGCTGATCTCAGCGCCCATGGCTTCAAAACCTTTCAAATGCTGATCAATAGGCCGTGTACCGATGGCACATCCACCAGGAAGCGAAATTCTTGTATGACCCATACGTGTCAACAATGGCCCCATGACCAGAAAAGACGCCCGCATTTTACTTACCCATTCATACGGTGCCTCACAGGAAGTAAGTTTCTCCGCATTTACGGTAATCACTTCGTCCCGGTATGTAACACCCGCTCCCAGCGATTCCAACACCTTGTTAATCGTCATCACATCGTCTAGAGGAGGAGCGTCAATAATTACGCTTTGTCCTTCTTCCCCTAAGAGAGAGGCAGCGATGATCGGAAGAACAGAATTTTTAGCGCCGCTAACTTTGACACTTCCGGTCAACCTTTTGCCACCGCGGACGATAAATTTGCTCATCATGGTTCCCTCCGCGCTTTTATTCCCTTTTCTTCATTCCGGAATACGTGAGCCCCTCTGTGATAGAAAGGACTGTTGCTGTGTGTGGAATTTCGACATAATCCGGCAAGTACCGCCCTTCATGTCTGTTCAGAAAAGAATTGGTTTATGATCCTTATCGATGATACCACGTGCCGTGCATAATACCTTCCGACCTTGTAAATATAATACGTTATAGGTCAGCAAGCATCAGAACAACAGATTGGGATGATTATTAGCCGGATTCAACCGGATATCCCGTTTATAACCACAAAATAAGTGAACAATGGTGAATTCCCTAACTTCCATCATAACATTGTTGAATTGTACGATACAAGCATTTTTACATAAAACATCTCAAATTCATCCAATACCTTGTCACACTTTTTTCTCAATTCTTCCGCCGACAACTCATACTCTAATTGTTAACACAATCAATCGATGTTATTCGACAATGACTGCTTGAAGAACCTAACAGATGATTAACCAACCATCTCAACATTAAAACAAATGACGCAACATTTGTGTCCATGACAAATAGTCAATGACAAAGCCTGAAACCGCATGACCAAGTATGATGGCCAGCAGCAAATGTAACAGTCTTCCCTGTGCTCCTCGTGGCTGCCTGATGATTAAATCCAGCTTGAGATTCTGCAGAGCCCACCAAGACAACGCTATACATAAAAGAGAGACGATAATCGAGACCAAGCCATTCGTACTTAATGTCTGGTTCAACTGATTTGTCAGATCAGTATCCATATATTCATTACCTCCACATTTGTTGCAGCGATCAGCATAATTATGCCTGGCATCCATAACTTGTTAGAATACGGAATGTCTCGAACACAACATACTGAACCTACATTCAGACTTACTCCTGACATGCAGGAACTTTTGATGCCCAATCACGGAGCAGCAACCATCTGGCTGTGAATGACTATGGAATTCATCTACGCAGCTTCCTGCATCTGCTGACTCTATGGAATATAGGCTCTTTCATCATACATTGTCAATTACATTGATTTCCACTTCGATAATATTTTAAATTCAAATGGCCGGGATTTTGTGACTAAAACGACATAAAAGAGCGTTATTTCGATATCGATCCTGTCATTTCCTCGGAAATAATTTGAAATTCTGTCGTAAAAAATGGTTCTACCAGGGAGCAGTTTCGCCACGACTTTAGTCCTACATTCTATTCATATCCCCATAAACGGTGAATATATTTAACTTTATTTACCGTTAAATCAAGTGCTTCAACCAAAGAATTTGTCCATATATTTTACTGTAACTGGAAAAGATAACGCTCCGAAAACTCAAAAAAGCCCGGCAGACTAAGCTGCCAGGCTTCCAAGAATCGTTTATTTGCCGTGTACGTTGATCCGGTTAACCGCTTTTTGCAGAGCAATCTCTGCCCGGCGGTGATCAAAGTGGTCCTGATTGCTTTGGCTGCTAAGCCGGCGTTCCGCCCGCTCTTTCGCTGCACGCGCACGGTCCACATCAATACTTTCCGGGAATTCGGCACTCTCTGCGAGCACAACAACCTTATCTTTACGGACTTCGATAAACCCGCCGCCAATAGCGACTTGCTTGTTCTGTTTTCCGTTTTTGATAATAATCGGTGCGATCTGCAATGGTGTGACCATAGGGATGTGACCTGGCATAATACCCAGTTCCCCTTCAACACCTCGAACGATGATACTATCCACTTGCTCTGTAAATACCAAACGCTCGGGCGTTACAATTTCCAACAAAAAGGTGCTCAATTCCATCCCTCCTGAAACTATCCGATAGCTCGCTTCATAAGGACAATCCTGGATTCAGACTATACCAGTGTTTTGGCTTTCTCCACTGCCTCTTCAATTGTACCCACGAAGAGGAAAGCTGCTTCCGGAAGATCGTCGTGCTTGCCTTCGAGAATTTCTTTAAAGCTGCGCACCGTTTCTTTAACCGGAACGTATTTACCCGGAATACCGTTAAATGCTTCAGCAACGTGGAATGGCTGGGACAAGAAACGTTGAATCTTACGAGCACGGTAAACGAGCGCTCTGTCTTCTTCACTCAGCTCGTCCATACCAAGAATCGCAATGATATCTTGCAACTCATTGTAACGAGCCAAGATGCGTTTAACGCCCTGAGCTACGTTGTAATGCTCTTCGCCTACAACTTCAGGGGACAAGATCCGGGAGCTTGATGCCAACGGATCTACCGCAGGGTAGATACCCATCTCGGAAATTTTACGCTCCAGGTTCGTCGTTGCATCCAAGTGGGCAAACGTTGTTGCTGGAGCCGGGTCAGTATAGTCATCCGCAGGCACGTAGATGGCCTGGATAGATGTTACGGATCCTTTTTTGGTCGAAGTGATACGTTCTTGCAGTTGACCCATCTCTGTAGCCAGCGTTGGTTGGTAACCTACCGCGGAAGGCATACGTCCGAGCAAGGCAGATACTTCTGAACCTGCTTGGGTGAAACGGAAGATGTTATCGATAAAGAGCAACACGTCACGGCCTTCTTCATCACGGAAGTATTCCGCCATCGTCAGACCTGTGAGGGCTACACGAAGACGTGCGCCTGGAGGCTCGTTCATTTGTCCGAAGACCATCGCTGTTTTGTTGATAACGCCGGAATCACTCATCTCGTGATACAAGTCATTACCTTCACGTGTACGCTCACCAACACCCGCAAATACGGAGATACCGCCGTGCTCTTGTGCGATGTTGTTGATCAATTCCTGAATCGTTACGGTTTTACCTACACCGGCACCACCGAAGAGACCGATTTTACCACCTTTGGCGTAAGGAGCCAGCAAGTCGATAACTTTGATCCCTGTCTCCAGCATTTCAGCCTGGGTAGTCAGTTCATCAAAAGCAGGAGCCGAGCGGTGAATCGGGTTCTTATGTTCAGCAGCTACAGTGCCACCAGTATCAATGGCTTCGCCGAGTACGTTAAATACACGACCCAGTGTCGCTTCCCCAACGGGTACAGAAATCGGAGCTCCTGTATCTACGGCTTCCATACCACGAACAAGTCCGTCCGTGGAGGACATCGCGATACAACGTACTCGGTTGTCACCCAGATGCTTTGAAGCTTCGAGTGTAAGATTCACACTTACGCCGCTTTCGCTTACTGTAGTGATCGTAATGGCATTGAGGATTTCCGGCAGACCGCCGCGATCAAACTCGACGTCAACAACCGGACCCATGATGCTCACAACGCGTCCTTTGTTCATCTTAACGTTCCCCTCCTACAAGCCTGCTAGTTTTGCAGAAATAATGTCCGTTCTCTTTTATCTCTGCACTGCAAGCCTTCATTAATAAAAAACGGTTAGCCTTGTGCTGCGTTGGCACCTGCCACAATTTCCGTAATCTCCTGCGTAATCGCCGCTTGACGGGCACGGTTGTAGGTCAATGACAAGTCGTTAATGAGTTTGGATGCATTTTTGGTTGCATTACCCATTGCAGTCATTTTCGCACCCAGCTCACTCGCCTTACCATTCAGAAGTGCACCGTAGATCAGCGTTTCCGCATAACGCGGTAGCAAAACTTCCAGTACAGCCTCAGCTGAAGGCTCGTATTCGTAGCTTGCCGTCGGTCCTTCCGCAGCAGTTACCTCAGGTGTATCCATCGGAAGAAGACGTTCAACCGTAGGAATCTGGGTCAACGCATTCACAAAGCGGTTATAACAAATGTACAATTCATCAAATTTAGCCAGCTCAAACCCTTGAACAGCCTCGTGTGCAATGGATTTGATATCTGCAAATGATGGTGAATCCGATAGATCCGTTACAACGGATGCCATCGCCATTTCGCGCCGTCTGAAGTAATCGCGTCCCTTACGTCCAATGACAAACAATTCGTAGTCACTCTGAGAGTTGTGGCGCTCTTTGAGCGTCAGATTGACCTGACGCAAAACGTTCGCATTGTACCCCCCCGCAAGACCACGGTCCGATGTGATGATTAGATACGCTGTCTTTTTAACCGGACGGCTCTCCAGCATCGGATGTTGGATTCCTTGCGTACTTGATGCAATACTAGCCACAACTTCTTTCAGTTTCTCCGAATAAGGACGGGCCGCCTCTGCTTTCTCCTGCGCTTTCCGCAGTTTTGCAGCAGCAACCATCTCCATTGCTTTGGTGATCTGCTTGGTGCTTTGTACGCTTTTAATTTGCCGCTTTATTTCGCGCATGCCTTTTGCCATGATTTCACCACCTTAAAGTTTTGACAGAGTCAAAACTACATCGTAAGCATAATCCTACTTTGGCAAGCCAAAGTTACTTCGTAAGCATTCACTAGTTTTGACAAGGTCAAAACTACTTCGTAAGCATATTGAAACTTTGATAAATCAAAGTTTTACATGCAGACATGCGGAATCGGTTAAACAACTCCGCAGCTGCATATCATCTATTTAGACAGAGACAGCGAAGCTCTTTCTGAATTTCTCAATAGCATCTTTCAGAGCGGATTCATTGTCTGCAGTCAATTCTTTTGTATCACGGATGGATGCCAGAATTTCAGGGTGGCTGCTCTCCATGAACGCGAGGAATTCTTGTTCAAAACGAGTCACATCACCTGTAGGAATTTCATCCAGGAATCCTTTAACCGCTGTGTACAAGCTGACTACCTGTTGTTCTACAGGCAGAGGCTGGTTTACACCTTGTTTCAGGATTTCCATCATGCGAGCACCACGATTCAGGCGGGCCTGAGTCGCTTTATCCAGATCGGAACCGAACTGAGAGAACGCTTGAAGCTCACGATATTGAGCAAGGTCGAGACGCAGGGAACCTGCAACCTTTTTCATCGCTTTGATCTGAGCAGAACCACCAACCCGAGATACGGAAATACCTACGTTGATCGCTGGACGTTGTCCAGCATTGAACAGGTCAGCTTCCAGGAAGATTTGTCCGTCTGTGATGGAGATTACGTTCGTTGGGATGTAAGCAGATACGTCGGAAGCTTGTGTTTCAATAAACGGAAGTGCGGTTAAAGAACCACCACCAAGTTCATCATTCAGCTTCGCTGCACGCTCCAACAAACGGGAGTGCAGGTAGAAGACGTCACCCGGATAAGCCTCACGGCCCGGAGGACGACGAAGCAGCAAGGAGAGCTCACGGTATGCGGAAGCTTGTTTGGTCAAGTCATCATAGATAACCAAAACATGCTCACCTTTATACATAAAGTACTCTCCCATCGAACAACCGGAATACGGTGCGATGTACAACAGTGGTGATGGGTCGGATGCTGCAGCAGTTACAACAATCGTGTACTCCATTGCGCCTTTACGACGAAGAGTTTCTACGACTTGTGCAACTGTAGATTGTTTTTGACCGATAGCAACATAGATACATTTCATGCCGCTGCCTTTTTGGTTCAGGATGGCATCGATCGCGATCGATGTTTTACCTGTTTGACGGTCACCGATGATCAACTCACGTTGACCACGACCGATTGGAACCATGGCATCAATGGCTTTGATCCCTGTTTGCATCGGCTCATGAACCGATTTACGATCCATTACGCCTGGTGCTTTACCTTCAACCGGACGGAATTCCGTTGTAGCGATTGGCCCTTTGCCATCCACCGGAATACCGAGCGGGTTCACAACGCGTCCAATCAATGCTTCGCCTACAGGCACTTGCATGATTTGACCCGTACGTTTCACTTGGTCACCTTCACGAATATCGTAGTAAGGTCCCAGGATAACGACACCGACATTGCTTTCTTCCACGTTCATGGCGAGTCCCATAACACCGCTTGGGAATTCAACCAACTCGTTGGACATGACGTTCTCAAGTCCGTAAACACGAGCGATACCATCACCAACCTCGATTACCGTTCCGACTTCGACTACATCGATATCGGTCTTGTATTGTTCGATTTGGCTCTTAATTAATGTACTGATTTCTTCTGGTTTGATACTCAAGTGTCCTCACCCCAATCTACTGTACTCGTCTGTTAAAAGACTGCTCAAGACGTTCGAGCTTGCCAGCCAAGCTGCCGTCATAGATCGTATCGCCAATGGCGACTTTCAATCCGCCCAGCAGAGTCGGATCAACAATGTTCTCGATACGGATCTTTTTATTCACACGGCCACCGAATTCACGGGCTACCGCTTCTTGTTCTTCATCATTCAAAGCATAAGTCGAGTACACGCGTGCATCGGCTATGCCGAGCGATTCGCCCTCGATCTTCACATAATCATTCAGCAGAGCTTCCAGCAATTCAACACGTCCTCGCTCAATCAAAAGCAAAACGGTTTTCAGAACAGGTTCAGACACCTTGCCGTCAAGACTTGTGCGAAGTACGTTCTGTTTTGCCTCTTCAGAGATGTTGGGTGACTCGATAAATTTACCGATTTCCGCATCACCTGTGATGGCAATTACAACAGTCCGTAGCTCTTGTTCGACTTCAAGCACCTGCTGTTGTCCGAGAGCAACCTCAAACAATGCTTTCGCATAACGCTTGGCAACAATCGTATCGCGGCTCATTGTCGGCCTCCTACCTCATTGAGGTATTGGTTCACAAGCTCCTCTTGTGCAGGACCGTTCTCAACTTCTTTTTTGATCAGCTTGGAAGCGATTTGAACGGAAGCTGTACCCAGTTCGCTGCGAAGCGCTGCAACCGCTTTGTTCTTCTCGCTTTCAATCTCACGCACAGCATCGTCTTTCAGGCGATTCGCTTCTGCTTTTGCATCCGCCAGAATCGTTTCAGCCTGTTTGCCGCCTGTTTGTTTGGATTGTTCAATGATGTCATATGCATCTTTACGTGCCTTTTCAAGAGCCTGCTTCTGTTCCTCAACATAGGCAATAGCCTGATCCCGCGTTTGGGCAGCCTCATTCATTTGCGCCAATACGAGTTCACGACGTTTTTCCATAATGGAGAAAAGTGGACCAAATGCATAACGGCTAAGCAGCCAATATAAAATACCAAATGCTATAATCGCCAGAACTGTATTTTCCCATACGAAATTCAATCTGTTCACTCCTTCCTGAAGGTATCCTCAGGCCGCAACTCCGCGTTTACGGACGCTACCTAAAAAGAAGGCGCGGATGGCTGTGGCCTTCCCCGCCAAACCTGCACTGATTTTATTAAGCCGCTCCGTAGAAAATGAACGCCAGTACCACACCGATGATCGGCAATACCTCGATCAAACCTACACCGATAAACATTGTTGTTTGAAGAGTGGATTTTGCTTCCGGTTGACGGGCAATACCCTCCACCGTTTTGCTGATTACCAAACCGTTACCGATACCTGCGCCAAGTGCGCCCAATCCTGCAACAATTGCTGCTGCCAATAATGCCATTGCTCCCATTTGTATATCCTCCTTAGAATGTTCGTTCAAATTTTATAGTTCAGCCCTACAGGGTTAACCGTAATGGACTTGAATCTTAATGCTCCTCGTGCGACTCGACGGTTTGTGATAT
Organism: Paenibacillus sp. NPDC056933; assembly: GCF_042674385.1. Lineage (NCBI taxonomy): Bacteria > Bacillati > Bacillota > Bacilli > Caryophanales > Paenibacillaceae > Paenibacillus > Paenibacillus sp. NPDC056933. The sequence goes on along the minus strand of NZ_JBHUQN010000003.1, from coordinate 736,462 downwards.
GTATACCATCATCAAAACCGTGAATACGAATGCCTGTATGGCTCCGATGAAAATACTGAACCCCTGCCACGCCGTCAACAGCGGAATTGCTGCAATTGCGCCAATCCATTTGAATGCTGTAAGCTTCATAATCGTGGAGATTAGAACCTCACCTGCGAAGATATTGGCGAACAAACGCATACCGTGTGTCAACAATTTGGATGCCGTCTCCACAATGTTGATTGGGAAGAACAGCCAGTGTGGTTGGAAATAATGCTTGAGATACGTTTTGGTGTTACGGAAAAGTCCCAATCCATGCGCGATAGCAAATGCAATCAACGCAAGACCCATGGTTACCGAAAGGTCAGCCGTAGGTGATTTCCACCAGGCAACTTCGATATGTGGATGAGCTTCAGGATCCTTCTCGTGAGCTTCATGGAACGCTTCTTGAACCGAGACGATTGGCTTGCCAAAGATTTCAGCTTGGCTTGCATCCGTAGCCCCAGTTACGACGCCCAAAGGGAGACCCAACATGTTTCCCACAAAGATAAACATAATCATTGTGGTTGCCAAGGTAAGGAAATGCTGCCCCTTCTTCATGTCCATCGTGCTCGAGATCAGGTTGCGTACAAACTCAATCGCCCACTCCAGGAAGTTTTGCATTTTGCCCGGATTTTCTACCGACAAGTTCCGCGTAGCCAGTTTTGCAACAATAAATACAATGGCGGATGTTACGATCAGCATCAGCAGAACAGACAAATCCAGATGGAACCCACCCAGGTTAATTATCGGAGATTCATGCATATTTTTCTCACCCCTTTCTCATTCGAAAGCTTGCAGCACCACTATGAGTCTGCTTTGCGGGACAACAATATCCCTATAAATAGTAAGGAAAATTGTGCTATGACCAAGCCAGCTACAACCGCATATAAATTGAAGTATTGCGGATACTGCATCGCCATGAAAATAGCGAGTACTGCAAGAGCTGCTCTAGTCAAAAATCCCAGGTTCACTCGCTTAAGGTTTCCTTCCGCTGCACCATCCAACATTCTCCTGACTTTGCGACCCAGATAAGAAGCGTTGATCCAACTGATCACCGTTCCCAGGGCCAGTCCCAAAGCTATTGTTTCCACACGGGGCAGAAAGGCCGCTGCGAGAAAACAAATCATAAGAAAGTACATGATGAAAACAGTCATCCATCTGCGGTATCTGGTTAGTTCACTCATCACTTTCCCCCATGAATTTTTTCGCGATAAAGTAGATGCTTACGCCGCCTGCTGCCAAGAAAAAGAGAACGCTTACGGCGATCCATATTCCGCTACCCCCGAGGGTCTTGTCCAACCAGGAGCCAACGTAATATCCGGCAACAGCGAGAATGGCAATCTCGATTCCAAAAGCTGTCACGAGCCCCATTGCTTTCCACACATTATCATCATGGTTACGGGATGAATTTGGTTTGTTCGAATCGGCCATTTTCCACGCCACCCTTGCAATCCCAGTTAATTTTACTGAATGATGAGAGCCTTTGTCAATTGAATGATTTTAGCGTTTTAAAGGGGAAAACGAAGGGATTATAGGCCATCAGAGCCCATAAACCCGCGTAAACCGTACAGTTTAACTGTATGCTGTACCCTTTAATAATCCGTCAGAAAAAATGAATTATTTTTTGAATTTTCTGTGAAATGATTCCGGACGTTCACTATTTACACCAAAATGGTGCAAAATCGCATTGACAATTCTTTCCGAAGCATGTCCATCACCATATGGATTGGCAGCCTGACTCATGCTTGCATACAGCGTCTCGTCTGTAAGCAGAGCTCTGGTCCGTTCATATACACGTTCCTCTTCGGTGCCTACCAGTTCAAGTGTTCCTGCTTCGATGCCCTCCGGGCGCTCCGTTGTATCCCGCAGGACGAGAACAGGCACACCAAACGAAGGCGCTTCTTCCTGCAAACCGCCTGAATCGGTCAATATCAAGTGAGTATGCGGGTAAAAGTTATGCAAATCCACGACGTCTAGTGGATCAATCAATTGAATACGGGGATGATTCCCCAGAATCGCGTGAGCCGGCTCCTTCACAGCAGGACTTGGATGCACCGGGTACACGATGGCAATATCCTCAAACTCGTCGGCAATCCGTTTGACGGCCTGGAAAATGTTACGGTGAGGCTCGCCCTGGGATTCACGGCGGTGAGCTGTCATCAGCACAAGACGTTTGCCTTTTGCCCAATCTAGTACCGGGTGTGTGTAATCCTGCCGTACTGTATATTGAAACACATCTGTTACCGTGTTGCCTGTGACATACGTACTAGACTCTGATTTATTTTCTTTGGCAAGATTGGAAGAAGACCAGTCCGTTGGTGCAAAATGCAAGTCAGCAAGTACGCCGGTTAACTGACGGTTCATTTCTTCCGGGTATGGAGAGAGCTTGTTCCATGTTCGAAGGCCCGCTTCCACATGACCCACCTGGATCTGCTGCAGGAACGCAGCATAGCTGGCTACAAACGTAGTCAGCGTATCACCGTGAACCAGCACGATATCCGGTTTGGCTTCACGCAAGACTGGCTCCAGACCTCCCAGCACACGAATTGTAATTTCATTCAGCGTCTGGCGATCTTTCATCACATCCAGGTCATAGTCTGGATGAATATCGAATACTTCTAGAACCTGATCCAGCATTTGGCGGTGCTGTGCAGTAACGCAAACGATGGATTCAATCGATTCGGGATGTTTCTGCAATTCCAAAATAAGCGGAGCCATCTTGATGGCCTCCGGGCGCACCCCGAATATCGTCATGACTTTAATTTTCTTGGACATTGAAGCAAAGCCCCTTTTCTATTCAGCATGCAATATGCTTATTTTGTGCCGTACAGACGGTCTCCTGCATCTCCCAGTCCGGGAACGATATAACCATGATCATCGAGACGATCGTCCAGCGCAGCCACGTAGATGTCTACATCCGGATGTGCATCCTGAACTGCTTTTACCCCTTCAGGAGCTGCAACAAGGTTCATCATTTTGATCTGGGTGCATCCGCGTTTTTTCAACACGTCAATAGCTGCAATGGCAGAACCGCCAGTTGCCAGCATCGGGTCAATTACAATCAATTGGCGCTCTGTCACGTCTGTAGGCAGTTTGGTGTAGTATTCTACCGGTTGCAGGGTTTCCGGGTCACGGAACAGACCCACATGTCCAACTTTTGCAGCTGGCAGCAATTTCACAACACCATCCAGCATGCCGAGTCCTGCACGCAGAATCGGTACCAGTCCGAGCATACGTCCAGAGATGACTTTGCCCTGTGTGGCTGCTACAGGTGTCTGTACATCGATAGTCTCCAGCTCAACATCTCTTGTAATCTCATAAGCCATCAGCGTTGCCACTTCATCCACCAATTCACGAAAATCTTTCGTATTCGTACGCATGTCGCGTATAAACGTCAGTTTGTGTTGAATCAAAGGGTGATCACATATTACTAATTTTCCCATCTAATTTGTCCCTCCGGTAAGTTCTTCATGTTCAGCATTTCCAAATATGCCTAATCACCATTCATAGGCCCGATAAATCCTGTATATTATATCATCACCTACACCGAATTACACTATCAAAGGGCACCTAATCATTACAGAAAACCGAATCCTATAAAAATAGGACCGGAAAAATGAGTCTTCCGGTCCTTTTTGCTCCTGCTGTTATGTCGTTGAGATGATGAAATGCATGTAAACACGATGATGCTCCGCAAACAGAATGACCCTTCGATCGCTGTTATCCCCGGATTTTTTTGAACCCCCTTATTAAGGGGGAAATCCGGGAATAAAGGCGAACGCTACGCTTCTACGTCTTCATTCTGTTTGCTCCGTCTGCATGTTTACATTAAGAACATCTCAAATACAAACAGCATGAGCAAGTTTTTTAGTATTTAAGGTCGGTGTACAGAGGGAATTGATCTGTCAGTGCCGTCACTTCCGCACGAGCTTCATCCAATTTCGCTGCATCTTTAGGGTTTTTCAATGTTTTGGCAATGATCTTACCAATCGCTACCATTGCTTCTTCGTTCATACCGCGGGAAGTGGCCGCAGGTGTACCGATCCGGATACCACTCGTTACAAACGGGCTGGTTGGATCGAACGGAATTGCATTTTTGTTCACGGTAATGCCGATGGAATCGAGTACATGCTCGGCTTCCTTACCTGTGATGTTTACGCTGCGAGTGTCGATCAGCATCAAGTGGTTGTCTGTACCGCCGGATACGATGTTCAAACCTTCAGCAATCAGCGTTTCAGCCAGAACCTGTGCATTTTTCACGACATTTTGTGCATATGTTTTGAATGATGGCTGCAACGCTTCACCGAATGCTACCGCTTTGGAAGCAATCACGTGCATCAGAGGTCCACCTTGGGAACCCGGGAATACGGCTTTATCAATGGCTGCTGCCCATGCTTTGCGGCACAAAATCATACCACCACGAGGTCCACGCAGCGTTTTGTGTGTTGTTGTTGTTACAAAATGCGCATGTGGAACCGGGCTTGGATGCAATCCGGCAGCCACCAGTCCTGCAATGTGAGCCATATCCACCATAAACAAAGCACCTACATCATTGGCGATGGAAGCAAGCTTTTCAAAATCAATGGTACGCGGATATGCACTTGCACCTGCAACGATCATGCGAGGACGATGTTTGAATGCTGCTTTGCGCACTTCATCGTAATCAATCAGGAACGTATCTTCTTGTACACCATAAGCCACGAAATTGTACAGCAAGCCGGAAGCGTTAACCGGGCTACCATGAGTGAGGTGTCCACCATGCGCAAGGTTCATACCCAGCACAGTATCACCAGGTTTCAAAGCCGCAAGGTATACTGCCATGTTCGCTTGAGCACCGGAGTGAGGTTGAACATTGACATGTTCAGCTCCAAACAATTCTTTGGCACGATCACGTGCGATATCTTCAACGATATCGACATGTTCACAACCGCCGTAATAACGTTTGCCTGGATATCCTTCAGCGTACTTGTTCGTCAGTACAGATCCCATTGCTTCGATTACCGCTTCGCTTACGATATTCTCGGATGCGATCAGCTCGATGTTGTTTTGTTGACGTTTCAGTTCAAGATTCATCGCTTCCAGTACTGCCGGGTCATTCTTGCGCAATTGTTCCATGATTAAATTCCTCCCAGTTTATAAGTGAAATGGTTGAATAAACTTAGTCACAAAATGTCGAATCTGGTTGCTCTTCCATACGATACACTGCGCGTTCGCCGCCAATCAACTTGGGACGAGTCAATGCTGTAGTTACACGGGCATCCCCGATGTAGCGGAGCGCTGTTCGGAAAGGCACCGCCACATGCCGCAGATGCATGCCAATCATGGTTTCCCCGATATCCAGTCCCGCATGGGCCTGCACATGTTCAGCCAGACATGGATCAGTCAGTGAGCGATACGCTGCGGATGCCATGGAGCCACCTGCTTTTGGCACAGGAACAGCACCTACCTCAGTCAATCCAAGACGTGTAAGCAAGGAACGCTCCATCACCAGAGCACGGTTCAGGTGCTCACAGCATTGGAATACAACATCAAAACCGAACTCCTGCTGCACCTCGGATATACCTGCAAGAAGCTGCTGCGCCACTTCGATCGCACCGCTTGTACCAATCCGTTTGCCTGCGACTTCACTTGTACTGGTACCGATCACAACGATCTGTCCATGTCCAAGCTGTCCGGCAAGCGCCAATTCACGCAGAATGGATGCGGTCTGTTCACGTAATCCGGGTTGTTCCGAATCCAACTCAATAGTCATCCTATCGCCTCCCGATAAAATCATGCCCGACTTCCTCTTAGCTGTCCTTCGTATTCTTGCACGGCATTTCAGGTACTATTATAGCGAATATTCAGATGAAAGACGAAAAAAAGAGCAGTCTGCGGGTATCGCAGAATTGCTCTTTTGCCCAGGCGACCGGCCGTTTGTTCCGGTGCTCCATCGTGGTTATGCCCACTTCGTCGCCAGTTACACCGGATCCCTGTTTTCCCCTTCATCATAAAACAACCTGCGTCTAAAATCAACGGGTAATTTACATCCCGTGTCCGTTTTTTATAAAAAATGACTCGAATTAATCTAACTTGTCCAAAAGTCTGTCGAGCGCGGTCCGAATCTCTGCCGCGGCTACATTGTAATCATCGCGACTGCCGCCAAACGGGTCCGAAATATCAAAGCTCGGAATGCGCTGCCTGATCTCAATCGCCCGCTCACGTTCAGACGCCAGGATCTCCTGACCGAGTGCACGTTTCATCTCCAGTGTGGCAAACAGGCTGTCCAGTTCCTGAAGATCATTCAGGACGTTCTCATCATTCTCCACATATTCTTTCAAAGTGTACGTCTTGTGCACCGCGTCGGGAAAAACCTGCATAACATGCTGTTTATGGCTCCGTGTTAACGTTAGAATAAGGTCCGCCCAGCCGACCAGGTTCGGACTAAGCATCGTCGAATGGGGTGGCCCCTCAACGTTATGATCCCTCAATACGGCCTCCGCGTGGTGAGAAATTGGCATGCCCGTTGTTGCGGCTACGCCTGCAGAACGAACATCCACTTGAATGCCCCTCTCAGACGCCAGTTTACGCATAAGCCCCTCTGCCATGGGGCTGCGGCATGTATTTCCTGTACATACAAACAAAATATGTTTCATTGTGTTAGCCTCCCCATTTTGCAAATATTGTCGAATCATGTTCTAAACCCATCTAATCAAGTAAACCTATAACTCTATATTGAAGACTGTACTTGGCTGTAGTCGTCATTAACGTTGTATTCTAAAATATAAACAAAAGTCCAAAAGCAAGCAAGATCGCGCCGCCGACTGCTTCCCCGTAGTCCCCCATATTTTGGCTCACACGCCGTCCCAACAGCAGACCCATAACAGACATCACTCCGCCGCATACACCGAAAGCCAGCACGGTTAACACCAAATCACTGCTGAACATGCCGAGCGAGACACCAACGGAAAATGAATCAACACTGACACTGAGCGAGAACAAAATCACACCGAGCAGAGATCGATGATCCACCAGCTTGGTATCTCCCTCACGAAAAGCATTCAGAATCATATGGGCACCAAGCAGCACCAACAGACCGCCAGCTGCATACGTGGTGATGTCACCCAGCAAAGAACTGACGTATTTGCCCGTATACATGCCGATGAGCGGCATGATGATGTGAAACAGGGCCGTTACGGTACTGATCCGCAATATGTCTCGCAGACGGATACCTTTCATGCCAATCCCGATTCCGAGTGAGAAAGCATCCAGTCCGAGAGCGACGGCCATTATCAAAATGGTTACTAACTGCCCAACATGGGCAGATACATCCCACATCCCCATACCCCCAAGTCACGTAAAGGTTCTTGTACACCATATGCGGACAAGGACATAAACATGACCGGAGAAGTCTTTTGGCATGACTGGCATTCAACGAATGAATGACTAGTCGTGGCTAGAGGACGGATGCAGAAGGAAATATTCTTAGCGATATTATAGAAAAAGGGGAGCTATCCGTTACCGACCTGTATGAGTCGGTGACCCGCCGCCTTGAGCAGCCGGTTCATGACGGCTGCTCCCAGCCCTTCGCGCGAGCAGGCCTCAGCCACAATATATGTGGCGCCCTGCTCATCGCAGCTGCGCAGCGCGGCGTACAGCCGGCGCGCTGCTTCCTCCAGCTCGCTGGCTTCGCCCAGCGAGAACACGGCATCGGCGCGGTACTGCTCCGCGTGCTCGGCGAACGCCAGCACCGCGGTGCGCTCCCCGCGCTGCGCCGCCTCCGCGAGGGCGGCGCTGATCCAGGCCGCCACCGCTGCGGGCGGCCCCTCCACCACGCACAGCGCGCCTGTGGGCGCATAGTGCGTGTACTTCATGCCCGGCGAGCGCGGCGCCGGGCTGTCATCGCCACCGGGCCCATCGGCGAGCAGCGCCGGGTCCGTGGCGACACGAGCGGCAACGGCGGACAGCTGCTCCGCCGTAATGCCGCCAGGGCGCAGGATGGTGACGGTACCGTCGTCACCGACCTGCACCACCGTGGACTCGACGCCCACCCCGGTGGGGCCGCCGTCCACGATGCCGCCGATGCGGCCTGCCAGATCCTCGCGCACATGTGCGGCGAGTGTCGGGCTTGGCCGCCCGGAGCGGTTCGCGCTCGGTGCGGCGACCGGGCATTCCGCCGCCGCGATCAACTGCAAGGCCACCGGATGGTCCGGCATGCGCACGGCCACCGTATCCAACCCGGCGGTAACCCGCGGGGATACCGCCCCCGGCCTAACCGGCAGCACAATCGTAAGCGGTCCCGGCCAGAAGGCCGCCATGAGCGCCTCCGCTGTGCTGTTCACTTCCGTGACCAGGGAATCCAGCTGGTCCCGATGGGCAATATGCACAATCAGCGGATTGTCCGAAGGACGTCCCTTCGCTGCAAATACAGCTTCCACCGCTGCTGTACTACGTGCATCTGCGCCCAGACCATATACCGTCTCGGTCGGGAAAGCCACGGTCTGACCTTGACGAAGACAGGCTGCCGCAGCCTGCAGGTCCGCGAGCGCCTGCTGGTAGGCGCTGCCTTTTGCCACATCATCCGAGTTTTTATTGGCTACAAGTACATTGACATCCCAAATATGTGTAACCAGTTGCCCTGTACTTCTATCCATCCCCACGCCTTTCATGGAAGACTGATGCAATTGTTCGTTCTCTCTATTCATATATCCATCATTCCTAAACTTCAGTAGGGTAGTAAACGCAAGACATCCCGCTTCCGCGATGCCTTTTTATCTTTTATGGCTGATTCTTATAATTATAACATATCTGCTCCACCCGGGGATGCGCCCCATTCACAACCATTTAGCTTCATGGGTGAAAAACATGTATTCATAATAATAGCAAAAGGGTACTCCCCTAATTCGAAGTCCCCCTGATCATTTTTACGCATACCCACATGTTATGCAAACAATCCCGTTACCCAATCCCACAACTTTACTGCCATATCCCACAGGAAGAAACGTGCCTCCGGTGTGGCTGCCTGCACGGATGCTTGCGCATCTCCTGGCTCTGCAGCCACTGCTGATGCTGTTGCAGGCTTCGCTAGGGCATCACCTGTCCCTGCATCAATGAAACATAATGGCGGAAACAATACACACCACCAGTTTTGCCCTTCGCCTTTACCCAGTGTTATCCGCACCGCTTCATAATCTCCAGCGGGATATACGGTACCCCCATATAATTTGGTAGGAAACGGAACAACGCCGAGTTCCACCTGATACGAATAGGTTAACCCACGATTGGCAAGCTCTTCGCCCACACGATCCTCGATTTCCGATAAATGCTGACGAATGACCCCACGCGCTTCTTCCAGACTTTGCGGATTCTCCAGCTCAGTTACCCATTCATCCATCTGGGCAACAACTGCATCACGAATCTCGCGTTTGACCAATTGATCCCCCGCTGCATCCGAGTTTGCGAGAATACGCAAGCGAATGGATTGTTCCGGAATCGCTGTGGCTGCCACAGCTGCATCGGTTTTCTGACCTTCCCACATCATAATGACCATCATAAGACATACCATAATAAGTCCAATTTGTTTTACGATTCTTCTGCTCATTCCGTTCTCCCCCTCGGCTCCCGTGATCATGATTCCTGTAACTCTCTCATGTCTATCAGTATGCCCGGAAGAGTTGGAAGTAAACCTGGTAGAACGATAAATCTATTAAAATTCGAACAGAAAGGATAGACTTGAATCGTTAAGACCTTTCTCTTGCCCATGGCCGATAGAAATCAAAGAAGTGCCTGCCTATGGAACACTTATCGGCTGGCACTACCTTGAAAAATCTAAATCCTAGCTTACCCTTATTGTCATACTCCAACATAGTCTGATTAGAATATGGAATGTTCATAACAAAGATTTATCCTACAAAGATTAAAGATTACGCTGTTGTCTTTTCCTTTTTGACCATACTCCATAAGCGTTCCAGCAAGTTAGGTCGTTGTTCTCCCATAAGAAGTTCGTCCTCTTCTTCCTGACCATATAATTTAATACTCATCACCAGCCCGATACACGCCATATTAATGAGCAATGAGGTACCGCCATAGCTGATAAACGGCAGCGTAATGCCTGTGAGCGGCATCAGCCCAAGGAAAGCCCCTATATTTTCAAACACTTGATATAACAGCATGCCAATAATACCTACAATCACGACAGGCCCTGCCCGGTCCCTGCAATGTAGAGCGATTAACACCATACGATGGATGAGGATAAAGTACAATAAGAGCAGAACAGATCCACCTACAAAACCAAACTCCTCGGCAATGACCACAAAAATGGAATCTGAATACGTATACGGTACCCGCCCGGATTGCACGGATGTACCCTGCATGTAGCCCTTGCCTGTTATACCTCCTGAGCCTATGGCGAGAGCCGCATTTTTCGTATGCCAGGAAGCCTTCGACGTGGCTTTATCCGGGACAAGCCAGGGATCAATTCGCTCAGCCCAGTGTTCCCGGTTCGCCTTTTCCAGAAAAATAAAAATCTCATCATGATACGACGTATATGCTTTGACAAATCCAAAAAAGGTTACTCCCACAATGGTAAGAGCAATTAGTGCATGAGACCACTTGATATTCCCTATCCATAACACAGCGACCAGAATCACGATGTATCCGAGGGCATTGCCCAGGTCATTCTGAGCCATCACAAGCGCAAAGGGTACGAACGTCCATAATCCGATGGGCACGATATCTTTCCAGAAACGAAGCGTAGATTTTTTTCTTTTGACCAATACATGCGCCAGAAACAGAATCAGGATCATTTTGAACAACTCTGCCGGTTGAAAAGAAAGATATTCATTAATCTTGATCCAGCCATTCGCATTATTGATAGGCCCGCCAACAAAGTTGACAAGAATCAGCAGAACGATCCCGACTCCGTAAATATAAAACGCATATTGGATATACAGTTTATAATTGACCAATCCAATACCAATGATGGCCACGAATCCAATCACGTAAAACAATAACGTTTTGATATGATGATTTCCAAGATTCGGATCGGACTGAATTGCACTGTACACCGTAAATACACTCATGACCATAAGCAACAACAACACAAACAAAATAACCCCGTCCATCTTCTTCAGCATTCTCAGCATGTTCTCACATATCCCCCTGAGGCTTATTAACCCATTAATCATTTCCAGTAGTCTTTAATATTACCATTGTATATAATTGGGAGACAAATTGGAAATTACGTACACTAACCACCAGTATGGAATATTCCTATCATCCAGTAGCATAATGGGGCGTGAGACCCTTCAGAACCCTTAGAAAAACAGTTAAACACCCCTACTTATTTCATGGACCATTCGATTTAAAAAAACGAAAAACCCTGAGTCCAACAGATCCTCTTGCTCTGATCTGTTTGGTCTCAGGGTTACTTTTTTCACTATACTTCGGCAAATCGTCTAGTTCTATTCCTTGAATAAACGCTATTGCTCCTGCTGGGATGGATTGCGTCTAAACAGCTTCATGACCAGCTCTGTAATGCCTGGTTGTTCTGAGGAACCAAGGATGTCCTCGTTCTCTTCCGTGTGAACCTTGATACTCATCACAATCCCCATGCTGACCATGTTGATCATAATTGAGGTACCCCCCGAACTGATAAACGGCAACGTAATCCCTGTCAATGGCATCAGACCAATGAACGGACCGATGTTGACAAAGATCTGGTAGAGCAGCATCGCTATAATACCAACAATCAGATAGGGCCCTGCCCTGTCCTTACATTCCAGCGCAATCAGCACCAGCCTGTGAATAAGAATGAAGTACAATAGCAGCAGCACAGAGGCGCCTATAAACCCAAATTCCTCCCCAATCTGTACAAAGATCGAGTCGGCATATGCCAATGGCACCCGATTCGACTGAATCGTTGTTCCTTCCAAATATCCTTTGCCCGTAATGCCGCCAGAACCAATCGCAAGCTTCGCATTATAGGTCTGCCAGAGGACATCTCTTGAGGTCAGTTCCGGCACGAGCCATGGATCGAAACGATCCGCCCAGTGCGAACGCCCAACATCCTTCAGAAATTTCACAATCTCATCATGATAATGAATATAAGCCTGTATACCACCGATAAAAGCAGCCACAGCGATGATAAAACCAATAAGAGCATGGGTGAATTTAATATTACCAATCCATAATAGTCCCACAAGAATGACCACATAACTTAACGCATTCCCCAAGTCATTTTGAAGTAATACGAGTAGTAATGGCGGCAGTACACAGAGTGAGATTGGAATGACATCACGTCCGAAATATAGCGGACGATTCTTCTTTCGGGCCAAAAAGGCTGATAAAAACACAATCAGGCATAGCTTGAACAATTCAGCAGGCTGCAAACTGACTCCGAATATGGATAGCCAACCTTTCGCTCCATAATATTCTTTACCAAAGAATATAACGAAAACGAGCAGCAGCATACCCACGCCATAGATATACAAATAATTTTTGATAATGAATTTGTAATTGATCATCGAGATCCCAAAAAAGACCACGAAGCCCAAAATATAATACATCACTGCACTTTTCGTGAGTCCCTCCAGCTTTGGTCTGCCAAAGGTGGTACTATAGATTGACAAGATACTGATGACCATCAGAATAAGCAATATAAAAACAATCGAGTAGTCTATTTTTTTGAATTTATGCAGCATGTAATTATGTTCCTCCAAGCATTCAGCAATCTCCGGTATATCTCATTGTAGAGGATTTCACGGCAAAAGGAAAACCCGCGGAACCTTACATTTTCGTCACCTGTTCCGAAGTGCGAACACCCAGTACATGCCGTTCAATGCCCGCAAGGTCCGGCACGACGATAATTTCCGGCCAATATCCGGCCGATTCAAGCAGGGCCGCGATGTCCCCGGCCTGTCCCTGACCCAGCTCAAAACCGATGACCTGCGGCGGTGCAGGCAGCAGCGCAAGCTGCTCCAGCATGATGCGGTATGGCCCGAGCCCATCCGGGCCGCCGTCCAGTGCCGTGCGCGGCTCATGATCGCGCACCTCGGGCTGCAGCCCGGCGATATCTGCCGCCGGGATGTAAGGCGGGTTGGACACCAGGATGTCCACCCGTGCCCCGGCGAACGGGGCCAATAGATCGCCTTCACGGAAGTCGATCTGTACCCCGTTCGCGGCCGCGTTCCGCGCGGCCACTTGCAGGGCAGCCGCCGAGATATCCCCGGCGCCTACCTGCCAGCGCGGGCGCTGCGAAGCCATCGTCACCGCGATGGCGCCGCTGCCCGTGCCAATATCGACGGCGAGCGGAGCGCCGCCGGGAAACACGCGGTCGGCTTCGCGCAGCACAGCCTCGACCAGCAGCTCGGTCTCCGGCCGCGGGATCAGCACGGCCGGCGTGACCTCGAACGGCAGCCCGTAGAATTCCTGGCTGCCGATAATGTACTGCGCCGGCTCACCCGCAGCCTTGCGCGTGACGGCGTCTTCCCAGCGGCTGCGAAGCTCGCTGGGAAAGGGCTCCGGCTGCATCATGTAATACTCGGCCCCTTCGCGGCCGAGTACATGTTCAAGCAGCAGCCGGGCATTGTTGTGCGGCTCGTACACGCCGCACTTCTCCAAAAAAGAGGAAGCCTCCACGAAGGCTTCCCGACAGCTCTGTTCCGGCGTCATGACAAACTGCGCGCGGGTCACAGATTATTCTCCTCTATCCATCATATCCGTCTGCTCGGCAATCGTCAGTGCAGACACGATATCCGCAATCTCACCATTCATAATTTGATCCAGCTTGTGCATCGTCAATCCGATCCGGTGATCCGTAACACGGCTCTGTGGGAAGTTATAGGTACGAATCCGCTCACTGCGATCACCTGTACCTACTTTGCTCTTCCGCTCACTCGAAATTTTTGCTTCTTCTTCCTGACGCATCATATCGAAGATACGCGTACGCAGAACCTGCAATGCTTTTTCCTTATTCGAGTTCTGGGACTTACCATCCTGACACGTCGCCACAATTCCTGTTGGAACGTGAGTTACCCGTACAGCCGATTTCGTCGTATTAACCGATTGTCCACCAGCTCCACTGGAACAGAACGTATCTACACGGATATCTTTATCGTGAATTTCAATATCGAAATCTTCGGCTTCAGGCATAACCGCTACTGTCGAAGTAGACGTATGAATCCGTCCGCCCGATTCGGTTGTAGGAATACGTTGCACACGGTGTGCACCACTTTCGTATTTCAGTTTGCTGTATGCACCGCGTCCATTGATGAGGAAAACAACCTCTTTAAAGCCACCCAAGTCGTTCGTATTCACGTCCATCAGCTCCACACGCCAGCCTTGCGTATCAGCAAAACGTGTGTACATCCGGTACAAATCCGCTGCAAACAGCGCCGCTTCATCTCCACCAGCCGCTCCGCGAATTTCAACGATGACGTTTTTATCATCATTCGGGTCTTTTGGCAGCATGAGAACACGAATCAGATCGTCCAGTTCTTTCTGGCGAGTGCTCAGTTCATCGATTTCCATTTTGACCATTTCACGCATCTCGTCGTCCAGCTTCTCGCCCTGCATTTCTTTTGCAGCTTCGAGATCCTGGCTTACCTGTTTGTACTCATTGTACGCTTCATAGGTAGGCTGGAGATCCGATTGTTCTTTGGAATATTCCCGCAGCTTCTTGTTGTCACTTGCTACATCCGGGTCACACAGCAATTCGCTGAGTTTCTCGTAACGGTCGGCTAACGCCTGTAATTTATCAAACATATATAGTCACCTCACGCATTATTTTCGTTCAAGCATTCATCATTCATTCGATCCTGATAGGCATTCATTTCATGCATCATCAGACCATTTATATTTCACAAGGCACGGAATTCACAGAAATCCCTGACTGAAAGATTCATTTTATGATCGACGTATAACATCGCTACAACGTCATCAAATCCTTTACTTTTAAGTTATATAAAAGAAATCGCGTACCCGGTTGAAAACCCGCTTCAACTCATTAAGCCGAGCGTGAAATTTAACATAGGTATACGACTCTTAATTATAGCATATTCTTATGCTTCTGGATAGCAATAGTTCACCGGGCAGACAATCATATTACTTTTATCACTAAGGCGAAACATAATGATTTCCCATTATAATGTCTCATTTCCGCCTCCCTTGGTTTTTATTATATCCACCAATGGCAAACAATCCAGCATAAGTAACGATCTGCAGCAGGATTAGAATATAAAAAAGCCCTGCGATCTTCACGGGAAGACAACAGGGCTTTGGGTAATGTTATATCTGATTGTAGATTGAATATGAATTAAACGTTGAAGCGGAAGTGCATAACATCGCCGTCATTGACAACATACTCTTTACCTTCAAGGCGAAGTTGTCCACGCTCTTTGGCACCGTTCATGGAACCGGCTGCAACCAGATCGTCGTAGGAAACGACTTCTGCCCGGATGAATCCGCGCTCAAAGTCCGTGTGAATAACACCCGCTGCTCCTGGTGCTTTCGTACCCTTGCGGATCGTCCATGCACGAACTTCCTGTACGCCTGCTGTGAAATACGTGTACAGACCCAGCAATTTGTAAGCGGCTTTGATCAACAGGTTCAGACCGGAATCCTCGATACCGAGTTCTTCCAGGAACATTTGTTTATCTTCGCCTTCCAGCTCGGAAATTTCTTCTTCAACTTTCGCACTGATTGGCACCACTTCTGCATTTTCAGCAGCTGCGAATTCTCTTACTTTTTGCACGTAAGCATTGTTCGCCACATCGCCGATTTCGTCCTCAGCTACATTGGCTGCGTACAGAACAGGCTTCAGGGTAAGCAGGTGCAGATCGCGCACGATCAGACGCTCGTCATCCGTAAGCTCCATGCTGCGTGCTGGCTTGTCTTCGTACAGAACAGCCTTCACTTTCTCCAGTACTTCCACTTCCTGAGCAGCTGATTTGTTGCCGCCCTTCATGTTTTTCTTGGAGCGATCGATTTTTTTCTCGACACTCTCGATATCGGCCAGGATCAGCTCCAGATTGATCGTCTGGATGTCGCTTACCGGATCAATTTTGCCATCGACGTGTGTGATGTTCTCGTCTACAAAGCAGCGTACCACGTGTACAATCGCGTCTACTTCACGAATGTGGGCAAGGAACTTGTTACCAAGACCTTCGCCTTTGCTCGCACCACGAACAAGACCTGCAATATCTACAAATTCAAACGCCGTTGGTACCGTTTTTTTCGGTACAACGAGTTCTGTCAATTTGTCCAAACGCTCATCCGGTACTTCAACGATCCCCACGTTAGGGTCAATCGTACAGAACGGATAGTTTGCCGATTCGGCACCAGCTTGTGTAATTGCGTTAAACAACGTAGATTTTCCGACGTTCGGAAGCCCTACAATTCCTGCTTTCAAAGCCATGTATATGACAACTCCTCATTGATTACTTGTTCGGTATGGATAATCCTATACATTATATATGACAAACCCCAAGGCATCAAGGAACTTCGCCAATTCGACCAGAGCACCATCCGCTTCCCGAATCCCCGGTTACTGCGGGTGATTCGTTTTGCGTAGATCATACGTCTGGCTTAGATTATCCGTTTTTAGGTTTACCCTTTGATTTCCTTATACATCGTCAGATCGGTTACCTCATACCCCATCTTGCGATACAGGCTGCTTGCCCGCACATTATGTCCAAACACATGCAGACCAATGCGATCCACGCCCAGACTCAAGGCTTCCCTCTCAAGTGCCTCCATCGTCTCTGTACCATATCCCTTGCCCCGATAGGCTTCTTCGACCACAATGTCCAGCAAAAACGCGTCCTTGCCACGGCGGTTATCCGTAACATTAAACCAGATATAACCCACATTCCCGTCCACTTCATGCACCAAATTATAGAGGTAAGCACCCGGGGTATTCAGCCCTTCAGGCAAGTATTTGTCGTAGGATGCCTCCGCAAGTCCCTGCGCCTCTTCCGCAGCCCAAGTACCCGCCTCCACTTTCTCTTCTGCAAAATCTTTAATCGAGCGAATACGGAAACTTGCATATTCTTCTTGATTCATTGGGATCAGTTCCATTGGTTTCCCTCCTAGTTCGAGTGTTCTATGTATGATCTTCTTGCACTCTATAGTATTGTATCTTGTTATCCCATGGTCTGCATGATGCAATTCAAGGCAAATCGTGTACAACTTTTAGTTACCTGACTCTGTTTATATCTATATGAAAGAAAGGAGCAGATCACTTATGAATACACGTCGTCCCTTTTCAAAAAGGAAAATAATCATCCTATCCATAGTGATTCTCTTCATTGGTTTAGTTATTTCTATGGGTTATCAGGCGATGGACCCCTTCAGACATTTAAGGATCACGATTCATAATCAGTCCGATTATGATCTCTCTAATATTACAGCACGCGTAAGCAGCAGCATTGACTCGTTCAATACAAACAATGAGGGTACTATACACACCTTAAAGAAAGGTGTAGCCAGCGGTGAAAAAATGAAGTTCGCTCCGCAGTTGCGACTTTCCGGTGAAGCATCCATCTATCTGGAGTTCACGGACAGCCGTGGTAAAATCTATACCGAAACGGTATGCGGTTATACCGAATACTTGTCTGGCAACTCCTATGTGAATGTAACCAACGAAAAGATTACTGTAAAAGAAGAATGTATGTAATAGCGTACTTCGCTCCATGAACTATGTTAAAATATAGGGGCGAGCACCCGCCAAAGTTTCTCGCCCAAAGTCGATTGGATTAACCCATCGGCTTTTTTATTTTAACTTGATTGTATTGATTAATGAGATCATCCAGGACCATAGATTGCTTTATAACATGAGGATGAAGCAGATATCCATTATAGTCCATCTTTAGTTGATAAAGCTTTTGTCTCGCAGCTTCGATCTGCAACTTGAGTTCACCATAATCCATATTCACCCCTCCCTGTTGTAACATTTTAGTCCGTTCTGCTAATTAGTAGGAAATTAGGCGAACTCCAACACGAAAAAACTCCCTTCAAAGTAGGCAATTCACCATTCTACTTGAGGGAGCAGCTCATATTTATAGAACGTCTTTTTAGAAATGTTTGTTAGCTTCCAAGTCCATGACTGTTCGTTGTCATTCGGACAGCCGGTTGTTGTTGTCCAGTATCTAACTGAGTCGTTACTGGAACAGACATCACGATAACAATACTACAAATCGCTATAAGCGAAACTAATTTTTTTCTCATTGAGATTTTGCACCTCACCGATTAGATTTTGATACTGCAAAGTCACTGTACTAGACGCATACCTTCGATATTTTTCAAATATTCCGACACATTTAAGCATAGATAAACCGCTGTTAATTTCAAGAGAAAAGATTAAACCATCTATTAACGCTTTGAAACCTTTCTCATAATCTTTTTTCTTTAAATAATACTCACTTAATCCCAATAATAAACGAACGTAACGGTCACCAGTAAGTTGACTGCTAATCTTTCCAATTCGGCTACCCTGTTCCTGATAAAGCACAAATGATTCATATTGGTAAAGTACATAATCAATATCCAAGTGAAATTGATTAGCGGCAGCCACAATCTCACATAAAGCTGGGAACACTTCATTTTCTTTGTTTGAAATATACTCCAGATATTCGGGTAGTACATGCAATTGTCCATCTCTCAGCATATACATAAAACGATTCGCCTCAGCCCATTCCTGGAATTGTTTCATCACAATTTGTTCAGCTTTACTGGGGGATTCTACCCAACTATGGTCAATGTACTGTGTGACATAATTGAGGGCGCTCTTGTAATCCTCAAGATAAAACCAAGCACTTCCCATCACTAAATAGGAATACAACACATAAAATATAATCTCTTTTTTAATCTCTCTCGGCTTGATGTTGCCATTCATCTCATAATGAATAGTTGCTTTTACCTTCAGTTTCTCACCCAATTCCAATAACTTGTCCCATCGGCGCAATGAAGCATACACATTAATCAGATCGTTCAATCCATCAAGCTGGTAAGGCTCGTCAAGCCGCTCTACAAAAAACTCAAACTGCGTAGCAAGTGTAAGATTGCTCATCTGATCCTTGGAAAGTCCGATCGTGAACAAACGATACTGACTTAGAGCCAACCGTTCAGAATGTTGCATTTTCTCACCCTCAGCTACACAAAGATACAGGGGCTTGGCCGCTTCCCACTTCCCTTCACGGTATAATTGCTCAGCCAACTCAAACAAAAGAGGTGCATAGGAAAGATTATCCATAATTAGATTAACAGCTTCTTCCATATAATCAACCTTACCGAGTTCGGCACAACGGTATAGAAAAGGCCCAAGTCTTCGCCAATCCGGACTTGTATGTACAAAACATTCATTTATGTATAATTCATAGAAGTAACCCTCAGTTAAACCCATCCCGGCAGTAAGTCGATCCAGCTGCTGCATGCCTATGGGACGCAGGCCGTTCAGCGTACCACTCAACGTTCCTGAGTTAATTCCCGATATCTCAGAGAATTGATTGAGTGTCATATGGTTAGTTTTTAAATAGTCTGCTAAATGATCACGTATTGTGGCTACTGATTTCAAAGGTACACCACCTTTCCAAGAAAAATTAAGCAATGGTCAATAAAATAATACTATATTTTTGAAGTTAATATCAATATTTTACTTGTAAATAATTTACTTTTAATATAAAAATACTTATTTTCATTGCCCAACTGCTGTAAAGTATGGTCGCAGAGGGGATAGCGAGACTTTATCATTGAAAGCGATCAAGCTTCAAGTTCATATCGACACGGTCTGGAGTCCACAATAAGACATCCGTAAGAAATGTCAAAGCATCCATCCCACTTAATCTACCCACAATTAACTCCAACATCTCTTTTGCATCTCCTGTGATATGCTCAGCCAGGATTAACCCTCCGGTATCTCCATCAATATAAAAATGATCTATATGTGCGACCTTCTGTACATGCCGAAGCCATAAAGTACCTTCATCCACAAAAAAGATATAGCGCTCATTCATGACATATCCTTGGAAAATATACAACTCTCGATCTTGGTCAAAGGGGCCAAGTACTATCGAAGCAAGTTCAAAATAGTTTGAGGTTCTCATGACACTATTTCCCTCCCAATATAGAATAAAACTCAATATTCACAATCTTTATGACGAAATAACCATTGTTGAATTCAACATATTATTGATCATTTGATTTAAAGTCACTATGAAAAATTTAACGTTTATAGTTTAACGTCTAATGATAACATCACCAGAATTTTATAACGTCTATTGATAATCGTCAAGTGATTATTCAAAACAATTTAACGTTAGGTTATGATTAAAGTGAAAGGTGGAATTAGCTATGTCTATAAAAATAAGATTAGGCTACACTTTAGATGAAGCTGGCGTCACTAAAAATGCACTGGCTAGGGAAGCAAAAGTCAGACCGAACCTTATATATGATTTGTGCGAAGGAAAAACGAAAAGGCTTGATTTAGATACCTTAAATAATATTGTAAACACACTGCGGGCAATGACAGGAAATGACTACACTCTTACAGATGTAATAGAGTACATACCGGATGACGACAAGGGGTAAAAAACAACTGGGCTAAGCATTGTCCATGGAGCCTTCACCTTCTCACTTTCAAAGAGAAACACAAACAAACCGTCCATGCTTACTTTGGACGGTTTGTTTGGCTTACTACTGACTTCTGGTTATGTTAAAACAAGCACGAAATAGATAAGGCGCTTTAAGGATTTGATAAGTTGCAATCCATACGGAGTGCGACCACTTAATTTGAGGGAGGAAGAACAGTCATAAGTATTTCAATCCACGCACTCCATACGGAGTGCGACCCAACTCACAATCTTCTTACCTTCTTCCAGCAGAGATTTCAATCCACGCACTCCATACGGAGTGCGACTGAATCTGTTAAATATATTGCTGAACAAGAAAAAATTTCAATCCACGCACTCCATACGGAGTGCGACCACAAAAAGCAGAGCAAAACGGATGGAAAATCAAAATTTCAATCCACGCACTCCATACGGAGTGCGACAGCGAAAACACACGTAATAAAGTCGCAAAATTCAGACATTATTACGTGTTCCCAATAGTTATATCAAATCTTATCTATATTTATGATAAAAAACACCCTAAATCGAACATTGGTGTTGCCAAAAGGTCATAAAAACGATGTTTTCGACAAACTTCGTGGTGCGAATCCCCCAGGGAAATCGTGTGAGCTTGGGGTTCGCACCTGCATTATAACCCTCCCTCTAACGCCGCTCGACCAAACGTGGCGTCCCTTGCAACTCCTCGATCCGTCCGGCGCCGATGCCGAACATGACGGTACGCAGTTCAAACTCAACTTGTTCCAGCCGCTGATCCAGTGCCTCGTCGGAAGCGACCGCAGACTCCAGCAACGATCGGCCAAACCCCGCCAGATCTGCACCTAGCGCTAGCGCTTTGGCCGCATCCACACCGTTATATAGTCCACCACTGCCGATCAAGACACCATCCGGATTCAGTGCTTTCACTTCCTGAATACTTTCCGCTGTAGGAATGCCCCAATCGGCAAATGCCTCTGCTGCAGCCCGGCGTACCGGATTGTTGTTTCGGAACTTCTCCACCTGTACCCAACTGGTGCCACCCGCTCCAGCCACATCGACAAAAGCTGCGCCTGCTTCATACAATCGCTGTGCCGTCACTCCGTCCATGCCAAAGCCCACTTCTTTCACGCCAACAGGCACATCCAACTGGTGACACAAATTCTCGATCCGTTGAAGTAACCCGCTAAAGTCGGTATTTCCCTCAGGCTGGAAAATCTCCTGCAAACTGTTCAGGTGAAGCACAAGCATGTCCGCTCCAGCAATCTCAACGGCCCGCTGGAAATCGGCCGTGTTGAAGCCGTAGTTCAGCTGCACCGCCCCGAGGTTCGCGATGACCGGAATATCCGGTGCCCAGCGCCGCACATCGAAGGTATTGGCCAGCTCCGGGTTTTCTACAGCGGCTCGAATCGATCCTACACCAAGTGCCCAGCCTCGGGCATTCGCGACACGGGCCAGCCGTTCGTTAATGGCGCCTGTTGTCTTGCTTCCGCCTGTCATCGAGCTGATGAGCAGCGGCGTACGCACGTTTTGACCCATAAAAAAAGTTTCCAGGCTCACGTCGTTAAAATTCAATTCAGGTAACGGGTTATGACGAAAAGCATACCGCTCCATCCCGCTGGTTACCCCTTCTCCTGCAACATTCTCCTCAAGGCAGAGGCGCACATGCTCCAGCTTCCGTTCTCCCGTGGCCACCTCGGGAAGCAGCCGTTCGCTGGCCCGTTCTTGTTCATTCATGATGAGACCTCCTTATGTGAGAATAGTGCTGATGGACAGAATAACCTGTCAATCTCAGATTCCTTGCCTCTATGTAACGTACAAACTGTATGATTTGGATCTACTATGTTATTCATGGTTTAAGCACATCCTTGGGTCAACTCTATCCAGTATACCGTTCCACACTAGTGATGGAAAGGGCGCCCCAAACGGAATTTCGGCTTGAGATTCAGGGCACACCTCTCTACGCTATCAGACTTTATTTTATAAGCATGGATAAGATTTCCCACTATATCCTCACCCACATCTTATCGTCGATTTCCGATGCAAGCTGTTCACCAACGAGCTGTCCGGATAACGTCACAATGGGTGTGCCACCGCCCGGATGCGTCATTCCGCCCACGTACCATAGCCCTTTAACATCCTTGCTTTTGTTGCCGGGGCGCATGAAGGTCTGCTTCACCCAGTTGTTTAAATATGGACAAATGAAATGCAAAAAAACACCCCTCGCGCTCTTGCGTCAAAGGATGTCCTGTATACACTGACCTATACATTTATTTAAAGAACTATCTTTAGAAACATAGGAATCAATACCCAAATCCCGCCGGCCGATCTGCCAAATACTCACGTCCCATCCACGATTGACAATCCGCTGAATCTTCGGGCATTTTCCCGAATAATTGGAATATCCCTCTTCCGGTGTGTTGGCTTCGAGATAGAGCACTTCGGCACCATTTTTACGCATAAATAGGGAGAACAACAATAATCCCACCTGATGATGCTCCCCTTCCGGACACATAGCCAGAACTTTGAGCAGATGCGGATAGATCGGGAACAGATGGAAAAACTGATAGATGCGCTGTGATATCAGCTGCGTCATGAAATGCTCCTGTGCAACCGAAGTCCTGCCCTGCTCCCATGCATCTCCAACCCGGACCAGAATGGCACCGGCTCATGATAAAACATCGAATCATATCCGTACATTGTGAAGCCAAATCAATTAGCCCATTGGCCCGTTCACCCTGAAAGTTGTATAGCGAGTCGTAGATCACCTTATTACCCTTCCTTATCCCGTCCTTGACGGTCATATTCCCGTCGATTGAGTCGATTGAATTGGTTTTACCTTTCCTGACTACATTAAATAATCCGTCATTCTCTCTGCGTCAATGTTGTTATCCGGGTGGTAATAGAAGTCAGCAAGCACAGAAAGGGGAGCTAACATTGTTTTCTTTTGGCCGCAAGACATCAGACCGCAAGTCTTCACGCGGCAAATTTCCATACATACGAACAGGTCTCGGATTACTGGTATTATGGCTTATTGCCGTTATGCTCTACCAGACCTATAAGCCATTACCACCCGGCATTTCTTATGAAAGTCCGGAATACCGTGTGGATCAGGTGCAGTTTCTCACTGATCTGACCTACCCCTCCACTGACGGACAGATGGAGCACGAACAGCAGATCTTCCAACGCATGCTTCAGGTGGTCGAGGACGCGGAACAGTTTGTCGTGGTTGATATGTTTTTATTCAATAACTACCAGCACAAAGGCCAGCATTTTCCACCTGTCAGCACAGAGTTTACGGATGCCCTGGTCGCCAAAAAAAATCAGAAACCGGATATGGACATCTGGTTCATTACGGATGAGGTGAACACCAACTACAACTCTGCGCCCAATCCGCTGCTGGAGCGGATGAAACAGGCCGGAATTCATGTTGTCATCACAGATGTGGACCCTTTACGCGATTCCACTCCCGTGTATTCTGCTGTATGGCGCACCTTCTTTCGGTGGTTTGGACAATCCGGGAATGGCTGGATTCCGAATCTGATGGCAACGGATGGTCCGGATGTCACCGTACGTTCCTACCTCAAGCTGCTCAATGTGAAGGCCAACCATCGTAAAGTTGTCGTTAGCGAGAAGACAGCGATTATCTCTTCCGGCAATATTCATGATGCCAGTGCCTATCATTCAAACATTGGTTTTGAGATGACCGGACCGATCCTTGGGGATATTCTTGAATCAGAGCAGGCTGTGCTGAATTTCTCGGGCGGAGGCAAGCTCCCTTCCTATACAGCTCCTTCCACAGACCCGAATAAGGGAGATGTGCGAATTCGCTATCTGACCGAGGGCAAAGTGAATGACGCTGTGCTCCATGAGATCAATCAATCAGTAAAAGGTGACACCTTATGGATGGGCATGTTCTACATCGCTTCCCCCAAAGTATTGGATGCCCTGCTCGAAGCCTCGAAACGCGGTACCGAGATAAGGCTTGTCCTCGACCCGAACGAGAATGCTTTTGGTCAGGAGAAGATCGGCATTCCAAATCGCCCTGTAGCTGCAGAGCTGCATGATAAATCGGATGGCAAGATCCAGATTCGCTGGTATAACACAACCAAGGAGCAATACCATACCAAGATGATGTACATTGCCAGAGCCACAGGAGATCATATCGTCCTTGGAGGCTCAAGCAACTTCACCCCCAGAAACCTGAATGATTATAATCTGGAAAATGAACTATGGGTTGCTGCCCCACCAGACAACTCATTTACGCAAAATGTCGCGAATTATTTTTATCGAATATGGAACAATAAGGATGCCGAGTTCACCCTGAACCTGGATGAGTTTCAAGAGAAAACGACATTCTTGAAAAAAATCGTATATAAGCTGCAACTGATCTTGGGTTTGACAACCTTCTAAATGAATTGAATCACCACACATTCATCCGCCTGTACACATCGTGCAGGCGTTTTTTGTGGCTTGACAGCGAATGTGAAATGTGAAAATATAGGTTACCTAACGACCGTTAGGAAGGTGATGTTAATGACTGCACATTCGATTCGGGATGCTGCCCTGATCCATTTTGCAAGAGATGGTTATGAAGGAGCATCCTTAAGAGCAATTGCTGACGAAGTCGGGATTAAGAAACCGTCCATCTATGCACATTTTAGCGGCAAGGATGACTTGTTTTTGCACACGCTTGCGCATGCGTTCAAGGATGTTCAGCGTCGAACGCTGGAATACTTCCGTGACCATTCCGGTCTCCCTCTGGAACAGCGGTTAAAGGGGTTACTGATGTGGTTTGAGCTAGAGTACAACTCCAACGCCTCCGCCCGCTTTATGCTGCGTATGTGTTACTTTCCGCCGCTTGCACTATATAGCGAAGTAATGGATTTGGTGTATCCATTTCTGGACGGGATGGAACGCTCACTCACTCGGCAGTTGCAGCGTGAGATTCGTAACGGGGGCATGCCGGCTGTTCCGGTAGAACAAGCTGCAATTGCTTTTATGACTTTTCTCGATGGCATTACGGTCGAGATTATTTATGGAAGCTCTCGTCGATACAAGAGACGTATTGAAGCGTCCTGGCCTGTGTATTGGCACGGCATTCAATATCTGAAAGTAGAGGCACAGACGAAGGTGCCGGAAGGAGATTCATCATCATGAACCGCAACTGGTTATATGTATTCATCGGAGGAATCATTGAGATTGTATGGGTAAGCGGGCTGAAACACGCCTCAAATGTTTGGGAATGGGCCTTGACTTCCGTCGCCATCATTCTCAGCTTTGGATTAATTATCGCTGCTTCCAAAAGGTTACCTGTAGGTACGGTGTATGCCGTATTTACCGGGATAGGTACCGCAGGTACGGTACTGACCGAAATGCTGCTGTTTGGTGAGGCATTCTCCCTTGCCAAGGTTTTGTTAATCGCTCTGCTGCTATGCGGAGTGGTTGGACTGAAACTGGTCACGGACCAACAATCGGCAAAAGGAGGTGAAGCATAATGGCTTGGATGGCAATTGTAGGTGCAGGTATATGTGAAATTTTTGGCGTGATCGGCATCAATGGCGCTTCGTCTCGCAAGGGCTGGCCTTATATCGTGCTTATGCTTGTATCGTTCGTAATCAGCTTCTCACTCTTGTCTTATGCCATGACTTCTATTCCCATGGGCACTGCATACGCAGTGTGGACTGGAATCGGTACGGTGGGCAGTACGCTAACAGGCATGTTCCTGTTCGGTGAGCGGAAGGAAGCCAAGCGGCTGCTGTTCATTGCCATGATTTTGGTGGCGGCGATTGGATTGAAACTGATCACATAAAAGATATAATGTAAGGAAACACAGAGAGGTTTTTCCAGAGGTGATTTCTCACTCGGGTCAAGATGCTAACGAACCTACCGCACCTTAAAAGGTGGATTTTAGCAAATTGTAAAGTTTAACGAACTTCAGGCATCTTATTGTGGTACAAAACTGCAGCAGGACCTGCAAAAACAACAAACTTGGCGAAATAAAGTCTCTGCGATTCGTTAGAACTCATACTTGTGCAAATAGGAACGAATAGCGTGTGCTCGGTTCGTTACACCGCTTCAAGCTCAGTTATAAAAAAAGACGACTTCTAACAGGAAGTCGTCTTTTTGGGATATGATGTAAGTAGGGAACCTCCTAACACTCTGTTACGTAAGAAAGGATGTCGTGATAATGAAAAAATGGTTCGCGCGCATGGGTTCTTTTACCGGATACCTCTTTCTGATCGCAGTGGGAGCCTTCTATTTGATTGCTCTTATAGCCATTATTCTTCTGGCCATTTACGTGTTTAGGGGCGGGGCCTGAAATCGATCATGGTGAACTTATCACCCTCAACTTGTCTCTGCCTTAACCTGAATACTCCTTATTTGATACATATTGCAAAACACATTCATCACTCATTACATTGCCTTTATGGCGTCTGCATGCTGTAGGAAAATGCCCCAGAACCCTTATCATGCCCCACCTCTTTTTCCATTTTTCTCCCATTTGAATTTCATTGTTCATATCGCTTATACTTGTTTTGACCCTAAAGTCAATTCCAGAACTCATAAGTTCCGCAGATGAGGTGAATGAATCGTTAATGAACCCTATCCATGAAATGAATGAGAAGAAAAAGCTCATTATTACCACAGCACTCAAACTGTTCTCAGCCAAAGGCAGTGCTGCAACATCCATGCAGGAAATTGCAGAAATATGCGGGATGTCGAAAGGCAGCCTCTACCTCATATTCAAATCCAAAGAGGAATTAGAGGCCAGTACGATGGAATACTGCATATTCACGCTCATGGACGAAATGTCCCAGATTGAACATGAAGCTGGGCTCACTTCGAGAGAACGTCTGCACAAACAGATTGAAACACTGCTTGTCCATGTATCCGAGCTGAAGGAATTTTTACGTGTGCAAATGCGCAGCATGATGATGGATGAAGAGCAGTATCGTAAGGAAAAGTGCAACCCGCAGCACAAGGATCTAGAAATCCGCACCCTGCACTGGTTCAAGGACAGACTGGAGAATCTGTACGGACCGGAGATTGAACCCTATGTCATTGACCTTATATTGCTCACGCATGGTCTGTTCCTCTCCTACATCAAAATCTGGTTTACGGAAATGCCTTCCCTTACCGTCTCCAAGATGGCAACCAACATGCTGCAAACGATCGATTATGCAGCTCGCGGATTGCTAGAACAACGCCCTGCTCCTTTGATTCCTTTGGAACATTGGCCCGCATGGAGCAGCGATACAGATACAGATCCTACAATGATGCGTCATCCCATTCACATCATCAAACAGATGAAGGATATCATCACTTCGGATATGCCTCCAGGGCAATTGCGCAACGATGCACTAGAGACCATCGCTATCCTGAGACAGGAAATGATGGAATTCACACCGCGACGTGCCATTATTCTGGGCATGATGCACAATCTGGATCACATTCCTGTCATCCAGCCATTGCACTCCGAGCTTCAGCACATTATGGATGCCATGTATAGCCGGTTCATCCAGGCTGACTCGTCACAACCATAAAGAAATACAGGGAGAACAGAGAGGAGAAGAAACCACCGTATGAAAGGGATTATTAATTTTTCACTGAACAACAAGTTTGCGATCTGGATTCTGACCATCATCGTTTCCTTCGCCGGTTTGTACAGCGGACTGACGATGAAGCAGGAAACCATTCCAAACATCAATGTGCCATTCCTGAGCGTCACCGCCATTGATCCGGGGGCAGCTCCAGAAGGTATTGTCGAGGATGTCACCAAACCACTGGAACAGACATTAAGAAATGTAGAAGGAATTAAGACACTTACCTCTACCTCCATGGAGAATGCTTCATCTATCACTCTCGAATTTGATTATGGTACCGATCTGGACAACGCTACAGCAGCGGTACGTGAAGCGTTGAATGAGGTACAATTGCCGGATGGTGTACAGAAACCAACCATTTCCAAGTTCAGCATCAACTCCTTCCCGGTTGTCTCACTCAGCTTGTCTGACAAAGACGGCGGCGATCTGGAACAATTGACAAAACTGGTTGAAACGGATATCCAGCCTGCACTCGAAGATATCGACGGTGTAGCTCAAGTCCAAGTTTCCGGCCAATATGTTAAGGAAGTTCAACTGAAGTTTGACCAGAAAAAAATGAATCAACTTGGTTTGACCGAAGATACAGTCAACGGCATCGTTCAAGGTTCTTCTGTCCGGGTACCATTGGGACTGTTCGAACTGGACAAAGCACAGAAAGCGGTTGTTGTGGACGGCAATATCATCGATCTGGATGATTTGAAAAACCTCGCCATTCCGGTTGTACCAAGCGGTGCAGGAGCAGGCAGCGGTTCTGCAACAGCTCCACAAGGCGCGGGCGCACCAAGCGATGCTTCCGTACAGGCTGGCGGGGCGGCACAAGGTACAGCTCCAGGATCTGCGCAGGGTTCAGACCAGGCTGTAGGACAAGCCGCAGGCGGAAATGCCAGTGTGGGTAGCCCTTCAGGCGCCGCTAACGCACCTGGAATTCCAACGGTTAAATTAAGCGAGATCGCCAAAATTGAAGTTATTGGTCAGGCGGAATCGATCTCCCGGACAGACGGTAAGGAATCTATCGGGATCTCCATCGTCAAGTCCAATGATGCCAATACAGTTGACGTCGTTAAGGCGGTTAAAGACAAAGCGGAAGAATTGCAGACGCAGTTCAAAAACGCCGAGTTGACTGTTTTGCTCGACCAAGGTAAACCTATCCAGGACTCCGTAAACACGATGTTGTTCAAAGCAATGTTTGGTGCTTTGTTTGCCATTTTGATTATTCTGTTGTTCCTGCGTGATATTCGTTCCACCATTATTTCCATTATCTCCATCCCGCTCTCCCTGCTCATTGCATTGACAGCACTGAATATGATGGATATTACACTGAACATGATGACCCTGGGTGCCATGACGGTCGCGATTGGTCGGGTTGTCGATGACTCCATTGTCGTGATCGAGAATATCTATCGCAGACTGACACTCAAGGGAGAAAAACTCAAAGGCCGTGATCTGATCCGGGAAGCCACCCGGGAAATGTTCATTCCGATCCTGTCTTCCACCATCGTAACCATTGCGGTATTCCTGCCGCTGGCACTGGTGAGTGGTATGGTCGGTGAGCTGTTCATGCCATTTGCCCTGACAATGGTCTTTGCACTTGTGGCATCCCTGATTGTGGCTGTTACGATTGTACCTATGCTGGCACACACGCTGTTCCGCAAAGGTCTGAAGAACAAGCAGAATCATGAGAAACCAGGCAAGATGGCGGAAGGTTACAAACGACTCTTGAACTGGACATTGTCACACAAACTCATCACCGTCGGTGCTGCTGTATTGCTGCTCGTCGGCAGCTTGTTCCTGTATCCGTTCATCGGTGCAAGTTTCTTGCCGGAGCAACAGGATAAATATGTGACGATAACGTACAGCCCGGAAACTGGAGCTTTGCGTGAAGATGTTGAAAAAGAAGCTCTCGTTGCCGAGAAATGGTTGCTGACGCAGCCAGGTCTGGAGAAAATGCAATATTCCATCGGCGGCAGCAACCCACTGAGCAGCATGGGTGGAGGAAGCTCCAACTCTGCGCTCTTCTATATCGAATATAACGAAGATACAAAAGACTTTACCAAAGTGAAAGAACAGCTTGTGGAAGGTCTGAAGAAGGAAGTTACCGTAGGAACCTGGAATGAGCTCGATATGTCCGGAGGTCTGGGAGGCAGCAGCTTGAGCCTTTCCATCTATGGTGACAGTGTAGAGCAGATCAAACCTGTCTCGGATGAAATTCTGAAACTGGTTGAAGCAGATACCGAATCTTTTGAAAAAGCCGACACTACACTCTCTGATACCTACGGGCAATACACGCTTGTTGCGGATCAGGAAAAATTGAGCTCGCTGGGTCTGACTGCAGGCCAACTGGCTATGACGCTCAGCCCTGCACGTGAACGCCCTGTACTCACAGAAGTGGATATCGACAACAAAACGTATAAAGTCTATGTAGAGACGGACAAAAAGACATTTACCAGCATTGCTGATATTGAAAACGAAAAAGTCACTTCACCGCTTGGCATCAAAGTACCGATCAAGGATGTCGCCAAAGTGGAAGAAGGCACCTCACCGAACTCCATCATGCGTATTGATGGCAAAGTCGTCGTTCAGGTGTCAGCCAACATTTTGGCTTCCGATGTGCAAAAAGCATCTTCAAACTTGCAGGCGAACATCGACAAGCTGGATCTGCCTGATGGTGTTGAAGTGAAGTTTGGCGGTACAACCGAACAGATCAATGACACGTTTACCCAACTTGGTCTGGCCATGCTGGCAGCCATTGCGATTGTGTACTTTGTACTTGTCGTTACGTTCGGCGGCGGACTGGCGCCATTTGCCATCCTGTTCTCCCTGCCATTTACTGTCATTGGTATTATGGTCGGCCTGTTCGTGGCTGGCGGTACGCTAGATGTCTCTGCCATGATGGGCGGACTGATGCTGATCGGGATCGTGGTCACCAATGCCATCGTCCTGATTGACCGTGTTATTCACAAGGAGAAAGAGGGAATGCCTACTCGTGAAGCCTTGCTCGAAGCTGGAGCAACGCGTCTGCGTCCAATTCTGATGACAGCTCTGGCTACCATCGGTGCCTTGCTGCCACTGGTTACCGGACTCGAGGAAAGCGCGGGGATCATCTCGAAAGGTCTCGGAATTACTGTTATCGGCGGCCTGATCAGCTCCACGCTGCTGACTCTGGTTATCGTGCCAATCGTGTATGAGTTCCTGATGAAGTTCAAAAAGAAAAGAATCGAAGATTAATTGATAACTTCTGTTCATTGAATTGGAATATGAAGCAACATTGATATGATCTTTTAACTTAAAACGCCTCTTAGCCCAAATCAGAATGGTTGTACATTTTGATATCCGGTTAAGGGGTGTTTTACATTTATCTACGATTTTTAAAATGAATTACAGCCACACCCATATGTTAGATAGAACTACATAGAAGTGATCCTGTTTGACCAAAATCACAAAAGAAAGGCACCATTTTGTAAAATAAAACAAATAAACGTGAGATTTCAGCCCATCTGCTGTAATCACATTTATAATATGGCTTAATTATGTAAGTTAGCAGATTCCAGACAGGCAGTGCCTTTCATAGATCACATCGCAGCAGAAGCTCTTCATTGCCCCGCATCGCGAAGCGGGTATTGCAAACAACTTGCAATTGGAGGAAGGACGGTGGTTATGTGGGGGAAACGACGCTTCACATTCAAGTGAAAGACATGCTGAAACGTCCGGTGTTCCGCAAGGCTGAGGTGCTCGCCAGTGAAAGGGCCTTGGAGCGATATGTGCGTTGGGTACATATCATGGAGGTTACCGAAGTCGGCAATTTGCTGAATGGCGGGGAACTGGTGCTGACGACCGGCATTGGCTGGCAGGATGATGAGAAGCAGGGGCTGTCTTTCCTGCGCCAGTTGATTGCTCGCGGGGCTGCGGGACTTTGTATCGAACTGGGGGCTCACACCAGGTCCCAGCTTGGACCCTTGAAGGAACTTGCAGCAGAAGAGGATTTTCCGCTGATCTGGTTCCACGAACAAGTACGTTATATCGATATTACACAGGACCTGCATTTCGCCCTGATTCGCAGCCACCAGCGTATGCTTGCCGAGCTTGACAGCCTCACCACCTCGTTCAACCAACTTCTTCTGAATGGAGACGGTGTGCTACCCTTGCTCCGACTATTGTCTCGAACAACGGGTTACCCTGTAGCGTTATATCCACTGGACGGGGAAGCAAGTGCGGTTCCCTACTGCCCTCCAGCCCAATTGGAGACTCGTCGGCAGGAGTGGTTGATCCATCGTGGTCATTCGGACGATGGAGATCATGTGGTGCGTACGAATCATTCGGTGCATCCACTGGATGCGCTCGCCTTGCCTGTTCAGGCCCTTGATTATGCATTTGCCGATCTGGTGCTGATGCTCGATAAGCGGCCTGAGCACGAACCGGAAGCCCCTAACAGACTCTCTGATGAGTTCATCATCCAGGCACTGGAACGTTGTGCAGCCGCCATTGCTCAGGACTGGATGCGTACCAAATACATGGAGGAAAAACGACGCTACAAGGAAGATATGTGGGTCATTGACTGGCTTAACGGACATCATTCTGCGAAAGAAATTCATGAATATGTATCTGCTGCCAACGCCCAGCTTGCTGCCGGAAAAGGTACCGTCATTTTGTTCGATAGCCACCCCAGCTACACAGACAGTCTCAAGCTGCAGAAGCTGTTGATTCAACGCAACATCGTTGCCCGTTCTGTTTTCTCTCGAGAGGGCTTCGCCTTATATAGCACAGTTCTAAACCACCAGATCATTCTTATTATTCTCGACCCACAGCCAGGATCCCAGCGCAAAAACAGTCTCTGGCGCTGCATTGAACAGCTGCAGCAGCATGAACAGGAACAGACCCATCGCCTCTTCTCGGGTCTGTTCGGCATCGGTCACAGCTGTGCTGATCTATCACGTCTGAAAGACAGCCTGGAGGCAGCCAAGGATACCCTGCGCATTCAGAAGGACATCGGTGTGATGCAGCAGCCCTTTTACAGCAACCTTCACTGTTACCGCATTATTGCCAGCATGAAGCAGAGCGGCAGTCTGGATGATTTTATTGAGGAATATCTCGGGCCAGTCATTCGTTATGATGCCGATAAAGGCGGCCAGTTGTTACGTACGCTTAAACAATATTTTATTCTATGCTGCTCCAAACAGGAGACGGCCACGGCTTTGTTTATCGTCCGACAGACGCTGTATCACAGATTGCACAAAATTGAGACACTCCTGGGTGACGACTATACCCTACCCGAGAAACGCGTCGCCATCGAACTCGCCATCTATGCGTACGAATACGTTCACGGGCCACTCGCATGACCCTCTACGCGCCTCGATGCTCCTGAAGCTGCCTGATCAGGATATGACTGAACCACTTCCGCCCAGACGCCGTACCCACGTATTGCTCCTGCTTCTCTTCGGGAAGATCGGGGTGCCCCCAAACCACGTGAGCACCCTCCAGATGTTCCCGAACGGCATAGATGCGATAACCTTGCGCCACCATTCGTTCGATCGCCATCTTTTCCATCTCAAATGCATCATGATCCGACATCCGCTTCACCCTCCGCTCACTGCGGTCACAGGCTGCCTCACAGGTATGGGTACACCAGCATCATATTTGTCACGCTTCACATAGCGACCCGCCCCTGCCACACCGGCAAACTGTCGATCCCGAATTACGTATTCCCCGCGGCACAGCACTGTCACCGGACATCCCTGGACCTGCATGCCTTCAAAGGCGCTATAATCCACATTCATATGGTGGGTAGCTGCCGAAATCACCCTTGAGATGGATGGGTCAAAAATGACGATATCCGCATCCGTCCCCACAGCAAGGGTTCCTTTCTGAGGAAATAGGCCAAATAGCTTGCTTGCTCGTGTAGAGCATAAATCCACCCATTGATTAAGCGAAATCCGTCCCTTCATTACCCCTTCGGAATATAAAATGCTGAGTCGATCCTCAATGACAGGACCCCCATTTGGAATTTTACTGAAATCATCCCGTCCCAGATCCTTCTGTCCCTTGAAGTTAAACGAACAATGGTCCGAGCCGATTGTCTGCAATTGACCGTTCTTCAGTGCGTTCCACAGCACTTCCTGATGAGGGGCTTCACGCAGCGGTGGGGACCAGACGTACTTTGCGCCTTCAAAATCCGGTTGCTCCATCTTCGATTGATCCAGGGTTAAATACTGCGGACAGGTCTCGCCCCAGATTCGATAACCCATGTCTCGCATACGTGCGATCTGCTCTACCGCTTCAGCACAGGTAACATGCACCACATACAGTTGTGAATCGGCGAGTGCCGCCAATCGTGCCGCACGCCCTGTAGCCTCGCCCTCCAGCGTGGAAGGCCGGGTAAGTGCATGGTGGATCGGCTCTGTTCTTCCATCCGCCAGCGCCTGCCGGACCAGCAGATCAATAACATCGCCGTTCTCGGCGTGTACCATGACAAGTGCGCCGTATTCTTTGGCCTTTTGCAGCGTTTGGAAGAGAATGCCGTCATCAGCCTGGAACTGATTTTTGTACGCCATGAATACCTTGAAGGAAGACACACCCTCTTCTTCAATGATCTGTGGCAGTTCCTCCAGCACCTGATCATTCATCTCGCCAATCATCAAGTGAAACCCGTAATCAATGGCTGCCTTGCCCTCGGCCTTGGCATGCCATTCCTGAAGGGATTCCAGCAGAGGTCGGCCTTTTTGCGTCAAACAGAAATCAATGATCGTCGTTGTGCCGCCGAAGGCTGCTGCTGCGGTCCCCGTTGCAAAATCATCCGCTGTCACCGTTCCGCCGAACGGCATATCGAGATGCGTATGAGGATCAATCCCGCCAGGGATGACATAACAGCCTGAAGCATCCACAATTTCAGTTGGCTCATCGGGTACAAGTCCCATCCCGATCTGCACAATCTTTCCGTTTTCAATAAATACATCTGCTTCAAACGTATCCGACGCCGTGACCAACATTCCGTTACGAATCAATTTGCGAGTACTCATGATATCGCCTCCTTGGTGGATTGATCTCTGGCCGATTGCAGCAAGGCAATCGCAGACTGACGTTCATTCCAGGTTAACGGTTCCTGTTCATGTGCAATCTCTAACATCTCAATCGCTCCGTCCACTGGACAGACAATAGAGCACAGGTTACAACCGACACAATCTTCTTCGACTACCTCCAGATAAGAGCCAGAGGGGTCGGTCAGCATATCAATGCATTGATGCGAGGTGTCTTCACAGGCAATATGGCATTTGTTGCAATTGATGCAGACATCGTGGTTGATGCGGGCCACCACTTTGTAATTCAGATCGAGATTGCCCCAATCCGAATACCGCGGTACCGTCTGACCAATTAATTCCGTTACACTGCGCAGGCCTTTTTCCTCCAGATAATCGTTCAGACCATCGATCATTTCCTCCACAATGCGGAAGCCATGATGCATCGCTGCAGTACATACCTGAACCCCCGTTGCGCCCATAAGTAAAAATTCTGCGGTATCCCGCCAATCGGATATGCCTCCGATCCCGGAGATCGGTACACCCACTGCCGGATTGCGCGCACACTCGGCAACCATGTTCAGCGCGATTGGCTTCACCGCCGGACCGCAGTACCCGCCATGCGCTCCTTTCCCACCAACATGCGGCACGGTGTTCCAGGAGTCCAGATCCACACCTGCCAGGGAGTTAATCGTATTAATCAGGGAGATGGCATCCGCACCGCCGCGAACGGCTGCACGGGCGGTCGCCGTAATATCGGTGATATTGGGCGTCAGCTTCACAATAACAGGCGTGGTCGCGACTTCCTTCACCCACATCGTCTGCAATTCGACCAGATCCGGTTGCTGACCAGACGCTGCCCCCATACCACGCTCGGCCATGCCGTGCGGACAACCAAAGTTCAGCTCCAGCCCGTCTACACCGACAGCCTCAACTTTCTTCACAATCTCATGCCACTTCTCGCGTTTTGGTTCCACCATGAGAGAAGCAACTACTGCCCGGTCCGGGAAACGCCTCTTGGTCTCGGCAATTTCGCGCAGATTCACCTCCAGCGGACGATCGGAAATCAATTCAATATTATTAAAACCAGCAACACGCTGCCCACCAAAATGAACGGCCGCGAAACGTGAAGAGGTATTGATGATCGGCTCGCCCAACGTCTTCCAGACGGCACCGCCCCAGCCTGCTTCAAAGGCACGCTGAACCTGATACCCGGTATTGGTCGGCGGCGCAGAGGCCAGCCAGAATGGATTGGGTGATCGAATACCTGCCAGATTAATGGATAAGTCAGCCATAACGATCCCTCCTTGGTGTTGTTTGCACTTGCAGTGGTGTTTGTTTGAACTTCACAAGTTACACTGGAACCTCAAATTTTATCCTGCAACCTTACGTATTACGCTGCAAGCTTACGCATTTCCCAGGAATCCTGCTTTATCAGGGATAATTTGAGGGGGTAGTGTCGCCAACCTGTTGGCATAATCTCTAGGTATAATCTGTTGGTACATATTCTAACGAACTGCACACCTTCTATTTGGCGAAAATACGCAGGGTGAGCATTTTAACGAATCGTATACGTCCTATTTTTTTGTTTTTGCTCATTTCTCTTCAGTTTAGCGGGTTTCCCATCAGAATAAGGCGGCTGTGATTCGTTAGGTTTCCCAACACTCGTTAATCATCTCAATAAGATGCATAAGGTTCGTTAGCACAGTCCGTAGTCCGTTAGTCCATAGCCCCCTTCCTCTTTTCTCACGCTCGATACTTCATACCTTTTCACCACTGCCCAATCACTCTGCCACCTTCTCTATCCGTTCGGCTCGCTATTCTTATCCTTACGCCGTCTCTTCCACCCGTCCGGGCAACGCCTTCATCACCGATGCAGCCGCCAACTTGCCCTGCTGTGCTGCCGAGACAACCATGGCTTCGCCCTGCCCCTGTCCGAAGATCACATCCCCAGCCGCATAGATCTGTGGATGGGAGGTGCGGTACGACTGTGGCTCCACTTCAACAACACCCCAGTGATGACGCAGGCCAAATGCCTCAATTAATGGCAGCAAACGGTTCTGCCCAATGGCTCGAACAACGGTATCACATTCAATTAAGAACTCCGATCCGTCAATCGGAACAGGCAATGCCGGGCCGCCTCCAGATGGAGTAACCAGCTTTATTTTCACACATTCTATCGCCTGAACCCGCCCGTTCTCGTCTCCTATAATGCGCTGCGGCATGGTGAACCAGCGGAATTCCACACCCTCCTGCTTCGCAAATGTATATTCAAAAGCATAAGCGGTCATCTGGCTCTCCCCGCGCCGATAGAGCATTTGCACACGCTCGGCCCCCAGGCGTACCGAACAGGTCGCTGCATCCACCGCCGTATTGCCTGCACCGATAATGGCAACCTTCAGTCCGTTCAAGGCTGGCGGAACACCCTGCTTCGTGGATTCCACCAGTTCAATGGCATCATAGATGCCTTCCAGCGTCTCTCCTTCAATACCAAGCATCGGGACCGCCCCCATCCCGCATGCCAGAATAACGGCTTCGTGCTGTTCCAATAGTTCCTCAGCGGGTACATCCACCCCGATGCGTACCCCATAGCGGATCTGTACACCAAGTGCCTGCACCTGTTCGACTTCCCATAAAGCTACGGATTCCGGCAGGCGAAAGGACACAATACCATACGTGCCCAGCCCTCCGCCTTTCGCTTTGGCTTCATAGATCGTCACCTCGTACCCTGCACGCCCCAGCTCTCTGGCCGCAGACAATCCCGCAGGCCCTGCTCCTACAACTGCAATGCTTCTTCCGTTGGCAGGCGCTGCCTGGAATAACGGCTCGTTCTTCGTTCGTGCCCAGTCTGTTGCATATCGCTGCAAGTCACCGATCCGAATCGGTTTGGATGACTCATTCAGTACACAAGCGCCTTCACACAGTTCCTCTGTCGGGCAGACCCGTGCACAACTTGCACCTACCGGATTGGCTTCCATAATGGTCCGAGCCGAACCTTTGAGGTGACCAGTCGAGATTTTTCGGATAAACGAAGGAATATTAATGTCGGTTGGACACGCCTTGATACAGGGGGCATCGTAACAGTACAGACAGCGGTTCGATTCCTCCATCGCTTCCTTGCCCGTCATTGCAGGCTTCATTTCAGTAAAACGGCTCTCCCATCCGTAATCGGACACCATTGCTCCTGCGCTGTTCATCATGCTCTACACCTCCATAAGGTTGATCTCTGTTTACCCTTTCTTTCATCGGCGATTAAAGCTGAACGACTGACGTGCACCCGGAAGCGGAATGATAGTCCATCCCCAGATTAATTGCAGTTACCTCAGACTTTTCTCCAGATTTCTTCACCCCAGGCCATCTGCTACAGGTTAACGAGATGTTCGTAAGTTTCAGGACGTCGATCGCGGTAAAATTGCCATACATTGCGCACTTCCCGAATCAACTCTGTATCCATCTCGCCAATAATGACCTCATCCTGATCCCTGCTGCCCATGGCAACCATCCTGCCTCGCGGGTCCACCAGATACGACTGACCATAAAACTCACCCATATTCCATGGCGATTCCACGCCCACTCGGTTGATGGCAGCCACATAATAGCCATTAGCCACCGCATGGGCAGGCTGCTCCAGCTTCCACAAATATTCCGATGTTCCGGCTACCGTTGCGGAAGGGTTGAATACAATCTCCGCACCCGCCAGCCCGAGCAGTCTTGCTCCTTCCGGAAAATGACGATCATAACAGATGTACACACCCACTCTGGCGTAGGCTGTATCAAATACCGGGTACCCCAGGTTGCCGGGCCTGAAATAATATTTTTCCCAGAACCCATTCGTGCCTTCGCCCGCTTCCACTTGCGGAATATGATGTTTACGGTATTTCCCCAGGTAAGAGCCGTCCGCATCAATTACTGCAGCCGTATTGTAATACGATGCGATTCCGTCCACCTCGTATACAGGCAAAATGATCACCACGCCAAGCTCCTTCGCGAGCTCCTGAAAACGCCTCGTCGTCGGTCCTTCCGGCACCTGCTCGGCAGATGCATACCACTTGGGGCTCTGCTCCGTGCAGAAATAAGGTCCGTAGAACACTTCCTGCAAGCCAATAATCTGCGCTCCCCGAGCAGCCGCTTCACGCACCAGGGCAATATGTTTCTGAATGGCGGCCTCCTTGTGTACTTCAACTGGTGCCGAGCCTTCAACCTCGTGTGAAGCCTGGATCATTCCAATGCTGATTTTGCCCATAATGCCACATCGCCTCCTCTGCAAAGGTTGTTATATGTCCTTCCCGTGATCTGTAGCTTCCGCGCTCGAGCTGCACATCTGTCTGATCGTGCGGTATAGCAATTCTGTACCCAGAGCAATATCCTCTGGCGAAGAATATTCACTTGGATGATGGCTGATTCCATCCTTGCTGCGAACAAAGATCATGCCATAGCCACACACGTACGAAAGGGCAAGCGCATCATGGAACGGACCACTCATCAATTCAGGCAAAGGCAGACCGATCTCTTCGGCAGACGAGCGAATGGCATTCTTGATCCGTTCTGCACAATATCGCGGCTCGCTGTTGGTATCTTCGGTCAGGGAGTAGGCCAGGCCGTATTCCGAGCTAATGTCATTCAAAAGGCACATTAACCTTCCCTCCAGCCGATTTCTGCGCTCCATCTCCATATCACGCAAATCAACCGTAAAGCTGACTTGCTCGGGGATGATGTTGCGTGAGTCCGGGAAGACACGAAGACTTCCCACGGTCCCTACTGTCGGAGCTTCCGGGTCTTCTCTGACCATATCATCAAATGCCGCAATCACCCTGGCGCTGCCCACCAGTGCATCTTGCCGCATCCTCATCGGTACGGAACCAGCATGCCCTGCCATGCCTTTCATCGTCACCGTGAGCCACAGGGGGCCCGAAATGCCAGTCACCAGGCCAACCGGAGCATCCAGCGATTCGAGTACAGGCCCTTGCTCAATATGCAGTTCCAGATAAGCGCCAATGGAACCTGACGGATAGACCGCATCCTCAAATTGTTCCAGTGAACAGCCAAAGGCCTCCAGTGCCTCTCGTCGGGTCACGCCGTTTTTGTCCTGCCGCCCCAGTTCTCCCGCTTCCAGCTGTCCGGTTATGCCGCGCGAGCCAAACAATCCTTTGTTAAAACGCGAGCCCTCTTCATCACAAAAGGCAATAACCTCAATCGGCATCGCAGGGCGTATGCCTTGTTCTAACAGACACTGAACAGCTTCCAGCCCGCCAAGGACGCCGATGGCCCCATCATACCGACCCCCATACGGCTGGGAATCGATATGCGAACCGATCATGAGGATCGGCAGGGACGGATCTGTACCTTCAAGGCGACCAATCAGATTACCAAACGGATCCAGGCGAGTCGCAAGTCCAGCCTCTTCCATCCAGAGACGAACCTGGATAATGCCCTCCATATCTTCCGGAGTCAACGCGAGTCGGCAGACACCCGTCTCCCCAATTCGACCAATACGGGACAACTGTTCAATTCGATCATCCAGACGCAGCTGATTAATGATTCTTCCGGTGGTGGTCTGCACCCTCTCTCGCCTCCTTACACAAATTCGATGATAAGAAGCTTGGCTTTCCGGCAGTACACTCTTCTCTTGTTTCTCTTCAAATTCTTCTTCAGAAACCACTCTGACAGCTAGCCTGCATCCAAACTCCGTAGTGCAGCCAGCAAGCTGCCAGCGATCAGATCCAGTTCTTCCTCTGTCGTGACAAACGGCGGGGAAATCGTCAAAATATTTGCAAATCCCGGCACGGTATCGCCGTTCTTGCCAATCAGGACGCCGTCCTTTTTGCAGCTCGCCAGCACCTTCGTGACCTTATCCGCAGCCGCCGGGGAACCATCTGCTTCAATTAACTCCACCCCGCAGGCGAAGCCGAATGTGCGGATATCCCCGACCACCGACAGCTCCAGCAGCGGCTCCAGCTTATCCCGAAGCAAGTATCCAAGTTCATCCGCACGGCTGACCAGATTCTCTCGTTCCAGAATTTCGAGATTCGCCAGTGCCACGCGGCAGGATACAGGATTGCCCC
The DNA here is from genome assembly GCF_042674385.1 of Paenibacillus sp. NPDC056933. Lineage (NCBI taxonomy): Bacteria > Bacillati > Bacillota > Bacilli > Caryophanales > Paenibacillaceae > Paenibacillus > Paenibacillus sp. NPDC056933. Next base: position 695,189 of record NZ_JBHUQN010000003.1, on the reverse strand, counting down.
CGAACGTATTCACATGACGAAAGTGTGAATCAGGTCCGGGTTCCCTGAACGTGTCATACAAGTCCGTTCGCACAGCTGTTGCGGATAGCGGAGCGTACGCGCTTGTCATGCCCTTTGCCATTGTGACGATATCGGGCTGTACTCCATAATTCTGATGGCCGAATTTTTGCCCGGAGCGGCCAAACCCACAAATGACCTCATCCACAATCAACAGCACACCATGGCGCTGACAGATCTCCTGCACGGTGCGCATGTAATCTGGTGGGGGGACGATCATGCCGCCCCCTGTAATGACCGGTTCCATAATGACCGCAGCTACCGTCTCCGGCCCTTCCCAGCGAATGACCTCCTCATAGATGGTGGCGCATTCCAGACCGCATCCGTCCTTGTTTCGCCCAAACGGACAGCGGTAGCAATAGGGAGGCGGTACATGGGAGAAGCCTACGCCCAGCGGCTCGTATTTGATTTTGCGGGCGGCTTGCCCCGTGGCGCCCAGTGCACCCATGGAGTTGCCGTGATAGGCACGGTAACGGGAGATGAACTTGTGACGAGTTGGCTCACCATTCTGGTGATGAAACTGACGGGCTATTTTGAACGCCACTTCATTGGCATCCGAACCCGAGTTGGAGAAGAAAATGCGATATTCACCCTCCAGCCAGTCGTTCAGCTTCTCTGCCAGCAGAATCGCCGGCTCATGGCTCTGGGTCATGGGCACGTACGCGAGTGCTTTCATCTGCTCATAGGCACTTCGGGCAATCTCCTCGCGTCCATGTCCGACGTTCACACACCACAGTCCCGACATCGCATCCAGATAACGTGTGCCATCCTGATCCGTAATCCAGCTGCCCTCCCCGCTTACGGCAATCATCGGATGATCGTTATGAGGCGAGATGTGATGCCACACATATTTGCGATCCTTTTCCAGCCACTCTTCCTTTGTACCGCCAAGCGGCTGAGGTTGCTGATCCACTGAGCTCATTCGTCACCCTCCTCTCCAAGCTGAACTATAGACTTACACTTGACCACTCCGATTGCAGTATCCTCTTCTGAACGCTCCACGGTTATTTATTTCGTCACATCCTTCACCGCTTCTTCATAGATGCTTTTTTCCAGCGCTTCGTCCAGATTGGCGGCTTTCTTGATCAGACCATATTTCAGGGCAATATCCGCAGTCCGGGTAAACGAGTCATCCACAAAACTGCCCACCTGTTTCTCCGTAAAGCTTTCTGGACGAATGAGTTTCGCAATCTCTTCCAGCATGGTTACCTGATGTTCGCGGGTCGTGCTGCCGTCCGTTACGTTCTTCATGACGATATCCACCGTTTCATTCTGATTGTCGATGGCGTAGTTCCAGCCTTTCAGAACGGCACGGGTCACTTTTACCGCGAGCTCTTTATTACTGTCTACCCAATCCTTCTTCGCGATCAGCGTATCCTCCAGCATGCCTACCCCGGCATCCTCAATGTTGAATATATCCAGGTCGGATTCCTTCGTTCCACTTTCCAGTACCACGTGATATTCGTTATAGATCGTCGCCGTGGCGACATCCACCTGATCATTGAAGAACTGATCCATCGTAAATCCCTGTTTAACCAGTTCTATATCCTTCTTTGGATCAAGGCCGTTCTTCTCCATAAAAGCGAGGACCTGGAACTGCTGACTGCCAAACCATGTGCTGACCTTCTTGCCCTTCATCTGGGCGGGATCGGTAATACCTGCGGACTTCTTGGCGATCAATCGATAACTGCTCTTCTGCGAAATCTGGGCGAGGGAGACGAGCGGAAGACCGTTATCGCGGCTGACCAGCAAACTGTCTACCCCGGTGATGCCCACATCGGCTGCGCCATTGACCACCTGCTGTTCGATCACGATATCCGGGCCACCCGGAATGATCTCGGCATCAATACCTTCATCTGCAAAAAAACCTTTCTCCTTGGCGGCGTATATTCCCGCGAACTGAGCCTGCGGCACCCATTTGAGCTGAATTTTCACTTTGGTTAAGGGCTGATCTGCCCCTCCCGCTCCCTCTGAGCTGGCAGCAGCAGGAGTGACGGACGGCTCCGATTTCGCGGAACACGCTCCCAGCATCGCAACGATCAACAGTACCAACACCAGAAAACCCGGTTTTAACGTTTTGTACATATACAGAACACCCCCCTGTTTATATAAGGATTTTCAATCAGGTACTGTGAAGCGCTGCTTCACGAGTCAATCGATCTGTGGATGGTTGGCATCTGGATGAGCTTTACGGATCTGTATGCGGACGATTCAACGGGATCAGCCGTCTTTCGACCAGAGCGACCGCTTCGTACAACAAAATTCCGAGAGCTGCAGCAATGACGATACAGGACCAGGCAAGCGGCATGTTCGCCAGTCGAATCTGATCCGAGAGCAAGTACCCCAGCCCCTGAGAGGCGATGAAAAATTCACCCACAATGGCGCCAATAATGCTGGTCGACATATTAATCTTCAGACCTGCAAAGAGGGAAGGCAGCGCATGAGGGAAGCGCAGCTTCACAAAAACCTGCATCCTGCTGGCGGCAAGACAACCCATCAGATCACTGTATTGCGGCTGGATGGAGGTCAATCCCTTGAATAAACTCACAGCCATGGCAGCCATCGTAATCACAGCCACGACAGCGATACGGGACCATATTCCGTCACCAAACCAGTTATTCATAATGGGGGCCAGCGCAACAATCGGAACGGCGTTCAGAGCTGACATCACGGCAACTGCCGCCCTGCCGCTTGTCGGAAAAAAGGATGCCCCCGCGGCTGTCAGGGCTCCCAGCAGGGAACCGAGCAGAAAGCCACCCAGCATTTCCGTTCCGCTATAGAGAGCATATCGGAATAACATCTCCGCATTTTCCCTGATGGACGCTGCAATCGCCGATGGTACAGGCAGTTGGTAACTTTCAAGGGAGAATAGCTGATGAAACACCCGGAACTGCCACAGGGCAAGAAATATGGCTCCGGCAAGCCACGGCAGCAGACGCAGGCCAATGGAGCTTCCGCTAACGCTACTGCCCATCCGTCTCTTCCCAGCTCGTCCCTGTTGTCCAGCGATGTCCGTACTTGAAGGCGATAGTACCCTAACCGAATCCGCAACAGAGTTCCCCATGGATGCCGTGGCAGAGACACTGACCGTCGTACCCTCCTCACCTTTGCGGCTTACGACCACATTTTCATTCATCATGCCGCACGCCCTCCTTTGGTCCTGAATTCAGGCTGCCAGGGGGTCAGCCAGCGCTCAACGAGGCTGATGGCAAGATACGAGATGAGTCCAATACCAATGCTGAGCATGATGGTGGCCCAGAACATGCCAATTTGGGCACTGCCATAATACAGGGAACTAACCATCAGCACGCCAAGTCCGTCCGGAGCTCCCATCAGTTCCACCACAATGGAGGAGGTAACCGCGAGCGGTGCAGCTATTTTCATACCGGAAAACAGACCTGCAGTGCAGAAGGCAACAGACATTTGATATAACGCGCGGGTAGGGAAGCTCCGCAGGAACGCATAAGCTCCAGATGCTCCGGCGCTGCACTTTTCAATCCTTTGAGCGTGTGAATGATAATCGGAAAGAACGTAACATAAGCCGCCATGACAATCCGGGCCCACTCGGCGTTATGGATAATGCCGTAGACAATGGGTGCAAGGCCGATAACGGGCACCATCTGTGACGAGATGACATAGGGAGACAAGGTGCGCTCCACCCAAACCGCCACACTCATGAGCAGAGCCAGCAGCAGACCCAGTACTGTTCCTCCCATGAAACCAATCGCTGCGTTGCCAAACGTTACAGCTCCCTGTTCAATCAGTGTGCCTGAGTAAAGGAATAAAGCTCTGAGAACTTCATGAAGATAAGGCAGACGGGATGCTGCCTGTTGGGGCGACATGAAGGAGTGGAGAATCCAGGCAATACCTTCCCACAGCAGCAAAACGGACAAAATCCAGATGGCTACCCAGGAACGAAAACCTGGCTTACTTGTGTGCAGGAACATGGATTGGATCACGCTCCTCATAGAAACAATTGCGGATGGTCGTCATCATGCGGTAAAAGGCTTCGGTTTCCCTCAGCTCTCGATCCCGCTCGGCAGGCAATGCGACGGAATGAATGGAATGCACCTGTCCGGGGTGTGCAGAGAGGACGATGATGCGGTCAGACAAAAATACGGCTTCGGGGATACTGTGTGTGACAAACAGGAATGTCTTGCCTGTAGAACGCTTAATATCAAGCAGCTCCAGTTGCAGCTTCTCCTTCGTGAATTCATCGAGCGCGGAGAAGGGTTCATCCATAAGCAGCAATGGAGGATCAAGCGCAAGTGCTCGCGCTATGGCTACACGCTGTTGCATGCCCCCACTAAGCTGCCATGGATAATGGTCAGCGAAGCGGGTCAGCCCAACCATTTCAAGCAATTCACCACTCATGCGGCGGCACTCCTTCCGGCTTGTGCCAAGCAGCTCCAGTGGAAGTTCAATATTATGGCGTACCGTGCGCCAATCGAACAGAGCTGGAGTCTGGAAGACAATACCGAACTGGCGCTGTAATCGCGCCCGCTCCGGTTCCTCCCCGGCAACACGGATGCTGCCTGTGGTTGGCTGGAGCAAGTCGGCTACGAGTCGAAGCAGTGTGGACTTGCCACAACCTGACGGGCCGAGCAGGGAGACAAATTCATTGGAATGGATTTGAAATGTAACGTCGGACAGGGCGGTAACCTGTTGTGTTCCACTGCCAAATACAACGGACACGTGATCCAGCTCAATATGGCAGATGTCGGGGACAGTCATGGAGGACATGGGCATTCTCCTTTTCGCGGGAAGTTGGCAATCTGTTCACACCAAGGCTGAATGGAAGGTTTATATACACGAACGTAACAGGTTTTGCTTGTTAGGTAATACTATATAACTTTGGGCAGAGATTACATTATACAGACTGTTTTAAGGTTGGGCTTGTTCATGTTACAAAGTGTAAAACGAGACCCATTCTCAGTAATAAGCATGTTAACTTCCATGTATGTTGTCTAACATCTGCTTCACTCACATAAAGAACTCTTGTAATCTAAAAAATTCTTCCCCCTAGAAGAGGCAACACTCCCTCTATACGGATTTATCTCCCTATTTTCCGATGAAACCTGGATGCAGCAGACTTTTCTCCAAACAAAGGCGCATATTCATTTGTATTTATTGAATAAAGATTCGGAAAATATGACATATACTCTCGTATTCTTGTTGATTTTCTTGTATAAACATTGATAACAGCATATTGCATCATTCGATCCATATCTTGCTGGCAGAGTGATGCTATCGGGATGCAAAATGCTTGTACAGAAGGACGCGAAATCCTGCCTCGATACGGTGTCTGGTTCTGGAATAATGAAGGCGGTGTCATTGATCCCTCTCCGTCACCCATACTGGCTAGGGAATTACGTTTCCGCACAGTCTCGCAAAGGAATTTTAAAATCAGAAATCGGGGTGGTCCGCATGTTTGATTGGCTGGGATGGAGAAAAGGGTGGCCGCTGTGGCGGTCGTACCGGTTAAATGCACATATTCAGCAGGATGTGGAGGAAATCTTTGAGGGAATCGCCGAGACCCGGCGGCAGCTTTTGATGGATTGGACACATGAGCAGTGGAATCATCTGGATCGATTGCTTCAGCAAGTACGGGCAGCTCAGCCACAAGGTATGCTGCAAGGCTCGGCCAACGGCCAGACACTAGATACATGGTTCGCAGCAAGTTATATACGTGCTTCGGATAGTACGGAGCTTTTTATGGTGAACGAGCAAAACCAGGTTGTATTTTCTACATACAAGCAACATATTGGACAGATCTACGAAGATGGAAATACTTTGATCGGGCCAGGACTGAGGTATGCCCAGGCAGATATCAACGGACAAAAGTGCCTGTATGGACCTTATCCAGATCCACTCACATTAGAAATCGGACCCCGTTCTTCCACGTTTCACGATGATGTAACCTTGATGTTTATCGTACCTATTATGGAACAAGATCGATACATCGGTTCACTGTGCAGCCGCGTGCCAAATGATGTATTAGGTGATCTGATCCAGCGTGAATCAGGCCACATCTACCCCGATTCCGGGGATAATTATCTTTTTATGGCTGAATCAAGACTTCGCCCCGAACTGCAGCCCGGAACCGCCTTGTCCCGCAGTCGCTTCGAGGATCATACATTCACCCATGGGGAGAATCTGAAAGATGGCGTAACTACCGAATGGGGCGTTGTATCCGTTAAAGAGCATACCGAATTGGAACTGATGTTCACCGATCCTTCCACCAACGACCTGCATCCTGGTGTAGCGAATACGATTCGTAATGGCTCCAATCTGTTTGTGGCATTCCCGGGTTACTCGGACTATCGTCATATTTCGGTTATTGGCAAAGGCATCACATTCCAGTTACCCCACTGTCCGGATCTGTGGGGCATGATGTGTGAAGGTGATCTGGAGGAAGTGTATCGGATACGCAGCATTGGCTGGCGCCAATTCAAACAGCATAGCTTGTACATCCTGTTATCAGGCATTGCGGGAGCGGCACTTGTATATGCGCTGACTGGAAGTGCATGGAGCGCAGCAGCCATTGCTGCCTTCAATGTCATCTATGGATTCCTGACTGCAAGCCAGCTGCAACGAAAACAGGTTCGCCGGGTTCATGAGGATTTACGCCGCATTAGCCGATTTATTCGAATTAACGCCGAAGGCAAGGGGGATCTGACCCAGCGTCTGGATACATCTGCTTTTACCCAGGATGAATCGGGGGAACTGGCAAAATGGATCAACAACATGATTGACTCGCTGGAAGGAATCATGCTCAAGGTACAGCTTGCCACGGTAGATGTCATGAACAACCAGCATCAGATGCGGGCCTCAACGGAGACTACACAGGGGACAACCGAACGTGTAAATCTCAAGCTTGGCTCCATGATTCAGGGAATCCGCAAGCAGCTTGAGGATCTGGACCAGGCCAAAGCAGCCGCAGACGATATGCGCCTCACCCTGCAGCAGCTTGAAGTGTCTGCTACAGAACAGATTGACGTAGCTCGTCAGGAAGTGGAGCGCATCGGTGACAAAATGACCCAGATTTCGGGAGCCGTGTCCGATACCAACCAAACGATCCTGTCCTTTATGGCGACCATGCAGGATATCTACCGCGCGCTCGCTGTCATTGATGAAATCTCTGCACAGACGAACCTGCTCGCACTGAATGCTTCCATTGAAGCAGCCCATGTCGGCGAACACGGACGTGGATTTGCTGTTGTTGCAGGTGAGATCCGCAAGCTGGCTGAATTATCACGTTCCTCCACGGAAGACATTCATCAGATTCTGGATAATATCTCTGTAGCGGCAAGAGCAGCCTCGCAATCCATTAAGGAAGGTGATCAGGTGCTGGCTGAGGGAACCACGCTCGTTCAGGCCGCTTCACGTTTACTCCAAAGTGCTACAGCTGATGAACCCCAACGGACACAGGTTGTGGATCAGGTTGTGGTGTTAATGGAGAATATCGCCGCGATCAGCCACAATAACCGTTCCACGTCTTCCGAGGTGGAAGCCGAGATGGTCGAGCTTATTAACGACATGCTGCACGTTCAGCATTCATCGCACAATGTAGAAGCCATCACGGTCTTCTTGCAACAGCTTGTGGGACAATTCCAACTGACCCATCCCGATAAAAACGTAATTACCTGACGTCATCATTGACGCGGATTGGAGAAATAGCTAAAATTTGATGCAACTGTTCATTTAGACATTGTCGGTTCATTTATTATAGAAGCTCTCGAATCTGAGGTATGAAAGGGTGGTCTGCATGGAAATGCTCCAGGATTCTTTTGGCAGGATACATGACTACATCCGGATTTCTGTTACGGACCGCTGTAATTTGCGTTGTGTGTACTGTATGCCCGAAGAAGGCATGGAATTTGCCCCGCATGACCAAATTATGAGCTACGAGGAGATTACCCAGGTGCTCAAAGTACTCGCTCCAATGGGCATGCGCAAAGTGCGTCTGACCGGAGGCGAACCGCTGGTACGTAAAGACCTGCATAAACTTGTCGGCATGATCTCGGCCATTGACGGGATTGAAGATATTGCTTTGACTACCAATGCATTGTTGCTGGATAAACAGGCACAGGCCCTTAAAGACGCAGGTCTGAACCGGATTAACATCAGTCTGGATTCCCTGCAAGCCAGCCGCTTCTCCATGATTACTCGCGGCGGGGATGTAAACAAGGTGCTGAAAGGCATTGAAGCCGCCACGGCAGTTGGACTTGCTCCGATCAAGCTGAATGTCGTGTTAATGAAGGGCATCAATGACGATGAGATTAAGGATTTCATTGCCATGACGATCGATCAGCCACTGCATGTGCGCTTCATCGAATACATGCCGATTGGGCAGGCTTCAGATTCATGGCGCAAATCGTATTTGCCGCTGGAAGCCGTTACGGATGTATGTGCAGAAGCTGGTTGGACGGTAGAAAATACAACAGGTCCGGCAGGGAATGGTCCATCTCGGAATATGAAGATTGCCGGCTCACAAGGTACATTCGGATTGATTCATCCGGTGAGTGATCACTTCTGTGACAACTGCAACCGTCTCCGCCTGACAGCAGACGGACATATCAAAGCTTGCCTGTATTGGTCGGATGAATACAATGTTCGTCGCTTCGCAGATGATCCCGATGCCATGGCAGCACTCTTCCTCAAGGCTCTTGGCACCAAGCCGAAGAACCATGAAATGGCATTGGCATTGGAACAAAAAATGCAAAGTCATACGCCGACCGTACGACGCATGTCCCAGATCGGTGGATAAACAAACATTTCACTCCTGAATGCATGTTCATTTCCATCTGCATGCATCTGAGCAGGCCAATATCAAAAAACATCATGGTCCGCTTTACGTAGCGTTCGTATTGACCATCGTTATCCCCTAAGCTGCTGAAGACCTACGGCCCTCAGCAGCTTTTTTTTCATATCATCATCCCTGCTCAATATAGTCGATTGATTCTCCTGATTCTATCGTTAAAATAAATCTCTCCATGCCCTCGCCAGGCCTTCAGGAATGCTTCAATTGTGACGATGTATATATACAACATCACGATCAAACGTACCCATATATAGGAGTTGATTCGATTGAATATTGTTGAAGCACTTGTGGCAGCAAGCCCGTATTTTAAAATCATGCTTAAGGAAAATGATTTGATGATTGCTGTTACCGATATGGAGCAGTTCCGGTATTACGTACGAAGCGAAGATCTCGATCTGGGCATCCAGGCCGGAGATCCCATCTCACTGGAAGATCCTACTCTGCGCCGGGCACTTATAGATGGTGAGACATCAGCCAATCGTATCGATGCCAAATTTTATGGTACCCCTATCAACTCGGCGGCCACCCCGCTTCGCGATGAAGCAGGCCATATCGTCGGTGCACTCGCGATTGGATTTTCACTCAAAAACGAGGAACAACTGGAACATCTTACCGAACTGATCGGCGGCATCAGTGGCAGACTGACGGAAATGGTGCAGACCGTAGCTGCCCAATCCCAGCAGCTGACCGCATCATCTTCACAGATTTTGGACAACACACGGATTGCGGTGCAAAATTCCAGTGAAGTCACCAAAGTGGCTTCATTCATTCGCGAAATTTCAGAGCAGACGAACCTGCTAGGTCTGAATGCTGCCATTGAAGCGGCTCGAGCAGGAGAAGCAGGAGCCGGTTTTGGCGTCGTGGCTACCGAAGTACGCAAATTATCCACCGGAACCAAAGAAGCCACGGTGAACATTGAACGCTCCTTGAAGGAAGTACAGCATTCCATTCGTCAGATGGAACAGGAGATTACATCCATCACCCAATTCAGCAGCCAGCAAGCCGAGCTCGTCACCGAGTTCAGCGAGGTGATTGATCAACTGAACAACGCATCCAGAGATCTCAAAGCATTCATTGAATCCATGCTGCTGAAGGCAGACTAATATAGAAAGATTCATTTGGCGCTGCGCATCACGCAAGCATATAAAGAATCCCTGCACGTTTAACATGAGGGGATTCTTTTCTATTTTCAAAATCAATACCCTTCCCATACACTCCACTCCATTACGAGAAGACCAGCTTCCACAGCATCATGCCCGCCATTCCGATCATCACCACAGCGGACAACCGATTGAACAAAATACTGACCCGGCCTGTACGATCTTTACTCCCTATAAGCCTGCCTGCAGCCGCAAGTCCCAGAAACCATACCCATGATACCACGGCCGCCGTGATGGCAAAATAAATGCGTGCCTGTCCATCATACTGAAGCGAACTGGTGCCGATCACAGCTACTGTGTCCAGCAGGGCATGCGGGTTAAGCAAGGAAACGGAAGCAGCGAAGGCGATCTGTTGCCCCGCAGACAGTACGGTTGCTGAATCATTTGCAGATCCGGCTGACCTCCAAATACTCCATGCCATATAGAGCAAAAATACACTCCCTCCTGCATACAATACATTCGCCAGCAGCGGCCATTGCAGCAAAATGAGAGATACCCCTCCAACTGCTGCGCCAATCAACAACGTATCACTGAGTCCTGCGGTTACTATAGCTGGCAGCGCCCGCGCGTAACTTCGCTGACTCATGCCTTGATTAAAAATAAATACATTTTGTACACCGAGTGGCAAGATCAGGCCAAACGCCAGCACCACCGCGTGAATAATTACACCCATCGTTCATCCCCCTTAGACATGTCTCCATAGTAATAGAGATAACGTCAGGCGTAACCAACCACTTGGATGGCACCAAACCCAACCAAATGATATAGTGTTCGAAAGGAAAGGAAAGGAAAGGAAAGAAAACGGGATACCATCATTCATTCAAGAAAAGAGGCGAACCTGCTCATGAATCGTTCCGATGCTCGACCTGAAATCGGCTGGAAGCCGGACCACTCCCATGCGTTACCCCTGTACCGTCAGATCGAGGTCTTTATTCGTGAGAAAATCACTTCCGGGGAATGGACGGCGGGATACCGGCTTCCTTCACAACGGACATTGGCTCAATCCATGGATGTGAACCGCAGCACGCTGGTCACTGCGCTGGAAAACTTGGCCGCCGCAGGCATGATTGAAGGCAGACATGGCGGCGGCACGTATGTCTGCGGCTCCGGTTGGCATGCGCTGGCTCACGGAGCCATGCCCAACTGGGAGGAAGCCATCGAAGAAGGCTGGTATTACCCCAATATGCCAGAGGTGCAGCAGATTAATCGGGCAGAGTTCCAGCCAGGCATCATTAGGCTTGGTACAGGCGAGCTTGCCCCTGAGCTGATGCCCCAGGAGGCTTTTAATAACATTCTCCACGCTCTATCCAGCCGTTCCCGCACACTAAACTACCTCGAACCCCAGGGCAGTCTGGAGCTCCGGCAGGCTTTGTCCGTTTACTTACGGACAAATGGCATACAAGCCTCCCCTGACTCCATTCTGATTGTATCCGGCTCTCTCCAGGCATTGCACCTTATCTCCGTTGGCCTCCTGCCCCGCGGATCGGCAGTCCTGCTGGAGAAACCATCTTATCTGTACTCCATTCATGCTTTCCAATCTGCCGGATTGAAAATGAGTGGAATCCCGATGGATGCTGAAGGATTGCACATTTCGCGTCTGGAAGATGCCATCCAGAACGTGGCTAACAGAGACAGCATCTCGCTGCTTTATACGATTCCGAGCTTCCACAATCCTACCGGCTTGGTCATGAGTGACAGCCGCCGGGAAGAACTGCTCGCCACAGCGCGGAATACCGGCATCTCCATATTGGAGGATGCCGCCTACAGCGACCTGTGGCTGGACGAACCCCCGCCGCTATCGCTGAAGGCGCGGGACAAGGAAGGACGGGTGCTGCATATGGGCACCCTGTCCAAAGCGGTCAGCCCCGGTCTGCGCCTCGGCTGGCTGGTTGGGCCGGAGCCGGTCATCCGTCGCCTCGCTGACATCAAGATGCAGACGGATTATGGCACCAGCTCCCTCGCCCAGGAGGCTGCTGCGCTCTGGTTTGCCGATGGATACCATGCGCAGCATATGGATCGTCTGCGGCCGGAACTTCGAAGACGCAGAGACGTGATGCTGGAGCTCCTGCAACGCGATTTCAGCGAACTTGCCGAGTGGAGCGTACCTGCCGGAGGCTTTTATATCTGGCTCCGATTTATCGACAGTCCTCTTTCCATTCGTGAACTGTTCCATGCCTGTCTGGAAAAGAATGTGCTGATTCATCCGGGTTATCTCTATGACCGTCTGGATACAGACCACATTCGTCTGTCCTACGCCTATGCTTCACCGGATGAGATGGAACGTGGTCTTCACGTACTGGCACAGGCCGTCACAAAGCTGATGACATCAATGAAATGAAAAACCGCCTTGATCAGAAGGAATAAGATCCCTCAGAGCAAGGCGGTTCTTTCGAATTTTGGTATACATGAGGCCGATGCGTCTAGGTTAGAGGTTTCCTTACCCTTTTACCGCACCTTCTGCAATGCCCTCCATAATGAATTTTTGGAAAAACGCATAGATGAGAACAACCGGAATCGCGGTAAGTACCAGGGAAGACAGAATCAGCGGCCATTCCTTGTTGTACTCGCCAAACAGCATGTTGGTGGACAAAATCAGCGTATAACGGTTCACATCCGTCAGCATGAGCAGTGGCAACAGGAAGTCATTCCAGATCCACAGGAAGTCCAAGATCGCGATGGTGACCGTAATCGGCAGCAACAACGGGAAGATAATCCGGAAGAACGTCTGGAACTCATTACATCCATCCATCTGTGCCGACTCTTCCAATTCACGCGGGATGGACTTGACAAACCCGTGATACAGGAAGATGGCCATGTTCACACCAAGTCCGATATAGATCAGGGCCAGTCCGTAAGTGCTTCCTTGGACGTGAAATCCTTTGGCAACCCGTGTCAGCGGAATCATGATCGAGTGAAAAGGAACGAGCATGGAAGCGACGAACAGGAAGAAGATCAGGTTGCTCAATCTGCCTGAGGTACGCGACAGCTTGTATCCGGCCAATGAAGCGCAGAACACAATACCGCCAATGCCCAGGAAGGACACGATCGCCGAGTTCATCGAGCTGCCCAGCAGGTTGATTTTGTTAAACGCATCCGAATAGTTTTCCCAATGCAGTGTCGTTGGCAGAGCGATAAAGGACTGGAACATCTCCCCTTGTGTTTTGAACGAGTTCACAATTGCCATGTAGATGGGCAGCATTGCGACAAGAGAGCCCAGCACCAGCAGCAGTCGGATCAGGTAGCTGTTGATTCGTTGCATCCTCATGCTTCCACCTCTTTCTTCTTCATCACCGTAATCTGAATGAGCGTGAAGATGAGAACGATGACGAACAACACAACCGACTTGGCACTGGCATATCCGTATCTAAAATTGTTGGAGAATGCCTCTTCATAGATATTCATCGTAATCACCTGAGTAGCTCTGCCCGGACCGCCACCGGTCAGACCGTACACAACTTCGAATACTTTGAAGGCTCCGTTCAGTGTCAGGAAGAAACAGATCGTCACAGCATGTGTAATCATCGGCAATACGACATTACGCAGTACCTGGAACGGATTGGCTCCATCAATGACAGCCGCTTCCTTCAGGCTCTTCGGTACACCCTGAAGTGCAGCCAGATAGATGATCATCATATACCCCACACCATTCCAGAGCGATACGATCAGGATGGAGTAGAATGAAAATTTCGGATCACCCAGCCACTGCTGGTCCAGAAAAGACACGGCCAACTTCTCGGCCAGCTGCGGCAGCACCTGGGAGAAGATGAACGTCCACATAAAAGCGCTGATGATCGTACTGATCATGTTCGGCATGAAAAACAGAGTTCGGAATAACCCCTTGCTGCGCGTCCGAGTCTCAATAAACACGGCGAGCAGCAAGGCAATTCCATTTTGCAGAATCAGCATAAACACCACATATTTCAACGTGAACCACAGGGAATTCAGAAAGTCGGGATCTTCCTTGAACAGTTCCACGAAGTTCCCCAGACCGATAAAACTGTAATCCCGGTTCAGACCATTCCAGTCTGTCAAACTGTAGAACAAGCCGCTAAATGTGGGATACAGCAGGAAAATGGCATAGATGACAAAGGCAGGCGCAGTGAACGCGAGCAGCGACAGATACTTTTTGAACACATTCGTAGCCATAGGTTCTCCCCCTTTTCACTATAAGCAGACTCGTGTAAACGGGGGAACGATGACCGTTCTGCCAGCCGTTTCATCTGCTTACTTGTTGACTTTGTTGTAGGATTTCCACGCTTTGTCGAGCGCATCAATTACCTGCTGTTGATTCAGTTGTCCGGAGTAGTATCCTTGCAGCGCTTTGCCTGATTCATCTTTAACCGCTTGAGGAATGGATGGATCCTGATAGGCTTTGCCTTCATTGACATATTTCAGGGCATCGTCTACCCAAGGGAAACTTTTGAAATCATGGATTTTCGCCACCGGATTGAATTTGAGTGCTTCATAGAAGGCACTTGAATCCTTGTCATCGAGAACATAGTTTACGAAGTCGAGTGCCACTTCCTTGTTTTTACTGGTAGAAGATACGGCCAGCGACGTCGATGTGCTCAAATTGATTTTGGTATCATCCGGGTTGTCATTGATCGGCAGTGGTGCCACACCGAAGTTGATGTCCGGATTGGACTTCAGGATAGTCTCCGCGAACCACGGTCCTTGAATCCACATCGCTGCTTTGCCTGTTGCAAAGGCTGCTGATCCATCATCGCCGCCCACTTCCAGCGCTTTCTCCGTTCCATTGGCATTAACGAGATCGAAGATGTCGAACAACGATTTCATATCCGCGAAGGACCCTTGATCCTGATTCATCTTGTCGATGAAGTCTTTATGTTCTGACTGGGTCAGTGCACCCACCGTGAGTGGCAGGAAGAGTTGTGGAATCCAGGCTTCTTTGTAGGACAGTTCGAACGGTGTAATGTTCGCCGCTTTCAGCTTCTCCACGACCGCTTTCATTTCCGTCAAAGTCGTAGGAACTTCCAGCCCCTGTTCTTTGAAAATATCCTTATTGTACAGGAATCCCCATGATAACGTTTCCAGCGGAACTGCCACGACTTTGCCCGCTGCATCCGTTACGGAAGGTTTAACGGAATCGAGTAATTTATCGACAAAAGGTTGACCCGACAGGTCTTCCAGATAACCCGCTTTGCTGAACGGTGGAATCTCATTCACCGCATGAAGGGCGAACACGTCTGGTGCATCATTGGAGGCAAGTCGTGTTTTCAGAATCTGCGGCGCATTATCTGCTGGCGGCATCTCCAGCTGTACGTTGACCTCAATATTCTTTTCGGCTTTCTCCTTGGCTTTGAACTGTTCTATATATTTATCGTAATGTTCTTTCAGCCTCGGCTGCGCAATGAATATTTTGAGGGACACCGTGCTGCCCGATGCAGACCCCTCTGCCTTACCATCCGTACCCGCATTGGAACCGCAGCCTGCGAGCAGAACACTCACAAGCACCGCACTTGCTACGCTTTTCCATACTTTCATCTCTTATGACCTCCCGGTGTAACTGGTTTGTCTTTCATAGGATCATTATATATCACAAAATGAAAGCGCTTCATTGGACAAAATTAGACTCGTTTATTGGATTATTTTAAACCTTAATCCAGCAGCAAACTCTCTCGGAATGAATTATTTGGAGCTGTTGTCAGACATACGAGGTTGTCCCTTCCGCATCTCTCCAGGCGAGACTCCGAAGTGTTTCTTGAACACCCGATAAAAGTACGATACATCCTCATAACCTGTCATCTCGGCAATATGTTTGAATGGAATCTGCTCATCCAGCACCCATTCCTTGGCTCTTGCCATGCGTAACTGGACAATATAGTCGGTCACATTCACGCTATACTCTTTTTTGAACACCTTGCTGAGATATTCTTTGCTGACAAAAAAGATCTGGGCCAGCTGCTCCAGCGTAATCAGCTCCATACAGTGCTGCTCGATATATTGCTTTACCTCATCCAGGTTGAGCTTGTTCTTGAATTTGCGCTGCGCAATCAGCTGCTCCAACGATGTATAGTAAGGCGCGGACACCCACTCCACAGCTGATCCGATGGACGCCAGAGCTGTCGGCGGCGGGAGCACAGCTGCTACAGGTTGCTCGCATAAGCCATTGGAAACACAGAGCTCACCCAGCAGGGTCTGCAATTCATATGCAATCCGTCCAAGCTGCTGGGGTCTTCGGATATCACTGGTATCGAGCCGCTGCTCCAACTGCTGGAACAGCTCCCGCAATCCCTGAATGTTCAAGTCGTTAAAACGCAGGCGTGCCTGCTGCTGGAACAGCGAGAACTCGCCAGAAAAAGCGGAAGGATAAGGTTCCCAGGACTCTGGCCCGGATTCGGTCTTTTCCAATTCCCTTTTGCATTTAGCCAGCACGGCATTCAATTCATCAGGATTCACAGGCTTGAGCAGATAATCAGCTGCACGGTGACGAATCGCATGTTTCGCATAATTGAAATCATCATATCCGCTAACCACAATCACTTTAATATGCGGATATTGTCCGCTCAGCGTCTGGAGCAATTCCACACCGTCTGTCCCCGGCATACGCATGTCTGTAATCATTATATGGGGCTGATGCTGCTCTACCATCCGAATGGCCTCTTCCCCATCCTCTGCCTCACCTGCAACGATCATGCCAAGTTCATCCCACGCGCCCAAATTGCGCAAAATATCTCTGTTCCATGGCTCGTCGTCCACCAATACCACTCGATAATGATCCTTGTTCACAAGAATTCGCCTCCTGTATGGCAAGGAATTCGAACAGTTACAATCGTTCCCTGTCCTTCCCTGCTCTCCATGTTCATGCCGTATGCAGGACCAAAGTGCATCACGATCCGTGATGCGGCATTAACCAGCCCAATGCTTGTCCCCGAACTCCACACCCTGTCTCCCTGCTGGGACAATTTGGACAGCCTGGATTGCATCTCGGCCAATCTCTCTTGATTCATGCCAACCCCGTTATCGGAAATGCGGATAGTTACCTTATCGTGCTCACGGACAACGTTAATGTTCAATTTCCACTCTCCCTGCTTTTTCTCCAGACCATGGACAAATGCATTCTCCACAATCGGTTGCAGGGACAACTTGGGAATGTAGCAGTCGCCCAGCCCACCTTCAATCTCCAGTGTATATTCAAGTCTGCTGGCAAAACGCTGCTTCTGAATGAGCATATAATGCTCCAGCTGGTCCAGCTCGGACTGTAAGGGCACGAGACCATCCGGTGCTCTGACAATATAACGGAACATCTCACTTAATGCACGAATCACTTTGTAGCTGTCCGCCGGTTTCTGTGAATACACCATACCTCCGATCATCTGCAACGTATTTTGCAGAAAATGCGGGTGAATCTGGGACTGGAGCGCTTTGAGTTCGGCAGTCTGTTTCTCCAGGTTCATGAGATAGTTATCCCGAATATGTTCCCGGATGCGACTTGCCATCCCATGCAGATTTTTCTCCAATAGGCCAATCTCATCCACTCTGCCGCTCCGCACCACTTCCTTGTCCTTGATCAGCTGGATTCCCTTCATGGAATTCGCAAGTCTAACAATCGGTTTGGAGGTTCGCCAAGCCACCAGTGCTGCCAGCAACACCGAAACCACAGTAGCCAGCCCCCCGACAATAAGCCCATACTTCATCGTTTCCATAGCACTCTCATTGATAACATGGGAAGGGACAATCTTGATCAGGCGCATTCCCGACGGATCAATGGCATGATAGAATACGTATTCCTTGGCTGTTCGAATGAAACCTGAACTTTCCTTCGTAGCTGCGAGTCTTTCCAGCGCTTCTGCTGAAGGCTGGATCTCTTTGTTTGGCTGATAGACGGGACTTCCCGTACTATCGGCAATGTACACTGCATAATCTCCCCGGCTGTCCAGCAATTCCAGCGTCTGATTGAATTCGGCCCACTTGACTTCCAGACTAATCGCGCCGATCTGCGCCTGATCCTCGAATCGGTTCATGCTGCGGGTCATATGAAACTTCTCTGGATCATTCGGATCACTAATAATGGTAAAGTCCTTATGCTGCTCAAAAAGTTCATCGTATGCCGAGGGAATGGCCGAGACCGATCGGATGCGGCTTTCCATCGAGTTGAAGGTGAACAGCGTGTCCAGTTCTTTCAGGTATAATTCCACGCCAAATACATAGTTACCAGCCGAATAATATACACTGTTCAGCATGTTGAACACTGCCTTCTGTTCATCGAATCGGCTGGCAGCTGGAGCATCCTGGTTCAATGCCAAATACTGGTGCAGCTCATCACTGATCTGAATGGAATAGATGAGATTGTTCATCCGCGCGAATTGTTCACCCAGATAGATGGAGGCCCAATTCATATTCGCACGGTTGGTCTCCATGATCTCTTCTTCCATGGATGAGCGGGTATTCTCTGCCGCTACAGCGGTCATGGCGATGACCGGCAGAATCGTCAGAAACGTCATGGTGAGAATTAATTTGTTGCGAATGCTTCGTTTGAACGGATCAGTAAGCTTCCGGTATAATTCGGTAAACACGATGCATCCACTCCTGACCTTATGAGCTAAAATAAGAACAAACGCCCCGGCGTGGAAGCCGAGGGCGCTTTGTCTTGTATTCTTTTTATAGTCATTGAACATTGACTTGTCAATTCATTTATGATTTCCCATTATTGCTCAATAATGCAGAACCCCCAAGGTTCCAGCTCCATGTTCTGCCCTCTGGACACCGATCTTCCCGCCAGAAGTTCGGTTCCATCTCCGTAGACATTCACGAACGAAGCCGCCTGATTGGAGTAGTTAAAGAAATACCGAATCGTATTCCCTTGATCATTCACTCCGCTCTTCACGATGACTGGAAAAGCCAATTCCTGATCGGTTCCCCACAGTCCGGCATCCTTCATGACACGCTCCAACACTTTGCGGATCACTGCGGAGCTGGTATAACATCCAACGTACGTCGCTTTGCCCTTGCCGTAGGCATTCTGGGTAATGGCCGCATATTCTCCCCAGTGAGGATGATCATACCAGGCCAGTACTTCAGCGGTTGTTGGTGTAATGAGTTCCATCCAGGTGTGAATCTGGTTCTGTCCCTCTCCAGCCTCGAACGGATCATCCCGAAGCGACACATTTTTCGGCTCAACAAACAGGTTGTAACTGATGCCACAAGCCTCACTGATCAGTCCAGGCTGGCGGGAAGAGCGGACCTTAATATGTTCATTGGCGAACCCGCTCTTGAAGGAATAGACGACATGCCCACCATCTTGTACAAATTGGTTCAGCCTCTCAAGCAAGATATCGGAAGCTGCGTACAAAGCAGGTACAACGATCACATCGTAGCCCTCATAACTCTCAACAGACGGATCAATCAGATCACAGCCTATATTCATTTTGTATAATTCGTCGTACATCCAGCGGACAACATCATTGTATTTTTTGTCACTGGTAAAATTAAACCCGAACCACTTGATCGACGTCAATGCCTCGTTGCTGAACAGCACGGCTACCCGATTCGTTTTCTTTAAATTCACCAATTGCGGGCTGAGTCTGGCAAAATCCCGACCGATCGTTTTCGCCTCGTTGTACACCGGATTCGGCTCAAAATCGTGGCTCAGCAACCCTTTCCAATAGGTCTCGAACGAATTGTGCAAGGAATGCCAGTGCCAGTAAGCGACCATGTTTGCTCCGGAGGCAAGATGGCTGAAAGCCTGCAGTCGAAGCTGTCCCGGGTAGGGAACCCAATGCCAGAAAGCCTGTGCTTCCGTCTCCAGTACGAGGTAGTTCGATTGTTTGGTGGAACGCGCCACGTCACCGCCGAATGAAATCTCAATGCCGGTCAGATCATCCTGCGACGGGTGATAGATGTCCACACTGGTAATGTCAAAAGGTTTGGATGCGGCAAAATGGTCCACATCCCCTTGAATGCCGTACGAATATCCACGCCAGTCGAAGTCAAAGTTCTGGGTGACAAACTGGCCTTCCTGTTTATACTCATTTACAATTCCGACCTGCCACGCCAGAAAGTTGGTCACCAGCTGGCGCTGGAATTTGGCAAATTCAGCGCCTAAACTGCCGTTGATTGTACCAACAACAGACGGGAAGTCCTCCCAGCTATTAATGCGGTTGCTCCAATAATCCAGCCCAAACTCCTTGTTCAGATCATCCAGCGAGCTGAACTTGTTGCGCATATATTTGACGAATTGCAATTGCACATTGTCTCCTGCGGTATTGTAATGCTTCGTTTCGTTGTCTGTCTGGTAACCAATCACGGCAGGGTGCTTGCTGACACGGGAAATCAGCTTGCGAATGATGCGTTCGGCATAGAAAAGATACGTCGGATGTGTGATATCCATGATCTGCCGCGCACCATATTTCCCTGGTCCCTGCACGGTCGTTGCCAGAACATCCGGGTGTTCCTTGACCATCCACGTCGGAACAGCATACGTAGGTGTACCCACGATGACCTGAATGCCCGCTGCGTGCATGGCATCCAGTACACGATCGACAGAGGAGAAGTCAAAGACGCCATTCTGCGGTTCATGTGTACTCCAGGTGGATTCCGCAATTCGTACCACATTGATGCCCGCATCCTTCATCATCTGAATATCCTTGTCCAATCGCTCGTAAGGCATATATTCATCATAATAGGCTACCCCGTATAATAACTTGTCCATGTTATAATCCTCTTTTCATCTGGAAGTATGGAGCGCTTGGCATTTATACAAAATGAAATAATTCATTTGAAAAATGATAACGTTTACATTAATATCTATTGAAGTACATTAGACGCTTAGCCATCTGTCCAAACGCTCTCCTGTCCTACGATTTCCATCGTTGGCGTTTAAACTGATTATAATGAAGTATACTATGGGTGCCGATTGTACAAGGCGAGTTGTTTTTACCCTTTTCCGAGGTGAATGTTCATGGATATTCGTTCACAGCTCCGAGAGATGCCACATCATACGCTGGCTCACTGGCTGCCTATTATCGACTGTAACATTAAATTCTATGGAGCGCACAGCCAACAAGTTCCATATGGTTGGGCAATGCCGGAGGAATCCCATCCGGGCTTTGAAATTATGCTGATTATACAAGGTACCCAGGAGAGTGTGATTCACGGGTATACCTATACGGTTGAGGAAGGTTCCATTCTGCTGATTCCACCGGGATTCAAACATACAAATCAATGTGTATCACCAGAGGGCATGACGTATTTCAGCGCTCATTTCAATGTGGACGATCCTGTATTTACCTTGAAGCTGATGTCACGGCACAGCCAAATCTATGCGGCGGGTACCGCTGACAACATGCAAATACGCCCCGTCCTGGAGAACTGGATGAGCATGATCAGAACATCAGAGGCCTACACTTCCACAGACAAATTTGTAATGCAGGCACGCATGTTTGAATTGTTTGCCCTGCTGTCCCAGGCAGCTGACCGCGAACCATTGTCCAACCTGTCCAGGACAGAACCACATGCTCCAGCCCCAGCAGCCATGCATTACGCAAGCGCCATCGCAGAAGCTATCAAGCAGGCGTTCAATACACAGCTCCGAATCAAAGATGGCGAGGTTTCTCAGGTCAAGGTGGAACAGATCATATCCTCCTTTGGCATTAGCCCGGGATATGGCTTACAGATTTTTCGTAAAGTATACGGACAATCTCCACGGGCCTATCTGTCCAGCCTGAAGCTGCAGGAAGCCAAAGTGCTGATCGAACAGCCGGAGCTCTCTTTGGGGGACATTGCTTGGAAGTTGGGTTATACCCACCTGTCGCACTTTAGTCGGCAATTCAAACGATGGACTGGCCAAAGCCCGCTTCAATATCGTAATTCCGTTCAGGGTTAGGGACCCCGATGGCGGTTACGGATATGCTCATACTCTTCCGGAGTATTCATATTACTAAGCTGAATTGCTACATCGTGGACACCAGCGCTTTCCAGTTCATCCACGTCGACATATCGGCAACCGATCTCTTCAAGCCATTGGGTTACCTTCAGTCGATGATCTATTAAGCGCTGTTCAAGTTCGGGTAAAACACGTCTATGGTATGCACCTGCAAGCGGATGAACCCGTCCTGCCAATCGCGGAACGACTGCATGATGCTCTTGACCTGATTCGATGAGCCTCTTGATGCCTTCGAAAAAGGATGGCTTTAGCAGCGGCATGTCACAGGCGCAGACGAGGTTCCAGTCCGTCTTTGAGACTTTCAGGGCGGCATGCAACCCTGCAAGCGGCCCTTTCCCCGGATAGTCATCCTGGACATGAACGCAGTCGTAGGCCAGCGCGGGGTATGCAGCCGTGCTGGTCCCTGCGGAAACGATAACACGTTGTACTGCCGGTTCCATCGCTTGGATGACCTGTTCCAACACACTGGAACCATTCCATTCCAACAATGCTTTATTGGAACCCATACGGCTGGATAAGCCTCCTGCCAATATAATGCCAGTCCATTCCATTGTGCTCACGGTTACCCTCCTCATTCAATAAACTTATTCTATACATTGAATACCCTTTCAACAAATGATACATTGAAGAATATGATTCTGAAAGGAATGGCTGTATTGGACAGATATGCACCCGGAAGAGGCAATCCCTCTTTGGTTTCGCTGAAACTATATAACTTTTTCATTTATGGAGCCATTTCCATCTTCGCCGGTTTTCTTCAGTTATATTTGCAGGAAATCGGTATGACCAAATTGGAGATTGGCAGTCTGATGGCGATTGGTCCGTTTGTATCCCTGTTCGCTAATCCGTTCTGGGGCTTCTGGAGCGACAAATCGCGTAATATCCGTATTATTTTGATGATGATGATGGGTGGTACCTTTGTGCTTGCCCAGGCCGTATTCTATGCGCCTACCTATGCCTGGATCTATGCAGCCATGATCTTTTTTTATTTTTTTCAAAGTCCTTTGTTTGCCCAAACCAACAGCCTGATTCTCGGTTATATTGATGGAACCACTCAGAAATTTGGCACATTTCGGCTTTGGGGATCGCTGGGCTGGGCACTGACCGCTGCAGCCGCCGGGCCTCTCATTGACCGTTTGGGTGCAGGCAGTGTATCGATTGTCTTTGCGTTTATGATTGTCATTGCCTTTATCTTTGCCTTGTTTTTACCCCGACAGCCGATCGCTTCGGATACACCTGTAGTCAGTTTTCGACGTTTCGGCAGAGTCATGTTCAATCCGTACTTTATGGTCTTTATCGGGCTTGGGGTGCTGGTTTCCGTACCCAACGCCATGAACAGTACATTCATGTCATTGTACATCGTGGAGATGGGTGGGGATAAACAGATGGTCGGCTGGGCCATCTTCACATCATCCATACTCGAAGTCGGCGTGTTCCTGCTGTTGGACCGTTTTCTCAAACGTAAAATGAGCATGCTTCTCGCATCACTGATATGGATCAGTTTGCTGTTCGCCATTCGCTGGCAGCTCATGGCCCTGGCGAACAATCCGTTAGAGATTGTGTTCATTCAGCTTATGCACTCCATTACGTTTGGCGGGTATTTCTATGTCGGGACCCAGCTGACGATGCTGTTCATTCCAAGACCTTATCGCTCCTCGGGTCAGGCCGTGTATACGATGGCCTGGGGCGGGATATCCGGTGTCATTGCCGGCCTGTTCGGCGGCTGGTTATTCCAGAGCTTCGGTGCTGAAGTGATGTATAACATCGGGGTATTCTTCTCCCTGATTGGTGCCGTTGGTTTTGGTGTCATGTGGTTCTCGAACCGCCGTAATGGCTATCAGCCAACTGTGCTGACAGAAATGGGTGAGAGGTAATCTTTTGTTGCAAAAAGGTTGAGCCTTTCAGGATTTACACTGGAGCACTACGAGGACAGAACAATCTTTCGATCGCTGTTATCCCCGGATTTTTTTGATTCCCTTTATCAAAGGGTAAAATCACGGTGATAAAGGCGACCGCTCCGCTTCTCCAGCTTTATTCTGTCCTCTCCGTTATCGTGTAAATAGAAAGTTCAAACATTCAAACAAAAGATTAAGAATTGTAGTAGTAAAGAGAAAGGCGTCTCCATTGGCTTGTTGCCCTGGAGACGCCTTTTACGTTTATAGATTTAAGTTTACAAGTTAAGTTTATAACCCTAAATTTGTAAACTTGAGCTTAAAGATTTTAAATTTACCTTTGCCTACCGCTATGCTCACCTTATGCCTTTGGCAGTTGGAACGAGCTCTTCAGGGATACGACCCGGTTAAATACCGGACGGCCTGGCTCGGAGTGTTTCGGATCAACACTGAAGTAGCCGTGACGAAAGAATTGGAATTTATCCTGAGCTTTCGCTTCCTTCATCTCTTGCTCCACAAACCCTTGAACCACTTCAAGCGAGTTCGGATTCAGCTGATCCAGGAACGTTTTCTCCGGTTGTTCTTCCAAAACCTCAGCTTCTGCCCCTGCTATTTCCACTTCCACATCTGCTTCCGGCGCCTCTGCCAAGATTAATGGCTCATACAGGCGGAATTCAGCCGGTACCGCTTGAGTTGCTTCTACCCAGTGGATCGTTCCTTTGACTTTACGACCTGTGAATCCACTGCCACTTTTCGTCTCCACATCATAGGTACAATGGATTTCGGTCACATTGCCTTCTGCATCTTTAATCACATCGTTACATTTAATGAAGTACGCATGTTTCAAACGAACCTCGTTGCCAGGGAACAAACGGAAGTATTTGTTCGGCGGGTTCTCCATGAAGTCGTCTTGTTCAATATAAATCTCACGAGAGAACGGAATTTGGCGACTGCCCATCTCCGGATTCTCCACATTATTCTCCGCTTCCAGCCATTCAACTTCTCCTTCAGGATAGTTGGTGATGACTACTTTGAGCGGGTGCAGAACAGCCATCGTGCGCGGAGCTTTCAGTTTCAGATCTTCACGGACAAAGTGCTCCAGTGTTTGCAGATCGATGACACCCTGACTTTTGGAAATGCCCGTTTCGAACACGAAATCACGAATGGCTTCCGGTGTATATCCCCGGCGGCGCAGACCCGAAATCGTTGGCATGCGCGGATCATCCCATCCATCCACATGACCTTCGTCCACGAGCAGTTTCAGTTTCCGTTTGCTGGTCACCATTTGAGACAGGTTCAGGCGACCAAACTCATATTGATGCGGTTGGTTCTCCATCTCACATTCGGCAACAACCCAATCATAGAATGGACGTTGGTCCTCAAACTCCAGGGAGCAAAGGGAATGGGTTACCCCTTCAATGGCATCTTCGAGCGGATGTGCGAATGCGTACATCGGATAGATGCACCATTTGTCACCCGTATTATGATGATGTGCATGAGCAATTCGATAAATGACCGGATCACGCAGATTGATGTTCGGTGAAGCCATATCAATCTTGGCGCGCAGCACTTTCTCGCCGTTCTGGAACTCGCCTGCACGCATCCGTGTGAACAGGTCGAGATTCTCTTCTACAGTCCGGTCACGGTACGGGCTGTTCTTGCCCGGCTCTGTGAGCGTTCCACGCATAGCGCGAATTTCGTCGGCGCTTTGGTCGTCGACGTATGCTTTGCCTTTTTGGATCAGCAGGACAGCACGATTGTACATTTCATCAAAATAATCAGAGGCAAAACGTTTCTCGCTCCACTCGTATCCGAGCCATTTTACGTCCTCCTGGATCGATTGTACATACTCCACATCTTCCTTGACCGGGTTCGTATCGTCGAAGCGAAGATTCGTTTTGCCGCCAAATTCGCCACCCAGTGCAAAGTTAATCCAGATCGCTTTGGCATGGCCGATATGCAGATAACCGTTCGGTTCCGGAGGAAAACGGGTAATGACTTCCTGGACTTTCCCTGACCGGAGATCTTCGGTAATAATATTTTTGATAAAGTTAGGTGGGGTTGTACGATTGTCCACAGGTATCAAACCTTTCATGAATTGATTGGAACTTTCAGTAATTGCAACGCGTTTCATATAAATATACCTTTAACGAGGGAGGAGTTCAATAAATAACGCCCCAAAGTCAGGATCAGTTATACACAAGATAGGCCCAAAACCATTTTGACGGGTTCGCGCGAATCATGTAGCATGATAGAAAAACAGAATTTAAGGGAGGGTTTCCCATTGAACGCGCTAAAACTGAGCAAAGAACAACAGGATGAAGCCATACGCACCATCCAGTCGTATTTCGAAGAGGAACGCGGCGAAGAACTTGGCGATCTGGCAGCATGGGGTATGCTGGATCTATTCATGACCCAATTGGCTCCCTACATATATAATCAGGCACTGAGTGACGCACGTTCTACGGTGAATCAACGCATGGCCTCGATGGAAGAAGACCTGTTTGCATTGGAGCGCAAGCTACCGAAAAAATCCCGATAATCCATTATTTCAAAGAAAGAAGGTTGCACTCATGTTTACCTATTCATTGGATGAATATACCGAACTCCGCCCACTTGCCATGGAACACACCAAACCGTTGTTCGAACTCACAGACCGCTCGCGGGATCAGTTGAGACATTGGTTACCGTGGGTGGACCATGTGACCGAGATTGAGCACACTTCAAACTTCATTACAAATGCGTTGAAACAGGGAGCTGAGAACGGCGGCTTCACCGCAGGTGTATGGCTGAAAGGCGATCTTGCAGGCGTCATTGGCTTCCACGAAATTAACTGGACCAACCGCTCTGTCAGCATTGGATACTGGCTTGGCAAAGGTTTTGAAGGCCAAGGCTTGATGACCAGTGCATGTCGCGTTCTGGTGGATTACGCTCTGGTTACACTGGATCTGAACCGCGTTGAGATTCGTTCAGCAACCAACAATAAGCGGAGCCGGGCTATCCCTGAACGCCTTGGATTTGTCCTTGAAGGTGTTATTCGCCAGGCTGAGAAGCTTCCCAAGGGCTATGTTAACCATGCGGTGTATGGCATGCTGCAGCATGAATGGGAACTTTTACGCTAATCAGACTTACATAATTTGAATTACATCATACGGAGAACAGTGATATGCCCCATACCTGTGAGATTTCCAGACATAGGTGAGAGGCTTTTTCCTCCCAATGCATGAATCAACTCAAAGCCCCTCCTTCTCCACAGTACGTGGATAGGAGGGGCTTTATCTTTATCCTATTTTCATATTGATGCATCCGTATAACTTGGAACCTTTAGATCAGGCTTCTTCCTAGAGTGCACGCACCATGCCACCGTCCACCACAAGAG
This sequence comes from Paenibacillus sp. NPDC056933, assembly GCF_042674385.1. Lineage (NCBI taxonomy): Bacteria > Bacillati > Bacillota > Bacilli > Caryophanales > Paenibacillaceae > Paenibacillus > Paenibacillus sp. NPDC056933. The sequence goes on along the minus strand of NZ_JBHUQN010000003.1, from coordinate 667,972 downwards.
ATGTACCGGTAATGTACGTATTTGCTCCTGATAAGAGGAATACGACCGCTTTGGCAAACTCCTCGGGTTGACCATAACGTCCCAGTGGAATATCCTTACGGAATTGTTCGGAAACCTCTTCCTCACTTATTCCGTTCTGCTCTGCACGCGCTGCGTCCAATTCCCGTATCCGATCGGTTCCGATCCGACCAGGCGCTACCGTGTTGATCAAAATGCCATATGGCGCAAGTTCCTGTGATAACGTCTTCGCAAATCCGAAGACACCCGTACGGAACGTATTGGACAAGATCAGACCGGGAATCGGCTGTTTTACGGAAGTTGAAGCAATGTTCACGATATGTCCGCCATTCTCCTTCATGTAAGGAAGTGCACCGCGAATCAGTCTGACGTAGCTAAGTACATTTAATTCAAATGCACGTTCCCAATCTTCATCGGTCAATGACTCGAATGTTCCTGAAGGCGGGCCGCCTGAATTGTTCACCAGAATATCAATCTGCCCATATAGTTCGCCTGTCTTGCGGATCAGAGCATCAATATCTTCTTTACGCGTCACATCCGTTGCACAATATTCGACACGTCCGCCACCACCAAGCGCCAGCAGCTCCTGCTTCACCGCTGCAAGCTTCTCTTCGCTCCGGCTGGCGAGCATAACGTCAGCACCTTCTGCCACCAATTGGGCAGCCACCGCTTTGCCCAGTCCTCGACTGGATGCAAGCACCAGCGCCTTTTTACCCCGAAGTCCCATGTCCATTGCTATTCCTCCTTCAACAGTTGACCCTATCCTTTTCTCTGTATAAAATAACTCATCAGAATATCGTCCACATATTGGCCTGCAATATAAAATTCCGACACCAATCTGCCCTCCGTCACGAATCCGCACCTTGTATAAAACGCAATTGCTCCCGGATTGCTGGATAACACCCGCAACCTAAGTTTGCTGATCCCGTGTTCATGAGCATGCTGCTTCATGGCATCCATCAAGGCCGTAGCCATACCACAGCGACGGTCATGGGGATGCACCGCGATATTAATCTCGTATACATGACGGTTGACAGGCATCCCTGTCGCCGGATGAAAGCCCACATAACCACATACCCGCTCTCCCTGAACGGCAATCAACTGACTACCGGGAGGACAGTGCTGCAAATATTGCTGTCTGGATCGCCACTGCAATGGCGCCGGGGAGGTATGTTTATCCCATACCATGGCGTCCAGCTCCATCAGTTGGGCTGCATCCTTGATCTCGGATGGACGAATGGTAAATGTATGGCTGGTAAGCATAAAAATTCAACCTTTCGTGCAATAGTCAATAACGCTTGCTCGGTGCAGCGTTCTGTAATAACATGGCTTATTCGTTTATATGGGCGTTTTGCAGCTGTACATGAAATATGATGCAAATGTTCCTTTGCCTTATATTGTAGCATAGCCTCAGGCTTGACTAAAATTTCACGCAATGGATTGCAATTTAATGCTTAACCTTTCCGTAACGTCATCCTTTATACTAAATCGATAATATACTGATTCGATAAGGAGGTGCACATGATGAACATTAAGGAAGCCGCTGACAGACTCGGCATATCAGCGAGAACCATTCGCTTTTATGAGGAAAAAGGACTGATTTCCCCCGCCAAACAGACAACTAACGGGTATCGCACATACACCGAGAATGACATCTGGCGGCTGCAAACCATTGCAGCCCTGCGTGAGATCGGGATGTCGCTTCAGGATATCACCCAAGCACTCGGCGAGATTGATCAAGGCAATCAGCAGCGGCTGGAAGAATATCTGGAGCTCCAGCAAGCCGTCATGTATGCCCAGTGGGTCGAGTTAAAACGCATGCTGGATACGACCCAGCGCATGATTGATCTCAACCGCCAGGACGGGCCGCTGGACGTTACCCATCTGCATGATCTTGCAGACAGTGCGCGCCGCCTCAGGGAAGCCCGGCAGAACTGGCACGACCGCTGGAACTACGACACCCAGGCGGCAATCCATGATCAACGAGTACAGGCGGAGAATGGTCGTATGCCCGGACAAACTGCATCGAAGGTCATAAATGAATCGAGACCTGGAGCCATGCGACCAACAGATGAGCCGGATCAAGAAGGCGAGCCAGATCATAACGGTGATGAAGTTCGCATTGATAAGAATAGCTGGATAGTACACAAGCTAAACAGCGTTACAATGTATTCAGAAGATACAGGATTAGGATTAGGGTTAGATTCAGGGTTAGGTTCAGGAGTAGGTGCAAGGCCGTTCAATATATATGACAACTATAACGAGGCCTTGGAACAGACTGCAGGCTGGATCTCCCCTGTTTCCGGTGAGAAGGGGCTGGACATTGGGACAGGCACGGGCAATCTGGCGGGCAAACTGTTAGAGCGCGGCGCAGCGATGACCGCCATCGATCAATCCCGGGAGATGCTGCGTACATGCCGCACCAAATATCCAGAGATGCATGTGAAGCTTGGCAACTTTCTGGCGTTGCCTTTTGCCGACCAGTCCTTCGATTTTGTCGTATCCAGCTTTGCCTTCCATCATCTAAGCTCAGACCAGCAGCAGTTGGCGTTACAGGAGATGCAGCGAGTGTTAACTGCACGTGGACGGATCTGCCTGACAGACCTGATGTTTGTGGATGCAACTCACCGCCAGACGTATATCCAACAGGCTGAGGCAGCAGGTCATGAGGACCAACTGCACACGATAAGGGAACGTCATTTCCCACTGCTGGACGAGCTGTGCAGCTGGCTGGAGGGCGAAGGCTATGTTACAAAGCATATCCGCCATAATGCATTGTTGCACACGTTGCTGGCCGTTCCTTTGCGGTGAAAATTATTTTAATGAGTATCGTCGACCTACAAGAATAGTAACCAAAAAAGACGGAGAATCTCTCCGTCTGGATTTTGATAAAAAGATGAATACAATGAATTATAGCAGAGGCTCTCTTGGGTCTTTCCTCATCTGTTCAATCAGTTGTCCAACGTTTGAGCCTATTGCCTCTCCCAGTCGATGAACGTCCTGTTCTAGTTGTTTCTCTGCTTGAATAGCTCGATCCACGTTTTCCTTCAATACATCAAATTTCAAAGCTGTTTTGGGATTCATCCCCGAAAGTTCAGAAAAAAGCTTGCTCGTAAAAGAATGTGCTTTACTCACTTTTTCATTTTTTTGTATCTTGTCCCTTTCGGGATCTATATAAAGAGTAATTGCATCTTCATAGTGTAATATCAACCAGGTTTCAAAACATGGACTTGTAATGGTCAGAATATTTTCTTCGCCAGCTAACTGTAAAAATTCCAAGTACATCTCTTTAGTTTCAAAACTGTCACGGTCAAACACAATGACGAACTGATCGATCAATTTATCATACGATCCGGACTTAATGAGTTCTCCTTTTTTCTGTTGGATTAACGCCAATAGTTTTGAAGGATGACTATAGTCTCGGATTTCACCTTCTTTACTCAAAATAACCATCTCAATCAGATTGTTTATTCCCAATTCTTTTCGATGAGTGTCTACCCCTTTAAAGTATTGCTTCTCGGTATTGGCTCCTTCAAATATTAAATAATATCTCTGCAAGGGATCTATGCTGATCTCATCTTCATATCGTGTTGTCCATGATCGTAATTCTCTTAGCGGACTCATTAGACTTCACCGTCTTCCGAAAATGGAAAAATTTTCAATATAGGGATCCCACCATAGCGTCCATCGAGATAATTTTTGCTTAACTTTTTATCATACCGTTCTTTAAATCGATCCAGGGAGTACAAGTGCGAGATATTATCTTTATTTCGTTCAACAAACCAGATTTCGTCCCTTCGCAGCAGATTCTGGTCCATGATGGTAGATTCATGCGTAGTGAAAATAAGCTGAGTATGATTGTTCTTTAAAATTTCAAAAAACAATTCAATAAATTTATAGGTTAATTTGGGATGAAGGCTCCGCTCCAATTCATCAATTACGTATACTTTGTTTTTCTTATTACTGATCAGTATGTCTAGCAAATCAAATAGACGCCGAGTCCCATCCGACTCTTCATCAAACTCAAAGTCACTAAATGACTGCGCGCCATGCTCCAACATAATCGTAGTAATAATAGGTTCCTCTCCCGGAACGCCTTTGATATTATAAAATGCATTCCTTGTTCGAAGCGACATCATTGCATTCTTGTTATGATCAGAGTTTTCAAGCTTGTTTTTGAAACTAGTGAGTACTTCCTCTAGCAGTTTACTAGGGAGCTTGCTCTTGAGATCAGAAAGTGAGATCTCCTCAATCTTCACTTTTGATATGCCTGTATCAAATAAATCAATAATCTGATTGATTTTCTGATTACCGTCATCTCCATAAAAATACTCAAAATCAGTGATCGGCTGATCTGGAAAGATAGTCACAAGATCTTCCTCAAACCACTCAAAAACATCTTTAAAAAACTCCAAACTTGATCCATTTTTAATCTTTTTGTTCCTATTCATTTCTTTAAGGAACAATCCTGAGTTATTATCTTCAAAATCCAAAGTATAGGTTTTAAACTTCATCCGATCCATCTCATCTAACTTTATCCTGTCACCAAGTTCTATGCGTTTAATTTCAGTTTCTCTTTCAAAAAGCATATGCTGCAAATCCTTACCAGGAACCAATTCATATAGCCATTCGGATTTAATTATACGGTCGAATAGATTCATGCTAAAGCCATATGCATAAAATTTATTGTTTTTAAATATTTCGAATTCAAATGTTGAATCTCTGTTAAGACCATCTGATACTACTCTGCAGTACATCTTATTTGCCTGTAATGGTACTCGATTTGTAATGACATACTTTGCAAACTTCATCGCTTCAATTAAATTACTTTTTCCGGATGCATTTGCCCCATAGATTGTGGCAGTTCTCAGTAACGAAACTTTATCAAATGAAACAACATGTTCTTTATTTTTTTTAATTTTTTTGGCAGGAATCATCGTTAATTCTTGTTTGTCACAAAAAGATTTGAAATTTTCCACACTGAATCGCACGATCATTATTCTCACTCCTTTTTCAGGGGATCTAAACTTAAAACTCCCTCTACTTATTATATCCATTCAAGAGGAGGAAATAAACTTAAAGAGATTTTTTCTCTTTAATATTCAAAAAAAGATTATATGTTACCTGCTTTTGATACACCATATTTTAATGTTATATCCATCAAACGAGTTAAAGAAATCAGTAAAAACCTTTATCTAATCTACTTTATAGGTGGATTAGATAAAGGTTTTTTTGAATGAAAATGGAGATGTAATTCACTATTTTAATTTTTGAGTTTACATATAAATTTCAACAATCGTGCGTTCCGAAGCATTACGCGCTTGTTTGAACTCATCCAGCGAGATACGAGCTCCACCCTGACGGTAACGGTTCGCCGTTTGCTCGGTGCGGATGTCCTGGCCGTTCACCGCTACACGGCTCACAGCACCTTCATTCAAGTGATAGATAAACGTTACCGGCTCCCCTGCATATTCGAATTCGAATTGCATGCCATCCAGCTCAGCTGGCAATACCGGGTCAATCACCAGATCTCCGCCTTCCTGACGAATGCCAAGTGCGTTCGAGATCAGTTGGTTCATGTAGATTCCAGGGCCGCTGGAGTAGATTCTCCATCCACCTTTTACCTGTACCGTTCCTTTGCGTAGTTGATCAAAATGCTCCTGCGCCTCGTACCGTGTGTTGAACTTGCCGTCGGAACTGCTGAAATACGCGTTCGCCTGACGAATCTCCGCATTAGGTACAACTTCGCCGATGCCGACAGGGTTAATCATGGCGAGCCCATTCCACACCTGATCCGTCTTGCCGAGCTTCGCCATCGCTTCAACGTAACGGATATGAGCGTGTACATACTGCAAACCGATCTCACGTCCGAAGTTGGACGCTTGCTCTGCCCGCTTGAAGTGACTGCTCACACCGCCTGCATATTGAGCTGGGCGATTCATCAGACGTACCCCATCCGGGCACAGGAACTGCTCACGAATCAGCGCATAATGTGACTCAGCCTGTTCTGCATTCAGCAATTCACCGATCATGCTGCGTGTCATCGGCAGAAGGCGATATTGAATGCCTGTCTCCGTATCTGTTGGGTGAAGCATAAGCTTCGCCTGATCCGCTTCTTCCATGTATACGAAACCTGGAATCACATCTGTACCCAGCATGTAACGATTAAAGTCTTCACGGATGCCTTGAGCCAGAACGTCCAGTTCATTCGCAAATGCTGCGTCCTTATGTTGCAGCGCCTGTGCGAGCACATTTACAGACTGATAAGTCAAAGCAACGGTCCAGCTGCTCACCATGTATTGTTTGAGCTGTGCATTGGCTGGCTGGAGCGTATCATCCCAGTCCCCATCACCGTAGGAAGACAGGAATGTGTCATGCAGGAAGTGGGAGCGGATGTATTCAATCTCTTTTTTCGCGTGATCCAATACCGTCGCTGTTTCTTCCGTGAACCCAAAGCTGTGCTTAACGGTATAAGGCACTTTCTCGTCCAGAATCGCATAGTCGCGAGTCGCTGTCAGGTAGTCCGCCAGCACTTTCAGCGGCCATACGATGATATCACCGTGGCTCTCTTCCTGCTGAATCGCAAAATACTTGTCGAACATGAACCATTGCGGCCAGTTGCCATCATCTTCATATTGGTGGGTATAGACCATTTTGATGATATCGCGAACCTGCTCGTATTTTTGCGTTGCCATGAAGTATTCAACCGGACCTTGGCATACATCCCGAGTACCCCATGCCGCGCCGCCATACTGCTCCAATCCGTGAGGCACGGAGTAGTGAACCAACATGTTGTGTGTGTACCACCAAGCCAGCGCGTTCACTTTGAACAGATCCTCTGCACTTTGACCCTCACCACGAGACAAACGGAAACCGTTCATTACGCCTGCGAAGAACTCGCGGTACTTCTGCACTTCCTCTTCAAAAGTAAGACTGGAGCCTGCTGCGACAGAACCATCTGCCTCGTTTGCTTGACCTTCCAATACCCCTTGTACTTTCAGCGTCCATTCTGCACTCTCTTCCAGACTAAGGGTAACCAACGATGCAGACCCACTGCGGATACCGCTCGCCAGCAGCGTTTCGTCTCCAACATTTACGGCTGCGCCATCCACCGACATGCGGTATTGCAAGTCTGGATACGTTCCGGCACTAATCGCTTGCGAATCAGCCTTGAAGATCAGCGTATTGCCATCCTGCGTCATATGCAGTGGATACTCGTATTCATTGACATTCATCGTAATTTGGTTGGTTACCAGATAGCGATATGCTTTGCCACTTGTCGAGCGTACGTTCATGCTTACTTCGGTCGTGTGTGCCCCGGTGTAGTTGGTCACGATAATGGTATCGGACTCGGTTTTATAGATCCAGCGTACATAGTTGAAGCCGATTTCGAACAGAGAAGGCATGGTCAGCAGACGATATTGTCCGTCCATTTCCACATAAATGCGTTGTCCAGCCGTCTTCGACACGTTCAATGCGTTGCGGGCATTACTGATCATTTTATTAAAATTGGTATTACCAATAACGAGCTGTGAGTTGAAAATACCGTACATATACGACGTTGTCGTAATCACTGGCGCACCAAGCTGTACGTTGCCGCCACTCATCAGAATATGGCCGTGCGGACGCTCTACGAGCATTTCTTTCGCTTTCAGGACGATATGTTCATAGCTGCCCGTAAAGAAGGACAACAACGAATCATCGTTATGCTCTTCCTGATGACGATCAGGGAACAGATCATTAATCTCTTCTTGTGTCAAATCAAGTGCAGCAAGCGGTTCACCCAAGAAGGATGACAGCTTCACCTGTTCCAACGTCTCACCGCGCTCAACAGTCCATGCTTGTACTTCGTTCCATGCCGCAGTCACTTCATCCCCGAATTCCAGTGCGGAGATTCCGGCAGGATGATCTGCTTTGGCCAGTCCGTAGAAGACCACTTGGGCTTCCCCGTCCAAGTTTACACGCTCCGATTGCAATGCTGTATAGGCAAATTCATACTGGTACGTCTCATTGGCCAGTGTATTATGGCTAAGACTCTCAGGCTGGTTCGTTTCCTTGTAAGACAGACCAAAGAATTGGAATCCGTCTGTAGAGTAACCCACTGCCTTGGTCAGGGAACCTTGCTGCATGTAAGGGAAAGCACCGCCCTGAGGCTGGTTTTGACGGGAACATACCACATATCCCTTAGCTTCATCCTCGAACACCGTATGGTCAATATACTGCGACAGATAGGCTTCATTGCTGCGTACGGCACCTGGATCAGCAAGACCTACATCTTGTCCATATACCACGTCAACGTTATGTTGTTGTCCTGTGAGCTTCACATCCCAGAACCAGACACCTTGTGTTGTAGCTGTAAACACAACCTGATAGCCAATGCCTTGCTCTTTGCCTTCAAGCTGTACTGTACCTTCCCAGATCAGTTGATTGCCGGATTGCGCTTTGCTTGTAATCACTTTGCTGTTCGAACGCACACCCAGCAGTGGGAACGAGCTGATGTTCTCTCCCTCATGTACACGCAGGTACAGGTTATTCAAAGATCCATCAATCTGGTTGCTGAGCAACTGATTCAACATGGTCGTACCGGACTTGGCCTGATACAAGTCCCCACTGTTCAAAAAGGTAAAGGATAAATCCCCGGCAGTCAGCCGGATTGGTTCATTAATCATCGTTGCCATACTATTCACTCCTTCAATTAGTATAAAATCGAAACGTTTCGATACATCGGAAAAAGAATAGGGGGCCTCTGCGAAGTGACCTTGACTGGCCCATTCGGACGGTGATCCCCATCATTTAACTCTCCATTCAAAACTTCTAGCCCATCAAAAACAGTTACTCAAGCCACATTCCCCACCGACAAATCACATTTTAGGCCGGCTAAATTCCTGACTCTACCTGCAGCGATCGCACAGATTCACGCTCTACCAGATCAATGGTTAATGTGTACGATGGATTCACTGCTTCTCCATTCAGCATCTGGAAGAGCAAATGCCCTGCCAATGAACCCGCTTCGTGCTTGGGCTGCCGCACCGTTGTAAGCGGAGGATGAACATATTCGGACAGTTGAATATCATCAAATCCGATAACCGAAATGTCATTCGGTACGGATATTCCGCTCTCTTCAAATGCCTTCAGTCCACCAATCGCCATTTCATCATTCCCGTAAAATACGGCAGATGGTAGCTCGCCCTGCATAACCATCATCTTGGTTGCACTATATCCGCCCTCACGTACAAAGTTACCGCTTAGACGCCATTTGGATTTCTCTTCAAGGCCAGCCTCCTGCATGGCTCGCAAATATCCTTGATAACGGAGAGCATTATCATAAGAATTGGATGGCCCACTGATATAGGCGATGGTCTTATGCCCCTTCTGAATGAGGTGCCGTGTAGCCAGGTAACCACCTTGTTCCCCATCCACCAGCACGTTGACCAGATGATCACTCGACAACTGCCGATCCATCACAATGATTGGGAAACGCCCCCCGGCAGATTCCACCAGGGTATCATCATGGATGTTATGAGCCAGGATAATAGCGCCATCCACTCTTTTTTCTTGCAAGAAACGAACCGCTGTGGAGTCGCGACCTCCCATAGAGCTGCAAGCAATTAGATCATATCCGTTAGCCAGCGCTACGTCCTGTACGCTCCGAATCAATTCGGAGTAATACGGACCCGACAGATCTGTAAGAATCAACGCAATCGTGTTCGTTCGGCTCCGCTTCAGGTCCATGGCAAAGCCGTTTTTGCGATAATTCAGTTCCCGTGCTGCCTCCAGCACTTTTGCCTTGGTCTTGGCACTTACCTTGCTGTCCCCATTGAGTGCATAGGAAGCGGTCGAGAGCGCCACGCCTGCCAGCTTTGCCACATCCTTAATCGTTGCCATTCCACGTTCGCTCCTTCTAACTTTCTTGTTACCTATCATTTTATACTGTACATGGTTGCAACAACCACTCATCCCTATTCATTGTCCAACGGAAGTTACATCCACTTCCGATTCATCGAAACGTTTCGAGGTATTTCCAAAAAAAAATCTCACTTCACGTCTTTTAAGCATCACTGCTGAATCTTATACCCTTTAATTGTAGATATAACTTGGTCGAGAGACCATATTTCAATATTGGACTAGAGGAAGAATTCATTATAAATCACAATGAAGACACCTGTAAACCATAGATTGAAACGTTTCGACATTTTCATTATAGTCGGAGTTGATAGCGATTTCAACCTCTTTATCCATTTTCCACGGAAATATGTGAAAGGAATGATTTGGGTACCTGCAACATGCCTTTGTGGTATTATACTGCATATTAGTCCAATTCACTATAAGGAGTCCGTTAAGTTATGAACAATCTGGTTCCAAACTTTCATAAATCGTCCCAGCTCCAAGCTGGGCGCTTGCAGGAAATCAGCACTGTTCCTCCGGCGATGTTTAGACTGTGTCACCTGGCTCGGCTCCATGATCACGAATCTTACTCTCGTATAGATGAACTCTGGAGCAATAAGCATGTTCTCTATGTCATTACCTCGGGTCAGGCAAGGCTGATTAGTGATCATGGACATTTGATGGTTAATAGCGGCTCGGCTGTCATGCGTCAAGCGGGTACTTTACTTCAACATGAAAGCAAACGCGGTTCACTATCGCCGGTTCAGGGCATTGCCATTGCCTTTGATCCTGCTGATAACGAACAAACTCTCTGGCCATTTGGACCTCCTGCTGCCATTTCGAGTCGCGTCATTATCGAACTGGTCTCCGACCTCGTTCTGGCCTGTTCGCAAAGCAAGGAGTCCGGTCCGTTCAAACCCCATGCGTTGTTCTATCAGTTGCTGGATACTTTACGTGATCATGCTGTGCATTTGGCTCATGAAGACCATTCATGGCTCGATCTTGTGATTGCACACATTCATGAGATGGTTGCCTATCCCCTTACCCGGGAGCAATTAGCGAGAGAGGTGAATGTGAGTCCAGAGCATTTTTCACGAGAATTCAAAAAGCATACCGGACTTACGTTTGTGGAGTATGTTACCCGGCTAAGAATTCGAATTGCCCAGGAACACCTGCTTTTGGTCAATCCCACATTGCATGAACTTGCGCAGTTGACGGGGTACAGGGACACCTTTTATCTAAGTCGAAAATTCAAACAGATGGTAGGCTATGCACCGACATTATATCGGAAAATGCCAAAAAAAATCGCAAGTCTCACTTACAACTATACCGCCTCCTTGCTTGCATTGGGTCATATCCCTCATTTGGGTGCTGTCGCAGGATGGATGAAAGAAAAAATGGTTGAATACGGACCCGACCCATTCAAACAGTATTCTGAACATGAACTGATTAGTCGTGTGGATCTGATCGCGGACTCCCGTCCTGATGTCATCCTTGGTTATGCACCTCATTCGGGAATGGACAAATTACGGCAGATTGCACCAACCATTTTGATGCCCTTCGAAGAACTCGACTGGCAGGAACAATTCATTCATTTGGGACGTATCACGGGATTGGAAAAGAAAGCTCGTGCGCTATTAGACCGTTATGATACGCTTCAGCAGGAGGCCAATCGTACACTGGATCAGATGATGGGTGAACGTGGTTCAGCCGTATGCATATTCATGATTGGTGAGAGTGGGGCGTACATCTACGGTCACGGATGGGGCAGAGCTTCTCATATTTTGTATCACTCGCTGGGCTTCACCCCTCCTGCACGCATGGAGAAGGATGGCCAGCTGCTCACAGGTTACATTCATGTTCCGTTAGAAGAGATTCATCTGTATGCGGCAGATCATATTTTTATTGACTATGCCAGGGAATCGTCGGAGCAGCATGCTGTGGACAAGCTGTTCGCTCAGGAGTCCTGGAACGCCTTGAGTGCTGTCCGGGAAGGGCGACTGTACGAAATTGAAGCGAATATGTTTTATGGATTCGATCCCATCTCGGTTATGGAGCAATTACATCACCTCATGCACAAACTGACATCACATCTGTCCATACACTAGTCATCATAGATGTCCATGTACAAATATCACGTCTTCCTCTATGTTATTAATGAGAATAATAATCATTATTGATTATACATAGGGGGAACAATCATATGTTTGCTGCAAAAAAACGCTTTTCCGGCTTGCTGCTTATGCTCGCCATCATCATGATCCTGGCTGCTTGTAACAGTGGCACGGGTTCGGGCACAACGGAACAGACTGCGACAGGTTCAGAAGCCACAACAGGTTCGACCGAAACAGACACCGACTCTTCGTCCGGTTCAGGCAATTCGAAGGCTACGCGGATCTACAAGTCATTAAGCGGAGATGTTGAAATCCCGGCTGAACCGAAACGAATTGTTACGGATATGTACGTAAGTGATCTGCTTGCACTAGGTGTGAAACCCGTTGGTGCTATTCAATATTATTTGGAAAACCCGTTCTATGCAGATCAGGTGGAGGGCATAGAAAGTATTGGTGATCGGGGTGCTGTATCCCTGGAGAAGGTGATTGCGTTGGACCCGGATCTGATTATTACCTACTCTGACCAAGCCGAAGAAATTGAGAGCTATCAAAAAATCGCACCTACTGTGGTCATTCCCTACGGTACATTTACCAATGTAGAGGATGAAATTCGGGGGTTTGGAGAACTCATGAACAAATCCGAAGAAGCTGAAGCCTGGCTAAAAACATATGACGAACATATTGAAGCTGCTCGTGCTAAAGTCAAAGCGGTCATCAAGCCCGAGGAGACCTTCTCGATCCTCGAAGTATCAGACAAGAGCTACTATGGTTATGGAGACAACTTTGGTCGCGGTGGACAGGCCGTTTATCGTGCTTTGGAACTTGCACCACTCGAAATCACCAAGAAAGAACTGATGGGTGATACCCAGTGGAAAGAGATTTCACGTGAAGTCGTTGGTGATTATGCTGGAGACCATATTTTCCTGACCGTAGGGGGGAACAATAAAAATTACCAAGGCGACTCCATCTGGCAATCGCTCCCGGCAGTAAAAAACAATCAGGTATACGAATTACTGGAAGACCGTTACTGGTACTTCGACCCGATTGCAATTCAAGGTCAGGCTGAAGAATTTGCCGATATGATCGTAGAACGCGCACAGCAAAATCGTAAATAAGAGGATAGATTCGATATTCATTTCTTAAGATCGAACGTGACGCCCGGACAGGCCGATCAGCCTGTCTGGGCTTTTGCGTTATAAGAAAGGAGGATTTACATATGCTTCGCCGTTTCATGGCTTATTATCGTCCTTATCGGGGACTCTTTATATTGGATTTCTCCTGTGCGATTCTGGCTGCGCTGCTGGAGCTTGCGTTCCCTTTGGCTGTAAACAAAGTTGTCGACCAGCTGCTTCCCGCAGGCAACTGGTCCATGATATTAGCAGCCTGTGCCGGATTACTGGGCATTTACCTGCTCAGTTCCTTTTTCCATTATGCAGTCACCTACTGGGGACATAAGCTGGGCATTAACATCGAATCCGATATGCGGCGGGAGCTGTTCCAGCGCGTGCAGAAGCAATCCTTCCGCTTTTTTGATAACAACAAGACGGGGCACCTCGTCTCTCGCATGACCAACGATTTGATGGATATTGGCGAGATTGCGCATCATGGACCCGAGGACCTGTTCATTGCCCTGATGACGTTAGCTGGAGCCTTCGGCATTATGCTGGGTATCAACTGGCAACTGGCTGTAATGACTTTTATTATCGTGCCGCTGATGATCTTCCTGTCCCTCTATTTCAGCCGCAAAATGTCCAAAGCGTTCAAGCGCATGTTTGCGGATATTGCAGATTATAACGCACGCGTAGAGAACAATGTCAGCGGAATTCGTGTAGTACAGGCCTTTGCCAATGAAAAGCATGAAGTGAAACGTTTTGTGGAAAATAATGAACGCTTCCGCCTGACCAAACTGATCACCTACCGGATTATGGCGTGGAATTCCTCGCTCAGCTTCATTCTCATGAAATTTGTCTCGCTATTTGTATTGGTGTGCGGTACGTGGTTTGTCATCCAGGGCAGCATGACCTACGGGGAATTTATCGCCTTCGTCATGTTATCGAATGTGTTTCTTGGACCGATTCAGCAGATCAATTCCGTCATCGAAACCTATCCCAAGGGCATCGCCGGATTCAGACGTTACCTGGAACTGCTGGAAGCCGAGCCCGATGTAGATGATACGCCTCAGGCCAAACCCATCCCGCATGTGAAAGGCGACATCGCCTTCCATAACGTCACATTTGCTTACGGAGAACACAAACCTACCTTGAATCAGGTCAGTCTGGAGATTCAGGCAGGACAAACGGTTGCGCTGGTAGGACCTTCGGGTGCAGGCAAATCCACACTATGCAGTCTCATTCCACGCTTTTACGATGTGGATGCGGGGCATATCTCCATTGACGGGATTCCGGTAAAAGATATGACGCTGGAGTCACTGCGCTCTCATATCGGGATTGTGCAGCAGGATATTTTCCTGTTTGACGGATCGATCCGCGAGAATATTGCCTATGGGAAACTGGATGCACCGGATGAAGAAATCTGGCAAGCCATCCGCCGGGCCCAATTGGAGGAGCTCGTCCAATCCCAACCGGAAGGACTCGATACCCTAATCGGTGAACGAGGCGTTAAATTGTCTGGCGGACAGAAGCAACGTCTATCTATTGCTCGCATGATACTAAAAAATCCGCAGATCCTCATTCTGGATGAAGCGACTTCTGCACTCGATACCGAAACGGAAGCCGCCATTCAGCTGGCTTTATCCGAGCTTGCACAAGGACGTACAACGCTGATTATCGCCCATCGACTCGCAACAATCAGACACGCGGATCGCATTGTGGTTGTGGAGAATGGCGGCGTAGCAGAACAAGGCAGCCATGATGAACTTTTGGCGCGTCAGGGCTCATATAGCCGATTGCATCAAGCCCAGTTTGGATAGGTTGAGAAGTAATGAATCAATAACATACTATCCTAAACTTCGTGATTACTTGGCGAATAGAATGATTGGAAGAGATGTGCCGAAAGTGATCTCTCGCTCTCGGGGGTCAAGGTACTAACGAATCGACCGCGCCCTATAAGGAAGATTATTGAGGATTGTAATGCAAGATTGCGGGCAATTCTCGGAAATAACTTCTCTTGGATTCATTAAACTGCTGACCTGTGGTAATTGGCATGAATAGCATGTGCTTGATTCGTTAGACAGACAGTACAAACGCTAAAAGGGATGCCACGTCATGTTCATGACTATGGGACATCCCTCTCGTATTCAGATCCTATTCTGTGATAATCACATCAGGAATAGGATTTTATTTTTTTACCGCATGGATAAAATGGTTTGTTTCGAAGGCGGACAAGTCATCTGTACGATTACTGAAATAACGAGCCTGTATGTCTTCCGGCGATAGATGCTCATAGATGAGAAGTCCCGCATCAGCCAACAACCGCTCCATTTCCTTATAAGAGAAACAGGATTGCATCGGCTCGCCCCCCATCGCAGCCATTTTAACCATATTTTCAACCCGGTTAAACTTTCCTTTTTCATCAAAGAGATGCTCATCTGCATAATCCAGCACAATGGAGCTTCCCGTTGGAAAATCCGAAAATATATGCCGGAGCACGTTAGACAGATCTGTTTTGGTCAAATAATACGAAACACCCAGCAGACTGACCATCGTCTTTCGCTTCTTCAAGCCTTCTTCAGTCAAACGTTCATACGAGGGCTCACGGGTAAAATCCATTGGCACCCAATGAAGATTGTCTGGAATGATCAGCTTGGCCTGGTTCAGACGCTCCTGCTTGAATTGCTGTGTAGCCGGATAATCCACTTCAAATATCTCCAGAGTGTCTTCCAGTTCCGGATGCCTCAAAGCAAATGTATCCATCCCCGCGCCAAGAATGACAATCTGCTTCAATCCCAACGCGACTTCATGCAACAGCACATGCTCACAATAGGCGGCCCGAGCCAGTGTTATTGGAGATAACTGTACCTGGGTAATCCATTTTAGGATCTTATCCGGGTCGTCCTTGAGCTGATGAGCCATGTTCGGGTTGAAAAAATGGATGCCTTGAATCATGTTCTCACGGATATCCGCAAACTCTTGAGGAGTGATAAGCGCTTTGGCTATATAATCATTGAAAATAAGTGGTGTATCGTATTGGCAATGGTAGGCTCGGCCAAAAGCCGAAATCAAGGATGTAATGCTGGACTCATTTTGCTTCATATTTCACCCTCCCGTACAAACAAAAATAAGATTCCCCTGGCCAGGAGAACCTTAGTATATACGGAATATTTTTATATGTAAATTATAGCATAAAAATATTTTTTTGTCAATTTAAATTTACGGAATTAAAGGCACCTTGAAGTGATGCTTTCCACCTTTAGCTCAAAGTACCTTTTCAATTCATTATTACGAAGGGTTATTATATTTGTGCTGGTTGAAACATTTTAGCAAACAAATTTGCGGCTTCTTGACGAAGCATTGGACGGTTCGGTTCATAATTGATGGTTCCGTCTGCCGTGACCTTCACCTCCGGACCAAACAAGTTCACAGCAATGACAAAGCTCACTGCATCCTTCGCCCAGGAAGCCGGTTGTGTACCTGCTATTTTCACCTCCGCCGCAGGAGTCGGCATGGACAATTGTACATATTTCCACAAAATCGAAGCGGCTTCTTGTCTTGTAATCTCTCGATCCGGTTCAAAACGTCCGTCACCTACCCCCTGCACTCCCAAAATCTCCGCAACTGTCTGGATTTCCTTGGCTAACGGATGCCCTGCGGTATCTTTGAAGGTTACAGGATGATTAAGGGGCTTTATTCCGGAACCCTTAAGTAACATTTGCACATATTCGGCACGAGTCATTGCTTCTTCGGGTCTGAAGGTGTTCGAACTGTCGGTACTAATGACCTCCAGTTGTTTCAACAGATGAATTGCAGAGGAATAAGGGCTTCCAGCCGACACATCGCTATACTGCTGCGGTTCGGATAATTTCTGCATGAAGGTGTCTTGCAAACTGTAATAATAATGACTGATCTGACCATTGTCGCCTTCCTTGAATCCTACCAACGTCCCTTGCTCATCCTGAAACAACAATGGCTCCAACTGAGTTAACTTATGAACACCTGCCTGATCAGCTAGGTTCAAAGTACCATCCATACCAGCTGTAACTTTCGAGTTTAGCATGGATAACCGCAAACCTCCGTATGTACCTTCGAACTTGCTAAGTTGTTCCCTAGTGAGCCTCATAGGTGTGCCGGCAGGTCGCTCATCCGGGAAAAACTTCTGCATAAATCCACTGAACAGTTCCATACGGGGATCAATGGCTTCACCGTTAACAATAACTATTGCCCCAACGTTCTGTTCTGGCAACAGCCACATCCAAGAGTGATAGCCTGGAATATCGCCACCTTTTCCAATCACTGTCTGGCCATTATGCAGTTGTGTATATACGGACTCGAATCCGTATGACATTACCGGCATATCAGGGTTAATGCTGTACTGGGGGGCCTCCATATCTCGAACAGTTTCTTCCTTTAAAAAATTTGTATCCCCAATCTTGCCTCCGTTCAGCATCGCAATCATATAATTGGCCATATCGCTGCCGGTGGAGTACATGCCCTTGGTGGGATCAACTTCCGGATAGCTGATATATTCAGGAAGTGCATCACCTGTAAAATGATGACCTGTCGCAAGCCTTGAGCTTATCTCGGAATTCATTACAAAGCCTGTGCTTGTCATCCCAAGCGGCTTAAATATGTTGTCGTCCACATATGTTTCGAATGGCTGCTTGGACACTTTCTCCACAATGTAACCCTGATGCTGGAATGCGAGATTGTCATAACGATAGGCACTTCCGGGCTTGCTTACCACAGTTGGGACATATTCTTTAACAAAGCTGTCCAACGATACGCCTTCTGTTGTCCCAAAAACATCTGGAAAGTTATATCCGGTTGTATGAGTCATCAGATTTTTCATGGTAATCGGTGTACCTGTTTCGTTTTCGATCGTCACGCCTTCCATATACTTGGAAATGTCCTGATCCAAATCAATTTTACCCCGCTCGGCCAATTGCATTACAGCTGTCGTTGTAAATAATTTGCTTATCGACGCCATGTGAAATACTGTAGTTTCGGGATCAACGGGCTTTTTGGAAACCATGTCCTCATAACCATAGCCTTTGCTCATTATCACTTTGCCATCCTTAACAACAACAAACACCGCTCCATTCAGCTGCTTTTGTACGTCAGGTTGAGAAAAATATTCATCTGCGAACGCCTCTACAGACTGCGTTGTAATTGCATGGTTTGAACCTTGGGATGACTCCCCCTTGTTATCGAATATCATTTGTTTTTTTTCGGAGACTGGCGTTGAATCCTTTTCCGCATGGACTCCCAAACCTGGAGCCGTAGCCGTTAATGTCGTCAGCATTACAGTAGCAAGAAATACTCGCTTGGTTAGGGGCCGTTTATTTTTTTTCATATGTTCTCCTTTTAATATGATTTATTTTCCCTTCTATAATTTTATATTTTCACGTCCACTAACAACAACCTTCCTCAGCCCGGTATCCTTTATTACCCAGAACCAGGATGACACCTGTACCAAAGTAGAGGTATCTCCCCTCCTTTGGTCGGGTTTATCCGAATTCAAATGCTCCCCTAAAATAAAAGACACTTCCCCTATTGAGCTTCTCCGCTCAACCGGAAGGTGCCTTTTCAATTCATTATTGCGGCAAAAAAACATTAGGCGTCCAATCCATACTCCTTGACCTCACGGCGGCGGTTCAGTACCGCATGCAGCACAAAACCGAGCAGCGCCACACCCGCCATCGCTGTCGCCAACCAGGCCACAGAAATTAACCCTTGCTTATCATACATGACACCCATCGCATAGGGACCGATGACGCGCCCGACCGATCCAATCCCACCGGATACTCCGATATAAAATGGCGCGGCTCTTCCTGCGTGCTCCGATATGAACGCCGGGGTAGCAGGTGAGATCAGCATTTCCCCAAAGGTAGCCAGTACCATCGCAAGCACCATACCCGGATAGCTATACATGGTGATCATGACGATGTAGGCCATGCCATAGAACACCGCACTTGCAGTCATCTGAGCGGTCGATGTACGAGCCATCGTCCGCTTCATCCAGCTGGTGAAAGGTTGTCCCACAAAGATCAGTACCCCGTTCAGGGTCCAGAGCAGACCGTACATTCTTTTCTCCATACCCTCGGAAATAATATACGGAGACACACCCGTATTCCAGATGGAATTACCGAACAGCAGGAACAGTACGCCCAGGCTCATGAACAGATATAATCTGGTGTTTGCCAGCAACGCCCAGACGCCTGGACCATCTTGAACCGTTTTGTGTTTGGTCAGATGCACTTCGCCCTGATCCGGTTCTGCCCGTGACAGATAATACCAGAAGAAAATCGCAAACCCGGCGGAAGTCACCCCATTCAGTACAAAGCTGAGGTGATAGGAAAAGTCGGCCAGAAAACCACTGAGCGCCGTACCAATCGCCACACCGATATTGTTGGCGACATAGATCACATTGAACAATTCCCCGCGTCGCTCCGCAAACCGAAAGCCGATAAAGGCTTGAATCGCTGGCAGCGACAATGAACTGAACAGGCCAATCCAGCCCATAGCACATATGAACACAACCCAATATGCACTGATCCACGGCAGAGCAAACAGTCCTACTGCATTTAACGCCAGGGATCCGATGATCAGCTTCTTGACCCCCACCCGGTGGTACAATGCACCGCCGAGCAATTGACCAAAGATACCGCCCAGTGACTGGATCAGAATGACAAATCCGGCGTTCGCCATCGTGCGCCCAAGCTCATCAAAAACATACATCGTGGTCAGCGGCCACATCAAGGCACTGCCTGTCGCATTGACCAGACTTGCCAGCAAAAATATTTTCACTTCTTTTGGATACGTATCCAGCCATCTCATCATCTTCGTTTATTCTCCTTAATACCTCAACAAGCATATTGCCATAAAAAAAGACCCTTGCCCTGACGGCATGATCAGCCAGAGCGAAGGCCACTTGAATTTAGAATTTAGAAATTTGAATTTCAAATCTTGCTCTTTATCATTCTGCTTACGAACTATCCAATGTTCATCTTACCTGAAAAGCTCCGATCTGCAAGTACATTCATTGACGCTTCACTTCAACAGTGGCCGAAAAGAACGTAGCCCCGTTTCCCATGTCGGACAGACGATTGGACGTGAGCGAGTTCGCCCGCTGTTTTTTGCCATTACCATCCCACCATAAGCCTTGACTGATCACCGTTCCTGGCAGCATGGATTCACTCACCTTGGCGGTCAGTTCGATCCGGCCACGGTCGTTCCATACGACTACGGCATCCCCATCCTCCACCTGTCTACGAGCGGCGTCTTCCGGGTGCATTTGCAGTAATGGCATCTTCTCCAAACGTTGATGTTTGGCCGAATTGGCAAAGGTGGAATTCAGGAAGTTATGGTTCGGTGGCGACAGAAACATCAGCGGATAGACATCCGCAGGTCCAGCCGGGTTTTCCCCGTCATACCCCTCAACGAGGGCACTATACGTAGGCAACGGCGGCAATCCCTTCTGTGCCATCGTTTCCGAATACAGCTCGATTTTCCCTGAAGGCGTAGGCAGCTGATCCAGATAGGACATATGCGGAGACATGTCCAGCTTGACGAAATGATGCTGCTTCAACCCGTCCAATGTTACTCCGTTCATATAAGGATTGCCCGTACCCTGAAGTGCTTCCTCGATCATCTGTTCCGGTGTCTCACCGAAAATCTCCGGGTCATACCCCATCGCCTGTCCAAGCAAAGAGAATAATTCAACATTGCTCTTGCTCTCACCCAAAGGCGCAATGACTGGCTCTTGCAAATGAACATACTGATGCCAGTACGATGTATACAGATCGGTCGTTTCAAATGAAGACGTCGCAGGCAGTACAATATCCGCGTATTTGGCCGTATCTGTCATGAACAGGTCATGGACAACCGTGAACAGGTCTTCCCGTGCAAAACCTCGCTCTACCCGCTCGGTATCCGGTGCCACTACCAGTGGATTGCTGCAGTAGACCATCAATGCCCGGATCGGCTGCTCCGCTTCCAGCAGTGCTTCGCCAATCCGATTCATGTTCACCACGCGCGGCTCCGGGTTCTGCCGCAGCTCTGGACGCTCGAGCGCATCGCTATTGGTGCTCGCGTAGCTGTTGGTACGAATGGCACCACCGCCGCGCTTCAGCCATTGGCCTGTGATGGCAGGCAGACAGGTTACGCTGCGTACGTTCATGCCACCATTGTCATGGTGCTGGAGGCCATTGCCGATATGAATATGAGCTGCCTGTGCATTGCCATACAGCTCAGCCAGCTTCACGATATCCGCTTCCGGCACACCCGTAATACGTGCAACGCGCTCAGGGGTGTAGCTGCGGACATGATCACGCAGTGCCTCATGGCCAACGGTATACTTTTGCATAAAAGCCTCATCTGTCAGTCCCTGCTCGAACAGTACATGCATTAATCCGAGGGCCAGTGCGCTGTCTGTACCCGGGTAGAGTGGAATAAACCAGTCTCCCCATTGGGCGGTTCGATTGCGATGAACATCGATGACAACAATTTGAGCGCCCTTTTTGCGAGCTTTCTCGGCCAGCACAACCTGATGCATATTGGTACTTACGATGTTGCCGCCCCACACCAGTATGACATCGGCATGCTCCGTATCTTCGGGCGAGGTTCCCCGGTTCGCACCCATCGTATATTTCCAGCCGGTATTTCCAGCTGCATTACAGATCGTCTGTTCCAGTTTGCTCGCCCCAAGCGCATTGAAAAATCGACGATCCATGCCGTCCACACCAAGAATGCCCATGTTTCCATAAAAGCTGTATGGCAAGATGCTCTCTGGTCCGTAAGTATCCGACAGTGAACTGAATTTCGCCGTAATCTCGCCGATGGCTTCGTCCCAGCTGATTCGTTCAAACTGGCCTTCACCCTTGGCTCCGATGCGTCTCATCGGATATTGCAACCGCTCGGGGTGATACACCCGCTCCGTCATATTTCGGACCTTGTTACAGATGGCACCTTTTGTAATCGGATGCTCGGGATTGCCCGCCACCTTCACAATCTTACCGTTCTCCTTATGAAGCAGCAGGCCGCAAGTATCCGGGCAATCGAGCGGGCAAACCGCCGGGAATACGCCATTCTCCTGATCGATCATATACCAGTTCCTCCCCCTTCAAAGCTATCCTTCTATCATATCTTCTTCATGGTAATCGCGTAAAGAGAACAGTCTGTATTCACCCTATATTCGCTGCCACAGCCGTTTTTAAAATATTTCAAAAAAATGTTTTTCCGACTTGATTCAATCTCCAAATTCAGGGGTAAATTAACAACAAGGCATTAGGCTAGTGTTTCCCCACTTCCTCCTCATGCCATATCATGGACCACTCCCGAAATTCGCCATGAACAGGTTTCGTTCCCCCGAACCTTGTCATGGCGAATTTATTTTGCGTGGACATTTTTACACTAAAAAGGCGATTTCTTTCCCGTCCATCAAGGCATAGCAGATCGCTATGAGATGAACGAGATCAAAATCGCCTCTCCTGTTTCTTTAAACTCGCCTTCGCACGTCTTTGCACCCGTAACCTTGGCTATAACTCTAACACGGGTACTCGGAAAATTACTGTTACGCCTGCTTGCTCCACATCGGTCTGGCTTCCGTCTCCACAGACTGGGCCGCCGCCATTGTCATCTCAGGCTTCACTTCCGGCTCAAGTTTGCGCAGGTACACCATCCAGTAAGCAGCTGCCACAAATAGCGCACCTCCCGTCAGATTGCCAAGCCATACCGGAATGAAATTCATGACATATTGTCCCCACGAATAATGCCCTTCGAAGATCGCCGCAGGAATAAGGAACATGTTGGCGACAACGTGCTGGAATCCAATAGCCACAAAGGCCATTGTCGGGAACCATATCCCCAGTACCTTGCCACTCATCGTATCTGATGCATAGGACAGCCATACCGCGAGCGCCACCAGCCAGTTACACCCGATCCCGGATATAAACGCCTGAAGGAAACTGTCGTCCAGCTTGTGTCCAGCCATATCAACCACTTTCGTCAAATAGGCACCCTCTGCCGTCAGACCGAGCACATGCCCAAACGCATAGGCCACAAAGATCGCCCCAAGGAAATTACCTATTGTTACTAAGGTGAGATTCTTCAACATGCTGCCTGCGGACAGTTTGCGTGCAATCGTCGCGAGTGGAACGGCCATCATATTGCCTGTCAGCAGTTCCCCGCCGCCAATCAGCACCAACATTAAACCAACCGGGAACACGGCTGCACCAATTAGATTAACCAAACTGCCCCACTCTGCCGGAGCAGAGGCAATAACCCGAATATCCAACAGAAATCCG
The DNA here is from genome assembly GCF_042674385.1 of Paenibacillus sp. NPDC056933. Taxonomy (NCBI): domain Bacteria; kingdom Bacillati; phylum Bacillota; class Bacilli; order Caryophanales; family Paenibacillaceae; genus Paenibacillus; species Paenibacillus sp. NPDC056933. Next base: position 644,536 of record NZ_JBHUQN010000003.1, on the reverse strand, counting down.
AGCGCGATAAAAGCACCTGCCAGAAAACTGAGTATTAATACGGAGGATACCGGATTTTGGGCTTTCTTCATCCCCGTATGCGCCGTATATTGTGCAACCTCAAGAGGTGTTTTTGCTGCCATAACGATCCTCTCCTTCACAGTTCATGAACATCATAATTCAACTTGTTAGGTTGATATGTTCATTGTATCGCGAAGGTTTCACGAGGTTTGTTACTTTTATCACAAAGTCTGAAAACTACATTTTAATATTCCCGTTGTGCCTTGCTTGATGTGCAGAAATAAACAAAAAAAGAACTACCGCTGAAGAATGCGGCAGTTCTCAAAAGTTTCGGTTACACCATCGCTGGTGTTTTCACTTCTACTGGAGGCAACGCCTGAAGACCAGCCGAGTTCAGGAAGTTCCACGGTTTGTTGTAATGTGGCTGGAAGAAGAAGTCGATGAAGGCCAGCTCATCTACCGTCATGTTGTTCTGGATGCAGACAGAGATCGTATTGATCGACTGTGTCAGATCAGCCTGCGACATGACCTGTGCACCTACAATGCGGCGTGTAGCCTGTTCGTAGATCACTTTGAGCAGCAGCTTCTCTGCCGTTGGCATGAACTCCGGACGGTAAGCATCTTCAAGCGTTACAGCTTCAACCACCAGACCCTCGTCCGCAGCAGAGGTTTCCGTCAGGCCTGTACCTGCAATATTTTGCTCATAAATTTTAATCCCTGATGTGCCTTGTGTACCCATGTACGGTGTCGTCGGACGAACCAGGTTTCGCGCTACGAGTGTACCCATCCGCACTGCGTTGGTTGCCAGTGGAATGTACGCTGCCTTGCCGGTTGGATTGTAATGGATTGCACAGCTGTCTCCCGCAGCGAAGACGTCTTTTTGGCTGGTTTGCATATATTTATCCACGATGATTGCGCCGTTCGGCAGCATATCCACTTGGCCTTTGAGCAGTTCGGTATTTGGACGGAAACCAATGCACAGAATAACGAGGTCGGTTTCAAACTCCCCTTTGGATGTAATTACCTTATTCACTTTACCATTCTCTCCGGTAAATTTCTGTACGGTTTGGCCCAGAGCCAGCTTGATGCCGCGTCCAGTCAGAGTGTCTTCAATCGCATCGGTGAACTCGGGGTCCAGATATTTGTTCAGAATCCGGTCCACGCTGTCGATTAAAGTAACTTCCTTGCCGTTCATTTGGAAAGCCTCGACCAGTTCGATTCCAATGTATCCTGCTCCGACCACTGTAATGCGTTTGGCATCCTTCGCTTTCTCAATGATCGTGTTGGAATGATTGTAGTTTTTGCAAAGTAAAATGTTGTCCAGCTCAATGCCTTCCAGCTTCGGAACGACAGGCCATGAACCTGTAGTCACGATCAGCTTGTCGAAGGTATCTTCAAATTCTTCCCCGGTTTTCAGGTTTTTAGCCTGAAGTGTATGGCCCTCGGTATCGACTGCCGTTACTTCATGCAGCATTTTGGTAACGACACCGAGCTCAGCTAGTTGATCTGGGGAAGAGTAGAATAGTCCGTCCGGGTCTTTCACCACACCACCCACATAAAGCGCAATGCCGCATGATAAAAAGGAGATATTGTCATTGCGCTCATACACCGTGATCGTAGCATCCGGGTACAATTTGGCGGTGTTAACGATGGCTGCGGTTCCTGCATGTGTACATCCAATAACTGCGATTTTCATGATAAGGTTCCCCCTTGGAGTATATAAATAAAAAATTGAATATAACGTCATTGTAGTTGTGAAATATTTCACTTCTAAGTGGATACCGCTTATGTGATTTATTTCACTTTGTACACTTATTATAATGTGATACTTTTCACATTGCAATAGGTTAATCAAAATAAATTTGTCGGATGTGTTTTTCTTTACGATCAAGTGAATCGTCGACTCATCTTCTTTGACTTCAGTTTTCCCTGCTTATGGCTGGTTTATGCTCAAAATAAGCGTAGTAACTACCGAGCAGACACCTCTACTTAAAGAATATTTGAACTAACCAATTGCATCAAAAAAAGCCTGTCCTCCAATCAGGAGGCAGGCTTCTGCGTTTCATTTTATACGCCAAGCAGCTTTTCAATCTCTGCAGTCATGGCTTCAGGGGATTCTTTTGGTTCAACTCGTCCTACAACTTCACCTTCGCGATTCACAAGGAACTTGGTGAAATTCCATTGGATGCTGTTGTCTTCACCAACACCAGGTTGCTGCTCACGCAAATACTTGAACAAAGGATGAGCATCTTCACCATTTACGTCGACCTTGGCAAATACGGGGAAATTAACGCCATAGTTGATTTGGCAAAATGATTCAGCTTCCTCACTGGACCCCGGCTCCTGGCCACCAAACTGGTTACAAGGAAAACCCAGTACAACCAAACCTTGATCACGATAGCGATCATAGAGCTTCTGCAATTCACCGTATTGCGGAGTCAGTCCACACTTGCTGGCTGTATTGGCGATCACCAATACTTTGCCTTGGTACAGATCCAATGGAACTTCCTGATTAGCTGTCGTTACCGCCTGATATGAATATACGGACATGACTGATTCCTCCCATGAGTAAGATGTAGGTTAGGCCGCTGTATGTTACTCTAACGAATGACAATGCGGCACACAGCCTGTCTCCATATTATAGACTTGGTGCAGGGCAATCACCAAACCTGCGATTAAAACCCTGCACAAGTTCATACGTAAAAGTACACTTCGTCCATCAACATGGACATTCCCTTCAGCCTGACTTCGCAGCCAAAATAGCATCATATCGCTCTTGCCGCTCTGCCTTGGTCAGTTTGGGGCAGCTGTAGCAATAGTTCTGACCGCCATACACCTGATGGTGTAAACAGCAGACAGGCTTCATCAGCATCGTTTCTCCAGGTTGATGCGGATTATCAATCTCTACCGGTTTGAAGGCTAGCAGGTTCTTTTTCAGACCCAAGATCTCGGGAGACATGGTAATTACATGCTCATACCCTTGTACAACCGCTTCACGTTCCGTCTCTTTCAGATTCATCTGTAACGCTGTCGTTTTGAACCATCTCAGCATGGATGCAAGTTGTGCCCACATTTGACCCGTATTCGCTCCTCCAGCAACAGCCACCCCTTCAATCAGCGGGCGAAGCTGCTCACCGTAATATGCTGTCAATACATCATTACGCCAGGAGGATGGAACGGCATCAGGTCCTGCCACCAGATTCGGATGTGATTGCTCGGTTACATTGTTCAGTTGAAAACCAATCGCCGGACGGCCATCCTCTACCTCCACCTGCAAAATAACATTATCTAGCGAGAGATCGAGCCATGTGTCACAAAGAGCCGTCATGTAGTGAACCCCAATCATCAGGCCACGAACCGAATGCATGAAATAAACAGCAGCCGAGCGAAGAGAATCGGCCCGAAGATGCTCATTATAGGCCTCCAGCATAAGCTTTGCCTTCTCGGGATGTCTTAATGCTGTCAAAGGTATGCCAAAGACTGGTTCGTCTATCGGTGCGGTTGTTGTAATTCGTCCGTACTGCTGTAACCAGGTGTAGTTGATTTCTCCCATTCCTGTAGACCTCCTGTGAATGCGAATGAGCCGCTTGCATTATGCACAGCGGCTTCATTCTATAGTTTAGGACCACATATGGCCCGTATCATTAGCTCAGGTCGCGTGAAGAACACGCTGCTCTGTCCGTCCGCCAGCATGAACCATTGCACCGTTCATGACCATTTGTTCTGGAGATGAAGACTGTTGGCGTTGACCCGCAAGGGCGTAAGGCAAACAGAGCGGTACACCGGAACGCGGATCAATCACGATATCCGCCTCAATGTTGAATACTTCGCGAAGCACATCGGAGTTCATAACCTCTACGGGTGAACCTGTAGCGATGGCTTTACCTTTCTTGATCCCAATCATGTGATGCGCATAACGGGAAGCATGGTTCAAGTCATGCACAACCATAACGATCGTACGGTTTGCTGTGGCATTCAGCTGCTCCAGCAATTGCAGTACTTCAAGCTGGTGAGCCATATCGAGGAACGTTGTCGGCTCGTCCAGGAACAGAATATCTGTCTCCTGTGCAAGTGCCATGGCAATCCAGGCACGTTGACGTTGTCCACCGGACAGCTGATCGATTGGACGATCATGGAACTCCGTCATGCCTGTCACTTCGATAGCCCATTCAATCATGCGTTTGTCTTCAGCACGCATCGAACCAAAGCCTTTTTGATAAGGGAACCGTCCGTAGGATACCAGCTCAGTTACGGTAAGTCCTTCGGGAGCTGTTGGATTCTGTGGCAAAATCGCAAGCTGCTTGGCAACTTCACGCGTGGACTGCTTATGAATGGATTTCCCGTCGAGCAAAACACTACCTGCTTTTGGATTCATGATCCGTGCCATGGTTTTCAGAATGGTAGACTTTCCTGAACCATTGGCTCCAACAAGTGCTGTAATTTTTCCTTGGGGAATTTGAATATTCAGATTATCAACAATCAGTCTTTCCTCATAAGCGATATCCAGCTTGGACGTCTCCAGACGAAACATGCGATCATCCCTCTCTCATTTATCCCGGTTATGTATTCCGGCTATGATAACGAAAACGAAATTGTAGTTCAACGTATTTCCGGCTCAACAAGTTTCTATACTCTAAAGATACTGATAATCATTATCATTTGTCAACACCAAATACGAAATCCTTTGCTGGTTTAGAGCTTTTTTTGAAGTATTTTACTACATTTCGGCTAGATTACCCATCTTTTATGTGAGAGCTTTTCTCATCGTTTACATGCATTTCATCGCTTTTTGCATGGCCCTCCTTACCCAACATTTTAATAATGTGTCCATATTGTGAAAAATAGACCTGTTTGATTCATTTTGTATATGACATTCTCCTTCGCTTGAATAAAAACAAAAATACAGCCCCTACGAAATTCTTCGAGGGGGCTGTATTTTGTATTAATAACATATCCAGGTAATCCCGCTTAAAGCTTCGGTTCCGGGACTAGGTTGATCACGGCCGTTCCACTCTGAACACTCGCGATGTTCTCCAGATCGATATCGTCCGGAAGCTCCACTTGGTGCCCATAGGGATATAAACGGTCTGCTTCGGCAACAGTCAGATCTTTCGCTGAAGATGAATCTGCCCCCGAAGACGGAGAGGAATCAGAAGGCGTCCTGTCTGCTGCTCCCTGTGCTGAGTCTTCATCCGTAGAGTCAGAAGCTGTGCCAGTCCCTGCATCCATCCCAGTGCTGCCTTCTGTCGGGTCTGAAGCGTTGTCCTCCTTCGTGGCTGAATCTCCCCCCTGCTTAGCTTCTCCACTCTGCTGAGTATCTTCTGCACCATCAGTAGAAGAACCAGCGGAGCTTCCTTCAGGCGTGCCCTCTGAGTTGTTTCCAGCTGCACCTTCCCCATCCGGCTCCGCATTTCGGTTAAAACTCTCCCATTCACCCTCTGCATGGAGTTCCTGTCTAGTACCATCCTTCAAGTTCCATTGGAGAGTGTCCATTTGCAAGGCGTTGCTGTCCGCTTCATTTCTGTAACGGATCACCAACTGGGCAGGAATCTGTGTACCGTCATCCGCTTCGGAAACCGGAACGAGATAGGCGATCTGTTCAGCGAGCTGTGCCTCAGGTTCAGCGGGAACAACGGGCTCCTGTGTCGGTGGAGGTGATGCCGCTGGCGTCTCCGCTTTCCCTCCCATCAAAGCATACGTGCCTCCAGCAATACCAAGGATCAGGATGACAATGATCGATCCTAGAAAAAGGTTTTTCCTTTTACCTGTCAGCATGCGAATCAGCGGAGAAGACAACTCGGTTCTGGCGCGGTCATAGACCGGCTTCATTGTCTTGCTTGCTCTGGCATAATAGGGCTTGAATGCTGACTTTGACTTAAAGGCTTCGCGATCATGGGCCTTGAAATAGGTAACGATTGCATCAGCGTAACCCTTATGTGCGTTGGAGCCGCGAATAAACAATCGCTGATTTTCCGACCACTCCATAAATTGATACAACACTTCTGTTCGTCCTGAATTAGTGTAGATAAATTCAATAAGGCCTGGATAATCGAGCCTGTTGCTTCCACTCCCACCCCGATAAAAAGCCAGCGGCAGCGCTTCAAAGGCAGGCGTACCCGGAAGCTCACGCAGCTCTTCGGCAAGCCAGCGACGCGTCCAGCGCTGGAGCTCATTACGCTCGGACAGCGAGAGTCCTTCCAGCTCCTCTTCTTCACGCCCCTCGCCACTGAGCCATGCTCTCGCCGCCAGCATCAGGTTTGTACGGGCAGACACATCCGCTCCCTGACGTGCAGCCCAATCCCTCACCTCGTTACCATGCAGCAAAATATCTATGCTTAACAGCTGTTCACGATTAACCCGCTCCAGATCGAGATCCTGGATCATAAACAAGTTGATGACGTAAGCCAGCTTATCTGCAAGCCGGGTTAACTCCTCCTGATATGCAGGTTGCTGGAAGGCAGACTCAGACCCACCTTTCCGGTTAGCCCGAGTTACAGCTCCAGACTGTCCGATCCGGGCAGTAATGCCTGGATCGAAGGAACCTGTGGCTGATACACGGTCCAGTACACTAACCCGTTTAAGTGCTTCATTGGCAGAATGAACCGGGTTAGGAGCAGAACATAATCGTTCCCGCAGCTCGGTTGACGTTCGTTCCAGCAGGAAGCTGTTGTGGATGGCAGACGGATGGGAGGTGACCCAACTCTGAATCACTTCCACGACGTCGGCAGCCGACTCCGTGCGTTTCAGCTGATTATCCAGATAAGGCTCGAACAACAGCTTGGTCAGTGATTCGTTCGCCAGCACTTTGTCGAAGAAAGCGTGACTTAACAGGCTGTCCCGATCCAGCAAACCATACAGTTCCTGCACAGCACGCATACGTTTCTGTGAACGGGCGTTATTAACGCCATACATGAAATAATCCACGATCCGGGACTGTACGACTGGCGCAGCGACCCGGAAATACTCCCCGATGCGTGCAGCAACCGATTCTTCAGGCACATTCTCCCTTTTGACGCTGTCCAGCTCACGACTGAGCAGCGTCAGAAACAGTTCGTTCAAACGTGAACGTTGCTGTGCCCCGCCTTCCGGTTTCAAGTAGGTGAGCAAGCCACTCAGGACATCGTTTTTGTTATCCACATACAGATCTTCCCTGCCCTGCTCCAAACGATAGAACATGGAGAGTTCTCCGTATGCTTCAATGGAGAGCTCCCGTCCAGGTTCCATGCCAGACAGCATCTCATCGGCAAAATCATAAAATGGACCAGCAGCTGTCGGCTCGTGCAGCAGTGACCAGGCGAATTCCGTGTAGGGAAGCTTCGCCACAGATGCATCTGCATGGGTAACTCTGCCGGATACCAGATCAAAGGTGAAATCCTTCTCCGTGTTCCTGTCTTTTGGACGCAGTGTGCCACGCTCCACAAACTGGACGTGAATGCCCTTCTTGGCCTGCGGCTCCTTGGCAAACGTCATAAAGCCCAGCTGCCGCCGGAATGCGTAAGGCAGCGCCGTAAATAGCAAACGCAGCAGTCCCTTGGCTCCGGCTGTAACTTCCTCAGCGGGCACATCCAGTGCAATATATACCTTCCGACGTGTCGCTACAGCTTGCATAACAGCGTAGAGCAGACGCTTGAACACCACTTCGTCCATTTTCAGAGCACCGAGGATCTGACTTGGTGGAGAATCTGAACTGAACCCACCTGGGCTTGCCCCCATTCCGATTCCCGTGCTTGTACCTCTGGCCGATCCTTGTCCAACACCAGCCGCATGTGGCAATTCCGTAAGCGCAGGCAGCACTGTGCCTTGTTCGATGTCATATGACGTGGCGAACACAGCATCCAGCCAGCCACCTTGCTTCATCTGCTCTTCCGAGCGTTCGGGAGACAAGACATAGTTATGAGCGAAAAAAGCGCTGCGCAGCCCGGTGAAATCAGCGGACTGGTACACATTTTGCCCAAGAATCGTCTCTCCGCTTTCCAGATGCAGCAAATGAATGGACGGCGGGAACTTCGTCTCATCCTTCTCACTCCGGCCTGTCAGCTCTGCTGGTGCGTCATAGACGCAGTAGGGATGAAGCACTTTTTTGATAAAAGAAGGGTCCAGTCCCGGCGATGCGGCAACCGTATCGAACCCCTCCGTTGTGCGAAACACCCCGCGCCGCTCTCTGGTGTACATCTGTTGTTCAATTGGCGGGGTTATGGAAGAACGCATCATCCCACTCTCCCCTCAATGTACTTCAGCTTGTACAGCAGCCAGAGGAATGGCTCATCGACACGGATTGGACTGACCACGCCTTGCAGCTTCATATCTACCGGATTGCTGCCCAGCGCAGATACTGCAAAGTAAGCCGTATCCTTAAAGTACACATCCATCGTGCCTTTGAACGGACGGTCCACCTTCTCGATAAAACGCCGGATCTCCCCGTCGATATTCTCGAATTCGGTCAGGTCGAACCAGTCGCGGTGTACCATGTTGCGGAACACATTGCTGTTGGATTTGATGTAATCGCCCTCTTCATCCTTGAGGGAATGCAGCATGTCACTTTTGGTGAGCACGACGGCTGTTGGAATATTCGTCTTGGCTTTGTCCTGGTACGCGATAAAGTCACCGAACATCGTCAGAACCACATCACGCGGCTCATCGTATCTTGGCGTCCACTCGCCTGGCTCATTGCCGAGGTTAATGCGGATTTTGTCCCGGATGGAACGAATCTGGAGCGGGTCCACCATGAACAGAATGCCTGCCGAGTTCTTGATATGCTGCCCGTGAAGTCCCAGATAGTCCTGCTCCACCATACCTTCACCAGCGACGTCAAAAAACACCAGTGTCAGCGGAGCTTTATCTTCATCCTTGAATACAAATTGAAAAATAAAAGGCTCTTGCAGCTTCTCTTTCTGCGTTGAATCCAACAGATCGCCCCGCTCGAATAATGGTTCTTCATAATCGGCACGGAACCGACGACTAATCTCCGCATTCAGCGGCATGCAGGCCGCATCAAAGTGATCGGCTGTGTAATGCTGCAATGTATGAATTAATGAAGTCATATAGACGGATTTACCCACCTGGGATGCTCCGATAATGGAAATGATATTGCTGGGAGCCTTGCCTGCCGTGACAGGCAGCTCGTTATGGCACTGTGGACACAACCGACGCCGTGTAACGACACCATAGCGATCGTTCAGTCCCATCACAATGTTATCCGAATAGATGCGATGTTCCTCAGGTACATCATGCGGGGCCAGCACGGCCTCCATATCAAACACCGTATCCAGCCCAAACCGCTCGCGATATCGATTCAGCTTCGCATCTTCCCCAAGTGCGTAGTCCTCATCGTCGTCGCGATGATGCGCAGCCCGGAATACAACCTCCTCCGGTGAAAACTTGCTGAAGCAATACGGACATACAATATCGTAAAACAGCGGACGTTCCTCCGGCTGCTGTCTTTTCAAAAATCGACTAAAGAAACTCATAGCCACTCCCCTCCCCTAATCAGTGTAAGCGTTGAATTTCTCATTTAAACTGAAATCAATATCATCAATATCATTCCAGTTCAATACACGCTAACTTGAACCTGCTTCCAGCCCACCTAGTCTGATATTAGCCGATAGGCAGCTCCATATTTCGGTCCGTCCGTGAAGAACAGCCTAACATAATCGTCTTTGGCTACTTCTACGGGTGGCATCTCATTTCTTCCGGGAGCAAAATCACTCACAAAAGGGTACACCGTGCCATCTTCCTTGTTCAACGGAACTCCGCCTTGCTTGCGGACATAACAGAGCGCTTCCTTCGGAACAGGTGCTTCGGCGGTGACGGTCATCAGTACACTTTTCCGTTTCTGAAAAAAACCGCTCTTGTACCGGATGGAGAAGCGAATATCCGCCTTGCCTGCACTGGCAATCACCGTGTTGTCCCCATCCCGCTGGCGGAGCAGAACCGGCCCGTCTTCCTCCATCTGACACGCATACACCGTGTACCGGATGGCACCGAAACCCGTGATCCGGTCCGTATATCCATTGCTCGCCTTATATTCTTCTTTTGTGTATAGCTTCAGCTTGCCCTGTGCAGTCTGTTCCCCAGTGCGATCATCGCCCATCAGATCGAGCTCCAGCCGTTCAACATATACAGCTTCCAAGCTTTCTGGCCAGAGCCAGCGAAGTGTACACTGGCTCTCGTCCACTGCAAGCGTCAGTTTGCGAATCAGGGGCGCTGAAGGATCTCCATCCGTAAACCTCATGTATCGCCTAACCTCCAGACGTTAAAATCCTTTGCTGCGCGTATCTCTTGCCCGTTGTCCAAATCCTTCCACCGAAGAGGTTCCTCCCCCAGCCTCACGGCGACCACGGCTCTTCCGCGGGGTATTCTCCTTGATTGGGATAATCCAGCTGAATAGGGTCAATACGGCAGACAAGATGAGCATCGCCCCGAATCTTACAAATGTATCACCAACCGTTGATCCATCCAGACCCCATTCGAGCAGTAGTCCTGCCAATAATCCAGACACGGCACCACCCACTCCAAAGCTGAGTGCCAGATGGCGGTTATCGAATACCAGTCCGAGCGATACTCCCAGGGCGACACCAATCAACAATATGGCAGCCACTCGGAAGATAGCCAAGTACGTACTGTGCTCCATCATGCCTGTCCGTTCGGTCACCAGTGTACGTTCATCTATCGTATCGTAAATTTGCTGGAATGCCAGATTAAGCCCCCCGGAATCCGGTACATCATAATACATACCGCCCGTCTGCTGTGCGATATGACGCAGCAAGTCGGTTCCGGAAGGGTCTACCAAACTCAGACCCACCGTATTGACAGCAATCTGTTCATTCGCATACTCCGACAAAATGCCAGATGTGTCTACATCGCTGAATCCATCGGACAGCAAGATTGCTACCGTTCCGCGTTTCGGGTCCTGTTTGCCTTTAATCTGCTCCATCGCTTCCCGCAGCACGGCATCGAAATTGGTTCCGCCCGAGGTTGTCACGATGCCGTCAATTTTGCTGTATACCTCATTTTTGGCAGATTCACTGTCCAACTGGATGAACGGCTGCAACAACTGTGGCTGATCATCAAAGGTAATAACTGCGACCTGTTTGTCGCTCTCCATTTGGCTGATCAGCGTTTTCGCTGCTTCAAATCGACCGTTATCCGGGTCTGTATCACTCATGCTGCCCGAGTTATCAATCATCAGTATAATATCTTTGACTTGCTTCGCACCGCCTGGGTTAATCTGATAAAGCAATTGCAGGGCAAGTCCAACGACAAAAAGTAGTGCCAGCGTTGCTGGAACAAGCAGTTTCCAAGACAGTCCCAGATATCGCAGCTTCCAGGAAGAACCGTTCAGCTTGGGCGAGATCATTTCTGCGAGTAAGCAGAACAACCCTACGCTCAGCGCCAGAACGCCAAAGTATAATCCCATCAGCAATAAACGGGGCATTTCCCCAAGCCACTGACGCAGCATGATTTCTCCTGCCGCAAAGCCCACGGCCCCGCCGATCAGGCTGAACAGGACCAGGAGAAGATTAATTTTTCGCTGCATGTGTGCATGCATCCTTTCCAAACCAGCCTTCAATCGACTGAATTATTACGAGATATCGGGTGACAAAACATGTTCTAATTTCATCATGCCTGGATGGAGAACAGATGAACGTAATCCATTAGAGACACTGACACAGAGCATGTATACAACGATCACACTGCACTTTACCCGTTCCAAGGATATGTCCAATCTGCACCTCCCTTCCGTCCATAAGACACAGCCTGAGATTCTATCGCATCGGCGAGAGCTTGTCAGCCATACCTGCCGGGTGAAGCTCATACCCATTTTCCGTATACGAGTCGTAATAGACTCTACCGTTACGGTAAACCATCAGATCCTCCAGATGAAAACCACCCATCAGATTCAGCTTCTCCACACCACTGCTTCGTTCTTCGTATACCACGCCCAGCTTATAGATTCGAGACGTTTCTTCGGCATGCGCCGCATAGTCCATGAAGGCACTGTGATGGTCGCCAAAGAAATACTTTTCTTCATACCGATGTTCCTGTGTATAGTCGAATACTCTTACCCGAACGACTGCCTGCTCTTCCAGTGTGCGGTACAATCGGCGGAACAGATCATCACGGGTCAATACGTTTTTGTCGCCATAAGTAATGGTAACATTCGCCCGTAGCAGCAATTCTTCTTCGAAAGGTACCCGGAGCGGCTCTGCTGTAAGCAGCATTGCATGACATACTTCCATCAGACGTTGCAGGAGTCGCTCGTTTCCTTCCGTCGCAAGCTGGTTCATATCCCCCATATAGCGGTCTTCGAACCAGACATCCCGTCCGCGTTTTGCCTCCAAATCTGCGATCAGCGCTTCCGTCACTTTGCCGTAGTATTCCATTACGTTCTGACCGATATATTCATCTGCAGCGGCGATGCTCTCTACGGCGGTCTCACGCAAGATACGTTCCAGCACTGTCAGCGTTTCCGTTACACTCCGGCTAAACGTATGCAGTTGTTCCATTTCCGAGTCGTAGGCACGCAGCAGCTGCAATTCATTTTCCAGACGAAGCAATTCAACTTTGGGCACATACACGCGCTCCAACAAGCAATCGATCAGGTTGCGCACATTCTGTTTGTCACGGAACAGCGCCCGTTTGAACGACTGATCCTCTACCCGCTCCTGCTGACGCTGCTCAAGCAAGGCACGTGCCGATTCAAGCTGCACCGATTTATCACGAATCAGTCCAAGCAACGCCTCACGTACACTGCCAAACCCGCTGTCACTCCAGGCGGCCCACTGAAAATAGCCAATCTCGGGATACTCAGCACGTGATCGCTCCGCTTGGCGACGCAGAGAACCTTCTGTGCTGCGTTGACGCATTCTTTCCTCGGCAAGACGAACCACATTATCACGGAAGTACGCCTCTGCCCCATGCCCAAACAGCGCTCTCTCCGCTTCACGCAGCGAGAGCGGCTTCAGATCAGCAAAGCTGACGTTATGCGTCATAATGCCACTCATGCCGCTCACCAGGTCCTCATCGGGAAGTACTCCCTCCACTTTGTGCTCTATCGAAGCACTGTCTAGTCCGAAGAAGGTGAGCTTGTCCTTGATGCTCCATTCAGGTTCCTGCTGCATTCGTTCGAGTAGATAACGATACAGATGATACAGCACCGCGAGAGCAATCGGTTTGTTCGGCCGTCTAATCTCGGCAAAACCTGCACTGGCATAACCATGCTGATCTGAAGTGGTGCGGATGTTGTTTTTGAACGATGTATTGTTATACGTGTTGGCTCCTGTGCTTGAACCGGAACCGGAGCTATCTGCATCCTGTTTCCGGTTCTTGAGCAGACAGATTCGGCAGATGATCTCGGCATTTTCGATCCATCCGCCGGGTACGCCGGTTCCCCGCTCGTTTTTGTCCGACAAAATATATACGAGATCGAACAATGGCGATGCAGGATGCACAACCGGAATAGAGATCCCGTCCTCCGTAACCAACAGATTGCCGCTGAACGTATAGTCCAGCCCCTGCATATAATCCAGTTCCCGCAAAAAAGCGAGTCCTGCCGCACTTGCATAACCAAAGGAATCGACCTGCTCCATCTCGCTGACCAGCACATGCAAATCGGTCTGTACCGACTTGAAGGATTGAGCCAGTATCGTTTCGGTCAGCTTGGTAAGCTCCGGCAACAACACATTCAATGGATCGTCTGCCCGGGTCACAACCGTCACGTAGATTCGATCAAAAGACGAATATAGACGTCCGTATTCCGCAATACGATTACTCACCCGCCGCAGGGTGCGATTCAGACCAAAGAGTGCCTGATCTGAATCGTGGAAGCTGCGATGCACGTCCTTGCGAAGCGTTTTGGAAGGTCGATCCTTCTGTATGTTAGACAAGGGAAGCACGTGACGGGTTACCTGACCGTCATCGAACGAACTACGATTCATAGCTTCAGCCGGACGATGCACACCTGGATATGATGGTTGACGGTCCTCGCTATGTTCACCGCGGTCAAGCTGACTACGGTTATCGTTGTCATGCTTCATTCGTCCGCTGCTGTCATGGTCACGATGACGGTTATCATCCTGATCTTCGGTCCCAATCTGTACATAGACTACGCCTTCTCCATTATCCCATTTCAGCCGGTTGATCTCCCGGACAGCAGACACTGCCGGGGCGACCTGATCACCCACAAACAGGAACAACGCCGGGTAATGGATGCTGCTGCGACCATCACCCAGGCTGCCTTGACGCTCCTGCTCTGCTGCATATTGTGCTGCATACTTCTCCAGATTACGCTTCAGGGCATTGTTCGAGCTGAACTCCATCCCGGCCGCCATCTTACTTCAGCCTTCTGCGAATGTCATTCAGTTTCGATGACATCGTTCTGTAGAACTGGTAGATGTCTTCTCCGTTCGCCAGTTCCACTCGCTCGTATTCCAGGCGGTCACGGGATTCCATGAACAATGCAGCCAGATCATCCAGCTTCGCAAGCAGCGGCGCAATATCTTCGGAAGCGGTCATGTCATTATCACGGCGAGACGCTTTGCGCAGCAAGGTGCTGCGATCCTTCTCTGCGAGTCCACGGAAGTTGCCAAACACTTCATACTCGGCAAAGTTACGGCTCTTCATCAGGTTCGCAAACGGTTCCCATGCGTCTTCTTCCGGATCACGGTCGTAGACGTACAGCGCACCTTTCTTCACGATGGTATCGGTGTAGAGTGCTTCGATGAAGCGATCATACCACTGCTCCTCGTCCTGATGCTGGGCGAGAATGCCTTCCAGCTCAGCGACTTTGGCCGAGATGGCGTTCATCTTCGCCAGTTCTTCACGTACCCTGGCGATCAGCTGCGGGGAACGAACCAGGTTTTCTTTGGCCATATCTTCATTAATACTTCCGAAAATGTCCTTCACCGACACCCGTGGCAATCCTTCGGATTGCAGGCGCTTCAGCTCCATGACTGCCCGCTTCACTTCACCCAGGTTCGGGGTAGTAGATGTCAGGCGCATGTCGTAGGCACCGAGCTTCGCAGACAGGTCGAACGGTTCTGTTGTCACAATCGCATAACGGTTGCTTGTATTCTCATCGATGGATTTGACTGTCACAATGTTGTATCCGAGCGCCTGCTCGAATTCGGCACGCACGCGGGCATTGTATTGCTTCACCCGAGCGTTCTCGTACACATCTCCCCATGATTTCTCCGGAATTGGCGATGGCAGATAGGTCCAGTTATTCTTCTCGGTTTGCACCAGATGACGGCCGATGCCTTCTTTGTCCAAAATGGTACGTTCATAACTTTCCTCATATACTTTGAGCGGTGTGTACACAAACAGGGGTACCCCGTTGCGCGTATTCAGCCAGAAAATCCGGTTGCGCACTTCACTTTCCTTGACGGTAAAATGGGATTTGCCCACCGCATTGTTCTGATAGTTGCGAATCCCTCTCAGAATGCCCGGCGCCTGTGCAGGCACCGATACGAACCCCCAGGATGGGAAATGCAGACTGCCCGTGCTGTTGCTCAGATTAAACACCGGAACCGCTTCATCATCCAGTTTGCCTGCAATGAAACGTTCCACGAATTTCTCGACAGACTCATCCTGCCCATATTTGATAACCAGGAAGTCCTCCATTGAGCGGGTAATCAGATCCCCGAACTTCTCCGTCAGGAAGTCAGAAATGGAGCTGACGATATCAATCTCGTTTTCCTTCACCCACTGGCTGGAGTTTTCCAGCAATTCACGGGAGAAGTCCCGGATCAGGTCATCCGTATCGCGCTTGTCCAGCAGTCCATCCACCACACTGACGATATCCGGTACACTTACAACGTTCCAATAGTACGTCTTGTTGCCTTTGTGATCGGACTGTTCTTCACCGCGTGTCAGAATATCCCCGTTTTTGGAGAAAATCGAGCTGAGCGCGTTCAGCGTTTCGGTAAATACGTTATAAATGCGACTGTTCTCCTGGTTCAGCAATTCGTACAGGTCCTCATAGAACTCGATCATCTGATCATTGCGTTCCACATCGGCATGCAGCCAGTACTCATGAATTTTTGCTTCAATATAAGCATTCTTCTTCTTCTCTTTGGAGACGAACGCACTCTTCGCATCGCCCAGCTTCTCTTCGGACTGCTCCTGAGCCGCCTCTATATCACGCGGAATGCGGAAGGCATTCTCACGCAGGGTTTCAATATAGGACTGGATCATCTTCAGTACACAGAAGCCTTTTTCCGTGTAAATCAGACGTGAGACATAGAACGGACCCTGTTCGGGATGCAAAAACATGCGACGGATCTGTTCGGTGAACTGACCCGCAATCTCACCCGGCAGCTGCTTCTTCGCCTTGATATATTCTTCACGGGCACGAGCCAGGAAGTTCTGCTCCAGTTCGGTGTCCATGTTCACGACCTGCGATTTCACCACATTGCCATAGGACAGACGCTCGCTGTTCTGGTAACCTGGCAGCGGCTCCGGTACACGAGCTTCAAAGGACTTGACCACACTTTCGAGATCAATGCCCAGCTTGCGGGCAAACTTCTCGGTATCCTCCTGGTTCGGCGCTTTGGAGAACATGGTGCTCATTTTGTCGAACATGCGGTAAGCCAGATAGGTCGTCATTTCTTCAATCGGCAGCACCGCTGAAGATGCACCGATAATGTTGTAATCATAGTTGGCCGGGTAGGCCTTGTTCATTTGTGCAATGTTTGTACGAATGTTGCTAATATAGTCGTGGATAGCAAACTCTTCGCCCGACTGCTTTTCCTCGCTCGCCATGAAGTTGGTGATGTTCTCGGCGGTGACGTTCATGCAGTAATCATAAGCGTTCTCCAGCAGCTTGCCTTCCGTGTTGGTTGCGGAAATCAGATGACACAGGTTGAATGGTGGCAGCGGTGAATTTACGGTCAGAATATTGCCGTATTTCTGAGAGAAACGCTCTCCCCGGCTGTCCACGTTCATCCAGTAATCCAGTTCCTTGAGCGCAGCGTATCCATTCTTGCGGATGTACTCACGAGTATGCTCACTCAAGCTTTTATTGGACAGGTTCACGTCTGGAGTGAACAGATAACCTAATGTGTTCACGCGGTCAATCCCGGCAGAGCCATGATCGCGTTCGATAATCCCGCGCACGATATAAGAGATATCGAGGAAGCAACCACTGCCTGTACCGCCGGAAAGACCGGTCAGCAGGAACACCATCAGTTTTTTGTTGGTACCTACAGATAAGGTTTTGATCTTTTTGTCGATCGCCTGCACGACCTGGTTAATCTTGGTGAACAGCAGCAAGCGTCCAGCCTGACGCACCCCTGCTGCGCCGTTCATGCCATCGGTAATGCTCAGCTCCGGAGACAGCCAGTCCGTAATATACGGCTCCAATACGCTGCGGTTCTGAAGCAGTCCACCAATTTCGGCATTGGACAGCAGTACGAATTCATTAATTGGATCGAGTCCGATGCCTTTATACTTTTTGGCGCGATCCTGTTCGTTCGTTTCAAAAGCAAGAAACTCCACATTGGACGGTTTGTCCATTTTTTTCTTGGACACCGGGTCCTGTGGCAGCTTGAAACGGCGGTTAATCTGGTATTTAAGACGCAGCAGCGCATCAATACCTGTTCCTCCAAGACCGATAATCAGAATCGGGTTATCAATCGTATCGACTCTGATTTTCTCACTGACAATCCCTCCGCCAAGCGATACATCCAGTTGCTGAATATGTTCTCTAACAATCGGTTTCATTCCATGTCCTCCCTTTAGTTAAACCAAGTACTCAATTAAAATAGTCTTGTCCGCCTGTTGCAGCGGGATGCTCAGTCGGTCACCGTTCTTCAGTTCAACGCCCGAGCTTGCATTAACGGCACGGCCAGATTTCTCCAACGTTCCGCCAGCGGTGTTGCGGATTATAATTCGATCCCCATTGCTGGGTGTAAATACATATTTCTCGGTTTCCTTCAATTCAGGGTCCAGCTGTAACAGCTGGTGCAGATGGAATCTGCCCCGGAAGGATGCGAGCTTTTTATATTGCGGGTACGACTTGTCTCCGGTATTTTCATCGCGAATTTCGATAATCATCTGTCCGACAAATCCACGGTTTTTGCGTTTCAGCCAGCCTAGCAGGAACCAGACACCTACAGCTACCACGATCAGGGCGATTATGCCCAAAATAACAGGCAGCCAAGGAAACGGCTTGTCCTGCTCGCCCGCAGGAGTCGTCGGCTGAGTCCCGCTACCCGCTGCTCCGCCTGCATTGATCATAATTGGAGCACTCTCCCGGTAGAAGCTGTCCTCTTCGGCACGAATAACAAGCTCGTAGTTATGGTTGTCCGGTACTTCAAACGTTCCGGTGAACCCGGTACCCGTGTTTTCGAGCGGCTGTTCCGTGCTTTTGCCTGTATCCTGATCGTTTACGACCAATGTCGCCTTCATATCGGCATACAGATCGTTATCTTGCAGCGGCTGTCCCCCATTCTCCAGCTTGGCTGTCAGATCGACTTTGTCACCCTTCGTATAGGACTTGGTCTTAATTGGGTCCACGACGAGCTGGAGATCATAGTTGAATAACAGGTTGATATCGATGCTGTCTTTCGGAGCCCCTTTTACCCGAAGTTTCCAGTCGCCTTCCTGAGGCTTGAGCAGCTTCACCAAGGAATAGCTCTTCGAAGTCGAGAGCTTGGCTGCGTCAGAGTTCAGATCTACGGCCTTGCCTGAAGGATCGGTTAATTCAATCTGGACTTGTTTTGAAGACATGATCGAGATGTTGGCTTCAAGTACACTGTCGTTCGGTACGTTCACGGTAACTTCTTGATAACTGCCGTTTCCTGTAATGGAAGGCAGCTTCACGACATTCAGTTTGGCATGATCGGCAAAAATCTCACTCAGAATCTGCGGCAGATCATCCGGTGTATCTGTGATAAAGGACTTGCCTCCGGTCTGCTGAGCCAGATCTGCAAGTGCGTCCTTGTTCAGTTTGCCGTCTGCGTTTAGTCCAATCGTATAGACGGGAATCCCCTGATTCTGCGCTTCCTTGACGGCCTTAGACAGATCCGCATCGGATTGTGCCTGGGTGCGGCCTTTGGTTTTGTTAAAATCATTGTTGCCGTCAGCCAGCAGCACGATCATTGGCGAGTGAGATGCGTCTGCCCCATGGTTCAGCACATTCACTGCTTCAGCCACCCCGACAGAGATATCGGTATATGGCCCTCGGCCGAGCTGATCAATAAAATCTTTCAGGCTGCTCTTGTCCGCATCGGACTGAATCTCCAGCAATGCCTTTTCCCGCTCCACCTGATCGGTATAAGCGACAATCCCTACCTTGTCCCCCTGGACCGGCAGCATATCAATAAACATTTTCATGGCTTCATTACTGATCTTGTCACGGTCACTTGTATTCATTGAATTACTTACATCAGCTACAAGTACCGCGTCGATTCCGCTTGTCTGTGCCTGAGCCGCTGCAGCATGTGGCAGCAACGCCTGAGGTAGCAGCAGCGTTAGAAATGCCAGCAGAACCAGAGTTCCGCTGAGCCAGCGTATTTTGCTTGTCCGCAGCATTGGGTGTACTCCTTCACGTTTGAGATTAAAATGGGAATAGTTTATTATAGGCGTCAAGCCTTAAGGAAATCTTAACAGTCTACTAATAAATTCTGAAAAGCACCCCTATCTTCAGTTACAGTTTTGTAATGACTGACAAAAATCGACGAATTCACGCCATGAACTGGAACGAAAGTTCCAACTATGGAAATATGATATAGTTATTGTCAGCAAACTGCAATATAACAGCGCTTGTTTACCAAGCCATAGAAAGGAACGGATTATGGTTACATACGGATGCCTCGCCATATTGTTTCTTTTTGTCATGATAAAAGGGATTTCGTTCCAGCTTCATCGGCGCAAACCGGTTTCCCGGGAAGACGCGGATCGGACCCTCTACACTATTCTGAATGGCGAGCGTGATTGAGCATGAGCACTAAACAAGTTGTATCCATCAGACCTTTTGTAAGAACGACGCATGCGTTTCAAAAGTTGCGTGTCTGCAAGCGGTGCGGCCAGTATACTTGCCTGTGGGAAGATCACTGTACTGCCTGTGGACGCGGGACCCTTGCCACTGTGGAAGAACGCGCCTCTTCCCGCGTGAAACGCCGTATTGCACGCGACCTGTTTATCACGCTAATGCTTGGTGCGGTTGCTACTTATTTTGGTGAAACCATAGACCAAACGATGGCGGCAGCCAGCGTCTCCCTGCTGCTTCTAGCTGGATTGATCTTCATGCAAAAGCGATCCTTCCAGGTCGAACAGCAGCGTGAGCTCAAACGTATGCTGCGTCAGAATGAGGAAGCGATTCGCCAAGGCATCAATCGGAATTGGGCACTTGTCGCAGAAGCGCGCAAGCAGGATGAAGCGCTCGCCTACGAAATGCTCCGGGAGATCGGTTCACTCGTCTATAATGACCGGATTCGTCTGCAGCAGGTTGCGTTGCTGCAATCCTTCGTCCTGCGCAGCGATATGGACCTGCAACTCAAACCTCTGCTGCTGCACAGCTTCGAGCGCCTGCTGGCAGAATATATCGGTGAAATCGCACGGTTAAAGCCGGAATTGATTCGTGAAGATGCGATTCGGTATGTCGCCACGCACGAAGTGAATATTTTGCAGCTGCACAACGGGATTCAGATTCTGACGGCAGTAGCCGCAGCTGCTGTACGCAAAAGTAAATATATTGAGTTGTTCCCTAGTCTTATTACCCGCTACGCCCGCTTTATGCCCAAAGATCGGTTCATGCGGCTTTATCGTACCCTTGAGTTGTATCCGGGTAAGGCCCGTGGGGGCCTGGCGGAATCGGTTGGTCGGGTGTATAACGAGAAATATCGGGATTCGTACGCAGATGTTCGTGTGTAGAGCTGTTGTATATCGACTGGAAACGTAAATTAGTGCAAACTCAATCCCTATATATAGACGAACCAAAATTCGTTTACCCCTGCATGCGTACTGGAATTACGCGTGATAATGTATCATTTTTATCATATAAGCTTTGACGAAAAAACACCCCATCCTTAGGTCTAGGATGAGGTGTTTTGATGTTGGAAAATGTATGGCGTTCTTCCAGACTACTGGGCCATGATTTTTATCTTTTACCGTCCGCGACGAGAATCGCGACGGTCGCTCTTGGCCGGTCCGCGTCCTGCGGATTCCGGTCGGCGAGAGCCCTCGCGGCCCTGCTTGCTTGGGCCGCCTTCACTGCCGCGCCCGGAGCTGCGCTTGTCGGCGCTACGGCCAGCCCAGCCGCTGCTGCGCTCATCGCCGCTGCGACCTGCACCGCGCCCGCCTTGACCCGCTGCGCCGCTGCGCGCGGAACCACGGCCTGCGCTGCGCTCGTCGCCACTGCGGCCGCCACTACGACCACCGCTGCGTCCACCTTCACCGCTGCGGGAACCCCGACCGCCACGTCCGCCTTCGCTGCGGCCGGTACGACCTGCGCCGCGACGGGCACTGCCTGTCCCGGCGGAACGTCCGCCAGAACGTTCTTCATCACCCTGGCTGTTGATAGAACGTCGGTTTGCTCCAGTTGATGCCACCGGACCTTCACTTGTCCACTGGATGCGGGACAGCTTCTGATTAGTGCCTTCCTCAATACGAGCAAGCTCCGGTCTGTCGTGCTGTGTTGCAAACGTCACGGCAAGTCCCGTGCCGCCAGCACGACCCGTACGGCCGATCCGGTGGATATAGCTTTCCGCATCATGCGGCATATCGTAGTTGAATACGTGTGTTACGCCTTCAACATCCAGTCCGCGTGCCGCAACATCCGTAGCAACGAGGATTTGCAGTTTCGCGTCGCGGAATGCTTTCATTACGTTCTCACGCTTGGATTGAGACAGATCCCCGTGAAGCTCATCGCTGGCATAACCTGCTTCGCGCAGATCTTCATTCAGCTTGGATGCACGACGCTTGGTCCGGCAGAAAACAATCGCCAGGTACGGGCGATACGTATCAATCATGCCGCGCAGGGCCTCCAGTTTGCCACGATCCGTGCACTCCAGTACCTGCTGGCGAATCTGCTTGATCGGAATAACGGATTGGGAAGATACCTTCACGTCTTCCGGGTCTTTCATATAGTTCTTCGCCAGGTTACGAATGCCTTTCGGCATGGTCGCCGAGAACAGCATCGTTTGCCGTTTGTGAGGCAACTCACGAAGAATGGTCTCGACGTCTTCCAGGAAGCCCATGTGCAGCATTTGGTCGGCTTCGTCCAACACCAGTTTTTTAACATTGTCCAGCTTCAACGTGCCACGACGCAGGTGGTCCAGGAGACGTCCCGGTGTACCAATCACGATCTGTGTGCCATTCTGCAGTTTGCGCAGCTGTTTGTCCACATCCTGTCCGCCGTATACTGCGAGAACATGCAGTTTATCGTCGTTTGCAGTCAGCTTCTTTGCTTCTTCCGTAATTTGCAGCGCCAGTTCCCGCGTAGGAGCAATAATCAGTGCTTGCGGCGAGCGGTCGGATACATTAATTTTCTGAATAATCGGCAGCAAGAAAGCCAATGTTTTCCCTGTACCTGTCTGTGCCTCAGCAATAATATCGCGCCCACCCAGCAGTACCGGAATCGAACGCTCCTGTACCGGAGTCGGCACGGCGATGCCCTGATGTTTCAGGATCTCGCACCATTCCGGACGAATGCCCAGTTGTTCAAAGTTTGCCAATCGTTACACCTCTGTATATTCATTTAGATGAGTCCATTTCATAATTAACAACAGTTTCTTCAATCAAGACTAGTTTTCCTTATATCAATCATGATTATGAAATGAATTTTTTAAAAAGCAATCGGTCCGTTGCTCTTCTTCTCCATACCCTGTAGTTTACACGTTAGTCAAGCAAAACAAAAGGGGATACAGCGTTACACCCCTAACTTGTGGCACAAAATTCGAGATCCGTGTAGTGTGTAGCTATAACTTGATCCTCGATGGATAGTTCTGGGATTAACTCCAGGCGATGTTGCGAAAGTGTCTAAAATACAAATAGTTCTGTACAAACAATATTATGAAGATAGCTCTCAGGATGAGACTACCACGTACCACTAATTTCTAACGAACCCAGGCCACCTTATTCCAGCGATTAAAGTAGTGTGGGAATTCTAACGAACTCCAACTATCTTATTACCGAAAAAAACCGCGAAATGGCGTTAGTATGGAAGATATTCGCATAATAACAAGTCTGAGATTCGTTATAATAACGAAAACATGAAATAACCCCATATAAGACGTGCCAAGTTCGTTAAAGCTACACACAGTTAAGGACACAAACTCCAAAACAACAACTAAGCCGTACACACCACAAGCTCTAATAAAAAAAAGCGGCATCCTCTCCCCGGTTTAAATCGAGAAAAAAGACACCGCTGATTAGGAATCATCTATTTATATTGTCTGCATAATAGGGTTGTGGCATGTCCGATCACCACTACTTTAGGACAGCACTCTTCATACTTCATTACTTATTACTTATTACTTTGTTACTTGTTACTTGTTACTTCATTACTTCATTAGATGCTGGATTTCAGTTCTACCCAAACCTTGAGTTTTCACCTTGTCCGCGTAACTACGCTCTGGCATTGTACCTTCGCCCAACCATGTTATGAACCATGCCTTCCTGCAATGGCAAAACCACTCCGCTCAAGCAAACGAGAACTTTCCTCATTCAATCCACGCAGATGCACGGTTTTGCCCAGCTTCGCATATTTGAACTTCACTTTACCAATGGCAACAACCGCCGTATTATCCCAAATATGCGATCCCCCAAAATCAATTGTGACTTCTTGCGGATCAGCTTCTGCATTGAACTCATCCACGAAGCGGGATGATGAACCGAAGAAGAACGGTCCGTAGACCCGATACACTTTCTGCCCTTGCTCTTGATTGGCCTGTACGCGGATCTTGGTCTGTTTCCAGCCAAAGTGCAGTACACTGAGCACTACCCCGACCATAACCCCAATCGACAGATCGTGGGTGTACACCACAATGGTAACCGTGACGATCATGACAAAAGCTTCCGCCCGCGGTACACGCGCAATGTTTTTGATGGAACTCCAGTCGAATGTTCCGATACACACCATAAACATTACACCTACGAGTGCACCCATCGGTACCTGTTTCACCACACCACTGAGCAGCAGCAACAGGATCGCAAGGAACGCACCCGCGGTAAACGTGGATAACCTTCCGCGTCCACCAGACTTCACATTAATAACTGACTGCCCAATCATTGCACAACCGCCCATGCCGCCAAACAGGCCGTTCACGAAATTTGCGATCCCCTGTCCGCGGACTTCACGGTTTTTGCTGCTCTTGGTCTCGGTCATCTCATCCACGATGGTTGCGGTTAGCAGGGATTCCAGCAAACCAACCAGTGCCATGGTGAATGAATAAGGCAGCAGAATCAATAGTGTGTTCAACGACCACTCAATATTCGGCAGATGGAATATAGGCAGAGTACTTGTGAGATTGCCCATATCCCCTACGGTTTTGACATCCAGATGCAGCAGTGCCGTAATGATTGTCATGATCACAATGGCAATCAGTGGAGCCGGAACACTTTTAAAAAACCGCGGCAAAATATAAATGATCGCCAGCGTACCCGCTACCATCGCATACATAATCCAGTTTGCGCCCGTGAAATGGGTCAATTGCGCCATAAAGATCAGAATCGCCAGTGCATTCACAAATCCGGTCAGTACCGAATGAGGTACAAACGTAATAAATCGACCAACCTTAAAAATCCCCAGAATGAATTGAATGATACCGGTCAAAATGGTTGCGGCAAACAGATATTCCACGCCATAATCCTTGACGAGCCCAACCATAAGTACTGCCATGGCTCCTGTGGCTGCCGAGATCATGCCCGGTCTTCCACCCGCAATCGAGATGACGATGGCAATCGTAATTGAAGCGTACAATCCGACCATCGGATTGACACCTGCAATGATAGAGAAGGCAATGGCTTCTGGAATAAGCGCCAACGCTACCGTAATGCCTGCCAGCACATCTCCGCGAATGTTGCCAAACCATTGTTGTTTTAACGTATTCATATGTCTCTTGCCGTTCCTCCCACGTGGAATTCCTCAAATTTGTCTTATCACCCAAAAGGTAACAGAACGATACACCACTGACCAACGACGACAGACAGCACAAAACAGCGGAAACCCCTCCCGCCAAGCGTCAATACGTGTTGAATTGCATGATTATCATGATCCGAACAGAATATCCAACACCATGTCTGCCCATGCCTTATCCGTTCCAGTGTGTATCACTTTGATTCCCCAAACTTTCAGGTGTCTTGCCTTGGAAGCAACGTTGATCAATCCAGATGCCTCCTGGTTCTCCCCTCTCAGAAAAACCGGGTCCGTTAATGTACTGACCTACTATTATAGACATAGGAAGGGATATGCACTAACGCAACCAGACTGGAAAAACCGGTTCATATCTCGTATTATCTCGATCTTTCGTTATTTCACTTCTAAATACTCACTTCTTAAACAAACCTTTTCTTAAAAATCGGTGGCAACTCTTATCCTTTAGCCCGACGGTTTTTCTTATTAAGTTATATAACCAGATAAAATATGGCCAAAATTCCTGTAGCTGAACAATTAAAAAAAGACCCGCAAAGATCCTTTAAAAAAGTCTCTTTGCGGGTCTTTTTGTTATTCTAAAATCTTCCCGATTTAAATATGGAATAGAGCAAAAAGGCCACCATCAGAATCGCCACCAGAAAACCAATCTCAATTACGGGGATATCCCATAACATGGTGGACTGGTGACTGATCGAGGAACCGATGATCAAACCGACCATAATGATACAAAATGCGAGCAGTACAATGCTGAAAGACAACCGGTTACTGATCTGGTCCATTCTGCGCATGAGCGCATCCAGTTCAGGGACACTGATCTCCAGCCGCAGCTTACCTTTGCTAATAACGGAAGACAATTGTCTTAACTGCCCCGGCAGACCAATGACACTCTCGGCCATATCCGCTGCACTGCGGAATAATCGATTCTTGATTCTACCGGCACTGAAACGTTCCTTGATCAGCTTTCGTCCAAATGGCTCTGCCATATCCACAATGCTCAGGGAAGGATCGAGATGCTCGATGACACCTTCCATAGTGAGCAGCGATTTCCCGAGCAGCAGGATGTCGGCAGGCATCACGACCCGGTGCCTTTGGGCTACGCCGAACAGGTCATTCAATGCTTGACCCACGCTGATTTTGGAAAAGGGGATGTCATAATATTTGCTGCGCAGCTTGTCCAGATCGCTATGAAGCCCTCGCAGATCCATATCATCCGGCATCATGCCCAGCTTCTCAATCGCCCTTATCATGCTGTCCGTATCCTTGCGCATCAATCCGATAATGAGCGAAGCCAATTGCTGCTTCATCTCATCACTCAGACTGCCCACCATGCCGAAGTCGATAAAGGCCAGCCTTCCATCCTTCAATACCATCAGATTGCCCGGATGGGGATCGGCGTGAAAGAATCCATGAATGAAGATCTGATTCAACAACGAATCCACCAGTCGCTGCGCAATGTTATTCAGATCATGCCCCCGTTTAATCAACTCGTCACGGTCATTCAGCTTGATGCCTTCAATATATTCCATGGTGAGCACACGAGAAGAAGTCTGGTCCCAGTAGATTACGGGGATTTTCACTTTGTTATCCTGCTGATATTGCTGTGCAATCTTCTCCGTATTGCGGCCTTCCACCGTATAATCAAGCTCGGCCATCAGTGCCTGGGCGTACTCTTCCACCATTTGCGGAATCTGATACTGCTTCACCCAATCCCAGCGTTTCTCCGCCATGGCTGTCAGCTCGCGCAGAATATCCAGATCTCGCTGGATAATACGCGAAATGCCGGGCCGCTGAATTTTGATAGCTACAGCTTCACCGCTTTGAAGTTTACCCAGATGCACCTGTCCAATACTGGCTGCAGCTACAGGGGTATCCTCGAACCGGGAAAAGATGTCCTCCAGTGGTGTATCCAATTCCTGTTCCAAAATACCCCGTGCCGTCTCCGAAGAAAACGGTGGGACCTGATCCTGCAGCTTCACCAGTTCGCGGATGACAGACTCCGGCAACAGATCTGCCCTTGTACTTGCCAGTTGCCCCAGCTTAACGAAAGCTGGCCCCAGCTCCTGAAGTACAAGCCTAATGCGCTCACTCAGGGTTAAAGTGGTGTGAGCCTCACGCGACATCCATCGGCGTGGTATAGCCAGTAACTGGAATAATCCCAATTCCTCGACCATATAACCGAAGCCATGACGCACCAGCGCCATGGCAATTTCCCGGTATCTGCCGACATGTTTAATTCGCACAGCCATCTACTCGATCTCGTTTCCTTTGAGAGGAGGAACTTCAAGCGGAGCTGGGGATGCTTCAGGTTGTAGCTGTGGTGTGCCTCCCAGTTCGGCGAGCTTTTTCTCAAGGACGGCAACACGTTGTTCCAGACTGGTTACATCACTTTCAGATGGCACGCCTATTTCCTGAAGTACGCGCTTGACTTGTTCCTGGATCATTCTTTTGAACTGGCCCTGCTCCTCATCGCCCCGTTCCATCAGCCGCTCGACCAATGCTTTGGATTCACCGGGGGCAAGTTCACCGCGCTTGACCAAATCATCCACGGTTTTTTCGATTTTTTCCTTGCTTACGACGGTAAGGCCGAGACCTAACGAGATTGCCTTTTTGAACAAATCGCTCATTCTTGTCATCCTCCTCTTCGTTCATCTCTATATTATACCCCTAAATATCACGCACACAAAGAAACGCCCCAACTATACGTAACGCGCAGCCCATTTGCCAGCCTGCAAAATTAACTGGCGATAGGTTTCATGTGCAAATGAAGGGACATGATGTCCTGGCATAAGGTAAACAATACGTCCAACACCATATCTATGCGCCCAAGCTGCAGGCTTCGGCCCTTCTTCGGATTGATATTCGAGCAGAATCTTTGTTTCGGCAAATGAACCGAATTCGAACAGATACGGCTCTTCTTCCATTGTAAATCCGGAAATGCCTTCCGTCACCGGATGGCTTTCTTCCGTTACGGTGAATTCAAGTGGTGCATAAGGCGGATGATGCAGGAACTTGGCACCGATCATCTGCTTCAGCTCATAACGATTCTGGAGCGAAATTCCGTTATGTATAATGACCAGTCCACCCCCATTGCTAACATAGGACAATAAGCCTGCTGTCTGCTGTGGAGAGACTTTCCCCTTCCAATCGTCCATGTAACAGATACATACATCAAATCCGGTTATATTTTCTTGCAGCAGCATGTTGCGATTCTCACTGCACTGCACAGTCATAGTATCGTGGAAAATCCGGCTGATCTCCGCATCCACTCCTTGCAGCGGATGCCAATCCGGATGAGTATAATCACCAAGTAACAACGCTTTTTTACGATGATCCATCATTAAAAACTCCTTTCAAATGACCAGTAACAGCATTACCAAGGGAGTGCGTCCCCCTTGTAATCGACATAAGCGGGCTGATCTCCCATGAACTGCTTATGGCGATCGATGAGTGCTGTGATATATTGTGCCGATTGATCAGGCGTGAGGTCTGCAGCGGTATTCAACTCCCCGCTCATATAACTCTGTACCCAGCCAGGATGAATCAGCATCACTTGCCCACCCTCATTCTTCAGACCATTATGCACAAGGCGGGCCTGCATGTTTAACGCAGATTTGGACATGCAATAGGCAAACCATCCATCCCGGCTGCATTGCTCAATACTGCCTGCCTCCGAAGAAATATTGACAATCAGCTTGTTTGTCCCTTGAAGAAGGAGGGGCAGCAGGGCATGAGTTACACGTAATGAGCCTAAGGTATTTACGTTAAATACTTCTGCCATCTCCGCCATATTTAACGGCCCACGGATATGATCGGTAATACTTCCTAGTATAGCCGCATTATTGATAAGCATATCCAAATGCTCTGTATCCAGCTTCAGTGTCTCCGTGAACAAAGCAACTGACAGGTCATCGGCAATGTCCAGTTCAATGACGCGTAAATGCTTCGGATAGGCATCCGCAAGAAGACGAATCCCATCAGACTCTTCCATGTCGAGCCCTGCCGCATAGACGGTATAACCTCTTTTCAGCATTTGTGCCGTCAGAGCCAGTCCCAATCCCCGGGCCGCCCCCGTTACACATACGTTTTTCATTATGCTGTCCCTCCCTCACAAGCCTAATCTGTCTTTAATTCATTCCACATGATAACCTAAAAACCTTTAATTATGGGTGAACACGCTGAACTTCACGACCAAAGTCTCAGATGACTTTCATGTGATCAGAGTCGTTAAGCTTATACCGATGAGTCAGGGCATATTCTGCTGCGACATTACTGGTAGCATAGCTCTATCTTATGACTTTTTTGGACTTGTTGAGAGCAGAAATCATCAGACAAAATACAAAAAATTCTGATCCAGAAATCGGATCAGAACGGGAATGCTTTGAATCTTGGATGTGGATCCCATTCATCATGGGCCACCATGCGGCAGATACAGCTACACTTATTGCATAAGATCTGCCTTGTCCACACGTTTGCCAGTGAAATAACGCCCCAACTCAACGATAAGGGCTCCCATCTTCTCATCCTCTGGGACCACAAGTGCCTCTATACCTTCTTCACGCATCGCGTTTGCTGTAACCCTGCCCACCGAAGCCGGTACGACTCCTTGTCGGAAAGCCTCCTGCATGGGTTCAAGCTTTCCCTTTGACGCAGCATATTCGACCAAAAACCTCACCTGCGGTCCACTCGTAAACGCGACAGCATCCACTTCATGCAACAAAATCTCATTCAGCAGCTGTTCGAGTTCCCCCTCTTCAGGCGGGACGTGACGATAAGGAAGCACCTGACGTACATGAGCACCCTGCTCCTCCAGCCATCTGACCAATTTGGGCGCTGTCTCCCCATGCAATTGCAGCATCATTTTTTGCCCCGCCAGATCATGTGAAGCGAATTCACGAATCAGGCCATCCGTACTGCCGTCATCATCCCGGACCAGTGGAGTAAGTCCACGCTTTCGAAGCGCATTGACGGTCTTGTACCCTCTTGCCGCAATTGAAGAGTCCGACAACACATCCAGCAATTGAACAGCGATATCCATATCCTCAGCCATATCAAAAATAGCGTCCAATCCCATGCCCGTGGTCCATACCGTCCAGTCCGGCGGATCCGAAATCCAGGATACCAGGCCATCCCGAATATTGCGATCATCCAGAAATACAGTTCCTTGTGCAGGTCTGACAAGTGGAATCCCACCCATTTTCTCAACCAGTAAGGACATCTCTTTGGATTTTCGCGGTCCTGTAAGTGCTACACGTATACCTGCCAAATGTTGAACCATCCATGTTCCCCCCGTTCATTCAGCCGAATGTCATCAGTCTGACTACAGTATACAGGGTACTTCTATGGAGGGAAACCGTGTTTCCCCTCTTTTCGCGGGTTCATCTATAACGATTTTTGATGACATGTATCAGGAAGGCTGCAGTTCTCCACCCTGAAGTCCTTCATGCTTGCCCCCGCCCGATTCCTCTTCATCCTTTGGTACTTTATCTTGTTTAACCTCCTGTGGAGGCTGCTTTTGTTTCTGATTGTCCGTTGCATGTCTAACATCCTTTTTGCGGGGACGAAGGAACACGAACAGTATAATGGGAAACAGCACTTCGAACACGATCGCAATCCATGTCCATTCCCGTGTAAAGCGAAAGAGCTGAATCGCGTTTTTGAAAAACCAAAATGCACAGACAAAACCTACCAAAGCGACCGGCCCTGTCATGATTTTACCCGAGACTTTTGGAATCATTCGCTTCAGTCCCCAGCAGACAAAATACAGATCAAAGGCAATCTTGGTAATCATCGCAGGTAGAGTCGCTGCTGCCAGTGCCAGATCAAACCGGTCGAGAAAATCACTGATCTGCAGCTGTCTTGCCAGTTCATATGAAGGGTATACCAGTCTGGATGCAATGGGCACACCAATCGATGTAATCGTCTCAACTAAAATCAGCATCATCAGCAGCGCTGAAATGGTGATCCCCCACAGGACGGATTTGAATTTAAAATCACTGCCCTTAACTACAAAGGGCAATGCAACCACCTCTCCAAAAAAGGAGAATATGTACCAGCCTCCCTTGCCAACACCTGCCACATCGATGTGAAAATACGGCATCAGATTAGCAAGATCAACTTGCTTAATAAGCATAAACGGCACAATTAAGGAAATCAGAATGAACAAAGTTACATACAACTCGGACATTCCAATTAAGGATCCAAGACCTCCCCTTACAATAAAAACAGCCATGAACAAAAGGGACAACACAATGATCGAAATCGGGGTAGTTTCCAGCAATGTAATACTTACGTAGTCACCTATTAACCGGACGTCGCGGGCAAATACAAAGAGAAAAAACAAGATGTAAAGCAGCGCTATTACACGTCCCATAAAAGGATGACGCTCAACGAGAGACTCAAACAAGTCCTGATTGGAGAATCGCCGCTGAACACGACTTAACATCCACATTGAACACACCATCACCAGAAACAAAGGGATATAGGATAAATAGGCGTGCTGCTCAGCATGGTAGATGGCCTGTGCATGAGGCTGAATCAAAGTGCCTGTAATACTGAGCAGCATCACGAACAGCACCAGCTGTCGACTGGTCACCCCCTGATTCATAAAACACCTCCTTTCTGTCTGTTCAACCGGGAATCGAGATTCATTGGAACATACTCAAGGCAACGGCAATAATCGTTGAATCATGTGAGTCAGCCACACGGACACAAAAAAAGTTTTGCTCAAATATGTAACATGGAACCAAATCCCTGTGCTACATGCAATCAACCCATACGATAGCCATCGATTAATAGCAGCTGCCTGCCTCAGGTGTTTGAAATCCATGACGATGACAACGATGACCATGGCCAGATATGTAAACATCAGCGGCTTAATCACGGACAATCTCCTCCTCGGACAATCCGATCGGTTTATTGATAATACCCACATTTTCGAGAATGACATGTGGTTCAACTGTGACCTCTACGTTTGGATAAATCTCATTCCAGCGATCCTTGATCTTGTCCCACTCTTTCGGCAGATGCTGATGAATGGAACGACCCAAACCGAGAATGTCGGCTTTATATTTTTTCTGGACCAGCCTTACGCCTTCCTCAATATCCTCTTTAATTTTTTGACGGACGGATTCATTGATGCTGGTGATCTCTGTCTCCCGAAGGTCACCATAATTCGATTCGTTATCAACCATGACACCCTTGGCATACATTCGAATCTTAACGGTTACCTCTCCATTCTTAATGTGGGGTTGGTAGGATGAATTGTTCTCATTCAGCTTGATGAACAACTCACCTTCTCCACGTGGAGCCTTCACCATAATTTCCGGTGCATTGGCTTCACCCATCGCCAGAATCAGCGCATCGGCTGGAGCCTTCTCAATCATCCCTATCAATTTGTCTTTCTTGAAAATAGCCAGCCCATCAAGCTTGATATTGGTCTTGGCGTCCTTCCAGCCCTTCGGCACATTGTTCACCATTGTGGCGATAGGAAGAAACGGGTCTACACCTTCGGAAAGAATCGCATCGGTAAATGTTTTGAGTGAGCGTGGGGTGCGCATATTCAGGAAGCACAATTCACGCACCATTTCAGAAGGGAACTTCTCAATGGGTGCATCTGTATCCAACACTTCATGTGCGGGTCCCCTGGTCACAACTGGCAGTGCCGATAAACGATTTAGCGGATAACGGGTCAATAAATCAAGCATGGGAGCAACCCCCTCTCTGGCGAGTTCCTCACCAATCAGCAGCGTGCGGCGGTGGGCGTAATAAATTACACGGGACAACTCTTTTTGACCTTCGAGTGTCGTACCATGCAAGGTTTTGGCTGTATTGGATAACATGAACCAGGATTTGTCACCACTGGTCCCCCCACCACCACCTGTACTACCAGCAGCACCGGATTGACCGGGGAGAGCGATTTGCAGACTTGACCGATAATTGCCATCTTCCTTGTCTAGAGCGATGCCAATCACAAAGGCGAGATCATTAATTTCCTTTCGATCCCAGCATCCTGATATCAAAAGGCTACACAAGAGCAATATCACCACAGCCCGGTACTTTTGTATGAACGGCATGCACTCACCACCCCTCCTCTGCTTCAGGCGAACCGTTGATCTTGTCGTTCATCCGCTGCTGATCACGGTGAACCGTAGAAGGACGATTGATCATTTTCCACCATGGTGCACGAATGACAATATCCTTGGTATCCGTCTTGCTGTAGGGGCTGAGACCCGACAAATATGGCACTCCGAAGGAGGTCATCTGCGTCAGATGTACCGAGATCAGGACCAATCCGATAACGATGCCGTATAGCCCAAGCATTCCAGCCAGTAACATGATGGGAAACCGCAGCAAACGAACCGTAATAGCAAAGTTAAATCGCGGAATTGTGAAGGACGCGATCCCTGTCATCGATACGATAATAACCATGGGTGCTGATACAATACCCGCCTGAACTGCTGCCTGGCCAATAACAAGTGCCCCCAAAATGCTGACGGCCTGACCTACTGTTTTGGGCAACCTGACCCCTGCTTCCCGCAAAGCCTCGAATGATAATTCCATAATAAGGGCTTCTACCAGGGCGGGAAAAGGAATGGCCTCCCTCGCCCCGGCAATGCTCAGAATCAGCGTCGTCGGTAACATATCCTGATGGAAGGTCGTGATTGCGATATAAAGGGCAGGCAGGAAAAGAGCTATTGCTACGAACAAAAAACGGATCCATCGCACCAGATTACTGATAAAGAACCGTTCATAATAATCCTCACTGGCTTGAAGCATCTGCCACATGGTCACTGGACCAATGAGGGCAAACGGGCTGCCATCCACAAAAATGGCAAATCGTCCTTCCAGCAAGTTGCCCGCCACGGTGTCCGGACGTTCGGTATAATGCATCTGTGGAAAAGGGGAATACGGATGATCCTCAATGAGTTCTTCAATATATCCCGTTTCTAGAATGCCATCGATCTTGATTTTGTTGAGACGTTTTTTGACATCTTTAATCAGCTTGGGATCAGCAATATCGTCGATGTAGGACAACACAACACTGGTTTTGGTTTCGGTTCCAATCGTCATGCTTAACATCTTAAGCGCGGGTGTTTTCAGCTTGAACCGCAGAAGTGCCGTATTCACACGCAATGTCTCGGTGAACCCTTCACGGGGTCCCCGGATAACCGACTCGGTCTGGGGCTCCTCCACACCACGCCGTATGCCACCTTTTACGTTAAACAGCCAGGCTTCCTTGCTTCCGTTAATCAACAGCAGAGCAGCTGATTCCAGAACCCCCTCCGCTGCGGCAGCCCAGGAGTCCACTTTTTTTACCTGGGTCAGGGCAATTCTGGTATCATCCAGAGGCACTTCCGGTTCATCCGTACGTTGCTCGACCAGACCACGAATAAGCGGACGCAGCATATGCTCCTGGATGTCACTGGAATTCACAATCCCTTCAATGTAAACCAGAAGCCCCTTTTGTTCCGGTGTGATCATGACATTGCGAAAGACGACGTCCGAACAGTCGGAAAAGACGTCTTTCAACGCGGCCATATGACTTTCGTGTGACGTTCCGATAGGCTGCCTCAAAATAGGCGGGGACGGCAGCCCCAAGGGTATGTGCTTTTTTTCTTCTGAATTCCGGGAAGCTTTTTCCCCCGATGTCCTATCGGCCATGTACCGTCCCTCCGCTCTTGCTTTTATACAAGGTAGCTTGTGCCAGATCACGCATAATTATGTGGTCTTTTTTTTCGAATCTTGTTGAACACGTTTCTCCTCGGAAAGTGAATTATTAAAGTACAGTAAGCAGTGAGCAATACTATTATGGCTGACCTAGTATGCAAAAAGAGCCCTTAAATAGGGCTCTCAGATTGTCGAGAAACCCTGTGCTTTTTTCAAAGTACAGGGTTTCTCATATTTCAAGTGGTCGGTTCAAAACGGAAATAGGGGAGATCACCCCCGCTTTTCCAGGCGATCCAGGTGGATCGCCATCTTCTTCATGTTCTGCACAGCTGCCGTCATCAGGGCCTGTTCCCTGACGTTTTGCAGTCCGCGCAAACGGCAATAGCGAAACCCATGGAGCTCTTTGGCATCCGCGAAGCTTCGCTCAATCGTTTCTTTTCGTTTTCGGTAGAGATATTTCCCGGATCGACTCAACCGGTTGCCTCGAACCCACTCTTTGCTGTCCTCCCAGACATGACGGGTCACCACTTTCCGGTGGTTGCGAGATCGTGTGCATTCGTTTAATAACGGGCAGTTCTTGCAATGCTGTGGATCAGAAGCGTACTGCCGATATCCCTCGCGGTTGGTCGTCTTATACGGTAATTCGTGCTTTGCCGGACAGACATAAATATTGCGCTGTACATCATATGTAAACTTCCATTTTGGGAATAAACCTTGGGTCGGGTGAAATCTTCGGTGAGCAATAACGGCAAAAATGTTTCGGCTTTGCAGCCCTTTGCAGATGGGTGAAGTCAAGTACCCGGAGTCCAGAGCAACGGCTTCTACTTTAAAACCAAATCGTTGTTGTTGACGATCCAAACGGGACAAATACGGTATAGAATCATGGACATTTCCAGCAGTGACATGTACATCCGTAATCATATTGTATTTCAGATCCACAGTACGGTGGTCTAAGTAGAAAAATCCTTCCGGTTTCCCATCACGGATCATATAACCGCTGTCGGGATCTGTTGTGCTCACTTTGACTTCCTTTTCCTCTATCACGTCCTCTCTAGGCTTTAGCGCTTTTTTCCATGTGCATTCCGGTCGGCCTCTACGGCAGTATTAAGTTCATTCACATAATCACGGGTGTTTTGTAAAATCTGTTCCTTGGTGTACTTATGCTTATTCGCATTCGCTTTAACGTGGGTTGAATCGGTAACTAAGACACGTCCGCCTACCATACGGTGCTGAACAGCTTGAAGCACAACTCCATCAAAGATCTCCTGAAAAATTTCAGTGTCTTTAAAGCGAGTACGACGATTCCAGCTAATCGTAGAATGGTCCGGCACTTTGTCGGTTAGACCTAACCCCAAAAACCAGCGGTAAGCGAGGTTGGTCTGAATTTCCCGTTCGAGTTGGCGTTCGGAACGGATGCCATAAAAATAACCGAGGAAAATCATCTTAAATAACACGATGGGGTCGATCGCAGGCCGCCCGTTATCAGTAGAATATAGTGGCCGAACCTTTTCGTCGATAAAAGAGAAATCGATATACTTGTCCACTTTGCGGAGCAAATGGTCTTGAGGAACCAATTCTTCAATTGAAACAAATTCGTAAGCCTGCTGTTTTTCTCGATTCGAACGCAACATATTTTAACACCCTTCCGAACGTTTATTTACTAATATTATACAATATTAACGCGGTGTCGTGTTGAACTAAATGTATAAAAAATAGCTGTCGAGACTTTCTCGACAGCCTGAGAGCCCTTAAATAGGGCTCTTTATCTTTCCAGTTTTAAACTTCTGAATGAATTACCGTCGGTTTCTCCAGCATCAGTTCCTTGTTACATACATCATCAAATTCCTTGCCATGGTCTATAATCAGACAGATGTGATCTGACAACTGATTTTGGATCAATTCCTTGATGCTGTTTTTCCCTTCATGATCCATGTGAGAGACTGCTTCGTCAAAAAGCAAGACACTTGCCCCTTTCAATAAGGCTCTCGCAATAGCAATTCTTTGAATTTGCCCTCCCGATAAATTCTTTCCATTTTCTTCAATCATTTTGTTATTCTTCTCCGGGAACGACTCCATAATCCTGTCCAGCCCCGTAATTCGAAGCACCTTTTCATACTCCATTATTTCAATATGTTCTGCTCCATATTTTATATTGTTCTCGATTGTATTATTGAACAAATATATTTTTTGAGAAACTACAGCCACTTTTTTACGAAGAGAACGTCTATCAAGTGTACTGATAGACACACCATTGATCAGAATATCGCCGTTGTTCTCTTTGAGCTGATAAAGCCCCGTAACTAGCCTGAAAACAGTTGTTTTCCCTGAGCCATTCTCCCCTTTAATGAGAAGTTTATCCCCGGAACTAAGACTGAATTTAACGTTATTAATAACATGTTCTTGTTCCTCATTATACCGGAATGACACATTTCGAAATTCAACTTTGTGAATAGAGTCTACTTTGTTCTTATCATCATCATACTCACCGACCTGGTCCAAGAAAATATGCAATCTTTTCAGGCTGGCTAATGCTGGCTGTATCGTCAGAGCAGTTGTTGATATACTTTGAACAGGTGCATACATTTTAGGTAAGTAATTCATAAACACCATATATCCCCCGAGTGTCATCCCACTTGTAATTACATCTCTTCCCCCAAGGATAATTAAGAGTACAGAAGATAGTGTTCCTAACAGGACAATTAGTTCAATACCAACGGAGTAAAGAATAGATTGCTTAATACTTGTATTCACCAAATCCTTAGTAGCCGTATTGATTTTTTTCGTTTCCTTGTCTTCTACTGAAAGATGCTTAACCTCTTCGATTCCCTGGACTGACTGCTGAATCTTTTCATTAAGGATTGAACTCTTCTCTGCAGCGTCTAAAGAAATACGGTGTATGGATAACAGGTATCGGTTAGATATGAAGTAATATACCGGCATCAGCAGACACAGAATTAATGTTAATTTTATGTTGATGTTAATAAGGATAATGAACGTTGCAATCAATTCAAAAAAACTTAGTATGACTTTAAATGTGTTTGCTGAAATGAGGCCACCAATAGCATTAACTTCATTCAGTCTGGATGTCAAATACCCACTTGAATATAACCCAAAAAAGTCCATTGGTGAATTAAGCAGTTTCGAAGATATGTCTGTACGAAGATTCAGAAGAATATTTTGGCTAACATTAGTAAATACCACATTAGATAAATAGTTCAAAGTGCTTTTAACAATATAAATGACGGCTAGAATTAACCCCAAGCGGACGACATAACCAAAATCACTCTGTGAAATCCCCTTGTCAAATATATTTTTTATAAGCAAAGCTGGTATAACAGACAATGCCGAAAGAACAATGAGCAATGAAACAGCTATCATCAGCTTACCTTTAAATTGCTTCATATAGACAAAGAGAACTTTCATATAATCGCCCATCCCAGATACCTCACTTCAGTTCACAAGTTTTAACCCCTGTATTCAAACGCTCACAATAGTACATGCCGTTTAATTTTTCGGATTTAAAGCTATCTAAAGCTCTACAATCAAAACATGATAAGTTTTTTGGACAATCTGAACAACCTTCAATTTGTGTTTTAGACATTTCCCAGAATGGTTTATGGGATTTGCGAAAAAATATTTCCCATAATAACTCAGAGCGTAAGTCCCCCAACTTGAATTGTCTCATCATCATACATGGATAGACCTGTCCTTCGGAGGAAACAAATATTTGTCCATATAGACAGTTATTATATTTTTTTAAGTACGGTACTGACTGAATGTTGATTGGAAATTCTCTACTCAAGGGACTGTACATTTCCTGTAGATATTTCTGTGAATAAAAATCATTAGATGGATATATATATATTTTTTGCAAGTTTTCATTACTATTATTATTAATTCTATTTACAGACTCCTCATTTAATGAGCATACAATTACAGAAGTAGTATAAGGAATCTGTTCTTTTACGATAATCTCCATAGCCCGCTTAACCTTCCCATAGGCTTCTTCATCTCCGGTAACTCTTGTGTATACTTCCGCATCATCTCCAAACAACTGAAGTGCGAGTGAAACGTTATTCCGTTTGATAAAGTGAATCATATCCTGTTCAAGCATTGTAGCGTTTGTAAACAAAGTTATATTAATGCTGTGCATAGTCAGAAATGAGATTACTTTTTGTAAAAGTTCTTTCTCAACAAGAGGTTCTCCTCCTGAAATGAAACACTCCTTAATCCCTAGTTTAATAGCCTGTTTCAGTACATCCCTCCACTTATCAAAACTCATTTTCTGTTCATTCGGCCATTTTTTACAGCCACAAGATCTATACACAATAGTACTTTCGGTACAGAATTTACAGTTAAGGTTGCACTCCCCCGTTAATTCAATAACAATTCGATTCAAATGGAACGGTACCAATTTATCGTATTTCAATGTTGTTACTCGGGTTGTCTTTATTTCTTCCACAAATACTTTCCCTTCAAATATTGATCCCAAATTCTGTTCTAGTAAGTTATGAAGTATATGGTCTTCAGGTAAATCCAGATCGATTGCTCTATCACTTAATAATTCTTCGAATGCCATCATGTCGTTCCCTCTAAGATATGCTTTCTTTCCTGATATGAGATCCGTTAAAGTGTATTGATCCAGTTCCTTTACTATTATAATTTCCGGATTCAATTTAAAGTACATCGACTCACCACCTACTCTCTTATTTCCATGACAGATTTGGATTAGTCTCCATGATTGAATAATAAGTAGACAAAGAATTTAGAATACCCTCCCTAAATTTCCTGCAAAAATTTTCTTTAAGTTTAAAGC
This sequence comes from Paenibacillus sp. NPDC056933, assembly GCF_042674385.1. Taxonomy (NCBI): domain Bacteria; kingdom Bacillati; phylum Bacillota; class Bacilli; order Caryophanales; family Paenibacillaceae; genus Paenibacillus; species Paenibacillus sp. NPDC056933. Next base: position 604,958 of record NZ_JBHUQN010000003.1, on the reverse strand, counting down.
CATTACCATCTGTTTCCGTTGTAACATAGCACAGATTACATATGTTCTTCAGGTTGCAATTATTACATCCACTGAGGCTTTCAAAAAACTGGTTCATATATTTAGCTTGCATTGAGAAGTCCAATCCTGTATTGACATCTCCAACAGGATAATGCGGATTAATCTTTTCACACATGTGAAACTTCCCATCAGAGTCTACAGCAAGTTTATGAATACCTGGTATACAACCTCCTCGCATGAGATTATCGTTGTAGGCGAGATTCATCATCGGTTCAAATATAATACTTTTCAATATAGTTTTTGAAAAATTTGTTGCCTCAGATTCAAACCTTTCACACTTACTAGCTTCAATCAAATCTCTAATGAATCGCTCTCTTTCTTTCAGATGACTCTGGTCTGACTGGGATACTCCATTATAGTACTCAGTATTTAAATCACTTACCCTATTAACTCTCTGAATGCGGATATCCATTTCTTTGTTTTCTTCAAAAAAATCATCCAATTGTTTAAAATGAGTCAAATTGTCAAAAGTAACTAGAATTCCATAAGGAAGTGGTGTATCTCCTTTGTCTAAGTATTCTCTATACATTTTCTCTAATAAATTCAATTTTTTGAAGACCAAATCAAAGGTTCCCTTATTGTTAAGCGTAACTCTATTCCTATCATGATTTTCACGATCACCATCTAAACTAACTGATATTGAAAAATTATTCTCCAACATATAACGTATCTTGGACTCAGTTAGCAAGGAAGCGTTTGTTGTTAACGAGAAGCTAATATTCTTAAAAAATTCCGTATATTTATTTCGCACATATTCAACAGTTCCTTTCATTAATTCCCAATTTAACAGTGGTTCTCCTCCATAGAATCAGAGAGAAATACTTAGATTGGGGTTATTTTGAATACTCTTTAGATTTACATGCATAAAATAATCCACTGCTTTGAAGGCAGTAGAAGAGTCCATAAACTTATTTGAATAGCCTTTTGTAAAAAGGTAATGGTCAGAGTAGATACAATACTTACATCTTAAATTACAGGAATCTGTAACTATAAGACATAAATGGGCAATTCCCTCTGTCTCCAGTTTGTTTTCAATGTATGCTTTGTCTATGTAAGGCATGTGAAAATCCGTTTGAAATAGATTGTACTTCTTAATTTTAGCCAGCAGGCTTTTGAGGTTATTATGAAGAAAGTACGAATTCTCCACTTGAGATCCACAATCCATTCTTTGCAAAAAATCTTGTTCTTTTTGTTGTAAAGGTATTACAATTCTCGTGCTGTTATCAAAACAATAATGAGCACTCTCTGTTTTAAAAAGTAGCGGTTTAGATAGAAATGTAATCATCTATGCTCCTCCTTTAAGACAATCATGAAAAGGAACGCCGGGCCCACAACGTTCCTACACCTCCATATTACATGCTAAAAAATCTTGCTTCCCCTGCAGCAAAGCCAAACACATCTGCAACCGGCGATACTAGGTCAGCAGCACAAGCTGCTGCACAGGTACCTACACACTTCACTTGACAAAATAATACAGCCACACTTAACAATCCTCTCATTTTATTGAATATAAGTAAATTTAATCAAATAAATTGCAATTTCTGGTTATAATTTTACAGCCAACCATTCACTTGAACTATGATATTTTTTTACATTTTATCAATTATGATCAATAGAATACAAAAAAATGGCCCTAGTGGATTTAAGAGCCATTTTTTCGTTCATTATTTTAGTTAATCGGCAAAATAATCTTCAGGGACATAGCGAATCTCCGAATTCGCATAGATGGTTAATGTGTGGCTTGGGCCGTCATACTGCACCTGGTCTCCCTGAACATAGTACCAGTGCTTCACAAGGGGCTGATCCTTTCGTTGTACAAAGCGGAACACGTTCAGTTCGTGTCTAAGCGCCATAATATGGTCTATCGCTTCCTGATCCAGACCTGTAACGATAAACATAAAGCCTGTGCCCTCTTTCTGATAGCGATAAGACAGCGAATCGGATTTGCTGTTCGCCAACCCTCGTCCAGTCACCGCATGCTTTATCATAAACCATTCCTGCTGCGTCATAGCGTACATCCTCCTTTGTTCTTGGAGTTTCTCTCGATTTCGGGTACTTAAGGTAAGTCGATCAACATATAGAACGCATTCTCGCTCGCTTCCAGCTTCATGGATGTGGTTTGTTCCACACGAGCCGTGTCACCTTCATTCAATGGATGCTCACCGTTCAAGCCAAGCTTGCCTTCAATGGTAAAAATGTACATGCGGCGATCATTGGCCTGCTCATATGTTAAAGCTTCACCTTTAGCCAAGCGACCAAGATAGATCGTCATATCCTGATGGATGGATGCAATACGCGGCCCACCTTCAGGGGATACCACGGGTACAAGCGCTCCCGCGAGTGTGTCTGGATCAAACGAGGTCGTCTCGTAAGACGGCTCCAGCCCTCTCGTATGTGGCATGAACCAGAGTTGAAGTATGCGTACTTCTTCGGTATCCGAAGCATTGTGCTCGGTATGAATCATGCCACTGCCTGCTGACATGCGCTGGATTCCACCAAACGATGTAACAGCCACATTGCCCAGATTATCTTCATGACGCAGCTTGCCGTTCAGCACGATGGACACAATTTCCATGTCACTATGCGGGTGTGCCCCGAAACCGCGACCAGGGGCAATCACATCATCGTTCGCTACACGCATTGGTCCAAAAGCGGTATTCTCCGGGTCTTGATACTCTCCAAAGGAAAAGCTGTGACTGCCGCGCAGCCAGCCCCGATCGAAGCTGGAGCGGGCATCGGATGGAATGACATTAATCATAAAAGTGCATCCTCCTCAGTTTCTAATTGATTGGTCCTGTTGATTACTCTTATTGAGCGCTCTTAGTGAATGCTCTTATTTTTTCTCAGTAGCGTACTTATTCTCATTGTACCAAAAGCATAGCGAGTCGTCCAAATGAAAAAGCCCTTTCCCGGTCAGTTCGGTTCGCGAGTGTAATTCCCGTGCCGGACTGGCCTGAAAAGGGCCCGTTGCAGGTTAAACCTGCACCTCTATTCTTTTGCTTCTTATCGCTATCGACCTATGCTTAAGATAATTGTATCAAGCACTCACATTCTGGCGAGCGTTCCCTTGTCTGGAGAACAAATGATCCACCGCCAGAAAACGGCTGCCTGTAAACAACAACGTCAATGAACCTGCAAGGAGCATGTAATCCAGCTCTGTACCATTGAGGAAAGGCGCTCCCGCTTTTGCAGTGAGCAGGGCACCAGCCATCACTGCGATAAACAGTGCTGCAAATACACGTGTTCCCAATCCCAGAATCATTGCTGTGCCACCCGCCAGCTCAATGATGGCTACAACCGATGCCAGAAATCCGGGAACGCCGATACTTTCAAAGAAACCCACTGTACCACTAATTCCGCCTTCGAATTTGCTCCAGCCGTGTAGTACAAAAATAAGTCCAATCATGATCCTGGAGAAAAACAATCCAATCTCTACACTTCTATTCATCGTTTATCATCCTCCTTCGAATTTGAATTCAACGTTTCAATGTCATCCAATAGACCAGACAAACAAGACAGACAGCATTAGAATCACGGTCGCAGAGATGAATACCGCATAACGTGGAAGCGTAAGCGTAACATCCTGTTCCGGGTCCAATAGACGGGAAATTCGTACATTGACTGAAGTATCGGCAAACGACGATTGAATAGATGCCACCCTGAGTTGCCAGGGTTCGGGGCAGGCACGGATCAGTTTGAGCAAGGCGCTGCCAATCCCTGCGGCATTCCCGGTACGTTCGATCGCTTCATTATCGGCCAATATTTCTCTGACGATATTGTAATGTTTTGAAGTATACTTCAACACCGGAATATACGGCATCATGAAGGCAAATACCGACAGCAATGTCGTCTTGAGTGGGTCACGATGCCACAGATGATGGACCTCATGATACACAACCGCTCTTTCTTCTTCAGCATCCAGCATAGTGAGCAGCCCCGTGGAAAGAACAATAACGGGTTTCCAGAGACCGATCGTGAACGCAACCGGTGACGGCTTGTCCACCACAATGAATCCAGGTTGTTTCAGATGATGGTACCGCACCTCAAATTCACGAGACTTGGTGCCATCCTCCATTGACCGTAGTTTTCGTACCGCTGCACGGGTCTGAATCATCCGAGTGAGCAGCAGCCAGCCTGTACCACCAAACGTCAGGATCACCAGCGCCATAAGAACATGCCCTACAGACAGCCAACCCAGCCTGCTCATCCAGTGATTGCAAAGCCAGAGCAGATTAAAAGGGATATCCCATCCAAATATTTTGTACATGGCGTACATAAACATTTGGATGAACACGAGTAAGGGAATGCCTAACCCGACGGTAAACAACAGTTTCGAGCGGGCCTTCCACATGTCAATCGGTATCCTTTTTCCATTGTTTGATCTTTTGCTCCAGACGTTCAATCAAGCCTGCGTCTGCTTCATCCAGTGCATCCAGCATGTGATTCAAGGCCAATGCTCCGAACTCATCCACCAACTCATGTGACAGTTCCTTCGATTGGTCGTTCATAAATTCCTCCCTGCTCTGCACCGGATGGTACATTGATGTTCGGCCCTTCTGCGACTTGCGGAGCAACTCCTTGTCCACGAGACGATTCATCACCGTCATGACGGTATTGAAATTAACGTCTTTTTCTTGTTCAAGTGCAGTTTGCACTTCACGGATGCTGCTGCCTGGACGTGCCCATAAAATGTCCATGATCTTCGCCTCCAGCGGACCGAAAAAGCGGTTCAGTCCACGCTCTCCTACTTTGAAATTGTGTATTCTCATGTTCAGACACCCCTCACACTACTCATTGTAGTGCCAACAATCGAGAAGTCAACCTCTATGTCAGCTATTTATTGTAAATGATTTGTAAATATGTTTTCCATTTCTGAACATTGTTTGCATATAACAGGGCCTCTGTATTGATGAAAAAAGCTTAAAGGCCAGGCAGATCTGCACTTCTGCAGTCCTGCCCAGCCTAATACAAAAAAATTGATTATTCTTTTCAGAAAAAAGATGAAATAAGTGCCTTACTTACGATCTTGTGACGGCATAAATGCGGATACATCCACACCAAGTCCATGAGCCAAACGACCACCTAGCTGTCCATCTGCCTGGAAGAAATGACATAGTGCACGCAGCTGGGTCTGTTCCGGTGTAGCCTTCAGGTCATTGATCAGGTTATCGAGCAAGTGTTGCTGCTCCACCGCCGTAAATGAACGGAATAATTCCCCTGCCTGCGTATAGTTATCTGTCTTTTCAATTTTCTCGCGCGTAACATGCCCATGGATCGGTGCTTGACTGTCACGGTATTCCGGTGCTTCCAGCGGACTGCTGCCGGAACTGTTCGGTTCATAGTTTACCGGGGATGGGTCCTGATTCACATTCATGAGTCCATCGCGTTGATGATTGCGAACCGGAGCATAAGGGCAGTTCACCGGAATCTGCAAATAGTTCGGTCCGAGGCGGTGACGCTGTGTATCCGGATAAGAGAACAGACGGCCTTGCAGCAATTTATCTTCGGAAGGCTCGATTCCTGGCACCAAAGCACTTGGTGAGAAAGCGGCTTGCTCTACTTCTGCAAAGAAATTTTGTGGATTACGATTCAATGTCATGGTTCCGATGGTCTGGAACGGCAGTACATCTTCCGGCCATGTTTTGGTTGGGTCAAGTGGATCAAATGCAAAATCATCCATCTGCTCCGGTTTCAGCAATTGCACCTGCAGTTTCCACTGCGGGTATTGTCCTTTTTTGATATGCTCGTGTAAATCCCGGGTGGCATGATTGAAATCCTGTCCTTGTACCTCAGCCGCCTCTTGACGAGAGAAGCCTCGTACGCCTTGAGCCGATTCCCACTTATATTTCACATAATGGACTTGCCCGTGAGCATTAATCCATTTGAAGGCGTGTACGCCGAATCCATCCATCTCACGATAACTTGCCGGCGTACCCAGATCGGAGAACAACCAGGTCATCATATGTGTTGACTCCGGTGACAGTGTCATGAAGTCCCAGTACCGTGCAGGGTCCTGGATATTCGTATCCGGAGCAGGCTTCAGGGAATGAACCATATCCGGGAACTTCATGGCATCACGGATGAAAAAGACAGGCAAGTGGTTACCCACAATATCGTAGTTGCCTTCCCGAGTATAGAACTTTACAGCAAAACCACGTGGATCTCGCGCTGTCTCGGGTGAACCCGTACCGTGAATGACCGTGGAGAACCGAACCAGTACATCCGTCTCTGTGCCCGGGTCTTGCAAGAAATCGGCTGTTGTATAAGCCTTCATGCTCTTCTCCAGCGTAAACACGCCATGTGCACCGGCACCTCTCGCATGTACGACCCGTTCTGGAATCCGTTCACGGTCAAAGTGGGCGATCTTCTCAAGCAGATGATAATCCTCAAGTAATGTGGGACCTCTTCTTCCTGCTGTGCGGGAGTTCTGGTTGTCGCCTACGGGTGCGCCCTGATTGGTTGTCATACGTTCTGTCATATCGTTATCCTCCTCATGTTGGTCTCATGCCTGCTGTATATACTCTATTCAAATCATATTCGTCGTCAGATTAAATATACATTTAGACTTGATCTAACTGTTAAATTGATTCTAACATGTCCCACTCGCTCCTTGCATGAGGTTCGCATGAGATTAAGATGAGTTTTCTGAAACGTTCCATGAACGAATCATGAATATGTTCGAGATGCTTAGAAGTTGTATCGCCCTGTACTCACAAAAAAAAGCGGACTAATCCGCAAGGCGGTAGCCCACTCCTCTTACTGTTACGATATATTGCGGCGAAGCTGCGTTATCGCCAAGTTTTTTGCGCAAGCTTTTGATATGAACATCCACCACGTTGCTTCCACCTGTAAAATCAGTCTCCCATATATCGCTGAGCATCTCCTCACGGGAAATCACCGCGCCTTTGGCGTCGATCAGCTTCAGCAGCAGATCATACTCAGTCTTGGTCAGATGAATGCGGTCATGATCCCGGTGTACACTCATTCGCTCACGGTCCAGCCACAGATCCTTGAAACCGATACGTTGTCCTTCCTGAGGCAGGAAGCCGCGTTTGGGTGCCGCCGGGCTATTGCCGATCATGCGCTGTACCCGATACAGTGCTTCCTGCGGACGGGCTGGCCAAACCAATAATTCCTCTTGCAGCATCGGACCGCTGGCACTGCCAATCATCTTCTCCCCCACCAAATACAGGCATGGGGTTGCATATTCTGCTTCCCGATTCAGACGGCTGCTGATTCCGGCAAATGCATCAATAGTTCCAGCAACAGACAGATCATAGATCAACAGATCAAATACAAGCCGTTCATGCAAATCGGGCTCCCAGCGGTGAAACACCAGCACATCGAAGCAGCTATCCGTAAGTGCCTTGACAAGCTCATGTACTTGACCGGGCATCGGACTGATCAGAATGATGCGCCTCGTGACCGGACAATTATCCACAAGTGGCGTTGATTCGGACAGGGCAGGCTTGACCCGAAGTGGCAAACGGCGACCGGACAGGTTTATTTTTACTTGACCCGTTTGCTTCTGCATTCCTCGCAGACACCTCCAAAGACCACATGAGCGTGATCAATCGCATATCCGGTTTCCTCCGCGACTTGTTTCATCCACTGCGGAGGAACTTCTGTCATAACTTCGTCAACCTTACCGCATACTTCGCACATAATATGCTGATGCTCATCCATGCGGGCATCATAGCGACTGGCTGTCTCGCCCAGCTTAAGCTCCCGGATCAGTTCTTTGTCAGTCAAGTAACGGAGCGAATTATATACCGTACCATAAGCCAAATTATATCCTTGCTCCACAAGACGGTTCATTACTTCCGCAGCGGTAGGATGGTCTTCGGAATGACGGACTACATCGTAAACAGCTTGGCGCTGTATTGTCAGGTTTAGAGTTCTCACCAGCATTCTCCTTTATTTACCCATTCAAAAGTCAGCATTTTGCATCATTCGATTTAAATCTTCGGATGTATGCAAAATGCTCAAATATATAAGATGACACAGCAATCTGCTGATTGCTATGATTCCCTGAAAAATCAAAATCAATTTTGACTTAGATTAAGTATAAATCTCATTGTATATTGATGTCAATATCCGCTCTATTTTGTTCATGATAGGCTTTACCAAGGCTTTTCCCAGCAATCGCCTCTTATATTTGGGATAATATGGTTCGCTACTCCACTTCATTTCAGCTAAAATATAGGAATGTGCGCTAAAGGAGGGATGCTGGTTGTTAAGCACGTTTTTCGTCAATCTCTGTGTTATGATCACGTTCATGTATGTGTCCGGAATCATTGCCAAATTTAATCGTATCCGTTTGCCCTTTCCCTCACTGCGTGTTCAGATGATTGGTGGTGTACTGTTCGGGATCTATGGGACTGTACTAATGAATTATTCCTTTCCTTTGAACGAAAGCACTATCGTGGATTTGAGACATCTGGCCATCGTAACAGCCGCTGTGTATTTGGGAGGACTGGCTTCAGTCATCACGGGACTCGTCATCTCTATTCTGCGTGTTGTGATGTTTGGAGTATCCTCCGCTGCCATTGATGCAGCATTCGTCATGACCATCATTGGACTGTCGGGTGTATATTTCGCCTATGCTCCCTGGTCAAGATTAACCAAGATCATTACCATGAATCTGCTGGGTATGGCCCTGATTTTTGTCATCCTGATGCTAAATACCTCCAGCATGAATTCTTTAATGAAAATATATCCGGTTCAGATGACCATTTCCTTTGTCGGTGGAATCTTTATTTATTTCATCGCAGAATTCATCAATAAATCCAATGAGATGTTGTTCCTGCTCGAACGAAGAGCTTCTACCGATCACCTCACCAACCTCAGTAATCGCAGACAATTTGAGAAGTCACTCGAACTGGAGCTGGAACGGGCGCGGGAATATAAGCAAAAGCTCTCATTGCTGGTCATCGACATTGACCGGTTCAAAAAAGTAAATGACACCTTCGGCCATACGTCAGGTGATGCAGTCCTCAAACAGCTTGGACAATTGCTCATTGAACATGCCCGCTCGGCTGACATCGTCTCTCGAAACGGAGGCGAGGAATTCGCCATATTGCTGCTTGATTGTGGTCATCATCAAGCCATGGCTATTGCGGAATCCATCAGGCAGTCTGTGGAGAAATACCATTTCGCCTTGCCTGATGGCAATACGATCCGGCTAACCATCTCGATCGGCGTGGCTGTTTTCCCTGATCATTGCGATGATCGGGATGACAATGATTTCTTTGAACAGGCAGACCGTGCGTTATATGAAGCCAAGAATACAGGCCGCAACCGGGTGTGTGCCATTCCGCTGCGCTCCACGCCACTCTCTTCCCAAAGTCCATTTTGATCCGAGTACGCCAAAAGGGATGTCCCAGCAAGCCACTACAGGCTAACCGGAACATCCCTTTCTCATTCGTGTTGATTCACCAGAACAACCCATGTGATTGGATCTTGTGTCAAGCCAATATCAGGCCAATATTTGTTCGATTTCTTCGACGATGGCAGCATCCAGCTTCACACCGGAAGCGGCTGCATTCTCTTTCACCTGTTCTGGTCGGCTTGCCCCTACAAGTGCACTGGATACATTGTTCTGACGCAATATCCATGCCAGAGCCAATTGACCGACCTTCAGGTCCAGCTTGTCCGCGACTTCAATCAACTGGCGAACCTTGCCGATCCGGTCAGCGTTGATTTTGCCCTCATCCCAGCCCAGCTTCGCTGCCCGGCTGTTCTCGGGGATATCGGACACCGAAGTATATTTACCCGTCAGCAGCCCTTGTGCCAGCGGGGAATATACGACTTGTCCAATACCTTTGCGTTCACCCAGCGGAATGATCTCACTTTCGATATAACGGTCAAACATATTGTACACCGGCTGGTTCACTACGATATGGTCCAGCAACAGACGATCAGCGGTACCCAGTGCAGCTTCCATCTGTGCCGCTGTCCATTGGCTAACACCAACGTAGAGCACCTTGCCCTGACGCACCAGATCATCCAGTGCGCGCAGTGTCTCTTCAATCGGTGTTTCGGTGTGATAGCGATGGCAATAATATATGTCTACATAGTCAACACCCAGCCGTTGCAAACTGGCTTCGCATTGTTCCTTGATATGTTTACGGGACAACCCCTGGTCATTTGGACCGTCGCCCATTTTGCCAAATACCTTGGTTGCAAGAACATATGAATCACGGGAATACGCTTTCAAAGTCTGCCCTAGCAGTTCTTCTGCTGCACCCCGTTCGTACACATTGGCTGTATCAAAAAAGTTGATACCTTCATCGAATGCGGCTTCAATTGATTTCACCGCATTTTCACGTTCCACATACCCTCCGTATGTCAGCCAGCTGCCCAGGCTGATCTCGCTTACTTTCAGTCCGCTTCGACCCAATCTGCGATATTCCATTGAATGCACATCCTCCTCTAATAAACTGATTAATGATGAAGTTCCCTTTCTATTGTAACGTAATCAGCTCGGATTAAAAGGGCTTTGGGGCAGAATTTGAAAGATAGATAGCAATCCATCTGAATTCCTGAAAATTTTGAATCGTTCCCGGTGCGCCCTATTGACCAGGAATAGCGGACAGACCACATCTTGAAATCGTTTTCATTTGGATTTATAATGAATTTGAATTAATTGTCAATTACTTATTTGGAGCTGTGAAGAATATGGATGTCAAAATTATTGATGTAGCTGCCATTGCAGGCGTATCCCCGGCAACCGTATCGCGGGTCATTAATCAGCATAGCAAGGTTAGCACAAAAACCAAAAACAAGGTGATGCGTGCCATTGAACAGTTAGGTTATCACCCCAACGCAGCGGCTAAAAATCTTCGTTCGCAGAGATCGATGACCATTGGCGTCATTGTTCCGGATATCAATAATGCTTATTATGCCGAAATTATCAAAGGCATTGAGAACATTGCATATGCCCGCCATTACAAGGTCATTATATGTGATGCCCATAACCTGAAAGAGCGGGAAGTCGAATATCTCAATTTGCTGCTGGATCGGACCATTGACGGAGTCATCATTATCACGCCCTTGCTGGCGGATGAAGAATTATTCCAGCTTGCGGATAAAGGATATCGTATTGGCATCGTCGGAAAATATGTTGAACATACTCAGATCCCTTGTATTTATACGGACAACGTGAAGTTTTCCCAGGAAGTTGTTCAGCATCTGGTAGAGGCCGGACATAGCAATATCGTTTTCTTAAATGGTTACCCCGAAGCGATCGACAGCTATGAGCGGCTGGAAGGCTATCTGAAAGCCTTGCGCAATCATCAGATTCCATTCCGCCCTGAACTGATAGAGAATGGGAATTTCAATGAAGAAGGTGGGTACGAAGCCATCAAAAGACTGTTTGACAAAGGGCTGACCTTCACCGCTGTATATGCGGCTAATGATGAAATGGCTCTTGGTGTATACAAGGCATGTGCGGAATATGGCATCCGTATTCCCGAGCAACTGGCTATTGTAGGTGTAGACAACAACCGGATCAGCAAATATATTCACCCCACGCTAAGTTCGGTTAACCAGCCCAAGTATACAATGGGGGCCATTCTGATGGAGAAGATGATTGACATGATGAATACCAATGAATTTCAGGACAAACGTGTATTCAAAGTCGACTCGGAGCTGCTTATTCGAGCTTCTTCTTCCTTCAAAACAACAAAATAAAACGCACCCTTAACAGGTGCGCCCGAGATAGTCATGTCTCCTCATTCTCTTAATGCAAAATAATGCTTAATGCATTCAATAAATCCGCCTGCTTCACCGGCTTGGTCAGGACCGCATCAAACACATCCGCTTCATGCGGATCGATGTGCATGCCATATGGAATCAAAACAATAACTGGCGAGTCTGTAATCAAACGTTTCAGATCATGCACGAAATCCACAGCACCACCCTCTAGCAGCCCCATATCCACAACGGCCACATCTGGCTTGAAACCATCTTGAATCCAGCCATACGCCTCGGTTGTCACCGAGGTCATATGCACATCCATCTCCCATCTGCGCATCAGGGAAGAGACCCCTTGGAGAATGTCGGGGTCCTTTGCAAGCAATACCCTTTTACCCTTCAATCGGTGCTGAATGTTGGCAAGCTGGGGTAATTCCCAATGTCTGCGAAGTGGCAGGCTGATCTCGAATTCGGTTTCCTTGTCTCCTATGCCATACACCTGAATACGGCCATTCATAAGGAGGGCAAGGTTCTGGCTGACTGCCAAGCCGAGATTGGTTCCCACGAGCTTTTGTGTACTTATATGTCCGTCCAGATTGTTAAATGATCTGAGCTTTTGGTCCGATGATACCATTCGTCCGGTGTACTTCACATTCAGTTGAAGCATGCCTGTTTCCTCTGCATCCCCACCATCCACGGTTGCCGTAACCAATACCGAACCTGTGCGTGTCGAGTCTATGGCATACTGAATGACGTGTGCCAGCAATTGTCCAATCTTGATTTCATCCCCTACAAAAACCTGAGAAACATTCAGTCCAAGGTTCAATCCCAGCTCAATGTTTTTGTTCGTCGCAAGCCCCGCATAGAGATAGACCGTATTCTCAATCGTCGCTACCAGATCAAATGGATCATCATGTACGACCGTTTCACCTGCATCATTAATGTTAAAATTCATCATATTGTTCAACAGGGAGAGCAGAATGTTTCCGCTGGTTTCGATCATGTTCACATACTCGGCCTGCTCGTCCGACATATCCGGTGTACGCATCAGATCCGTCAATCCCAGAATGCCGTTCAGCGGGTTACGAATCTCGTGGCTCATCAGCGACAGCATCTGCGACTTGGTCATTGCTTCAGACTCGGCGCGTTCCTTCTCTGCCTGCAACTGTTCTTGCAATTGCTCCGAATCATTCAGCTTTTGCTTCTGAACATGCAGCGTATCTTCCAGGTCCACGACGTAACCGAGAAATACAGCCATCGCTTCCAACGTTTTCATATCCGTTTCACTGATAACATAATCGGGATCATCCATCAGACAGATGGTACCGAACGTTTCCCCGGATCTCCGCATAATCGGGATACCCACGAAGAAACGATTACCCAGTCCGCTTGTTACATCCATTGACTTCGTCAGCGGATGTTCACATGTGTCCGTGATGGTCAGGCTATTGCCCTTATCTCTCAATACCAGGCTGCAATATGAAGCTGCAAAAGGAAGTTCGCTACCCTTGGCAATCCACTCTTCCTTGCGGTTAAAAGCCTCCATAATGACATTGGTCACTCCATCATTCGTCGCGACGAAAATGGTATTCACCTTCATGATGCCGCTTAATACGTCGACTATATGTGACGCGGCTTCCTGTATATTTTCATAGAAGCCCCTTGTAATGCCTACCGTTCCCATGGTTCACCCCTCTTGTCTTAGCTGCACTTCTATTCCGTCTTGCACAGAATGATCCATTCGAGTAACGAGGGTCCTAACGCTCTGAATCAGCTGTCACAACCTATTCATATATAATTAACACCGCAGAAATCAAAAAGAATCACGAATGGATACCACGTTTATTCCTCTCACAGGAAATGTGGTATGAACGGCATGGTTAAATACGGAAAGCTAGACCAGTTGCTTCCCTGCACGTTTTCGATCCATTTCCACGCTTTGTCTATGGCATTCGCATGATAAATAGAAATTATACGCTTACCCTTCCCCTTTGGAAACCTTTATCCTTCAAGACCACCGACCTTGCGTGTCATGAGCCTACAACATGTGATGATTATCACACCCAAAAAACTATATATGGTTTATAAATGGATAGTACCAATCAACATATAGTAATCAACGAGTCTTTTTAATATACAAACCCATTATTAGGAGGAACCTGATATGAACGTGCTTGAGACCACCTCTCCCCCGGCATCCGACCTGCTATCCGATCTGGGAAGACGAATTATCGGCGCTGAAGATGCCGATACCCTGAGAGAGAATGCCAATCTGAACGGAGACTCGTTTAGCGGCAAGATGAGCAGGCTAGGTTCGGAGACCGCCAAGTGGCATGCCCTGCGTCATGTGCTGCCAGAGGAACTCGCTCTAGCTGTGGAGAACGGAGATCTGTATGTACATGATCTGGACCAGTATGCCCTTGGTACGACCAATTGTATCTTTATCCCATTTGACCGTCTGCTGGCCTCCGGCTTTAATACGGGCAACGGTTCGGTTCGCACGCCACAAACCATCATGTCTGCGATGGCACTGGTCGCCATTATTTTTCAGTCTCAGCAGAACAGTCAGTACGGCGGCGTATCCGCCAATAAAATCGACTGGGATCTGGCCCCTTATGTGAAACGCTCGTTCCGCAAGCATTACCGCAAGGGACAGCGACTGTTTGGGGAGAATGCCTTAATTGAGGATGAGCAGCTGCATCTGGATAGCCTTGAAGCGAAGGAGAGGTGTCCACAGGCCTTTGCCTTTGCCAAGGAAGAAACGGAACTGGAGACGGAACAGGCTGCAGAATCCCTGATCCATAACCTGAATACCATGAGCAGCCGTGCAGGCGGACAGATTCCGTTCACTTCGCTGAACTACGGTCTGTGTACTTCGGCAGAAGGCCGGCTGGTGTCCCGGTCGCTGCTGGAAGCCACGATTCGGGGACTCGGCAACGGGGAAACTCCTGTGTTTCCACAACATATTTTTCAGTGCAAGCAAGGAATCAATCAGGGCGAGGGTGAGCCCAATTACGACTTGTTCCGGCTCGCTGTGACCTGTTCTTCACGTCGCATGTATCCGAATTTTGTCAATGTGGATGCATCCTTCAACCTGCCCTATTACCAACCGGATGATCCTGATACAATCATTGCCACGATGGGATGCCGTACACGCACACTGGCTGATCGCTTCGGACGCAATCGCCAGAGCGGCAAGGGCAACCTGTCCTTTAATACCATCAATCTGGTCAAGCTCGGCATTCGCTATGGGATCTGTCAGGGAGCAAGAGCCGTCGCTGATCGGGCTGGCTTCTATACTGCATTGGAATCCGTCATGCACAATGCAGCTGCCGGACTGCTGCACCGTTATCATATCCAGATGCAACAGCCTGCCAAAGCATCGGATTTCATGATGCGGGAAGGCGTATGGGAAGGCGGCAAACGATTGGCTCCAAATGAACCGGTTGCCGACCTGTTGAAACATGGTACGTTATCCATCGGTTTTATCGGGCTGGCTGAGTGTATGACCGCTTTATACGGCCGTCACCATGGACAAGATCTCCATGTACATCGTGAAGCGCTGAATGTGATCCGTACGATGAGAGAGTTCTGTGACCGTATGAGTGAGCAGCATAACCTGAATATCACCTTATTTGCTACGCCCGCCGAGGGCCTATCCGGAAAGTTTACCAAAATTGATCGTGAGCGATACGGCAGCATTGCCGGAGTCAATGACCGGGAATACTACACCAATTCCTTTCACATCCCGGTCTATCATACCCTTCCTGCTTATCGCAAGATTGAGCTGGAGGCTCCTTTTCACACATTATGTAATGCCGGGGCGATCTCCTATGTCGAACTCGATGGGAATGTGAGGGCTAACACCACAGCTTTTCAACGAATCGTGCAATACGCGCTGGCCCAGGATATCGGGTATTTCTCTATCAATCATCCGATTGATCGCTGTCCTTCCTGTGGCTATGAGGGCGTAATTGGAGATGTATGTCCTGGATGTGAGGCTCATGAAAACCACGTGCATTTCCAGCGACTGCGCCGGGTGACAGGATATCTGACCGGTGACTATAAAGTACGCTTCAATGCAGCGAAGCAGGCCGAAGTGCGAGACCGGGTGAAACATCAGTGAATCTCTATGGTTATATCCCGGAATCAGTGAATGAAGGTACTGGCCTGCGTGCCGTGTTGTTCATCAGTGGATGCCGCCACGCCTGTCCGGGCTGCTTCAGCCCTGATTCGTGGAGCTTTCGGGCTGGTGAGCCATTTACGGAGGAGCGACAGCAGCAGATATTGCATGAAGTGATCACTCATCCCTTGCTGGAAGGGATTACGTTATGCGGAGGTGACCCTTTTTTCTCTGCTGCGGAGTGTACCTCCTGGGTTCGGCAGCTTCGGGATGCCCGGCCTGATCTGACCGTATGGGCCTATACGGGATTTGTATATGAGGAACTGATTACAGACCCGGCACGAGCGGAGCTATCCCGGCTATGTGACGTCATTATTGATGGACCTTATGTCGCAGCTGAGCGTGATGTGTCTTTACCCTTTCGCGGCAGCCGCAATCAACGGATTATAGATGTCGAGGCAACGCTGGCTGGCCAGACAATCGTTACAAGGCAGTAAAGCCTCCGAGTACACTCGGAGGCTTTTTCGTCATTCATTATTTCATTCGCTTATTCCAATTCGTTATTCCTTACTAATCTCCTATCTAACTTAACGAATCTCAAAATGGCTGACACGCACTCCTGCGGATAACACAAGGTATACATCCTGCTGACCTGATACCCCTTTAAGGTCTGTCCGAACCGTGGACCACTGTTGGGCTTCGCCCTGAACCAATTCCACGCGCCCTGCCAGCGTACCGTCGGATGCGCCCAACCGAACTTCCAATACTGCACCTGCCTGTTCTGCCGACACACGGGCTTCAAGTGAAGCTACACCCCTGCCAAAATCAGCATCTTTGAAAGCAATCCATCCTTGTTCACCAATCACACGGACAGATGTTCCGCCTTCTTTGCTCTCATCCAGATCCACACCGAGGTATGCGTCATAGTTCTCGGCACGCGTGGCTACACTCAGATTACGGGCAGGAATCGTCTCCCCTTGTACCGTCAGGTCTGCAACAAGCTGGATATCGGAGGAAGATTTGCCCACCATAACCGAATAAGTGCCGTTTTCGACGACATAACGATCACGGGTCACATCCCAGATTGCCAGTTCTTGAACGGGCAGCTTAAAGCTGACTTTCACCGTAGCTCCAGCTTCAATATGAAGTCGACGGAAACCTTTTAACGTTTTGAGCGGGCGTTTTACACGGGACTGTCCAGCACGCACATACAATTGCACAACCTCATCACTGGCGATCGCTCCTGTATTGGTCACGTCCACATGCACAGCGATTGTCTCATCCACGCCAGCTTGGGCCGGATTCAGCTCCAAATTGCTGTATTTGAACGATGCATACGTTAATCCATGTCCGAATGGATACAGTACTTCACCTTCAAAATACTGATACGTACGTCCGGATTGAATGATATCGTAGTCTCTGATATCAGTCAGCTGATCTGCGGATTGCACCCACGTCATATTCAAACGGCCTGCCGGCGCATAATCGCCATACAATACATCAGCAACAGCATTCCCCAATTCTTGTCCAGCATGGGATGTATACAATACAGCCGGAATGTTCTCCTGCACCCAGTTGGACGTGAAAGGGTAACTTCCCACGATAACTACAACCGTATTCGGATTCGCTGCATAGATCGCTTCGACCAGACGCTGCTGGGATTCAGCCAGATCCAGACTTGGACGGTCGATCTCTTCTTTACCATTTACAAGTGGATTGTTGCCGACAAATACAATCGCCGTCTCCGCTTCCTTCGCAGCCGCTACAGCTTCCTCCAATCCATTCACCACAATATCCTTTTTGAACATCTCCGTAGCACCGAATGATTTCAACTCTTCGAATACTGCGAAAGCATCATTTCCGCCATTGGGAGCCGTTACTGTTTTACCGTTCCAAGTGGTCAGCCCTACGTTTCCGTCCTCTTGTGGCAACAGATGAAATACTTCCTTTACAAACCAGCCGTATACTTCATCCGCTGATGCCGTAACCGTCTCTTCATCCGTCGTCAGATATTTACCGTTACTGTCTGCCTTGAGCGTGTAACTCCCGAAACCCCAGTCCGTCAACGTAAACGTCTCGGCATCTCCTGAAGCAATGACCGGTGATTTCTCCCCTTCACCCAAACCGACAACCTTTCCGCTTGCGACGGAAGTCAATGTAATACGGTCATTGCCATCTTTGAATGCAACCTTGTCGCCGCCTACTTTGCTGCTGATCGCTTCAAGCGGGGATACACTATACGGCATGGTACCTGCATACCAGTCACGGTAGACTGTTCCGCCAAGCTGACCAATAACAGCCACTTTGCCGGATTTCGTTTTATCCAGCGGAAGCGTTTCATGATCATTTTTGAGCAATACTACTTGTTCTCTCGCTGCTCTCAATGACAGGGCCTTTGCTTTCTCCGTCATCATCGCTTCTTCGCCAATTGCAGCATATGGATTGCCCTCAGCCGGATCGAATTCACCCAGACGGAAACGCACACGGAACGTATTGAACAATGCCCGATCAATGTCTTCAATTGTGAGTGTGCCTTGCTCCAGCCCTTCACGCAGCGCCTGCTTCGACAGATCCGCATCATCGGTAATACTGTCAATACCAGCTTTGACAGACTCTACTGTACCTTGGGTGTGGGAATCATAGTATTTATGATCGTTCTTGATCCCCATGACATCCCCTGCGTCACTCACGATGAAGCCATCCATGCCCCATTCGCCCTTCACAATCTCGTTTACAAACGGATGAAGCAATGCTGGCGTACCGTTGATCGAGTTGTATGCGGTCATCATGGACTGCGCGCCGCCCTCTTTGAACGGTTTCTCAAATGCTTTCAGATAATATTCACGCATGTTGCGCGGATCAATGCTGGATGAACCACTGCCGCGATCCACTTCATTATTGTTCGCAAGGAAATGTTTCAACGTGGCAACGGCCTTATAATACTTCGGATGGTCGCCCTGGATTCCCTTAACCAGCGCTGTAGTCAGCTCAGCTGTCAATTCCGGGTCTTCACCATAAGCTTCTTCGTTCCGCCCCCAACGAGGATCACGCTCCATATCCACTGTAGGTGCCCACAGGGTGAGACCATTCACAGCCGGATTGCGCTTGTAAAATACACGTGCCTCGTCTCCGATCACGGAGCCAATCTCTTTCATCAGGTCCGCATCCCATGTGCACGCCAGCCCTACCGGCTGCGGGAAAGAAGTGGCTTCACCAAGCCAGGCCAAGCCATGGGCTGCTTCTGTGCCGTGTTTATATGCCGCGATGCCCAGACGTTCTACTGCTGGTTGGTATTGCAGCATCGATTCGATTTTCTCATCTTCCGAAAGACGGGACACAAGGTCCTTTACACGTGTATCCAGTTCGAGCGTTGTATCCTGGAAGGGATATTTCGTTTGGTTGGTCATGATATGGGGATCTCCTTTGGGTTCTCTTGGTTTATTCGTTATGATAGCGGATACATAATCAATAAAAAATGATAAAGTAATCTTGATGTATCCATCCTCATAATTCGAAGATATAACCTTTTGCGACAAGGACTTTATCATTAGTAATAACTGTTCGTTTCATTTCCTAAAACGATTTCGGTAAATCCATCATATAGCATGTATGACCAAAAATACAGGGGTGCTTCACAGAAAAATGTGAACTTTCCACAGGAATGTCTACAGACATCGTTTTTTTCTGGCACAGTGTGGTAATCATGGATAAGAGTACAATCAGGTGCGCTGAATAACAAACGAATTAATAGAAGAAAAGATGATCAAGGAGGAGAACGAATGAGCGATAATCATCAGTTCACGTCAGGTCTGCCCCCCGTTCCTGTATCCCTGTGGCGGGATACTCATGAATTTAATGCATTTCCTAAACTGGAGGAAGACATCTCGGCCGATGTAGCCATTATTGGTGCAGGAATAGCAGGTATTACCACCGCTTATTTACTGGCCCAGGCAGGCATGCGTGTGGTGATTCTTGAAGCCGGAAAAGTACTGGATGGCACAACCGGGCATACAACCGCCAAAGTATCCGCACAGCATGGTGTGATATTCGATGAATTAATGCACCACTTCGGACAAGAACAGGCCCGCATGTATTATGAAGGTAATGCCACAGCCGCCAAGTGGATGCGCGATCTGGTGAAAGAGAAACAGATCGATTGCCAGTGGGCGGAGGAAGATGCCTACGTCTACATTCAATCGGAGGAGAATCTCAAGAAGCTGGAGATTGAACTGACCGCCTATGGCAAGCTCAATATTCCTGGTCAATGGGTCGATCCACTCCCCATCCCGGTCCCGTCCAGAGCAGGCATCAGAATGCCGGGCCAGGCTCGTTTTGATCCGCTGGCTTATCTGCATTATCTGCTCGATTCGGCGGTCCAGCAAGGTGTACGCATCTATGAACATACAACGGTGACCGATGTGGAAGAAGACGCTTCTCTGCATTTGCGGACATATGGCAATGGTCCATCCGTAACAGCTGATCATGTCGTTGTTGCCTCCCATTTCCCGGTTTATGACCCCGGATTCTATTTTTCACGGCTGCATGCCGAGCGTTCCTATGCAGTTCTTGTTGAGCCTCAGAAGCCGCTTACTGGTGGGATGTACCTCTCGGATGATGAACCTTATCGTTCACTTCGAACCGTGATCTATGAAGGCAAGGAACACATCCTGTTCGGAGGAGAAAATCACAAAACGGGACAAGGCATCTGCACGTTTGGTCATTATGAACGTCTGGAGAGCTATGCGGCCGAAACATTTGGCATTCACAACATTCCGTTTCGCTGGTCGGCCCAGGACCTGATTTCACTCGACAAGGTCCCTTACATCGGACCGATTACCGGACGTCATGAACGTGTTTATGTAGCTACGGGTTTTGCCAAATGGGGCATGACCACAGGAACGATGGCTGGACATATTCTTTCGGATCGAATTACCGGACGGGACAACTCTTACGCGGCTGTATTCGATCCTGCAAGGTTCAAGGCAGATCCTGGAGTGAAGAACTTCATTGTAGAGAATGCCAATGTAGCCAAGGAACTGATTTCCGGCAAAGTGGGCATTATTCACAAAAACGTCGGAGAACTCGGTAACGATGAAGGGTCTGTTGTTCGCCATGACGGCAAACGTGCTGGCGCCTACAAGGACCCGAGCGGCAAACTCTTTCTGGTTGACACCACCTGCACCCACTTGGGCTGCGAGGTGGAATGGAATGAAGGGGAACGCTCCTGGGATTGTCCATGCCATGGCTCACGCTTCGACTACGTTGGCAAAGTCATTGAAGGCCCTGCCGTTGAAGACCTCAAGGTGTTGGAAGCACAGGAATAACAAAAGCTGCAAATGCCAATCGTTATACATCTTCATCCCATAGACCCGGATCGGAATCCGTCCTCAGACGGAAGTAACCGATTCGGGTTTTGCGTATGCTGATCTATAGGTAAATTAGAGAGTAAACGAAGAAAACCCTTGTCAGCAATACATCGTGACACGGAACCATTTTTAAATCACTACCTTGCATTATACAGTACCGGATGCTATGCTTAATTTACGACTACTGAACAATACACACTAGTGATTGGATAGAGCAACAAGGAGGAACCCAAGTGAATGTTAATATTCAATTTAAAAAAGGGGTGCTGGAACTATGCGTCCTCGTGCTGATCAACCGCCAGGACCGGTACGGCTACGAATTGGCTCAGGCTGTATCACAGCATATCGAAGTGGCGGAAGGCGCTCTATATCCCCTTTTGCGAAGATTAGTCAATGATGGCTATTGTACGACTTATCTGCAGGAATCCAGTGAAGGTCCGCCGCGTAAATATTACAAACTGTCCGATACCGGTCGTGACTATATGAAGACCCTCACGAGTGAATGGAATAGTTTTGTGCGCAATGTCGCAAATCTTATAGAGGAAGGTACCCACAATGAATAGACAACAATTCATGCAGGCAATGGAGGTTCATCTAAGACCGATGGACCCGCAGGAACGGGCAGAACTGCTCGCTGATTATGATCAGCATTTTGAGATGGGATTGAGAGAAGGAAAACGGGAAGATGAGATTGCTCGTGAACTGGGCCATCCTTTAGAGATTGCAAAAGAAGCGCTCGGGGATCGGTATGATGCACAAACGCCAGGCTCTGACCCGTTCTACGCGCCAACGTATGGAGAATTGCGCCCGCCGAAGAATAACAACAGAGCAGCTCGCAACTTTTTCACCGGCATCGGCCTGATTTTCCTGAATTTGATCCTCGCGATCCCTCTCGGTCTAACCCTGTGGTCGCTATGGCTTGTAATTGCCAGCCTCTCCTTGCTGGTATTGGCCCCCGTTGCTGCTGCAGTGGACTTCTTGTTCCTTAATCATTTCGATTATGCTGAACTGTTCGTTTCGATTGCTGCATTTGGTGTAGGTATTCTATTCGCCATTGCAGCAAAGAGGGTATTCAAATCTTTCAAGCTGGTCACTCTCCAGTACTTGAGATGGAATCAAAAGACAATGAAAGGAGATGCCTAATCATGAACACCAAAAAATGGCTGGCTTTGGCCGTTATATGTATCGGTATCGGCTTGCTTGGAACTTCTATATACGGAGTTCAATTCGGAGACCAGAGAGAAGCCTACTCCAAAAGATGGGATTTCAAAAACGATGAGCTGCAAAATATTAAGATGAATGCTAACTTTAGCGCAAATATTGAATTTGTAGCCAGCCCGGATGAGAACAGCTACATTGAAGTAGACGGCAAATGGGACCCCGCAACAATCGAAAGTTTTGAGCAGGCTACGTTATCGGATGGGACCTTTACATTATCCCAAAAACAGCGCCCTCGTTTGCAATTTTTCACCCTTTATTGGAATAATCTGCAGCAAACTATCACAGTCGCTTTACCAGAAGGACATCAGCTTAATGAAGTCAACATCAGCTCATCTTCCGGTGATCTGGATCTGAAAGGCCTGCATGCCAATACCTTGGACCTTAACAACACGTCTGGAAGCATTCACCTTCAGGACATTACCGTACCAACCATTCAACTCGATCTAACTTCAGGAGACATTAAAGCCGCGGCCATTGCAGGAAATATGGAAGTCAAACAAACCTCCGGAAGTTTTACACTGGATGGGCTTAACGGAGATGTGAGCAGCCGTATACAGTCAGGAGACACAAGAATCATGCAACTAAACGGTGCAGCAAATGTGGAGTTCACTTCCGGCAGTGTGAAGATCGAACAAGAAGTCTCCGGTCCAATTGACGTATCGGGACAGTCAGGAGATATTTCCATACAGGCGGCGCCCGATTTTGACGGAATATTTGACGCACGGACCACTTCCGGTGATGTGAATGTACCTGAATCCCCGATGGTGAGCCGTGAAGTCATCAAAGCTCGTACCACCTCAGGCAGCATCAAAATCAAACAATAATGTTAATTCATCATGAAGTAAATATTCGAACTGTGGGTAATATAGTATAATTAAATGCTAGTCCAATTCTAAGGAGGAGTTACCCACATGGAACTTAAAAATAAAACGGCTGTCATCACTGGCGCCGGTAAAGGTATCGGCCGTGCTATTGCTGAAGCACTTGCCAAGGAAGGCGTACATCTCGGACTTATCGCTCGGACGGCCTCCGATCTGGAGGCTCTCCAGCAATCTCTCAGCCAGGAATATGGTGTAAAAGTGACCAGCGCCATTGCGGATATTTCGGATCGCACTCAGGCTGAAGCAGCCGTTGCTGCCATTGAGATGGAGCTTGGTGCAGTAGACATTCTGATCAACAATGCGGGCATTGCAAGCTTCGGCACACTGCTGGACATGGACCCGGAAGAGTGGGAGCGCATCCTGCATGTCAATGTCATGGGTACATACTATGTAACTCGTGCTGTACTGCCAAGCATGATTAAGGAAAGCTGCGGCAGCATTATCAATATCGCTTCCACCGCAGGCGAGCGTGGATTCGCTACCGGCTCAGCTTATTGTGCTTCCAAATTTGCACTGCTCGGCATGACCGAATCCCTGATGCAGGAAGTACGCAAATCCAATATCCGGGTTACTGCGCTAACACCAAGTACAGTGAACACGGAACTGGCAACCAATGCCGGACTAAAAGTTGGAGACGAAGACCGCATGATGCAAGCGGAAGACGTAGCTGAACTGGCTTTGGCGACGCTCAAGCTGTCAGATCGTGTATTTGTTAAAGCCGCAGGCATCTGGACAACTAATCCACAATAAGTGGGAGTAGTCATACCATTTATTTATAAAGAACAATGAATGACGGAAGCAACCATCTCTAATGATGCACTCCGTCGCCATCCGGCCGCCCGAGAAACCTCATGGGCGGCCTTTTACATATTCAGCAGCCAAAATCATGTCTCCATTCCACTATGCTCTGTTTATGCGTTCCACAAATGGTCCAAATCCAACTCCTTGGACACGGCGATCAGTACTACCGCGGGCTCCTCCCCAATATTGGTCACTTCATGGGGAACGACGGCATTCCAACTGAATGAATCCCCCGCCTCCAAAATCTCTACATCCTCACACTGCTCTGCGCGAATTCGGCCATGTAGAACCAGATGACTCTCTTCTCCGGCGTGCTTATTCACTCCAGTCGATGCACCTGCTGGCAGCTCCACAATGGACATGCGCATGGCGCCCTTGGCCGTTAGATGCTGTACCTTGATCTGCCCACTTCCGGCAGTCGTCTCCTTGCGCTCATCCTTGCGCACCACGTTCATCCGCTGTTCCGGTGACAGCAGCAAGTATGGCAGTGGCACTTTCAGATAATCCGCGATACTTTCGAGCGTCGCGATGGACGGTGATGTTTTATTATTTTCCACGTTGCTGATAAACCCCTTGGATAGCCCCGTACCCTCGCACATTTGCATGATGGTGATCTGTTTTTGTTTGCGGATCGTACGAATGGCTAGACCAATATCCATGTTGCAATCCTCCCCTTTTGATCTGTATATTCAATACTCAATCTTATTCCGCGTTAGGTTCATAAAAAACAATCCGGTTGCCAAACGGATCTATTACCGTCATCTCCCTTAGATTCCACGGTGTGTCGGTAATGCCAGGTCTGGAATGCTTGTACTTTTTCCGATTGAGCGCCTCACATAATGCATCGAGCGCATCCGTTTCTATTCGCAAAGCCGCTCCAGGCGTACAATCGCCATGATGTCCGGATAGATGCAATTGAATGGAATCCAGAGATACCTGCATATATAGCGGCAAATCTGCCTCAAACCGATGTTCCCAATCCATTCGAAAACCCAGATATTCCAGGTAGAACTCTTTCGCCTTGTCTTCATCAAATATTCTCAGAATAGGTACGATTCCGTTAACCATTAGTATCACGTCCTTGGGAGTAATATGTGGATTACTTTGGCGATCCGCCTGATAAATCGTTATAGAGCATTACATATTTCTTATACGGAACATATTTTCATAATACAAAAAAAATATTGACCCTACAATGGAATCATGATAAATTTTGTTCATCAATACAAATATTAATTTCATATTAGTGAACTTTATTTTTAATTACTCATTTCTTCTCAGGTGGTGGTTGCATTGAATTATTCATTGACTTACGAGGTTCGGCTTCCTTCCGATTACAATACAGCACAACCATATCCCGTGGTCTTTGCTCTGCATGGCATGGGTTCGGATGAACAGGATATGCTTCGTTTGATGGAGCCTCTTCAGTCGGATTTTATTATCATCGCCGTACGGGGGCCTATTGTTCAGGGTAGCGGCTACGCTTATTTTCAAATTAAAAGCATTGGCAATCCCGTCCGGGAATTGTTCGACGCCTCTGTTCAGGGACTGCAACAGCTAATTGTTGATCTGTCCGCCAAATATGCAATTGATCCCGCACGGCGTTACATCGCCGGTTTCAGTCAGGGAGCCATTATGGCGATGACCCTTTCGCTGGTGATGGGAGATGCCATCAAGGGGATCGTAGCCATGAGTGGCTACATTCCGCAATTTGTGAAAGACGAATACAAGCTACAGCCTGACTCGGAGTTATCTGTATTTATATCGCATGGCGATCAGGATCATCTCTTCCCGCTGCAACTCGGTGAAGATAACGCCAGCTTTTTCCGTGAACAGACCCATAACGTTACGTATGTTCCATATCACGGTGGACACCAAGTCACCCCCGACTTATATCAACAATTTCAACAATGGCTTCGGACGGATGCCAAGCTGGCTGCCGAAGACCCGAAAGGACTGAATTCATAATGATGCCATCCCTGTTTATCGCTCACGGTGCACCATCACTCGCACTGGAGGAAAATGCATACACTGAATTTCTGCAAAAACTTGGACAGGAACTGCCGAAACCCAAAGCGATCTTATTGTTCTCTGCTCACTGGGAATCTACAACTCAATTGGTTTCTTCGGTAGCCAATTATGAGACCATCTATGATTTCGGCGGCTTCCAGCCCGAGCTGTATCAGATTAAATATCCTGCTCAAGGACATGCAGAGACAACAGCGGAGATTCAGCGACTGTTCACAGAAGCTGGTATTCCAGTAGAAAGCGACTCCGTACGTGGTCTGGACCATGGTGCCTGGGTCGTTCTGCGCCTGCTCTACCCAGATGCGGATATCCCCGTGATTGCTTTGTCTGTTAATCGCTATCTGACGGGTGAACAGCAATATCAGGTTGGGCAGGCGCTCGCTACCTTGCGTGAGCAAGACATTCTCGTAATTGGTAGTGGCGGAACTGTACACAACCTGCGTCGATTGAATTGGGAAAGTAGCGGCGTGGATCCGTGGGCTATGGCGTTTGACAACTGGCTGCATGACAAACTGGTGAACTGGGACACCGCGTCCCTCTTCGCCTATGACAAGCTGGCACCATCAGCCCAAGCAGCCGTGCCTACGCCAGAGCATTTTGTACCATTGCTGCTCGCCATGGGTGCGGGAGATCAGAACAAGCAGGCATCCCTCCTGTTCAAAGCCTATCAGTATGGCAACCTGAGCCTGTCTTGCTGGAAATTTGATTGATCGACTGATATAACACCTTATATACAAATAACTAGACACTCGTGCGAACTCGCACGGGTGTTTTTATTGATATGACCTTTTTTGCATAATGCTGGGAGTTGTAAAGCAAGCTATAATAACATTTAGTGGAAATGACCAAGCTGTAATTAAGGAATACTCTTTCTACACCTATCACATCTTTCTGGGAGGAACATTCGAAGTGGCTGATCAACCAAAGTCTGAGAGCTTAATGTCTCTCGTCAAAAAGGGAAACACATCCTCGGCTGTAGCTATGGCAGGAAACGCTGTGCTTGCACTGTGCAAAGGAGGAGCCTTTCTATTCAGTGGCAGTGGCGCCATGTTCGCCTCGGCGATGCACTCTTTGGCCGATGCCATCAACCAAGGGTTTGTCTTTGTCGGGAGTGTGTTGTCCGAGAAAAAACCTACACGCCGCTTTCCGACCGGATTCGGGCGGGTCATCAACATTTTCTGTATGATTGCCGTTATCGTTGTGACCATTATGGCGTATGAAACGATCCATGAAGGGATTCATCTGTTACTGCATCCGGCTGCTCATTCCGGCGGTATCTGGATTAACATCGGCGTGCTGGTGCTTAACATTGTGATCGATGGAGCCATTTTGATTAAAGCGATGAAAGAAATTCTACACGAAGCACGCGCGCCCAAAGCGTCAGGCCTGGCCCTGTTCCCTGCTGCTATCAAAAATGTAGGACGCGCCGCACCGCCAACACGCCTTGTATTTTACGAAGATATTGTAGCGGTACTCGGTGCGACACTCGCACTGATCTCTGTTGTAGTCATTGCCTTGACCAATTTTGCATTGCTCGATGGAATCGTGACGACGATCATTGGATGTCTGATGATTGCTGTCGCTTTCCGCGTCGGTTATGACAATATGATCGGATTGATTGGTGTAGCAGCACCACAGGATGTTGAGGATAAAGTATCCCAGACCATTCTGGCGGACACTCATGTTGCAGATATCCAGATGATGCGCATTATTCAGGAAGGTCGTTATTACCACGTCGAGGGTCTGATTGAACTGACCAAAGGACTGAGTCTTGCCGATGCAGATGATATCAAGTTCCGTATCCAGGAAAAGTTAATGACAGATCCGGACATCGCCGATGCAGCCATCTCGATTATCGAAGATGATGGCGTGAACAGCTGGGGCAAGAAGCATTCGGATGTGGTGAAATAAGGGATTGCCCTGTTCTTATAATATAAAAAGGCCCACTCTTCGCGGAGTGGGCTTCTTTACATAGCAAACAACGTAACATAGCTAACTACATGGCTGCTAAAGGTTGCGCTAAACTTGTTGGTTGGAATTCACTGACTGACTATCACGGGCTATACTTCTGCCACCCTGCTTCATGCCCATCTCCATCAATTTATTCAGCCATTTCAGACGGAACGCCTCAGTGGAGCCTTTAATTGGACTAACCTCAGTTACACGTACTGGGGAGATCCCGCAGAATTTGAGAATATTGGATTTCATGACCCGGTGCCCTGCATGTCTGTAAATAAGTAGATTGTACAAGCGTGGTGTGTCCATGGTCACAATGATATGGGCAGACCTTCCTTTCAGCAATTTGTCCCACAGAGGCGAGTTCTCCCGATCTTTCATCGCGAAGCCGGGCAAAAATACCCGATCAATAAACCCTTTCAAAATAGCGGGCATCACACCCCACCACGTTGGATATACAAATACCAGATGATCCGCCCATCGGATCAATTCCTGTGCTCTCACCAAATCAGGTTCCAGCTCCGTTCGCTGTCGGTACCCATACTGAAGATTAGGATTGAACTCAATGTGGCTCAGGTCGATCAGTTCCACAGAACTGCCTGATTTCCGTGCTCCTTGTACATAGGCTTCCGATAGTGCTTTGCAGTAACTTTGCGGATCAGGATGGCCATTAATCACCAGAATATTTGATTTCATACATCTGTTCCTCCTGTATAATCATATTCATAAAGGCCGAAGAAGCAGGCATATCACAAGCATAGAATGAACGCATACATAAACAAATGATCAACGGCGCGGAAATGTTGCTGATTCGCGCAAAAGGGGATAATATGAGCAACCACAACCACGGAGTTTCGATTTCCATGTTGTATCCGATCATGAAGACGCTGGTGAACAAAGGGTACGAATCTGAAGCATTTTTCGAGTACGCTGGCTTAGATCCTGCTATGATGCAGAACCCGGAAGCCCGTATTCCAGTTGAAGAATTGGAACGTATTATGCAGTGTGCTGCCCGATACTCCGATGATCTGTATTTTGGATTGAACCAGGGACAACTGCTGGACTTCGCGGACCTGGGACTTCCCGGTTACGTCATGATGCATTCCAAGACGATTGGAGATGCACTCGCTGCTTATCAACGATATAACATCATTCTGTATAGCGGATTCAATCTGAGTTGGGAAGTAAGCGGTGAGGATTTGATCCTTCAATTGTCTTTGCAACATTCGGAGAAGCAAATGTCTCGTCATTGTGTGGAAGATATGGCTGTCTCGATGGTGTATTTGATCAGCAAACTGGCGAATCGCCGGGTGAAGCTGAAAGAGGTTCGGTTCAGTCATCAAGCCCCCGATGCTTCAGGCGATCTATCTCCTTATGTTGGCATGTTCGGAATAGAGCCGCGATTCGGGGACACTCATACACTCCTGCGAATGCACAAAGACATTCTGGATCAGCCCGTATTATATTCGGATGCAAGAATGCTGAAGGTCTTTGAAACCATGGCTCAGGAAAGCAAAGATGAGCTTCATTCGTCACAATCCTTCTCCAGCAAAGTAAGTCGGTGGATGATGAAGTGTCTTCCAACCTTCTTTCCCACATTACAACACACCGCAGAGCATCTGGGCGTGAGTATTCGCACACTTCAGAGCCGATTGCGTGAAGAAGATACAACATATCATGAGATATCCGTACAGGTACGCAAGGAAATGGCATTGCGATATTTGCAGAAGGGAACCTATTCGGTAGGGGATATTGCCTATGCCTTACATTTTTCGGAGCAAAGCGCGTTTCAGAATGCCTTCAAAAAGTGGACCGGACAGACGCCTGGACAATACCGTTCGAGTCTCAAACAGCCGATTCAGCCCGTGGCTGAATAATTCTGACTTCAATCCTGCTAAGGGGAATATTGATTGGATGTTTTACCTAGACTTTGGTCTAGGTTTAGTTTAACTCCAAAGACCGAGGATACCCTTTTGCGGTTCATGGTATGCTGTGAATAACGAAAGTAGTTGCTCTACATACAACCGTTCGGGAATTGATCTTGTATTGAAAAGGAGAGATATCATGGCTAAACGCACCATCCTTGCGCCTGTGCTTATTTTGCTCGGCGTGTATCTGATCTTGAACCAGGGAGGTTCACTGGGTCCAGGCACAATCTTTGCCAATTTTTGGCCCACCCTATTTGTCATTCCACTGGGGCTGTTCTTCCATTGGCTGTACTTCTCCATGATTGGCAGAGGTGTTGGATTGCTGGTTCCAGGGGGTATCCTGCTCACGGCAGGCGTTGTCAGCCAGATCGCCATGCTCTTTGATAACTGGAGCACGATGTGGCCCGGCTTCATTCTTGCGGTAGCGGTAGGCCTGTTTGAACTGTATTGGTTCGGCGGCCGTAACAAATGGCTGCTGATCCCAATCAACATACTGACGGTTATATCACTTTTGTTCTTCGCCGTCATGTCGATTGGCACGATGCTTAGCAGCCTGTCCTTCATCCAGCCGTTCGTGGCGATTGTGCTGATTATGGGCGGGGCATGGATCATTGTGGGACGCAAAAAGCGCATGTAGTTATTTTTTAATCGTTCCACTTGGTCACTGCGGTGACAGAACAACTTCGGATCGCTGTTATCCCCAGATTTTTTTGAATCCCATCTAGCATGGGAAAATCCGGTGATAAAGGCGATCGCTTCGCTTCCTTCGTTTGTTCTGTCCCCTCCGTTATTGTGTAAACAAAGATAAGACAACCACCTGAGCTATTTGCTCTGAGGTAGGGTAAAAATATAGGGGTGCTGCTCGTCATTCAATTGAAATGACGAGCAGCACCCCTATTTATTCCTTTTCCAAGTCTAACGAACTGTACACGCGCTATTGGTGATCATTTACTCCCATTGGAGTTTTAACGAATCAGAGAGATGCTATTCTTCGTAAGAAGCGGCTTATTTGCCGTTTGGTAACTGTTTTACGGAAAATAGCTTCGCTGAAGTTCGTTAACATTCGTAACCCACACAAATTAGCCCATTAAGGTGCGGAAGATTCGTTAGCGGGTTGGACGTTACATGGAACTCATGTTCATCCGATATATCTCACTTAAATATTACCTATTTGCTATGCATTTTAAATTCGAGGAACAAATCATTATAATGCGACAGCATTTTTTTGCCCAGATTATCGTACACCTCAAGCTTTCCTGTCAGCGTCTCATCTGGATAGAATCGTTCATCCTCCGAAATATCCTCTGGCAGCAGCTTCAATGCCTCGGCGTTTGGTGTGGAGTACCCGACATATTCGGCGTTACGGGCCGCATGATCCGGGTCCAACATGAAGTTGATAAACTGATGTGCGCCTTCAATATTACTCGCGGTCTTCGGAATGACCATGTTATCGAACCAAAGGTTGGAGCCTTCCTCGGGAACCACGTAATCCAGCTTGTCGTTCTCATCCATTATCTCCGACGCATCCCCGGACCATACAAGTCCAACCGCCGCTTCCTCATTGGCCAGCAGCATTTTGATCTCGTCTCCGACAATGGCTCTGACGTTAGGCGTCAAGGTGGACAATTTCTTCAGAGCTGCCTGCAGATGGTCCTCGTTCGTATCGTTCAGTGAATAACCGAGGCTGTTCAGCCCCATACCAATGACTTCTCGAGCACCATCGAGCAGCAGAATTTGGTTTTTCAAACGCGGGTCCCACAGGTCATTCCAGCTCTCAAACGTTAACCCATCGACCAGTTCAGGGTTGTACACAATGCCCACCGTTCCCCAGAAGTAAGGGATGGAGTACTTGTTGCCCTCATCAAAGGACAGGTCCATGAACCGTGGGTCGATGTTGCTTAGATTAGGCAGTTTTCTATGATCGAGTGGAACGAGCAGGTTCTCTGCTTTCATTTTGCTAATCGCATATTCGGATGGAATCGCCACATCAAACGTCGTTCCACCCTGCTCAATTTTGGTCAGCATCGCTTCATTCGAGTCAAATGTTTGATAGATGACCTTAATGCCTGTCTCTTCTTCAAATTCAGCCAGTAGATCGGGATCGATATAATCGCCCCAGTTATAGATGGTCAGCGTGTTGCCACCGGAATACCCCTGACTTTTGTTCAGATAGGAAGCCAGAATCATCAGGGCAAAGGCAGCCACAAATACAATGACAAATGTCCGTACCAGTTGCTTCATGGACGCAGCCCCTTCCCTCCGGGTGGTATCCGTGTTGCACGGCGATTAATGAAGTAGTAGCCAACCACCAGCAGCACTGTGAGCAGGAACAGCAGCGTGGACAGCGCATTGATGGACAATGACACGCCCTGCCTTGCTCTGGAATAAATCTCTACAGAGAGCGTAGAGTACCCGTTCCCTGTAACGAAGAACGTTACCGCAAAGTCATCCAGCGAGTAGGTCAGGGCCATGAAGAACCCGGCAAAAATCCCCGGTTTAACATAGGGTAGCACTACACGAGTCAGGATCTGCCATGATCCGGCACCCAGGTCGCGCGCCGCATCCATCAATGTCGGGCTCATCTCCTGAAGCTTTGGCAGTACCATAATCACGACAATCGGCACGCTAAACGCAATATGAGACAACAATACGGAAGTAAATCCAAGCTTGATACCAATCATGGTGAACAGAATCAGAAAGGAGGCACCAATGATGACATCCGGACTAACGATCAGCACATTATTGAGTGACAGCAACGTATTCTTGGTCCGTTTGCGCCGCACATGGTAGATCGCCAGTGCCCCTGCCACACCGAGCATCGTCGAAATCGCCGAGGACAGGAGCGCAATAATAAACGTATTAAGTACAATGATCAGCAGCCGGGTATCGGCAAATACTTCCCTGTACCATTCCAATGTAAATCCTTCGAAGCCGCGCATGTGCCCGCCACTGTTGAAGGAATAAAAGATCAGATACGCGATCGGTGCGTACAGTATGGCGAATACAACGGCCAGATAGACGTTAGACAGCTTTCCGTTTCTTCCCATTACGCACCTCCTTCTTGCCTGATCCAGTCAGGAACATAATGATCGCCATCGCAATAATCAAAAAGACGGCAATCGTCGAACCCATTCCCCAGTCCTGGGTGACGAGAAAATGCTGCTCAATCGCTGTTCCCAGCGTAATTACCCGGTTCCCCGCAATAAGGCGGGTTATCATGAACAACGATAACGCCGGAATAAATACGGCCTGACAGCCGGATTTCACTCCGCTGATTGTCAGCGGAAAGATGACCCGGCGGAACGTCAGCCAGGACGAAGCCCCGAGATCCCGTGCCGCATAGATCAGCGATGGGTTCATCTCTTCCAGTGCGTTGAAGATGGGCAGGATCATGAACGGAATGAAGATGTACACCGAGACAAAGATAAAGCTGAAATCGGTGAACAGAATCTGCTTTGTGCCAATGCCCACCACTTCAAGCAGGGAATTGGTCAGGCCATACGTGCCGAACAGGCCGATAAAGGCGTACGCTTTTAACAACAGATTGATCCAGCTTGGCAAAATAATAAGCAGAAGCCATAGCTGCTTATGCTTCGTACGGGTCAGTAAATATGCCGTCGGATACGAGACCAACAGCGAGAACACTGTAATCAGAAATGCATACCAAAACGAACTCAGGGTCATCTGCATGTACACAGGTGTAAAGAAGCGGGCATAGTTGCCCAGCGTGAAGTTGCCCTCCACATCGAAGAACGAGTAATACACCACCAATAGAACCGGAGCAACTACAAACAACACCATCCATAACACATATGGAATCAGATACGCATTGCGTGTACTCGCCTTAGTCTGCATGAACGGCCTCTTGGTAGGCTTCCAGCCGTTTGTCGAACTCTTCTTCCGTCTCGTTAAAGCGCATGACGTGGATGGCTTCCGGATCAAAATACAGTCCAATACGAGCGCCTACCACGGCTTTCTTCGTGGAATGCACCAACCACTCATTACCCGCGTCATCGTAGGTCGATATCTCGTAGTGCACCCCACGGAACAGCTGGGAGTCCACGTTGACCTGCATCTTGCCCTGTTCCTCGGTTGTAATCTCCATATCCTCTGGACGAATCACAATCTCCACAGGCTCGTCCCGCTGCAAACCCTGATCGACACACTCGTATTCTGCGCCAGCGAATTCCACCACAAAGTCCTGCTTCATTTTGCCGGATACAATGTTCGATTCACCGATAAAGTCCGCCACAAACCGGTTAATCGGCTCATCATAGATATCATTGGGCGTGCCACTCTGTTGAATGACGCCACCATTTAGGACAAAGATCTCATCCGACATCGCCAAGGCTTCCTCCTGGTCATGCGTGACAAAAATAAACGTAATGCCCAGTCGCTGCTGTAACTCGCGCAACTCGTATTGCATCTCGGTCCGCAGCTTCAGATCGAGTGCCGAGAGCGGCTCATCCAGAAGCAAAATCTCGGGTTCATTCACAATCGCACGCGCAATCGCGACACGCTGCCGTTGTCCGCCGGACATCTCGCCAATTTCACGGTTCTCATAACCGGACAGATTGACGAACTTGAGTGCTTCCAACACTTTGCTGCGAATCTCAGCCGTTTTCATCTTTTTGATCCGCAAACCAAAAGCCACGTTCTCAAAGACATTCAAATGAGGAAATAATGCGTAATCCTGAAATACGGTATTCACCTGCCGGTGGTGGGCAGGCACACGGTTAATCAGTGCACCGTTAAAATAAATACTGCCCTGTGTCGGCTCCGCAAAGCCGGCAATCAGGCGCAATATTGTTGTTTTCCCGCAGCCTGACGGGCCGAGTAGCGTATAAAATTTACCCCGCTCAATCTCAAAGCTGACTTCCTTCAATACGGCTTCATCCTGATCGTATTGCTGGGTCACCCGGTCGAACCGGATAATCGGTTGTTGTTCTGACATGCTTCATTTCGCCCCCTTTAAACTTGAGGTATACCTTGAGCCTGTACACTTCTTTTGATGCATGCTTCATTACAAATCCCATCTATTATATATGATTCAGCTATATCCGCAATGCTTTTGGTGTAAACGCTCTGTGTTATTTCTTCTTATTTACACAAATGCAGCATACATTACGGGTATATGTCGATATCTACGCATCCTTGTAGAGCGATTGAAGGAAGATTCGGAGTTCAGTTTCTGTGCGAAAGGAGTCTTGTTGGTGGATATTCGCCGTAACCTGCCTTTACTGATGATCATTTGTTTTCTGAGTCAGATGGGCGGTTTCATGATCCTCCCCCTCTTTCCTTTGTTTATTGAGGAATTCGGCCTGTCCGGTTGGATGATGGGGGTTATTTTTGCACTCTTTTATGTGGGAAAGGTAATTGGTGGGGTGCCTGCTGCGGCGCTCTATCGGAAAATCGGGGGCAAACGGGCACTTATTGCCATGCTGCTGCTTCTTGCTGTCTGTATGGGCGGTTTCGCTGTATCTTCTGTGCCGCTTCTATTCGGCCTGCTGCGGCTGCTGCAAGGGATCGCTTCGACCGGACTAACGGTCGTCGTGCGCTCCATTATCGGGGACGGGGGCAATGTCGATAACCGCGGCCTGTACAATGGTTATATCAGCAGCAGTGAGGGCGGAGGTATGGTACTGGGTCCGGTCATTAGCGGCTGGCTTGCGCTGCACTGGCCGTTGTCGGTACCCTTTTTGCTTGTTACGCTGTGCTGTTTGATGGCTGTGGGTGCGGCAATGGGGATAAAGTCCGCAACAAAAGCAGGTCTTGCATCCGAAAGTGAGGTGAGCAGTCAGGCCTCAGACGTGATTTCAACTGCTGTAAAACAAACGAAAACGAATATGAATATGAATTACACCCTTTCTCCAGTAAACGATACACCAAGCCCAACCATTTCAGAACCACCCACCGGACTTACCCGGCGGCAACAACTGATCGGCTACGGCACGGTTCATTTCCTGGAGATGAGCGCCTATGCCGTGTTTCTGACTTATTTTGCGCTGTATGCGACTCATATCATGCACTGGGACCCGTTTGCGACCAGCCTTGCCTTTACCGTAGCCGGAATCTCTACACTTGCGGCTGCCCCTATAGCAGGTTACTTGTCTGATCGGATGGGGGATCGCCTGCTGCTCTGCATGTTCGGCATGCTGATGATTGGCATCGAGGTGGTCGTTTTCCTGAGTACATCTTCTTATGTGTGGGTGTACGTGGGTATGCTGATCGGCGGGGTTGGTGGTGCGTGTTACATGGATTCGTTCTTTGCTCATATTGGGGATCATATCCCGGACCAGGGCAGAAGT
Organism: Paenibacillus sp. NPDC056933; assembly: GCF_042674385.1. Taxonomy (NCBI): domain Bacteria; kingdom Bacillati; phylum Bacillota; class Bacilli; order Caryophanales; family Paenibacillaceae; genus Paenibacillus; species Paenibacillus sp. NPDC056933. The sequence continues at coordinate 568,589 of NZ_JBHUQN010000003.1, read as the reverse complement.
TCCGTCATAGGTAAAATCGTCTCTGCCGCCGAGATCGGCTCGATTGTATCTCCTTTGGTTGCTGCCCTGCTTGTAGAGCGTGGATCGCTGTATACCGTGTTTGTGTTCAATCTGCTTCTGATTGCTGCTGCCATTGCCGTTCAGGCTGTGATGCGCAGCCGTTACAGATCGAAACGGGTGTAGACGCACAAGACTGCCCACATCAGTGGGCAGCCTCCATTCATTTATTTACTCCTAATAAAGTTGCTATATGTAGTGCATTTTCTTCGATTTTACTTTTCAAATAAGGGTCTGTGTTCTCAGGCAATTCCGTCGGCTTGTAAAACTTCGCTTCAAGAACTTCCACCCCGTCGGGCTTCAACTCGCCTTCGAACTCCGTACAAATATAACCAATGACCACATTATAATATTCATGCCCATTCCTTAATTTCGTATATAACTCTTTCCCCGAAAAGACGCCGTATAGCACAAGTTTCTTGATCTGTATTCCAATCTCTTCTTTGACCTCTCTCCTCGCCGACTCTTCCACCGATTCGCCCAACTCCATAAAACCACCCGGTACTCCCCAGGTATTGTCGACATGTCGAACCAACAAAATTTCACCTGATTTATTCAATATCAAAATACTCGGTCTCACCAGAATAACGGGTGCATTGCCAACCATTTCTCGAAGCGATTCAATGTAACCCATGGGGTAGGCCTCCTATATTAAGTCTCGATCCTTATTATAGAAGTGCAATTCATTTCCATATAGAGAAAGAATCTTCAGCTTTATTTCCTATTTTAGAGCTTGCGCTTGATGGAAACACAGCAAAAAATAACCCGCTTGCACATTAATGCGCAAACGGGCATTTCATCGGTGAATCTTCGTCCTGTAGCTGGCGATTCACTTGCTCTGTATTCTGTTTTATACTGTTCTCCATTGTTGCTCCAGATAATCCTCCATCCAGGGTAAAAGCCTGATCCTGACGAAAAAAGTTGGGCTTCACAATATCATTGCGATAGGAACTGTGGAAAATATGCGTCGTTGCCGGCGACACCGGCGGAATCAGCCAAACCCAATCACCTGTCAGCTCGCGCCCGGCCTTCTCTTCCCGCTGTTCAAACAAGGCAAATTGAGCCGCCGCCGTGTGGTGATCCACAATGCTGACGCCAGCCTTCTTGAACGAATGCAGCACAGCTACATTCAGCTCTACCAAAGCTCGGTCCTTCCAAAGTGTCGTTTCACTCGACGTATTCAGGCCAAGGGCTGCCGCCACCGCTGGTAGTTTATTATACCGAAACGTATCCGCCAGATTGCGTGCACCAATCTCAGTCCCCATATACCAGCCATTGAATGGTGCTGCTGGGTAGGATATGCCGCCAATCTCCAGCCGCATATCGGCAATCATCGGCACACCGTACCAGCGCATGTCCAGTTCAGCAATCTCGGGATGCTCCGGATGTTCGATCCTCACTTCCACGATGTCTTCCTCGGGCACAGAATACCACTCCGGAGCTTGTCCCTTCACCTGAATAATGAGTGGAAGCACATCATATGGCGTGCCCTCTCCTTGCCATCCAAGCGACATTGCCACCTTCGTCAACTCAACAGATGCAGGATCACCCATAATGCCTTCCGTCGTCTCATATCCGGCATAACGGATGAGTTGGTGATTCCAAATCCGCACGGGTGCTCCGTTCGGTCCATCAGGTGGAAGGATCGTAATCATTGGAATAATCTTGCCTCTGTTGGAGGCCGCTATTATGTGGTGCAGCACAGCATCCGCTGCTGATTCAGCGGTATCCGCGTGACGCGCATCAACGATTCGCAGTTTATCCCAGAATAGCCGCCCGATACAGCGGTTGCTGTTCCGCCATGCCATTTTACAGCCATGTTCCAGTTCATCCGCAGTGTGCACATATGTGCCTGTATGCTCAATTTCGTCCAAAACAGCAACAAGCCGGGCCTGCGCGTCTTCACGCGTATGGCCCAGCTCTTCATAACATCTATATATAAACCGTTCAGCTTCATCCCGCAGTTCATCCAGGTCTGTCCGCATTATTCACTCCACCAATCTATACATCTTGAATGCCATCATTATACGGCAAGCACACCGGATTTGTAAGCGAACGGGCACTTTGTTCACGGACTCTACATATCGTTGTCAGGATGCAGGGTAACTTAGCTTATTTACCCAAAAATGCGTTTAACATCCAGACCTCTTTATCCAATCCAGCAGTGAAACCGATCAGCATGTCTTCTGTCGCATTGTCATCAGCTTCACCCGCAACATGAATACCTTCATTGATGACTTCCACCATGGCTTGCAAATCAGCAACTACCGTTTCAACCATACGTTCAGCAGATAATTGACCCTGTGCTTCCTTAACAGGTGACAATTGCAGTTGTTCAGCCATCGTTGCGACCGGGCGTCCACCAATTGCCAATAAACGCTCTGCGGCTTCATCCATATTCGCTGTAGCCAAGTTATACAACTCTTCGAATTTGGCATGCAGTGTGAAGAAATGAGGACCTTTCACATACCAGTGGAAGTGGTGCAATTTGGTGTACAGTACAGACCAACCTGCGATCTGGCGGTTCAGGACCTCTTGAAGTTCAGTGGCATGGTTTGTAAAAGTATTGTTTGTAGTTTGGATTGTGCTCATGGAATTTATCCCCTCTCGAATTACACATTGAATTTTTAAATTGTTATTCGTTTGTAAGCTGCATACGTTTGGTTTAAGCTTAATTTCGCTTATTTAATTTAGACTTAATCTAAATCTTGTTTTAATTATAACACTGCCCATCTCCGTTGTGAAGGCTTTAGCCTACTCTTTCAAATGAAGATTACATGAAGTCCTCCTTCATCTTTGGTCAATGTTGAAAGAGCGATTCATTACGTGTAGACATAGTATCTATACCTCGAATTACACTGATATACAATGACGATTCTCACATCGTATACAACAACAAAAACAGCCCTGACCCTCAATGAGGGATCAGGACCGCGCCAACGCATAGCAAGCTTATTGTTGAACCAACTCTGATGTGAGGATGCAGCTTACCTCTTCATAACTACACGCAACATGATGAGGCTGATGTTCTGATTCTGGTAGAGCCCCGCGATGGTTGAACCAGATCACTTTCCATCCGGCATCGACGGCACCAACAACATCATTGCGCCAGGAATCGCCGATATAATAGCTGGAACTGAAATCCGTTCCTGTCTGTCTGTTTACGTGCTCAAACAATTGGCGATCCGGCTTGGCGTAACCTAAGGTACCCGAAATGAAAATCCGTTCCTCGGGAATCAGGCTGAATACATCCAGCGCTTCAAGCTTCCGCTGCTGATGTTTTCCTTCTCCGTTGGTAATTAACCCTACCGTATGCCCTTCTGCAAGAAGTCTTCGAATAAGTTCATACGCTCCCTCAAAGGGCTGGATCTGAAACTGTCTACTCAAATACTGTGCTTGCAGTGATTCAGCCTGGCCCGGTTGTAAGGGTTGTCCAAATTCCGCCATGGTCAGCTCAAATCTGCGATGACGCATCCTTTCTACCGCTCCCGGTTCGGGTACAGCAGACAAATCTTCTTGGGCAGACAGCCAGTCGCTATAATAACGGAAGCGATGGTATGCCTCCCCATACGGGAAATCATCTGGTAGACCAAGAACTTGCTGTAATGCGCCACGCAGCGGCTGCAAGTGGTCATACAAGGTATCGTCTACATCGAAAAAGATGGCTTTAGTAGCATTTGTTATTTCCATAATCGTTGCTTATCCTCCTGCCGTTGCTCTAAACATTCTCTCTACTTAATATATATGTTTCCATTTGCCCCGTCCAAGAAATGAATTACTTGTAGGATCTCTTCCGTTAGTTTTTAATCCTATACTACAACGGACTTGCAGAACGGTTTATGCCCATTATAGAACTCTATTGGCAAGAGGATGCGGCAGATGTAGAACTATATTGGACTGTTATGGAAAACCAAGGTATTGAAAGCCACTGTGCGGATCTGATGCTCTTTAATCAGTTATGGTGTAAAGCCAGGGAGCTGGAAGAAAATGAATCGGCAAATCTTAAAAAAATAAAAATTGATCAGGTTTACAAGATGATCAGGGGCATTAGTAAGATATTTGAGGTTAGAGCCGGACACAGCTCAATAGAAACAAACTCTATATATTTTAAAACAGAGGATTCTATTTTCTGGCATGGGTGCTTGTAGGGGAGAATGCATGTTGGAGGAGATATCTTTCATTATTTTCTGAAGATAAGCAGAAAAAAAAGCATCTCCTGAAGAAGAATGCTTTTTTTCTTGAGTAGAAACATTGTTAGGATTGCTACTGGGAATCATTCGTCCTAAATTGAGGAAGTATAAATATATTACTCTCTTGTTTCATCATCTAATCGCCGTCGAAATACCAAAGCCGAGACAGCAAATATAATAAAAGATAATGTTGAAGCAGCAGTAACCATCTTCAACACACTTCCTATTGGGGGGTTAAACAACAGAGCAATTGAGATGATTAAAACGGCACCAGTTAAACCCATTCCCAAAATCGAGAACGCTAAAATCTTGTTCATCGAATCACCTCACAGGTAATTGAAACAAGCTACTGCTCCAGCGATACCACCAGCACCAAGAACTGCATATGCACCAATACATGCAGCACATATCGGAGCAGTCACGGGTGTCGGTACTGCACACGAACCACCGCACGCAACCGCAATAATATAAGCCGCCGTACCACCAATGCCAAGCACTGCTCCAAGACAACCTGCCACTGCGCCTACGCTCTGCGGTTGAATTCCAGAGTTAACTGGCTCTTCTGCAAGTATTTCTTCATCTGTGATATAAGGTCTGTCAGTGTCCACGGATTTAACAACTGATCCATTCAAATACGTCTCAACTCGGAAGTTTCCTGCCTCATTCTTGGTCACCAACAGTTCATTTGTCTGCAATACGGTATTATCCTCATCGAAGAATACTGTTACGTTACTAGGAAGGCTATAATCCCCATGCAAAGGAACTGTAACAACCGTAACTCCACCGCCAACCGTGTACACACTCGATTTTTCCAAATCAAAAGCAGACACAGGGGCGATATTCTCAATTTCACCTGCTTCTACTCCATGTAGCGTTGCATCGATCAATTCCTTGGCTTCATTACCTATAACTACAGCAAAATCTTGGCTGTTATCCGCTTGTGCTGTAACACTCAAATTTGGAGATAAACTTAAACAGAAAATAGACAAAATCATTAATACTGGCAAAAAAACCTTTTTCGCCTTTAACATAATAAAAAAACCTCCTATTTTATAATATTTCGTCATAACATTTCCTCTTCAAGATTGATACCATCTGTATGCAATTGCTTAGATACCAGTTCGATAGCATCTGCATGTCAATGAGGGCTTTTTCTTCTCGTTGTCCGGTGTACCTGGGAGTTTATTATAGAACTGAATGCTACTAGGCCTGAATTTGAATTTCTTTTCCTGCCCTGAGTTGCTCTCCTGACAAGTTGCCCATTAAGCTGAAGCTTAGAGCAAACGTACCCCAATTAACCAAGTCTTATTAAATTTTAATAACATTCACGCTCCTTATAACCAGTGTTGAGGATTTCCCTCACATATATAGACACCCAAAAAGGAAAATAGTTACTTTTTTTATCCATTATTTTGTAAAATAGTATAAAAAGTTAGAATAACTACCTATATGGACGACACACCGTAGAAACAAATTCCACATACTAAGTAAGAAAATCCGTCTCTAAAGGTATACATAAAAAAAACACCCCGTCTCACAACATGATGGTTGTGAAATGGGGTGTCGCCATTTTTTTATAATTAACACGATTCCACGATTAACGGTACAACCTTGCCTGCATTCACATCAATTAGGCCGTGATCGGTAATTTTTAGAGCCGGACTTACCGCAAGGGAATGGGTACTGATGGACATGATCGGGTTATAGTGCACATAACCAAGAGACAACATCGCTGCACGCAGCTCTTTCACTTGGTGTGACACTACCGCCAGCGGCTCTTCCGTCAAAATGCCACCCACTGGAAGTTCGAGATGAGACAATACTTTGCCATCTTCCACCACACAGAACCCGCCATGGCTCGAAATCACCGTGTTAGCTGCCAGGATCATATCTTCACGATTGCGTCCTACGACCAATAGGTTGTGGTTATCATGTGAATATGTTGTCGCAATGGCACCTCGCTTGATCGTGTCTCCACCAATCAAACCGTGTGCCCGATTGCCGTTCACACCATAACGTTCAAAGGTCGCAATCTGTCCATACTCGCTCTCTTCCCAGAGCAGTTCACCATTCGCAGCCTGGACCTGTGCAATATGCTCTTCCACAAAGGTTGAACCATCCTTCACCATCATAACCCGGCAGTTGTTTAAACCATTTTCAGATAACTGTGCATCCGAGTCTGATCCTTCACGTTGCCCATTCACCTTCGGATCAGACAAACGGATTGCAAAATCCTCGGCTCCCAGCAGATCCAATTGCACGCTCTTGTAAAAGTGAGGTGGGAACTGTCCACTAATCCGGTCCTGCTTGTACGGTTCGTAGTCGTCATAAGCTTTACGGCCATTTTTGTATACCTGCTCTACTGCAAGTGTATCTAAGTTGGACAGCAGCACATAGTCCGCCACTTTGCCCGGGGCAATGCTACCGCGATCAGTCATTTTCATCCGGGATGCTGGGGTTGAGGTTGCAGCGTAAATCGCATCTTCGGGGCGCATACCCATCCGAATGGCCTTACGTACGATATGATCCAAATGCCCCCGTTCCACCAGCGAATCCGGCATAACATCGTCCGTTACGAAGCAGAAATGCTGAGCGACATCATGCTGAATCAGATATTCCATGACTTCTGGCGTCATCGATTTTTCCTGAATTTCAATGAACATGCCTGCCGCAATTCGCGCCTGCAATCCCTCAATGCTCTGATGGGTATGATCAGAATCGATGCCCGCATAGATCAGTCGGTGCAGATCCATTCCAAGTAATTTCGGGGTATGACCTTCGATCACAAGATCTGGATAGTTTTTGCGAATATGCTGAAGAATCTGGTTAGTCTTGCATTCCGGATCACGGATGACATCCACATAGTTCATGATCTCACCCAGACAGATAATCTCTCCAGTAGCCAAAAGAACATCCATGTCTTCGATTTCGATGGAACCACCCGTTGTTTCCATTGGCGTCGCCGGAACGGAGCTTGGGATAGCGTAGAACATGTCCACCGTTGTCTCGCGACTGGCCGACATCATCTCCTGCACACCTTCCAGCCCAAACACATTCGCCATCTCATGCGGTTCCGCTACAATGGACGTTACCCCGCAGCGGATCAGGCCATGGGAAAAGGTTGCTGGTGTCACCATTGTACTCTCAATGTGCAGATGAATATCAATAAGGCCCGGGATCATGTAACGTCCGCGTGCATCAATCACTTCATCCGCTTCAATCATCTCCGGCCCGCCTGAACCAACATACATAAATCTGCCGTCCAGTACAGCCACGTTGTTCGTTTCGAAACGTTTATAATAACTGTTATACACATGTACATTCACAATTAGTTGATCTGCACGCATGGGGCATAATCTCCTTCTTCATGGGCATTTTCCAGAACCAGAGCAGCCGTTTACCATTAGCCATATGGAATGGAGACAGCCATTTTGGATATGCCGCACCAATATCACGTATTCCCATTCCATACACTGTAACGGAACACCTGGATTCAACTGATAAAATGCCTCTTTTGCTGCTTCTGCTTCCTGCTGCTATTCCACAAGGACAAGCTTGTCCTGCGGGAAAATCAGATTAACCCGCTGTCCGCTGAGATAAGGCGTCTCCATCTCCTGATTGGCTGTGAAGTCGCCAAGTTCTGTCTCAATGACGTACTGATAGCTGCGTCCAAGGTATGTGCTTACTTTGATAATACCTGGCAAAGCGTTCAACACTTCTGCAGAGGTATCTCCACTAACGATCAGATCATCCGGGCGAATCGCACCTTTGCGTGCACCGGGACGTGCCGTTCCAGGATGAGCCGTTGCGGTGAACAAACGACCTCCCGCTTTCAGCGTGATCACTTCTCCTGCATCACTGCGCTCTGCGAATTCAATAAAATTATGGAACCCGATAAACCGGGCTACAAATTCCGTCGCCGGGTATTTGAAAATGGTTTCCGGGCGGTCGAGCTGCTCGACCACGCCTTTGTTCATAATCGCAACCTGGTCTGAGATCGAGAAGCACTCTTCCTGATCATGAGAGACGTAGAGCGTTGTAATACCCAGCTCCTGCTGAATCCGGCGAATCTCGACCCGCATGTTCAGCCGCAGGTTGGCATCCAGGTTACTGAGCGGTTCATCGAACAACAGCAAATCCGGTTCAATGACCAGTGCACGGGCAATCGCCACACGCTGACGCTGTCCACCGGACAGTTCCTGCGGGAATCGTTTCTCGAAGCCGTTCAGGTTCACCACTTCAAGAATACGCATTACCCGTGACGCGATATCCTTGTCTTTCACCTTGCGCATCCGCAAGCCGAAGGCCACGTTGTCATAGACAGACAGATGCGGGAACAACGCATAACTCTGAAATACAAATCCGAAGTTCCGCTTATTCGCCGGAACCTTCGTGTAGTCCCTGCCGCCGAACATAAACTTGCCCTGAGATGCTTCCAGAAACCCGGCGATGAGGCGCAGCGTAGTTGTTTTGCCGCAACCGCTCGGTCCGAGCAGGGAGAGCAGCTTGCCTTTTTCCAGCTCCAACTGAAAATCTTTCAGGATTGTCTGCTTATCGTATGCCACGGATACGTGGTCTAATGTCAGCAATGCCATAGCGTTCTGCGCCTCCAATTAACGTTTAGTAAAATATGAGAATCCGCCCATGATCCGTTCGATCACGAACATTAAAAGTCCAGTTAATACCATCAAGAGCACGGAAATGGCTGCAATGGTTGGGTCAAAATAATTTTCCACATAGGTCAGCATCTGAATTGGCAATGTGCTTACCCCCGGTCCGGTCATAAACACGGAAATGTCCACGTTGTTGAAGGACTCCAGAAAGGCTATCAGGACCGCTGCGATAATTCCTGAACGAATGTTTGGCAGCACAATCTGGAAGAATGTTCTTACCCGTCCCGCGCCAAGACTCAGGGCTGCTTCTTCCACCGCAAAGTCAAAGCTCGACAGACTCGATGCGATGACGCGAATAATAAATGGAAGCATAATAATCGTGTGACCAATCAGCAGACCCAGATACATCGGCAGATGGTAGATAACGATCAGGTATTTCATTAATGTAAAACCAAGCACGATTCCCGGAATGAGTACCGGAGACAGGAACAATGCATTCAGCACGGACTTGCCTTTGAAATCGTAACGACTAAGTGCATACGCAGCCGGAACCCCGAGTAACAGCGCCAGCAAGTTCCCCAGCAGGGAAATAATAATGGATGTCTGGAATGTGCGGAGGAAACCGCCTGTGTTGAAAATATTCTCGTACCAGCGGAGGGAGAAACCCTCCGGCGGAAATTTGAGTACCGTCCCCGGTTCAAACGAAGTCACCGAGATGATCAGAAGCGGGCCCAGCAGAAAGATAAAGACCAGCAGACTGAACAGGCCCAGCCCGATATGTTTCTCCCGCATATGTCTACCCCTTCGGATTTAAAGTTTTGGCCATTTTGTTCATGACACCGACCACGACAAATGTAATCACAATCATAATCGCGGCAACGACCGAGGCCAGATACCAGTCGTTCAGGGTCATCGCGTTCTGATAGAGGAACGTCGCAATGACGCGCTGTTTGCCTCCCAAAAGCGCAGGCGTCGTATAAGCCGTCAGGCTTCCGACAAACACAAGTACAGCTCCGATCACAAGCCCTGGCACGGCCAGCGGGAAAACCACCCGGCGGAATGCCGTGAAGCGTGATGCACCCAGACTCTGTGCTGCCTTGAGCAGATCACCATCGATGTTCTCAAGCACACCGACCAGAGAGATGATCATGAGTGGCAGAAACAGATGGGTCAAACCTATCATCATGGCTGCCGGCGTATACAGAATATCCAGCGGCTTGTCCACGATACCGAGTCCAACGAGGGCATTGTTGATCAGCCCTTTGCGTCCGAGAATAATCATCCAGCTAAACGAGCGCACGACAGGGCTCGTTAGCAGCGGGAAGATTGCCAGCGCCAGCAGAATGCCTTTGCGGCGCGGCGCTTTCCGTGAAATATAATAAGCTGTCGGGAATCCGAGCACCACGCAGACGATGGTGGTGACCACGCTGACCTGCAGCGTCGTAAGCAATATTTTCAAAAAGTAAGGGTCTCTGAAAAAATGCATGTATCCTTCAAACGTGAAGGAGTTTTCCTGAAAAAAAGTCGATCCGATCGTCAGGACAATCGGAATGATCATAAATGCCGCCAAAAACACAAACCCCGGCAGCAATAGCCAGTAGATTACTGATTTCTTCATCGCGGTACTCCTGACTTGTAAAATGGTTTTATTCACACGTTTCACTGGCGCACATTTCAAAATAAACGCCATGTTCATCGCACCAGCCGTTCCGGTTACGAATCGTTCTTACGATCACTGTTATCCTTGGATTTTCTTGATCTTTTCTTATATAGAAGGAAAAATCCAAGGATAAAGGCGAACGCTTCGCTTCTTCAGAATCGATTTCGTCCCCTCCACTAGCAGCGAAATACGTAAGGATTGATTTTTAAATTTAACCCCAATGCCGTGAAGATCATAACTACGCATTTAACGCGTTGATAAAAAGTTCAAGGAACGCTTCGGCATCTACCGTTTCACAGACGAGTGTGTTGGACTGCTGGCCCAACCGGTTTTGAAAGTCACATACCATCTGGCCATCGCACAATCGGCTGGCGGTTTCAACATCCACGTAATATGACTTGCGTCCAACGAGTTCCGGGGCTAGTGCGACGCCAACTGCCAGTGGATCATGCAGGGCACAGGCGCGTATCCCATTCATTTCTTCATACCGCTTGATGTAAATCTCCGTGCTCTGTGCCACATAATCACGTAATACCGGATCAGTTAACCGTTCAATGGCTTCTTCATTCAGCAGCGTTTGACGGGTTACATCCAGACCTACTTGCGTGAGCTTCTCAAAGCCTGCATGCAGTACAATACGTGCGGCTTCAGGGTCAGCATACGTGTTGTATTCGGCTGTCGGTGTAATGTTGCCATGTCCGCGTACGACGCCACCCATGAAGATGACTTCCTTCAATAATGTAGGTAGCTCAGGACATTTCATTAACGCCAGCGCCAGATTGGTTAATGGCGCGGTCATAATCAGTGTCAGCTCGCCTGCATACAACTTCGCTTGTTCAACGATAAAGTCTGGGGCGAAGCCTTCATCCGCCCGCTTGGACACCGCCGGATCAGGCAGCGCACCACCCAATCCGTCTTGTCCATGTACCCGGTGTTCATAGTGAGACTTGCGCGTGAGTGGGCCAGCCGCTCCGGCAATGACTGGAATGGAGGTCGCTCCGGCCAGTTCTAGAATTTTACATGTGTTATCCGTCGCCTGCTGGAGTGATACGTTCCCACAGACCGTGGTAATGCCGAGAATGTCCAGCTTCCGACTCTTGACAGCCAGCAGAATCGCCAGCGCGTCATCAATACCGGTATCCACATCCAGAATGATGTGATTCCCCGTTTCACTCATACATTCCCAACTCCTCGCTGTTAAATGGTTGCTTGCTGCAAATTTGGTTTGTCGAGCAGAATCCATATCTCTACTGCCATTCAACCTCTTCGTTCTAAACTGATTAAGCTTATTGGGCAATTTCACGGTTCCAACGATCAGTCCATGCTTTGGCCTGTTGATTCACAAATTCCATATCCAGCTTGTTCAGCTTGCCAACCACATCTGCTCCATACGTTACGCCTTCAGCTTCTTCGGCAGTCAATTCAACCTTCGTATTTACCGGGGAATCCACTTTGGCTTTGGCCGATTTGGCTTGTACATCCTGGCTCAGCTGCCAGTTGATGAATTCTTCAGCGAGTTCTTTGTTCTTGCTGCCTTTAACGACGTTGATCGTATTCATGACTGCATACGCACCCTCGCTAGGTGTAACAAACTTCGCATTTGGCACAGCCGCTTTCAGGTCCTTGAAGTACATTTCCATAATCGGTCCGCCAGCGATCTCTTCCTGGGAGAACATGTTCACGAATTCGGAAGTTTGAGTGTAGAATTTAACAACGTTGCCGCTTAATTTTTTCAGTTCCGCAAATGCTGCATCTTCATTAAAGGTTTCGTTTCCGGCTACACGGGAAGCTGCATCCAATACCATTGGGCCTGCTGTTGCTGTAATGTTCGGAATGGTCAGGTTATTGGCAAATGCCGGGTCCCACAGATCAGACCATGAAGTCACTTCTTTGGAAACGAGGTCCGGGTTATAGGCGATTCCGAGCTGTCCAACCGTGTAGGCCGGGCCGTAATCTTCGCCAAGCGGTGCTTTGGCAATATCATAAATATCGTTCACATTCGGAATTTTGGAACGGTCGATTTTCTCAAACAAACCTTCATCGATGCCTTGCTGTGCATAGTAATCGGACAGATAGATCACATCGACATTGGAGGTACCTTGGCGGATTTTGTTCAAACGCTCCGCGTTGTTACCCACTTCAAGTACGATGTCTACATTATGTTCTTTCTCAAATGGACCAAATACTTCTTCGTTGAAGAAATCTTCCGAGAACCCCCATGTGGAGATAACCAGCTTGGTTGGCGCCGTCCCCCCACTGCCTGATCCACCTGTTGCATCCTCTGTACTGCTGCCGCATCCTGCAAGTAAAACCGATGTCATTGCCACTGCCGCCAAACCGCTAATCCACTTCTTCATCATGATCCTGATTCCTCCTGAAATGTGTGATTTAACAACCCAAACCATTAAGTTGAACTAGCTTGATAACGCATTTCACGTAGAAAACAGAAAGAACCTGGAGAAACGGAGTGTTCGCCTTTATCACAAAATTTCTACCTTAATAAAGGGAATAAAAGAAATCTTGGGATAACAGCGATCGGAAGGTCTTCTGATTTTCGAAGGGTACATGCGTTATTTAGGGCTAGTTCAACTTAAAAAAACAAAAAGAAAAGCATTCTTGTATAAACAAGAACACTTTTCTTCGTAAACAAAGGAAAGCGACACCCGCTGCCGGTACATCATCGGTTTCTGCTTCAGAATCAATCCGAAGATCAGACGCCATCATATGAAATTGTTCGGAATCCGAATGATGAATTAGAATTATGTGCAACGCATGCATCGAACCTGTCGATCCATCCTATGGCTGTTCCAATATCACATTCGTAATGGCCCATTGCGTGGACGCATCATAATCCCGTAATACAGCTTCGATTGGCAAACCCATGTGTTGCTCCAACTTCTCCCTGAATTTCTTCTTATACAAGACAGACATGCGGAAGTCCACTTCCAGCTTCAAGCCGGGGGCCTCCCCTTCCAGGGCGTCAGAGCGCGGTGAACGTCGGTGCTTCGCGTAGAAGGTCACGATGTTCTGATCAATGGTCACTCTCAGGAGAGTGGTCCCAAAGCCGAACAGTTCCTTCGAAATTTCGTTATAATACTGGCACATCTTCTTCTTGCTCTCATTGCTGTCCAGCAGTTCCATGAACTCACCCACATCATTTACTACCGTACGTTCGACGTGTTAACACGATTGATTATACATATATCTATGATTTTAGGCAACCCAAAAGATATAGTTAACATGAAAATAACACATAAAAGCGAACGATAGGTATAAACTAGCGAAAACAATTCGTAAATATTCACCGTGAGCGCGCTTGGCGATACTTGCATCCCTTTTCGCTATTATTGTTGCTTAAAAACCCATTTTTGATACTTGTTCTCTTGACGAAGCTCACCCATTACCAGCTCCGCCCCATCCTCGGATATGCCAAGTGCTTTCCCGTTATGAGAACTTGTAATGCGCATCGTCCCATCCTCATTCTTTGAAATGATCCAGCGTTGATTCGCATAACCAAGATACGAATAGAGCTGAATACGATTCTGTCCTACATCCCAATCAAGAGACATTCCGCTCAATGTTCGAATGGAGTAAGAGCCGGAATCATCTCCTGTCGGTACAAGTACCCATTTAAAGGCTTCACTTGCACTCTCTGCCTCGTCAGCAACCTTTATCACTTCTCCTGCTTCAGATGGAACAGCCTGCAACGCAACGGGACGTCCTGCGTTACCCATGACCACCGTCCCCAAATCTGCTTTCTTCATATGGGTTGCATTCACATTCTGGAAGGAAGCACTTCCACCAAATACATGAACACCGAAACGCCCTTCGGCGAACGTTCCATCCTGAAGATCCATTATTCGCTCACCGTTTACATCAACCTGGATACGGGGACCGTCCGTTTGAATCTGGATGTGATACGTTTGATCCTTACGAATGAATCTTGGGATTTGGGCAAGCACCTGCCGATTTTCGATTTTCCCGTTCACTTTATAAAAAAGTCGGATGGCCTTCAGATTAGGGTCAATATTCAGATAATAGCCGCTTCGTCCATCTTCGCTGGCACGGAATACAATAGACCCCGCTCCCCCTTGAGCGCCCAGCGTCAGGTCAGCATCATATTGAAAATCGCCTGCCGTTTCCTTTGCGATATACTGTGAATCTCCATTATGGCTGCCCTGTATGCCTTGTTTGGAAACAAGCCATTGGGCAGATGATTTATCCGACTTCCAGCCAGACAAGTTGGTGTGGAATGTGCCGCTGGATACTGTAATCGGTATTTTGGCAGAAGCTTTGCCGTTAGCTGTCGATACCGTTACTACTGCTTCACCTCCACTCACGGCCCTAACCGTCGCTTGCGTTTTGCCAGAATGAACGATCTGCACCACTTTAGGATCGCTCACTTTCCATTTCAACGGTTGAACACCTTTACCTGGTCCGCCCTCAACTGTGGCGTACAGGGTTTGAGTCTGCCCTATATTCGCCATCCTTCTTTGCACATCTGCAATAACCTGCGTCCTAGAGGACGTGCTCTTTCTCCAGATGTTGTCCAAGGCGTGCACCTTCATGGAGCTGACCTTCACTTCCCCACCAAGGCTATAGAACGACATTGCTCTGCCTGCCGGATCTGGAAAAATGACATCCGAGAAAACAACCTTGCCATCATTGCCGAAGACTTCAACAGAGGATTCATCTACAAATATGCGTAGCTTCACCTTTTGATTTTCCGGTTGTAACGGGGCTTCATGGACCTTGGTGAATAAGTCGGAGAAGCTCACGTCACCCGAGGTGGTGCGATCCACGAACATGCTCTGCTTATCCACTCTGTACCCCACTGTAGTTTTCTGTCCTTCTCTTTGACGCAGTTGAAAACCAAACTCGGTTACAGAACTGTGAGCTGTAATTTCCACTTCAGCTTCAATCTCATATGCCCCTGCCGTTAGACCATCAAGCGGATTTCTGGTATTTGGTCCTACCGACAACTGTTGTGCACGATACAGATTTTGCCGTAGTGTCTGGAGCTCAGTGATTGGTGTTTGTACCAAGCGCACTCCCTCATCCGTGGATCGGAGAGATACTTCTCTCGGAATGGTCAGTTGTCCTTTCCAGGAGGAGGTAGGGAATTCAAACGGGTAATCCCAATTCGTCATCCATGCAAGCATGACTTTCCGCTGGTCTGGCATATTTGCAAAGGACATCGATGCGTAGAACTCCTTCCCAAAGTCCGTTCTCAACACCTGCCCTGCTGGATAATCGTTCAGGAATTTCCCATCAGCTGTCAGCTGGCCTACAAAATATTCCGCATCAGAACCCTGAGTCTTCGGATTGGCCCCTGTACTGATCATAAGCACCCACTTACGCTGACCTGTTCCATCTACAGGCAGCTGAATCAGATCAGGACACTCCCATACACCACCACGAACGTAGTCCCCGTATCCGAAGTTATCGGTTAATGTCCAATCGAGCAGATTCGTTGAAGTAAAGAACCGGATGTGATCGCCACCGGATACAACCATAATCCAGCGGTTGTTGTCTTCATCCCGAACGACCTTCGGATCACGAAAATCCCAACTTCCCGGATCATCACCTTTCTTGCCAGGGTTATCAATGACAATCGGGCGATCTTCAGCGTATTTCCAATTCCGGCCTTGATCGGTGCTGTAGGCAAGACCGATGCGCTGATTGCCACCCGGTTTATCCGGATGATGAGACGTGTAGTATGCAATCAGACCCTCACCACCCGAATCCGAGAATAGACCGGATGCATTATTAAGATCGGCAATAGCCGCTCCCGACCATACATGGCCCTGATCATTCCATGGCAAGGCAATAGGTAAACGCTTCCAATTTATAAGATCAGAACTGACTGCATGAGCCCAAGTACCTCCATCCTGATGAAACAGATGATACTCTCCTTCGTAATAGATCAACCCGTTCGGGTCGCTTGCCGATCCCCGAATCGGAGAATAATGGTACTGGGGACGATAGTTTTCCTTATAGTACGCCGACTCCTCGCTGATGTATGTATCCTGAAAATAGGCCGTACCTTGTTGAACAACAAACCCTGCATGACCACTTGCATAACTTGTGTCCGTGACCTCGACAGCCGCTGGAGAATAACCATCCATATACACCTGAATAAGGTCGACCGAGGCAATAACTTCAACGTGATGCTTCGCACCCGGTTGGCTTGGGTATGTTCGATCCGAGCTGGCGAGCACGGTACCATCAGCTTTTCGCAGTTGCACCCGAACCTCTTCCCCTTCCCTGATCAGGGCTGCTTCATATCCCCTCGCTCCGTCTGGACTCGCCCTGAATAACAGCGCTGCTGAGGTACTCGTATTTGCTAGAGATATATTCCCCTCATATACAAAATCAGACGCCGCCTTCTCGTAAATGACTCTTCCTTTGCCCTGAGCGTTTCCATTCCCTTTATAGCCTTTCAAATCCGGCTGCCATTCGCCTATGCTGCTAATCGGTTTGCCCATGTTGCCATTCATGGTACTGACCTGCACATTCTGGAACAACGCCGACCCATCCCATACATGGAGCCCCAGATTCCCTGACGAGTAGGCACCGTCCTTCACATCAATCACCGGGTCATACCGATTATCCCAATATACCTGAAGGCTCTCCCCGTTCGCTTTCACTTTCAGATGATAGATACCTCCAGACTCCAGGCTTACTTTATGTTCTACATTTAACGTTCCCGGCTGTCCACTTGCATCTTTTAGACGTATCACACCAGCCTGGGGAATGACTTGCAGCATATATGAAGCCCAGCCTGTATCATTGGAGCGAAAAATAAGACTTGTATCCGCTTTCATATCCTGAATCATCAAGTCAGCTTCGTAGATAAAATTATCGGCTCGTGTGGCTGATATGGCCATCACATTCTCCCCGACATCAGAAGTCAAAAGGATTCCTTCATCCGTATCTTCCAGACTGCCTTTGCCCTCCATTCTCCAACCCGACAAATTCGTTACTGCCTTGGACACGTCCGACAATATGTCAGCCCCCTCCTCTGGTTGTTCTACGGTCATTTCATTAGTTTCGGATGTTCCCTTTGCACCCATTGGCATCTCCCTACTCTCATCAGAATGGATGGAATACGCACCTACAGAAGGAGATCCGAGAACACTTAACAGCAAGAAACACCCGATGAATCCCGAAATAAATTTCATGGCATACCCTCTTTTCTTTTAATTGATCATGCACATCCATATATCACACCTCTATATCACAGATACAAAAAAATTCAAAAAGGGGCACCATACAGTTCCTTATGCAAAATAAGTAAACCTGTACCCGCGCGCCCCTCCTGAGGTGTAGCTTGATATTACAAACTATGAAACAGACGCCGCCGAATGTTGCAATGCTTCCAACCCCAGTGCAACGGCCCCACACAGTCCAGCCTGTTGTCCAAGTCCCGGCGGTACAATGTATTGGTCGATATGTTCCGTGATCTGAGCTGCATTCACATAACCATTCAGATTTCGCACAACCCGCTCCCTAATCATGGGGAACAGATGAGCTTGCTGCATCACACCACCGCCCAATATCACCTTCTGCGGAGAGTGAAGGAGAATGGAAGACGTAATGGCCTCAGCCAGATAAAAGGATTCCATCGCCCACGCGGGGTGATCCACAGCCAATTCACTGCCATTTCGCCCCCAGCGGGCTTCAATTGCGGGGCCTGCTGACATTCCCTCCAGGCAATCACCATGATAGGGGCATAATCCATGATAAGTGTCATCCGGGTGCCTTCTCGTCATGATGTGACCACCCTCCGGGTGCATCAATCCGTGTACCCGTTTCCCTTCCGCAATCAGACCAATCCCAACCCCTGTGCCAATCGTGTAGTATACACAGCTGTGCAATCCTTGGGCTGCTCCCCATTTGAGTTCACCAAGGGCAGCCGCATTCACATCGGTATCCCAACCAATCGGAATGGGGAACTCGCGTCGAAGAGTCCCTACAACATTACAATTTTCCCAACCCGACTTGGGTGTCGTTGTGATATAACCATAGGTCGGGCTGTCTTTCCGAAGATCAATCGGACCGAAGGAACCAATCCCGATCGCTGTTACCCCTTTATCCCTAAAATAGTCAACAGCCTTCAAAAGTGTCGTATCCGGATGTTCCGTTGGGAAACTGATCCTGTCCTGTATAACTCCGTGTTCATCGCCAATACCACAGACGAACTTTGTTCCGCCCGCTTCAATCGCCCCTATGCGCATGACTACGTTCCTCCTTGCTCTCATCCGCCTATCCTTCTCTCTTCACCGGAGACAACTCATAAATATTCAGTGATGAGATAACGATATCCCTGACTTTCGCCTCCATTGAAATCCCCTTGGAACTCTCGTCCGGATAGATCAAATCCGTGATTACCGCTTCCCCGCCATTAGCGAAAACCTCTACAGATGATTCATCGACATAGATACGCAGGTTCAAGTTCCCCTCTGTGGTGTACAAATGAGCTGCATGACGACCACAAAAATGTTCATGAAAATCAGAAACTCCCGATTGGTTGCGATCCACATAAACCTCATTTCGTTCACAATCAATACCCACAACCGTTTCGTTACCTGCCCCGCTTCTCAATGCAAAATGGATTGACTGATTCGGTGCCCACTCCATATGAATCTCATAACTGACCAGCTTCAGGTCTTTCAGTTGTTCCTGCACATGACCTATCGAAACGTCCTGCAAGGACAAGACCGGAGTTCTGGCTTGCTCCAATTCGTGTGCCGGACGCTGGATCAATACAATTTCTCCCCCTCTGGTCTCCAGCGCCAGTTCCCGAGCAATAGTCATGGCACCTCGATATTCTTCGGTTGGTGTGAGGTTGGCATACATCCAGTTGCTCATCCAGCCGATAAAGAGGCGTCTGCCATCCTCTGCAGGAATATCAGACCAACTCACTCCAGCATAATTATCACGACCATGGTCAATCCACCGAACAGTATGTGAAGCCTCGTCTGGTACAAATGTCTTTCCATCGAACTCGCCAGTAAAGTACTGGGTTCTGGAACCTTCTGTGAAGGCAGGGTCCGCACCGATGCTGACCAGCATCACCCATTTCCGCAAACTTGGCTCTCCATCCACATTCAGCAGGAACAGATCGGGACACTCCCATACGCCGTCATGCGAACCAATACCCTCGCCGAATTCGCTCGAGAATTCCCAATCTTTCAGATTGGGGGAACGGTACAGGCAAACCGTCTGACCGCTAGCGATAATCATCACCCACTCTTCGTTCTGCTCATGCCAGAATACTTTGGGGTCACGGAAATCAACGAACGAGTCATGCTTCAATACCGGATTACCCTCGTACTTAATCCATGTTCTCCCATTATCCTTACTATACGCTAGGCTTTGTCGCTGAATCGGATTTTGATTCTCCACTTCGAGGTGATGGGTGAAAATGGCTACCAACCCCGGCCCATCCTCGAAGAATCCGGTAGTATTCTCCCAATCCACCACGGCACTACCCGAGAATATCGTGCCATTCTCATCGGGAGCAAGAGCCACAGGCAGCTCTTCCCAAGAAACGAGATCCTTGCTAACCGCGTGGCCCCAATGCATGGGCCCCCACGTTGTACCATAAGGATGATACTGATAGAACAAGTGATACTCTCCCTTGAAAAATACCATGCCATTCGGGTCGTTCATCCAGTTCTCCTTCGGCGAGAAATGGTAGGTACTTCTGTAATCTTGTTTAAAAACCGTAGACATTATGGTTTCTCCTCCATATAAGCTTGGATGAGGGGACAATGCATTGGCTTAAAATCAAGCTAGCACAGCCCCTGTTTTCCGCCCGTTGTTTTATTTGTTGTTTCGGTCATACCCGGCTTGTTTAATCTGAAGCCACTCTTGCAAGCCAAGACGATCCAACTCTTTCAGATAAGCGTCCCACTCCTGATCGATCTTCCCATTCTGATACCACTCAGTACGCATCCGCAGCACGTAAGCAAAAAGATCTGTTTCAATCGTAGACAAACGATCTAATTCATCGATGGAGAAGAACACGCTTGGATACACGTTTTCCGCTTTCATATGTGGAACCATGTATTTATCCAGGAGATCCATGCGCCATGCGGCATCTTCCGGCTTGGTTGTGTATTTGCCATAGTAGCTGTCGAGAATCGCCAACGGGCCTGAAATACTCGTTTTTTGTCTGATTTCAACAGGTGCGGCACCTTTCAGCGGCAGATGTTTCAGCATGCCTTTGGCTTCATCGAATTCAAAGATATTCTGTTGAGTTTCATCCCCATATGTCCCCCAGTTGTCCTGGACGGATTGGAGTGGATCATATAACTGATCTACCCACTTTGCAGTGGATTCGAGATTTTTATTACTGCTGGTAATGACCATGCGTCCCCGGTCAAGTCCGATGCCATTGGTTCTTGTTACATTGACTTCCCCTGTTGGCCCTGCTACCGGAGGCATTACATCGTAGGTATCGTTCATGCCCGTAATGTTAGCCTTATCCCAGGTGAAGTACATGCCGTATTTTTGATCTTTTCCTTTGGCCAGATAGGTGTTCCAATCTTGTTGATAAGCCTCCACATCAACGAGACCTTCCTGAACCAGCTCGTGAATGTATTTGACGGCTTCCTTATAGCCTTCATCAGCAGCCGTGAATACCACTTTCCCGTCATTGGTAACCACCGTATGATCCCAATTCTCCCCGAGTCCGAATGCGGCAAAGAGGAATGTCAGGTCTTCACCACCGGGTTTGTTAATGAAAGAAAGCGGAATTTCGTCTGCCTTGCCATTGCCATTCGGGTCCTGGGTTTTGAACGCAATCAATACTTCTTTCAGTTCTTCGGTTGTGGTCGGCATCTTCAGCCCGAGCTTATTCAGCCATTCCACATTGATCCAGGGCAGGTTGTCCACTGCCTGAATCCGCTGCTTGCCACTTCCGAGCTCCTCAATCCATGGAAATGAATAAATATGGCCGTCCGGTGCAGTAATCATACTCTTGTATTCGGGAGCTTCCTCCAGTACCTTTTGCAGATTCGGCATGTATTGTGTAATCAGGTCTTCAAGTGGAATGATGGCCCCATCTTTGGCCAGTTTCAGGAGATCATAATCCCCATAACCTGCGTCAAAAATGGCATCCGGCAAATCACCGCTGGCTACCGCCAGATTTCTTTTCTCCACAAATACATCACTCGTATAGTTTTTCCAGTTGATATGCACATTGGTCTTCTCTTCGAGTCTTTTATTAATCAGCTTGTCGTTCGGATCAGCCGGGGCCAGCGGAGAGCTCTGTGTTATAAAATTCAATGTCACTTTGCCATCGGGCGACTGGGCTTCACTCGCTGCACCGCCTCCGCCTCCTCCCCCGCCACAGGCCGAGAGCAGGAGCATTGCAGACAGCATGGAAATGGACGCAGTTGTAACGGCTTTTCTGGACTTGTTCTTTTTTTTCATGTGATGACCTCCATAGAATGTATTGGATCATTCTTCTTCCTTCTTGTTATCGCAGGCCGTTCACTATTTGAGTGAACCTACCATGACACCTTTTTCGAAATATTTCTGAAAGAACGGATACATGATGATAAGCGGCAGACTCGAAATAACGATGGCTGAATATTTGATCATCTCCGAGAGCCGTTTCAATTCCGCCATCGCAAGCTGATCACTGATCATGCCAGGCGCGGCCTGGTTCTGAATCAGAATGGAACGCAGAACAAGCTGCAGCGGATGGAGATTCGGATTATCCAGATAGATCATGGCATCAAAGTAGGAGTTCCACTGACCAACGAACGCGTACAAGGCAAGGACAAATATGATCGGTTTGGACAACGGAATGACGATCTGGAAGAAAATCTTCATCTCGGATGCGCCATCCACATTGGCGGCCTCTTTCAACTCTCGAGGGACCCCTTTGAAGAAGGTTCTGGAGAGAATGATGTTCCAGACGTTAACCGCTCCCGGAATGATAATGGCCCACACCGTATCCAGCATGCCGAGACTGCGCACGAGCAGATAGGTCGGGATCAATCCGCCGCCGAAGAACATCGTAATGATAAAGATAATCATGAAAAATCCTCGTCCGGCCAACCTGTCATCCGACAGGGCATAACCTGCAAATATCGAAACGGTAACCGTCAACAAGGCAAAGGACACGGAGTAAAGCACGGCATTTCCAAAACCTCGGATCATGGCCGGATTGGATAGAATCATCTGATAACCGTCCAGGCTCCAGTCGGATACATTGAAGGACAGTCCGCGGTTCAGTAGCACAGTCGGGTCCATGAATGAGGCAATAACGATATAAATCAGGGGAACGACAACCACGAGTACTGCACATGTGAGAAATATGGCATTCAACGTAAGAATCAGGCGATCCATTCCCGTATGCTTAACAACCATGGGTATAACTCCTTTCTTTAATAGAGGCCTTCGCCTTCATTCAATTTCTTAACAATCAGGTTCACCGTCACTAGCAGGATCACGTTAATTACCGAGTTAAACAATCCCACTGCCGCAGAGTAAGCATAATCCCCTGATTGCAGTCCCACCTTATAAACGTAGGTCGCAATGATCTCCGAGGAAGGTAGGTTCATCGAGGTTTGCATTAGATATGCCTTCTCGAAGCCAATAGACATAATTCCGCCCGCAGCAAGGATAAACACGATGGCCATAATCGGACGGATCGTCGGCAGGTCAATATGCCGAATGCGTTGGAGGAGATTGGCCCCATCCAGATTGGCTGCATTGTGAAGTTCCGGATCGACATTGGCCAGTGCGGCAACGTAGATAATCGAAGCCCAGCCTGCCCCGGTCCAGATATCGGATAAAATGTAGATCCAGCGGAAATATTCAGGTTCAGACATGAACATGATCGGCTGTCCAGTAATCCAGGTTGCAAGCTGATTCAAAGGCCCGGTTGGGGAGAGGAAGATAAATAGCATCCCCACAACAACGACGACCGAAATAAAATTGGGGGCGTAGAGAAACAATTGAATCCTCTTCTTCACCCCGGCCTTGCGTACCTGATTCAGCATTAGTGCAAGCAGAATGGGTACCGGAAAGCTGAAAATCAAACCAAAGAAGCTGAGTTTAAGCGTATTCATAAAGATGACATCGAAATTGGGCGAAGCCAAAAACTTCTCGAAATTCTTCAATCCTACCCAATCACTGCCCATAATACCCTTGATTGGACTGAAATCCTTAAATGCGATAATGGCTCCATACATCGGGATGTATTTGAAGACAAGAGTCAGGATCAGAGCTGGTGCAAGCAACAAATATAAAAAGTAATTCTTCTTGAGCTGCTGCAACTTGTAGCTGGTTGATGTCCTCTCTTTCAGCACCCTTCCCGTACCCTTTTTGTTGTCCACTGCGTTATCCAACGTGTTACCTCCGTTCATTACTTAAGTTGACAATTGTTTGTAGTAAGGGCTTTCAATATTTACAATTGCTCATTTGATAATTTACAATTTAACAGGAAATGCAGGCGTTCGTCAATACATTTTGTAAAAAAATAATTGTGCATTTGATGATATATTCGTATGTTTTTGTACTGAATGTCCATAAAATTTCATATATAACGTTTATCAAATTCCCTGAAATTGTCCCTACCCTTAATAGCAGTAAGAAAATAGGAAAAATTGATTACAACATCATTTGTAACAGGACTCCTAAATACATACAAAAAGCGATATTATCAAATTTAAAATGTAAACAAAATTGTGCATATGTAAAATTAAATTGCTATTTGCCTCGATCTATTATACATTTGACTTAGATACTAATATGGACGACCATTTGATCATTAGAGGTGAAATGCTAGATGGCAAAAGAAAAAGTCACGATACAGGACATCGCGGATGCTTTGGGCATCTCTAGGAATACGGCTTCCAAAGCATTGAATGACAGCGGAAATATCCCGGAAGAGACACGAACTCGTGTAATCAAAAAAGCAATTGAACTTAAATATAAACAATTCGCCTATATGGACAGTGAGCATGTTCTAACCAAGGCTCCAAGCAATATCGCCCTGTTAACCGAAAACCTGCCCAATACATCTCACTTCGGCTCGTTGTTGATTAGCGGGTTGGAGAAAAGAATCAGTGCGGAGGGATACAATCTCTCCATTCATATCGTGCGTGATGTGGATCAGGATTCACTTACACTTCCCAACAATTTTGATATATCCAACGTGGACGGGATCATTTGCATTGAACTATTTGATCTGGAATATACCCGTCTTATCACCGATCTGGGGATTCCCACGATCTTTATTGATTGCGCCTCCAACGTATGTTATCCGGATTTTCATGCGGATCTGCTGCTGATGGAGAATGAACACAGCACATACCAGTTAACCAAAAAGTTAATTGAGAGCGGCTACAAAAGTATCGGATTTGCAGGGGATTACAATCACTGCAAGAGCTTTAATGAACGATGGGTTGGATATAACCGGGCGGTGCTTGAATCGGGGTTGCAGGTCGATCTATCCCAATGCATCTTGGATAATGATCGCCTGTTCTTCTCCAAGCCGGGATGGATAAAACAGCGGGTTGCAGAGCTGGCGTCGTTACCTTCCGCTTATGTATGCGCCAATGACTTCATCGCGGTGGATCTGATCCGGGCGTTGAGAGCTAGAAATGTTACGGTTCCGAAGGATATTGTTGTATGCGGATTCGATAATGCACCCGAATCGCGAATTATCGAACCACAATTAACGACAGTTCATATCCATAGCAATGAGATGGGCATCAAGGCTGCGGAGATGCTGTTATCCCGGATTGATAACCCGTCACAGCCTTATCAGGTCGCGCACATTGTGACCAAACCGATCATACGGGAGTCCACGCCTACGATTATGAGGGCCAATCCACAGACCATCTAACCCAAGATCAAGATGTATTTTCTCTGCAAAACAAATAACCGTATCCTTCACGAGCCACTCGTCGTAAAGGATACGGTTTTCTTGAATTACAGAGATGCCTTGGATGCTCCTTTGACTGAACGTACCTCTGTACGAATCAGATTAATGATCATGAAGACCAGCACAACCATTTGTGGAATAAAGGTCTCCCATGTCGGATACATGCCAAGCCAGCCAATCGTCGGTAGACTCGGTGCAACATGAGCCCCCAGCGCTGAAGAAACTTGAAGGGAGTGAATGCTCTCTCCAAGAAATCGAAATACCAGATAATATATCAGCAGCGTAGCGGTCAGGAAAAACCATCGTACAGGCAGGCGTACACTGAACTGAATAATCGCCACAGCCAATACCATCAGGATAAGCAACGCTGCCCCCATACCGATCAATAGTTGCGAGGTCGCAATCGCAGGCGCCATGCCGATGTAAAAGATTGCGGTCTCCGCTCCTTCACGCAATATGGCGAGACCCGCCACAGCGAAGAGTGACCACAGACTTCCCCGGGCCAGCGCACCACCTACCTGTCGCTGTACATAGCTATTCCAGGAGCGGGTATTCGATTTGCTATGCATCCAATGTCCAACCGTCAACATCAGTACAACGGCAGCAAGCCCTGTATACCCTTCAATCATCTCCCGTGTGCTGCCCGATGACGCCACAGCAAGAGTCAGCGAAAGTACAACGGCCAGCGCCGCACTAAGCAGCAGACCACTACCGGCACCAGCCCAGATCCAGCGCCGGGCCGCAGTCTCGCCACTCTTCTTGGCATAAGCGAGCAATGCAGCCAGTACCAGAATGGCTTCCAATCCTTCGCGAAGTAGAATCAATGCTGCATCCCATGCATTGTATGAGGTGGTAGTCGTTAACGGCTCCAGCCGATTGATCATTCGGGAAACAACCTCGGTAGCCTTCGCCGTATTTGGCGGGTTGGAGACGACATAACCGGATGCTTCCGCCATTTCATTCTCAATAGCCGTATACGAAGCCGGAGATGATATCTGTACCTGACCTTCAACCAAAGGCCAGGCCACGATAAACTGCTCCAATCCCGCTGCGGCAGAAGTGGTATCCCCCGCCTGAATCTGCTGCTCTATTTGCTCCAGTAATTTCAGCAGGTCGGACAATGAAGAAACGTCGGAGGGTGCTGCTGTGTCCTCAATTTCCCCTTCCTTAAGCGTCCCTGCACTGTAGTCTGCGAGCAGCGTGACCAGGTTCTGCATACGCTCGGTTGCCTGTTCTTCCTTGCGGGGCTCAGCCTGCATTGAAATGCGAACCAGGCTAATGTCTTTCTCCAACTGGCTGTATACGCCAAAATGATCCTGACGAATTGGAGCTTCGGTGCCTTTCCAGGCCGTAACGATCCGTTTATAGGCAAGCTCTGCCCGGGTCCAATCGCCCTGTTCCATTGCACTCAAACTTTTACGTGCGTCCGGCAACAACCGTTCAGCCGCTTTACGGCCTGCGTCGCTGCTCTCTTCCGCACCCTGAAACGCCTCAATATACTGATTGGTCGCACGGGCCAGATCGGCCAGTGCTTTCTTGGCTGCATCAGGATCATTGCCAGACAGTGCCTGTTCTGCTTTGGTCATGGCATCACTTACAACGCTGGCGGCCAACGCAACCTGATCTGCATTCTGCTCGGGCACCAGCGTATTGGCGTCATCCCACAGTTGCCGGAATTCGGCGACGTCCTCTGTTGCTTCTGCCAGCTTGCCCTGTCCCGCTTCAACCAAGGCGCTGCCCACAGGCGGCAATAGGCCATCCAATTGTTTTTGCACAGACTGCTCCCTGTTTGGGAACCCCTCAGCAGAAGCATGTTGAATGCCCAGTAAACGAACTCCCCCGGCCCCCACCATCAGGAACACCAGCAGCATCAGCACGGGACGCATCAACCTTCCTTTGTACCGCCACTTCTGCGCCTTCCGATCCGCGATCCTGCCCATCTTTGTCATCCTCCTCATTCCTCTAAAACCGTTCAGTACCATCTAACCTTCTATTAGATCAACGTGTCCCCGATATATCCGCCGTTCGTTGTCCCAGGGAAACAGGCAAACACAGCACTGCCCGTATGCACGGTGTATTCATTCAGCTTGTCGTTCTTCGCCAGCCGTTTCTGGATCGGAATAAACTGCTTCTCCAAGTCCCGTTGATAGCTAATGAACAGTAATCCTGCATCCAGCTGTCCGGTCTTGGCATCGAGTCCACTCGAATACGAGTAGGAACGGCGTAAAATTTGCTGACTGCCATCCCCCTTCGCTAGACGAAGATGTGACGTTGCAGGAATGATTGGCTGTCCGTCGGAAGACTTCGCCTTCAGATCTACCGGATCAAACTCGCCGCTGCTGCCGAGCGGCGCTCCGCTGTCCCGGTGGCGTCCAAAAGTCGCCTCCTGGTCTTTCAGTGTGGAGCGGTCCCACACCTCCACACGCATGCGAACCCGGCGGACGGCCATATAGCTCCCGCCGGCCATCCACCCCGGACCGTCAGCAGGCTGCGCCCAGACGGTCTGGTCCATCAGCACCGCATCCGTTGTATCCGGATTGCCGGTGCCATCCTTGAAGCCGAGCAAGTTGCGCGGTGTTCCACCCGCAGGGTCAGCTCGGCCTGTGCGCTGGAAACCTTCCTGCGTCCAGCGCAATACCGCATGCCCGCGTGCGATGCGCGCGAGATTGCGGATGGCATGGAAGGCGACCTGCATATCGTCTGCGCAGACTTGCACGCACAGGTCGCCACCACACCACTGCGGGTCCAGCGCATCTCCGGCGAATGCCGGCAGATCACGCAGGCCCTTGGGCTTCCGGCCCTGCAGCCCGAAGCGCCCGTCAAACAAAGAGGGCCCCACACCAAACGTCAATGTCGTTCGTGACGGTGTCAGGCCTGCCGCTTCGCCCGTATCGGTGGGCGGCGTGTTCAGCGTTGTATTATGTTCGCCGATCATCTCTCCGGCGGCCATGGCAGCGGAAGCTGCCGTCCAGTTCTTGAACAGACGGCGAAGATCATCCGCACTTCCTGCCGTCACATCAAAGGCGGCAAAGCAGATGAAATCCTGAGCCGGGGTAATAATGCCCGCCTGGTGCTTGCCATAGAAGGGCAGTGCCTTGTCCGGCGTAGTCTCGGACATCGCCGCCAGACTGCTTTTGCGGCCCAGCGCCATCAGACCGCTGGCACCGCCTCCGCCTAACAGCAGACCCAGACCGGCCACACCGGTCAGCTTCAGCATTTCACGCCGTGACAACGGCTTTTTCAGCGAATCCTTTTTCTGCTCGGTCACGGTTCTATACCCCCAGTACCTGTCCCATGTTCGACAGCGGCTCGGCCAATGCATCCAGGTTCTGGCTCAGCTTGCGCACGTCCTCATCCTTCAGCTTCTCATAGGAAACATACCCGTCACCATCCTTGAATGGAGCAAGCTCTTTCTCAAGGGCATCGAAACGGTCCGCAATCTGCTGATTCAGATCCTTGTCTTTGACAGCCAGATCATCCTTGAGCAGGTTATAGATCTCTCGTGCCCCTTCCACATTCGCCGCAAAATCATACAGATCCGTATGGGAGTAACGTTCCTCTTCGCCCGTTACCTTGCTGGAGGAAACCTCATTCAGCAGTTCTACCGCACCCGTTACCATCAGGCTCGCATCAATGTCCATCGTCTCGACTTTGGCACGCAGCAGCTTCGCATCACTTAGCAATGTATCCGCAAATTCAGTCATGCCTTCGGTCGTCTTGTCTTCCCAGAGTGCTTTCTCAATCCGGTGGAATCCGCGCCAGTCGGCAGCCTCCACATCTCCGTCACGCGCATCGATATTCGGGTCTAGATCACCAAGTGCCTCGGCTACCGGTTCAATTCGTTCATAATACATACGAGCTGGTGCATATAATGATTTGGCAGTCTCCAAATCACCAGCTTTCACGGCATCCGTGAACTTCTCCGTTTGCTTCACGAATTCATCAATCTGCTCGATTGCAAATGCGCGATAGCCATCCACTGCGGTTGTATAATCACTCCCGGCCGCTTGCTGATCTGCTGCATCCGTGGTTTCTGTGGATGTTTGATTTTCGCTTTGTGCAACAGGCGTCTCTGCCTGCTTGTCCGAAGCCGCATCATTATTGCCGCAAGCGGCGAGTAAAACCGAAGTTGCCAGCACAACAGCCGGCAATGCCAATATTTTTTTCAACACGATACACTCCCTATTGGTTAAACTGATTTGTTTGTACTCCTTGCACATGAACATGTCGGATGAGTACAACCCTTGGATTAACGTCCATTTAATGATAATGATTATCAATTTCGGTAATGACATCATAATTCCGACACATACTTATGTCAATATGAAAATAAGAGGACCGCCCAATCCCTAACTCGGTAGGAGAAACCGGGCTTTAGTTCCCTTGAAATCATAGACAAACTTCGCCATCAACCGTTAAAATGAGACAAAATGTCTATATTATTATAATTTTTGTCATTGGAGGCTCATGTCATGAAATGCCCAGTATGTAATCATGAAAATGGAAATGCCAGCTTTTGCGAGAGGTGCGGCTCTAATCTGACCCCTTCTTCCCCTACTTCAGATGCTGTTCAGGGTCAACAATCTGCTGCTGACGAGCCTGAATATACCCGTTGGTCCAGCACCCAGGCGACACCTTCTCATGTTCCCGGCTCATCCAATACACCTTCTGCTTCCAGACCCGTACAACAAGGATCAGACTCTTCCAGCACAGCTGGCCATTCTTCTTCGGGAGACAATACCGCCAATCAATGGAACAATATTGTACAAAATGAGAAAGTTCAGCAAGCCAAAGAAGTAAGCAAACAGTATCTATCCTATTTCCTTAGCGTACTCACCCGTCCTTATCAAACCATGAAGACCGTCGGTGAACAGCATTCAATTAACGGCTGGATTACGATGGCTCTGATTGCAATTCTAACCTCTACATACTTTTTGATTACATTTAGCCGGATGGATGTGGACGGACTGTTCATCGCCGGGTTCATCAGACCGCTGTTGTTCACCGCCATCTCCTTGATCGTTTCGATCGCATTGATCTATGCCATACTGAAGATTGAAAAAATAACGTTCCGTCCCAAAACGCTGGTTGCCCAGTTCGGTACATTACTCGTGCCTGCTGTAGCATCGCTTGTTCTGGCGAATCTGTTTATTGTTATCTCGTATTCCATCGCCATCTTCTTCCTTGTTGTCTCATACGTAGTTACCTTTGTATCTCTTAACGCAGTGCTGTTCCAATATCCGCTGAATCGAACCAAGGCTGTTATTGACAGCATGTACAGCGTGCTGATTGCTAACGTTGTATTGTTTTATATGCTGTATCGCTTGCTGGGCGCTACGATTATTGGATTGATTGGCCTGATGTTTTCTCCATACGGGCGTCTCTAGCATCCATATCCAAAGCAATCACGAAGGCTCTCCCCGTTTATAGAGGAGGGTCTTCATCTGTTTTCACGGGATTTACCGTCAGCAGATTGCACTCGTTGTGTTCCATACACTATAATGTGTAGTGTAAAAGGTATGTCCTTTTTTACGTAAGGATATGAGGTGAGAAACCCTCCATGTTTATATGGGACCTGTACCATTGTCATTACCACTACATTATGTAGTGTATTGTTGTGATCAATTCATTTTATTAAGAAGGGTAGAGGAAATTGATATGAATATGAACATGAACATGAACATGAATATGAATATGAATCATATGCAAATGGAGCACGAGGCAGGGGCAACCTACCTGTGGCTTATCGTTGGTGCAGTCGTTCTGTTACTCTCCATCGCAGCTTATATCTGGTCTTCACGCACCCATAGGTCTGTACTGGCACATATGAAGAAGAATGAACGGGCAGCCATCAAAAAGAAAACCCGATCCATCCGCCTGGCTGCACATTCACTGCTAGGTGTGTCGATCATCATCATTGCTCTTTTCTTCATGCAGGATGCGTTCACCAAGTACGATGTGGCCGACCTCGGCACCAATGCAACAATTGACGTGACGGACGATAAATACTACGGGGCAGATCATACAGAAGAACCGATTCAATATGAGATGACCATCCCAACGTCGGGACCTCATAACCCGCATGATATCAAGTTTGGATTTTACACCGATTTCCCCGGCTATCCGTATCTGGTACATAATCTGGAACACGGGGATATCATCATTTATTATCGTGAGAACGCAAGTGATGAGCTGAAGGAGCATTTGAAATACCTTGCCAAGTTCCGCAAAGCTGGGGCAGGTATTCTCGCTGTACCGAACAAAGACATTCCCGAGGGCAGTGAGGTCGTCGTGACGGCGTGGACGAAAACAATGAAACTGGACCCGTTCGATGATGCCAAAGTAGGCACCTTTATTAATACATATATTAATCAAGGACCTGAAAAGATTCCTGCCTCCATCCGCCAGGGTGGCGGAACGATGTAATGCCCCTTTGCAGCAACAGCCAAGATTGGTTCCTTCCATAGGACATGGAACACATCTCGGGCTAGGTCATTAGCCCATCGAAAACATAAAAGCCGCATAACAGAAACCGGGGACATCCCCGGCCTCTCTGCCTGCGGCTTTGGTTTTTTGTTGTGATTGTGATGAAGGACAACCCTTCAGGTTGCCTAAATTAATAGCGCTGCGGAGCAGCTTTTTTGCCCAAATCCGTCATGTACGTAAAGAACGCTTCCGGATCGGTATCATACACGAGTTGCACAGGACGTCCGTCTGCTTGTTCCACCGTACGGCCCTGGCTTGGACCATCCGGGATGACAATGCAGTTCACCGTCTTCTTCTTCACGATGTCCTCACGTCCAACGGAAGCCGTAGTCAACACATCCCACAGATAGTATGTGGAATTCGTTTCACTGTACACCAGTGGCGGACATCCTGCGTAACAGTTACCCAGGAAATCAACGCCTTCAAAGCGACGCTCTGCAGCCCAACGGTTACGTACAGCAGGGGTCAGAGGTACTTTGTTCGTGCTTTCCAGGGCGACCAGATCAATCTGGATGCCGCTCTGCCATACACGGTAAGCCGCTTCCGGGTCCCAGAATACGTTCCATTCCGCTGTACCATCATGCTCAGGCTCCTCAACGTTCCCTCTTTCAAACGTACCGCCCATCCATACGAGCTTGTCGATTTTCTCTTCAATATCTGGTGCTTCATCCAGCGCACGCGCGAGGTCAGTCAGCGGTCCTGTGAACAAGAGCAGCGTTTTGCCTTCGGTGCTGCGCACTTTCTCAATCAGATGCTGATGAGCCGGAACGGCAGACAGAGGAGCTTCCATTTTGCCTGATTCGTTCAGTACCGGAAGTGCATCTACATAGAAGGAATGCAGTCTCCACGCCGCAGGAAACGGATTTTTCCCTCTGGAGTTGGATTTCGCTACCTCTACGGAATATGTGCCGAAGCGATCGATAATTTTACGGCTGGCATCTGTAGCTGGCTCCAGATATCCGTCTGCCGGAATAACCGATACGCCGGTTACATGTACATTGTCCATTTGCAGAAGCATGAACAGCGATACGAGGTCATCCACGCCGCCGTCATGGTTAAAATACACATTAAGTTGGTTCGTCATGCTTGCTTTCATCCTTCCCCCTGGTTGTCCTATTGATGTTCATCCCATCCGTCTGCCCAAGGCCGACGTTCTCTCTATTATGTCCCATAACCCCGGGCTACGTAAACCTTCCACCTCCAAACAAAGCAGGAAACATCCCTCATTCTGTGGACTTTTTACAGTTAAACCATTCCATCTCAGACCTTGTTCGGTCCAGCTTAATAATGAAAAGGGTACAAAGACAAGGACAGCCAGGCATGAGGCCCCACTGTCCTTGTCTGAATCCATCCATTGATTACATGGATTGATTTTGTTTCTCTTTGGATTTCTCTGCAACAGGCATGTACTTGCCTGGCCAGAATGCCCATTTGCCCAGCAGAGCTGTTATGGCTGGCACCATGAACGGACGAACAAGGAACGTATCGAGCAAGACGCCCGCAGCCGTGATGATCCCGAACTGCACCAGCACCTGAATCGGCAGTGTTGCCAGTACGGCAAACGTACCTGCGAGAATCAGACCTGCGGAAGTAATGACAGATCCGGTTTCACCTACACCTTCCTTGATCGCTTGGCGAAGGGGCATCGTTTTGCGTTTTTGCCAGATGCTTGAGATCATGAAGATGTTATAGTCCTCACCCAGCGCCACAAGGAATACGAAGGAATACAGCGGAATCGCTCCCTGAATGGCGTCTGCCCCCAGTCCATAGTGAATAATGAGCCAGCCCAGGCCCAGTGCCGAGAAATAGGACAGAACTACTGTCGCGATCAGATACGCGGTCGCAACCACGGAACGCAGGTATAACAGCAGCAGCAATGTGATCATCCCGATCACCACCGGAATAATGATGCTGGCATCCCGTTCTCCGGTGACTTCGATGTCATACTGTTCAGCCGTCTGACCGTCGATCCAGACATGACTATCCACACCTGTAACTCCGGCGTCTGTAAGCGCCTGTTCTGCCGTTGCCCGCAAATCTGGAATATGTTGCATCGCCTCCATCGAATATGGATTCAGATTGAATTCCACGTCGTAGGCAGTAATGTTCGCATTCTCGGCACCCTGCTGGGCATCGCCCACTTTGCTTACGTAATCCAGCGATTCCAGACGCTGTTTCAGGTCTGTCTCGCTGCCTTCTGTATCGATAATCACTTTCGCCGGAGCCAGTTCGCCTTCCGAGAACTGTTCTCCAATGACCTTGAAACCTTCACGGGAAGGCACATCCTCCGGGAAAGAAGATAACAGATCATACGTAAATTTAATTTGGCTTGAGAAAGCAGCCAGCCCACCCAACAGCACCAGCGTAATTGCCAGAACCGTCCAAGGCTTGGTTACCACTATACGGCCAATCCAGCTTTCCTTGATTTTGCGCGGAGCAGGCGCTGATTTGCCTTTTTTCTTCGCACGTTCCACTTCCATATCGTGCGTACGCGGTACAAACGGGTAGAATGAACCCCGACCAAAGATTGCCAGCAATGCCGGAACCAGCGTCAGGCTCGCAATAAACATGATGAAGATGGATAAACTGAATGGTACGGCAAAACGGTGATATGCACCGTATTCCGCGAACAGCAGTACAAGTAGTGCTGCAACAACTGTAAATCCACTCATGGCAATTGCACCGGATGATCCAGTAATCGCCTGGAAGAGTGCCTTCTTTTTATCCGGCTCATGATAGAGGATCTGACGGAATCTGGAGATCATGAAGAGGCAGTAGTCCGTTCCTGCACCGAACAACAATACCGTCATAATAGAAATGGACTGCGCGTCAACTGTTATCCAGCTCTGATCCGCCATAAATCCGAGAATCGGACTGGTGACCATATAGGCGAACCCAACCGCAATAATCGGGATAATCGCCAGTACAGGCGAACGGTAGATCAGGAGTAACAGCACCAAAACGAGCACAACGGTTGCAATCAGCAAGGATACATCCGCGGATGAGAACAATCCGCTCGCATCAATCGATATCCCGACCGGACCTGTGACCCGCGCACTTAGTGCGCTGGCATCATCAATGGCCACGTCAAATGGGTCTGAGCCAAAGATGTCTTTCGTTTTCTGCTCCAGCGCTTCAATGCCTTCCTTCAGCTGTGACGAATCCGCTTCCTGATTGAAAAAGAGCGGCATCACCAACGTGCTTCCATCTTCCGAAAGTTGACCTTTCAGAGCCTGTGGCGGCAACTGATAGAGCGGCACTACAGATTGCTGCTGCTCCACCGGATCCTGATCCAGCCGCTCGGTTAATGCCTGAATCTTCTCAATCTGTTCATCCGTCAGCCCACCGGCTTGACGCCATACGATGAGAGCGGGGAGTCCTTCGCCGCCGGGAAATTCTTTTTGAGCAACTGCTGCCGCCTGCACCGATGGCTTGGAATCACTCAGATCCTGCGCGTTATTCGTTTCACGGTCACCTACAGCAGGCCACACCACACCAAGAACAACCGCGATGATGATCCATACCAACAGTGTAATCCATTTGCTTCGTTTGCCGGCAACCCAGCGGCCGTAGCCCGAACCTTCTTGCATTGTCTCTTCATCTCCCTATTCTGGTTCTATGAAGCCGTATTTATATGATAGTGTAGAAATGAACCACGGGTCATATTATAATAATTTTAATTATATATACCAGAAGGTTAATTATGCAATCCCTAATTTTGTGAACACTTTTGCACAGCCAACATAACAAGTAAAGAGGTATGCAACCATGAGCAAACAAACAAACCCGCCCCGTTCCCCTGGCAGACCCAAAGCTGGTGCCGAACAGACATCAGCCCAGTCCAAAATACTGATGACCGCCTCACAGCTCTTTATGGAATATGGGTACGAGCCCGTCTCCCTCCAGCAAATTGCCTCGCTATGCGGAGTGACCAAAGCGTCGATCTATTATCATTTTTCCAGCAAAGCCGAGCTGTTCACCGTTGCCATCACTCGCATGATGGCGATGGGCATGCAGCAGACCGCACTCCGTATGGATGCACCAGGGACATTGCAAGAGCGGCTGGAGAAAGTCGCAGAAAGACGGATGCAACAATCTCACGTCGATACCGAGACCATGATGCGTGAAGCCAATACCTATTTGGACGCAGATCAGCTGGCCCAAATCCGTGAAGCCGAGGTCCGCATCTATGAAGTCCTTGCCACCCACTTCAAGCGGGAGATGGACAACGGTTATTTGCGATCTGCCAATCCGATGCTGCTTGCCCATGCGTTCACGTCTTTGCTGATGTTGGCAAACCGTGAAGGCGTGCGCGATATGCATGCAACGATTGCCGATCTGGCACGCGAGCTGGTAGCTTTATTTTTGAACGGAGCCGTTCAGAAGGTGTAAAGATCTCTCCAGGCATTGGCTAATGCGGCGATACCCGGTCCAATGCGTTCCGCTTCAATGCCAGCAAAACCTATAATGAACTCCCTTTTGCCATCTGCTGGTTCACTCCCATCCGTCCACAAGTATTCTGTTGAACTAATCTGTATACCCGCGCTTAACGCCGCAGCCACCAGCTCCGCGGCTGTTTGTGTTGAACCCGTTCTGAGCACCAGATGAAATCCGGCATTTTGACCACTTATCTCAACCTTTCCCCCAAAATACTGCCGAATTGCCTGAACGATCAAGTCATGTTTACGTTTATAAACATTACGCACTTTACGTATGTGTTTACCTAACTCTCCCTCATGCATAAACATTTCCAACGTACGCTGGTGAAGACGGGAGGCGGACTGTTCAAACAGAATCGTCTTGTACATCTCCCGAAAGGATATCATTAGCTCCTTGGGAAGTACCATATAATGAACACACAGAGCAGGCGCGAGAACTTGGGAAAATCCGCCCATATAAATCACCCTGCTGCTCTCCCGCAAACCCTGCATGGAAGGAATAGGTCGTCCATGATACCGAAATTCGCCGTCATAATCATCTTCAATGATGTAAGCCCCCGTTCGCTCCGCCCAGTCCAGCAAAGCCAATCTTCTGGCAATGGGCATGGTCATGCCCAGAGGGAATTGGTGCGAAGGTGAGACACTTATTATTTTCAATCCCAAACGATCCAGTTCTGATATATCTATTCCTTCATCATCTAGGGAGATTGGAACAACCTGATAACCATAATTTCGGAATGTGCCCGGCAGCAGCCGGTAGCCAGGATTTTCTACCCCAATAGATTGTATTCCATTCGCGTGAATTAACGTCTGCACAAGCAAACACATTAACAAGTGCTGTTCTGCACCCATAACAATCTGCTCTGGAGAACAGTTTACGCCCCTGAACTGTCCAAGATAATTAGCAATTTCACATCTTAGACCCCACTCGCCCTGGGGATCACCGTAGAACAATAATTTCTCTGCCTCTTCGCGCCAGATGCGATTCGCATACTGGTGCCACTTGCCAAACGGGAACAGGCTGAAGTCATTGCGTGACATATGAAAATCAAATTCGATCACTTTCGTTGGACGAATCGCATTTCGCTCTATTTTCCGTTCATGATGGTGGTGTTCATGAATCTGCATATCCTCTTGCTCGGTTCTCACCGGAATTTGAATTTCACTATAACGATCCGTTATGGGACGTACACGATATCCTCTTCGCGGCTGACTGTATACATAACCTTCAGCGATTAATTGTTGGTATGCCCATTCTACGGGAGTTGTACTTATGCCGAGCATCTCGGCCAACTTTCGTACAGAAGGCAATTTGCTATGTTCCACCAGTTCCCTCTGAATGATTTCCCTTTTGATGTGATCCGAGATCTGTACGTAGATTGGGATGCTGTCGTTTCCCATCAGTTTCGGCAATTGAATCATGACTTGCACCTCATCTGTCCTGTTAAACTTGTTCAAACTGTATATTTAGAAGTATACAGTATTCAGCTATACTCATGGCATGACGACTTGAATCCACAGGAGGAATAAACCATGTCCCAACCAACATCATCCCAACGAATCCCCCGTCTATTGGAAACGAAGCGCATCTATCTCCGTCCGTTTGAACCAACTGACATTGATACCTATTTTCCCGGATTGTTTGACGCCGAGATGCGCAGACTCACCGGAACACAAAACAGCTTCACTCGCACCCAAGTAGAACGCTACATTGAAAACGCTGCACAGGATGACTCGCGCTTGCTGCTTCTGATTGCCTTACAGGAAAATGACCAGGTCATCGGGGATATTGCCCTAATGGACATGCACGCCAAGAATCGCAGTGCGCACATTCGGATCGCCATTGATAACATTGAGCACCAAGGAAAGGGGTATGGAAGCGAGGCTATGCTTCTCATGCTGGATTATGGTTTCGGCATCTGCAATCTGCACCGAATCGAACTTGAAGTATATGCCTTTAATCCACGTGCTATTCATACATATGAGAAGCTCGGGTTTCAGCGCGAAGGCGTGAAGCGGGATGCTTTGTATTACAATCATCAATATCACGATGCCATTCAGATGAGCATACTGGAGGATGAATTCCGGGAACGCCATACCCCCGGTCAGACAGGTAACGATTAGTCTATTTGCCCATTTAAAAAGAAAAAACCGCGGATCAATAACCGTCCGCGGTCAGAAAAGTCGGATGATCCGCCAGCTTGACAGCTGAGCGGATGTTTTCATCATTTACAATTCGCCATCCTTGTCCGCAGACTTGGATAACGTAAACTACGTGCTACCGGGAAGGAATCTCTTCCAGTTGGTTTACGTCCCCGGCAAATACCCATGCACCTGTTGCCTCATCTACTACAGCGACCATAAATGGACGATTCACATCCATCTTCACCGGATCAGTTGGCGGAGCACTTCCGGCCTCCATTCCCACCATTGTTGAAGCAGCAGCTACAGTACCTTGCTCGTTAACCTCCATCACTGCATGATGAAGTATCTGACCAATATATGCTTGCAAGTTCGGCCCGGGAGAAATCATTCCCGTGAAATTGGCGGCATAAGGGTCAAAGGCCATTTCCATACCCAGCCGTTGCAACGCCTCTTTCAGGTTCAAGCCATACTCCGCACGAAAACGTGGCAAGGACAGCTCAACCAGCCTGTATTCAGAACCGGTATCGATTCTTTTCGGGTCATCCAGCAACTGCTGATGGGCCTCTTCCAGCGTATGCCCCTCTCGCGGCAAAACGACGAGTAGATACATCTGTCCTTCTCCGTAGGGCAGTCTAACCGCCTGCCAATCCTCATTCTCCGTGTAGTGGAACTGCCTCGACTGATGCATCATCCGCACAGACAGGGCTTTTCCACTTGCCGGCTTGAACTCGTCGTCAGTCGTGTACTCCGGGTTAAACTCATCCATCCAGTTTCCATCAAATGCAATAGCATTCACCAGAATCATCAGAGCTTCCTCTCCAGGAGGCTCCTGCATCAAATTTGGGATCATCCCTCCGGTATGCTGCTTCACCCATTGGTTGATCTCTTCCTTTGCTTGTGCCGGTTGTTCATTCAACGTGCTGATCTCGGCATCATAAGCGTGCTGTATGGTTGTTTGGTATGCTTCCTCTACCGGAATTCCTTTCTTCGTCCACATGGAGTTCGCTACACCGATCTGTATGCCTTTTCCCGGATGGGTCAACAACTGCTGCAAAGCCGCTTGAGAAGCATTCACTCGGTCCATTTCCATCCCCGACCAGCCCATGACCTCTGCCATCTCTCGCCTGGTCTCACCTACGCTACCGTTATATGCCATGCCAATCGCCGCCGCAATGCTGTAAGGAGAGATCAGAAGATTATCCCCGCCAGCCTTCTCTTTTGCGCTCATCTGTTGAAGGATGCGCAGCCCCATGGCGTTCATGGCTTGGACTCTTTCGGGTTCGATTTCTTTGAGAGCAGCATTTCGTTCTGTCTGGGATAGCTCCTGATTCGAATTGGATTTCATCTTGTTCGGGTCCTCCTCTGATGAACAGCTTGTAATGATCAGCCCACTTATACAGCATAATAACAGCAGTATCCCTAACCGTGTATGCATCGTAATCCCTCCTCATCCGTAATACTCAGATACTCGTTAAAGCTATTCACTGATTTCCTTTTTTTACTAGACGTATGGTTGAGAAAAAAGGTTACTTACACTTCTATACCAGGGTCACCAATTTCTACTGTAGAAAACACCATTCAAAACGAGTCAAAACGGTTATATCTATACCATATACGAATGGAGGGATTCCCTATGATTCCGTCAACGTTGGAACAATTGGAGCAAGTTCGCAAGGAATGCCGTACCATGGTCAAAAAGAGAGCCACCGCTTCCGCCGGTTCAACACTCGTTCCTCTTCCCGGCACAGACGTACTGGCCGATGTGGGGATGCTCATGCAGCTATTGCCTGCCATTAATAATAAATTCGGATTATCGCAAAAGCAGCTCGATGGTATGGACCCTGAGACCAAATCCATGATCTACGGGTTCGTCATGTCCATCGGAAGTAAAATCATCGGACGTATGGTAACCAAAGAACTGGTGGTACAGGTGCTGAAAAAAGTCGGGGTACGCGTAGCTACCAAATCGGTCGCCAAATTTGTCCCTTTTGCAGGTCAGGGACTGGCTGCCGCGCTCAGCTTCACGGCCATGCGGTATGTCGGCAACAAACATGTCGAGGACTGTTATGAGGTCGTGAAACGCATGATCGAGCAGCGTGAATTACTACCGGGTGAACCGGCACCTTCTGCGCTTGAGGAAGCTACCGGTGACGCGAAGGTGGAAGTGAAGACATCATCCAGCGACACCGCAGATGCACCTGCGAAGGAGCCTGACGATCAGCAAGAAAGCAAATAAATGAATCGTGATAATTTCGGTTATACAGTGCCGATATGACAAATCGGATTATCTTATAAGACTCTTGGAACATCGTATGTGGATAAGATGGAGAACAAGATGAAGAACCTAGACAACAAAAAGGGACGCAGCAGTGGTTCACATGGCTTCGTCCCTTTTCGTTGTTACTATCTTTTAGACTGCATCGTATCTTTTGCTCTGTTGTTGCAACCATAATCTTCTTGAGTTTATCGTGATCTATAGCCAAAGCGTGTACAGCTCACCATTCTCTCGCGAATGGTAAGTTGTACTTCTTTTCACCAAGAAACTGGGTGTCAGTATGATGATGATCTGTGGACGAACGTTTAACGAACCGAGCACACGCTATGGGGTCAAATAACACCATTTCCGCGGTGTAACGAACCTCAGACGCTTTATTTCCTCATTCTGTGCTCCCTTTCGCCGCTTTTTACTAATTTCGTGGGATTAGCGTGTCTCCAGTTCGTTAGCTTTGGCATTCCACGCTAATCCCCGATATAAGGTGCCCTCGATTCGTTAGCGTTGGGAGATGAGACATCGTACACTGCATCGCATGATACACTGCTTCTTGCCCTGCATCACACCATCCGCGATAAATAGCCGGGATCACCCAGAGGGTGCCCGGCTATTTTTAACGCTGTCAGCTATCAGATCGCCTGCGGCTGTTGCTCCGTGAACTGACTGTTGTACAGATCGGCATAGAAGCCCTGTTTGGCCATTAACTCCTCATGATTGCCCTGCTCAATGACGTTACCATGATCCATGACAAGAATCAGGTCGGCTCCACGAATGGTGGACAATCTATGGGCAATGACAAAGCTGGTGCGATCCTTCATCAGATCATTCATCGCTTTCTGGATGAACACTTCGGTCCGCGTATCGACACTGCTCGTCGCTTCATCCAGAATCAGAATGGCCGGATTCGCCAGAATCGCTCTCGCAATGGTCAGCAATTGCTTCTGTCCTTGGGAAATGTTCGATGCTTCTTCATTCAGCACCGTGTCATATCCATCAGGCAAGGTACGAATGAAGTGATCGGCATGGGCCGCATCGGCCGCTCTGATGACTTCCTCTTCTGTTGCACCTTCCCGGCCATAGGCAATGTTGTCACGGATCGTTCCGTTGAACAGCCATGTGTCCTGAAGCACCATCCCAAACAGGCTGCGCAGCTTACCACGTTCCATGTCCACGATATTCACGCCGTCAATCGTAATTTGGCCGTCCTGAATTTCGTAGAAACGCATCAGGAGGTTGATCAAGGTCGTTTTCCCCGCTCCAGTCGGCCCGACAATGGCTACCGTCTGTCCCGGTTTTACATCAATATTCATATTATGAATGAGTAACTCATCCGCTTTATATCCAAAATTCACACCATGAAATGCAACGGCACCCTGTGGCTGCTGCAATTGTACCGGTTTTGAAGACTCTGGAACTTCTTCCTCTTCATCCAGCAATTCAAATACCCGCTCCGCCGAAGCGATGGTGGACTGAATGATATTCGAGATGTTGGCAATCTGGTTAATCGGCTGCGTGAACTGACGGGAGTACTGTGTGAATGCTAGGATATCCCCGATGGAGATGGCACCACGCGTAACAAAGATCCCACCGACCACACAGATCAGCACATAACCCAGGTTACCTACAAACGTCATCAGCGGCATGATAATACCCGAGATAAACTGGGCTTTCCAACCGGATTCATACAGCTCTTCGTTCACTTTTTCGAACTGTTCTACCGAATGCTCTTCCCGTCCAAATGCTTTGACCACCTTGTGTCCGGTGTACATTTCCTCGACATGCCCGTTCAATTCACCAAGTGATTTTTGCTGGCCTGCAAAGTGCTTTTGCGAACGGGATGCCACCAGCATGACAACAACTACGCTTAATGGCAGTGTCAAAATGGTAATGAGGGTCATCCATGGACTAATGGTCAGCATCATGATGATCACTCCGACAATGGTGACTACAGACGTAATGAACTGTGCCAAACTTTGTTGGAGCGTATTACTGATGTTGTCCACATCATTTGTCGCGCGGCTTAAGGTTTCCCCATGGGTACGGGAGTCAAAATATTTCAGTGGCAGACGTCCAACCTTGGCACTGATCTGCTCACGCATGTCATACACAACTCGCTGAGCGACACCAGCCATCAGATATTGCTGAATGTACATGAAAGCTGCACTAAACAGATAGAGTCCCACAAGCAGATACAATACTTTCATCAAGGCAGGAAAATCAATCCCGGCACCTTGCACTCCCTGAAGGATGGCAATAGCGCCTTGACTGAGAATATCGGTCCCTTCCGCCATAACCTTCGGACTGATGATGCTGAACACGGTACTTAGAATTGCAGCAACCAGCACACCCAGCAAACGATAGCTATGAGGCTGAAGATAACGCATCAAGCGCCGCAGTGTACCCTTGAAATCCTTTGCTTTCTCCACGGGAGGCCGCATGCCCATTCCGCCTCCGGGATGACCCGGCCCGCCAGGGGGACGAGGTGACTTGCGTTCTGTACGTTCACTCATGCG
Source organism: Paenibacillus sp. NPDC056933 (assembly GCF_042674385.1). Taxonomy (NCBI): domain Bacteria; kingdom Bacillati; phylum Bacillota; class Bacilli; order Caryophanales; family Paenibacillaceae; genus Paenibacillus; species Paenibacillus sp. NPDC056933. The sequence continues at coordinate 525,300 of NZ_JBHUQN010000003.1, read as the reverse complement.
ATCTCCTCCTCTGTCAGCTGGGAGGATACAATCTCGCGATACACTTCATTGTGCTCCAGCAGCTCTTTATGTGTTCCTGAACCGACAATCCGTCCCTCATCCATCACCAGAATACGATCCGCATCCATCACCGTACTTACACGCTGAGCCACAATAAGCACTGCTGCTTCAGTCGTTTCAGTCTTCAGGGCAGCACGAAGTTTGGCATCGGTTTTGAAATCGAGAGCCGAGAAGCTGTCGTCAAAAATATATACTTCCGGACGGCGAATAAGTGCGCGTGCAATGGACAAACGCTGCTTCTGTCCACCGGACACGTTGTTACCTCCCTGCGCAATGACGCTGTCGTAACCGTCTTTCATCTCCGTAATGAAGTTCTCTGCCTGGGCCGTTTGAGCGGCTCGCACAATTTCCTCCATCGTGGCGTCATCCTTCCCGTGCCGGATATTCTCCGCAATTGTTCCGGTGAAAAGAACCGCCTTCTGCGGTACAAATCCAATTTTGGCCCGCAAATCTTCCTGCCGAAGCTCACGCACATCCGTACCATTCACCCGTACAGTACCCTCGGTTACATCATAAAAACGTGGAATAAGACTAAGTAATGTGGATTTCCCTGAGCCCGTACCGCCAATAATGGCTGTAGTCTCACCCGGGCGTGCCGTAAATGAAATGCCTGACAAAGCAGCATTCTCTGCACCCGGATAACGGAATGTCACGTTGTCGAATTCAATGGTGCCTTGCAGCGATTTCATATTTCGAGGCTGCTCTGGGTTGCTGAGATCCGGATGCATATCCAATACTTCGTTGATCCGCTCTGCCGAAGCCGAAGCTCTTGGAATCATGACAAAGATAATGGAGACCATAATGAGAGAGAACATGATTTGCATCGCATACTGAATAAAGGCAATCAATGAACCAATATCCATATTGCCGCTGTCAATCCGCTGTCCACCAAAATAAAGGATCGCAATCATAGAAAAGTTCATAACCAGCATCATAACAGGCATTAATGTTGCCATGAGTACATTCACTTTAATGGAAACGTCTCTCAGATCCGTATTGGCTCCATTAAAACGAACACGCTCATGTTCCCCGCGATTAAAGGAACGAACTACACGAATCCCTGTTAGTTGCTCACGCAATACCAAATTGAGTCGGTCGAGTTTTTTCTGAATTTGCTTGAACAATGGCAGACCCTTCGCACCAATCAGTGCAATGGCTCCCGCCAGCACAGGCAGGACCACCAGGAAGATGGTCGATAATTTGGCATCCTGGGATACGGCCATAAAGATACCACCGATACACATCATCGGCGCCATAACCATCATGCGCAGCATCATCGTTAATACGTTCTGAACCTGCGTAATATCATTGGTCGTACGGGTAATCAGCGAAGCTGTACCCAATTTATCGAATTCCTGTAACGAAAAGTTCTCCACATGGCGGAACACTCTGCTGCGCAGCTTTTTTGCAAATCCACCCGCTGTACGGGAGGACAGATAACTGGCTGTTACGGAACAGGCTGTGCCTCCAATGGCGATTACCAGCATCCAGCCGCCAATCTGCCAGATGTAAGGAACATCCCCTTTTACGATACCGTCATTGACGATATCCGCCATCAGGGTTGGCAAGTACAGCTCAGCCAACGACTGCAGCAGCACCAGACCCAAAATAAAGAAAATGGGGATTCGGTACGGCTTCAGCATGCGAAACAATTTCATCATGGCTTATCATCTCCTTGTGTGGACGTATCCGTCTGTTGGGAAACCAATGTATCAAAAAAGGTGTACACCTTGGTCAACAACTCCGCTAATTGAAGACTGTCTTCCTCTCCCAAATGCTCGACGAGCTGGTTGAATGTTTGCATTCGCTCCTCATGTGCAGCTCGAATAATCTCTCGGCCTGCGTCGGTAATGGTGATGCGAACTGCCCGTCGATCCTCGGGGTCCATAGTTCGCTTGACCAGTCCCTCATCCTCAAGACCTCGAATGACAGGAGTAATCGTCGGTGATTTCACGCGCAACAAAGTACTGATTTCCGATACTTTCAGTCCTGGATGATTCGATTGGATTGTGTCATTGAAATCAGGCGGATTGTCCTTCCAGTTCAACCGTTCTCCCGGATGCATTCCGTGGAGTAAACTGCCCAATACCATAATTTCATTATGATTGCGCCCATGAGGTTTATGCTGCCTCCATTTGCCTTTATTAAACTGCATAATGGAATACAAAAGCTTCTGGGCGACCGGGTCTATACCAGTCATTATTGTCCCCCCTCTTATTTTCGTTATTATTCCATAGAGATCCAACACCATAGGATATCTATTAAATAGCATCTCAATTAAATAGCCATTCAATTAATTAGGTGTACTAAGTATATTCTTGTGAAAGTTGAAAGTCAAACAACAAATTTATATGTAAATTTAACACCCCAAGAGGCTACTTAGGCTTGGGGTGTTGGGTTTGTCATTTTCCCGTCATTGGCAGTAGATATACTTGTTTTAAAAGCAATTAGTCACAATTTGAAGGAGATGAAGGTTCGAAATGAACAGGTTTACAATAGGAAAAACAGGGGTGCTGCTGGCTTTGTTTGCAGCTTTGCTGAGCGGTTGCGTGGGAAACTACTCTTCCGCAAAGGTTGTTTTTAAGAATGATAAGCCAAATGCAGACGAACAGCTTTATATCCGTTATGCGGATGGAACTGTAGCTGACGTTCCAAATCCAGAAACGGATACCACCGTTACCGTTCCACTCGACATTAGTAAATTAACGGTCGGTGGATATATTGAAAGCAACGACATCGCATGGGTGCCGGAATATTCCTATGACTCAAGTTATCCAGATATTAAGCTGAATATCGACGCCATTGCGAACACAAAACCTTCCATGTCCGCTCATCGTGTAGATTTCACCGAAGCGCCGAAGATGGATGCCTCTCATCCTGGATACGTAAGTGTTACACTTAGCGTATATGACGGTCAAGATGATCTTGTGGATGGTCAGACCGAAATCTTTTTGAAAAGCGATACTTCATTCATAAAGGCCGGCTTGTGTCCAGAGCACGTCTAATTGAAAATATTTTTGGGGGCATGCCACAGAAAAATGCGGAAGTCTATCTCAATACGACGGTCTATCAACTGCGTAAACTGCTGGATGCGTACGGATTAAAACAAGTACTTCACACAGACAACAACCATTACGCCCTGAATTTGACGGATATCACGGTAGATTTTCTTCGTTTTGAAGAGGGTTGCAAGATGCTTTCTGTTATTCAATCCGAGGAAGACATTGAGCTGGCGCGGACACTGGAGCAATTATATGTGGGTGATTTATTCGGGGATAATGTCTATACCTGGGCCTGGAGCGAAATCGAGCGTTTATCAATCGTGTATACCTCGTTAACCCGTCGATTATGTCTGGCCCTGCTGAGAGTACGCGACATCAGCTCAGCCACCCTTTTGCTCAAGAAGCTGCTGTCTCGTAACGAACTAGACGAGGAATCATTAATGCTGCTCTTGCAGGCGTTAACTATACAGAAGAACAAAGAGGCGCTGATCGAGCAGTACGCACATTTTACGAGTCAGTTGCTTCGGGAAATCGGTACAGGCCCTTCTCCCGAAGCATCCGCTCTATACGCAAGGCTGCTGTCTGAACTTGAGTAGATATGGGACCATCGGTACGAACTATAACATGAAGAAGCTCCCTTCAAGTCATCAGGTTGATCTTTAAGCCTGACGACTTGAAGGGAGCATTTGGTTTACTCGAAAAGAGACAGGTGATCTGAATCGAGGAGACGTTTAAATTATACCGGATCAGGATTGCGAAGAAGAGACCGTTTTCAGTGTGGATGCAAAAGGGAAATACGCCTTCGCATTGTTGTAAGCAATGCCCTGCACGATCTGTCCAAGCAGTTCCATATCATGCGGTACCTCGCCCTGTTCGGCCCATTCACCGATGAGATTGCAGACCAAGCGGCGGAAATACTCATGTCTTGTGTACGAGAGGAAACTGCGGGAATCGGTCAGCATGCCGACAAAACGGCTGATCAGACCGACATTCGCCAGCGCCTTCATTTGAGCGAGCATGCCGTCCTTCGTATCGTTGAACCACCAGGCTGCACCCAACTGGATTTTGCCTGGAATACCGCCACCCTGGAAGCTGCCGATAATCGCAGCGAGCACTTCATTATCCCGAGGATTCAGGGAATACAGTATCGTTTTGGGCAACGCCTGCTCCTGCTCCAATGCGTCCAGCAGTCCAATCACCGCAGAAGAAAGCGGCGTATCATTTACGGAATCATAACCGGTATCCGGACCAAGCTGTGCGAACATCCGGCTGTTATTGTTGCGGGCAGCATTAATATGGAACTGCATCACCCAGCCGCGATCTGCGTACAGTTTGCCGAGGAAAGTCAACGTTACCGTCTTGTACTTGTCCTCTTCCTCACGGCTAACCTTCTGCCCTGCGAGAGCCTTGGCAAATATAGCTCCTGCTTCCTCCGGTGTAGCCACACCGAAAGGTACATAATCCAGTGCATGATCCGATACTCTGCCACCTACGGAATGGAAGAACTCCACCCGGGATTCTAGGGCAGCAAGGAATGAGTCATAATCGGAAATCGCCGTTCCGGCTGCCTGGGACAGCTTGCCTACCCATTCCGAGAAAGTATCGCGGTTCAATTCCAGCCCTTTATCCGGACGGAATGAAGGCAGCACAGCGGTATTGAATCCTTCAATCTCCTGAATCTTCATGTGATATTCCAGGGAATCACATGGATCATCGGTTGTGCATACCACGGTGACATTGGATTTGGTAATCAGATCACGTGCACCGAAACCTTCACTGTTCAGTTTGGCATTTACCTTTTCCCAGATGGCCGGGGCACTCGTCTCATTCAATACTTCATAGACACCGAAATAACGCTGCAATTCCAAATGAGACCATGCATACAGCGGATTACCAATCATCATCGGCACGGTTTTGGCATAAGCGAGGAAACGATCGTAATCCGTTACGCCTTCTCCACCCGTAATATACCGCTCCTCAATTCCGTTTGCGCGCATGAGCCGCCACTTGTAGTGATCTCCGTATAACCAGGCCTCCGTAATATTGCTAAAGGCTTTATTCTCGTAGATCTCCTGTGGACTGAGGTGGCAGTGATAGTCCATAATCGGCATGTCCTTTGCATAGTCCTCATATAACTTGATCGCCGTTTCATTGTGCAACAGAAATTGTTCATCCAGAAAAGACTTCATTCGCCTCACACGCTCCCTTTAGGTGAGTTTACGTTCATATGGGTTCACTTCCCAATCTTTACGCTACACTGTTTGCCCACAAAGTTCAATATAAAATGATAGCGTTATCAAAAAAGGTTGCTTTAGGCATATTTCCTGGAACAAGGTATACTGATTTTAATCGCACTGATACTGATCTGAAGATTGATAGAAGGAGATGGAATGGATGAAAATAACATTTCTTGGCACAGGAGACATGTTCAGCGTGGAGCAACACCACAACAGTATGCTGGCCGAATTCGGCGACACACATCTGGTTATTGATTTTCCTGAATCCAATGCAAAAGCATTAAAGGAATATGGCTTTCCTATGACGGAAATCCACAATGTGTTTATTACCCATCTGCATGAAGATCATATTAACGGAGTACAGATGCTCGGATATTATTCACAGATTGTGGGCAATCGTAAGCCACGTCTCTTTATCCACGAAGAGTTGATTGATCCGTTATGGAATATTTTATCCCCAGGGATGCGCTATACCACAGATGGGGAGCGCATGATGAGCGACTATTACGATATCGTACCTTTACCGGATGGAGGCACATTTGAACTGGGGGGCGTGACGTTTGAAACTTTTCGAACACAGCATGTGCCGGGCATGGTCAGCAATGGCCTTCTTGCAAAACCCTACTTCTACTATAGTGCGGACAGCACACTGGATCAGGAACGGGTGGAACAGAATGCCGCAGACGTGCAGCTCATTTTCCATGAATGTCATATGCATGATCTGGTGATCAAATCCCATACTTCATTGAAAGATCTGCAACAGCTGCCTGCCGAAGTGAGACAGAAAACCGTGCTGATGCACTATCACGATGAATACGCTGATGCCGACAAACGGACACAGTTCAACCAAAAGCATGATCTGCAAATGGTGGGCACGCTGGAATCGTTTGAACTGGATGTGTAAGGTAGTCAGTTAATTGAACGAAATATGGGGAACCGTTCCTAAAAACTAAGTTAACCCAAAGAGGGTATCTTCGAAGCCCGATTCCATGGCAACGAGACACCCTCTTTGCTTACTGTTATATCTAAATTATTCTCCCTGCTCACCCTGATCCGGGAGAGCCCATACGGAGACGCCCCCGCCACATACATGGAAGGTGGCCCAGCCGTCTTTCCCAATGGTAATGCTATCCTCACAGCTATGCGTCAGATCGGTCCAGACTTCGCCAGCACGGTGCTTGCCAACAAACATTCGTTTCTCGCCATCTTCTCCGTTCGAGATCACAACCGCACAGCCAGAGCCTTCGATTTCCTCCACGCCGCGGCGCACCCAGCCAATGGTATTCGGATGATCGAAGTAATCCTCCTGCTCCCCGTATGCCTTATGACAGCGAGTTGACAACAGAATGTCCAGAATCTCCTTTTTGCCATCTACAGGCTCGGGTCCACCTATACCGTAATAATCTCCATAAAAGACAACAGGATATCCGTCACGGCGCAGCAGCGTCAGTGCATACGCACTGGGCTTGAACCAGTCCGCAACCCAGGATTCCAGTGCTTCATGCGGCTGGGAGTCATGGTTGTCGACGAATGTTACGGCATGGGTAGGATGGGTCTGTACCAGCGTATCCTCGAAAATTTTCGAAAGGTCAAAATTTCTGCCCGCCAGCGAGGCCTCATGCAGCTTGTAATGCAAGGACACATCAAACAGATCAATCTGATAGTCTACGGTGTCCAAAAATTCACGACACGCATCCAGGTTGGAGTTCCAGAACTCACCTACGATGTAGAAATCCTGACCGCGTTTGCGGATCATCTCAGCTGCGAATTCCTTGATGAATTCGTGGTTGATATGCTTGATCGCATCCAGTCGGAAACCGCTGCATTGCAGCGTATCGATGAGCCATTTTCCCCATTGCAGCATTTCCTTCCGGACATCCGGGTGATTGTAATCAATATTGGCGAACATCAGGTAATCATAGTTGCCAAACTCATCGTCGACATTCTGATTCCAGTTCTTGTTCTCTCCTGCAATGCGGAACACACCGCTTCGTTCTTCTTTGGCATCAAAGTCGGTGCCGTTGAAATGTTCGGCGTTCCATTTGAAAGAGGAGTATTGATCCCCGCGACCCGGAAATGTGAATTTGGTCCAGCCCTCAATCTCGAACGGTTTGGAGATTTCCTTCAACCGATCATTGGGATCGACCTCAATCACCTTGAAGACTTCGGTCTCATCCGCACCTGCCTTATGATTCATTACCAGATCCACATAGACGGCAACGCCATTCTTCTGGCACTCGGCAATTGCCTCGACCAGTTCCTGTTTGGTGCCATATTTGGTGCGTACACTGCCCTTCTGGTCAAATTCGCCCAGATCGTACAGGTCATATACGCCGTAACCGGTATCCTCCGCAGATATGGCTTTCGTCACCGGAGGCACCCACACGGAGTCGATACCTTTGGCTTTCAGCTCTGGCGCCATTTCGGCCAATCGCTTCCAGTGGTTTCCGTCTGCGGCCAGGTGCCATTCAAAAAACTGCATCATCGTATGATTTCTCTTCATTCCCAACCGACCTCCTTGATTGCTTTCGAAGCGGACCACGGTACGGATGTGTATCGTCCTTGTTCGTTCGTATGCTATCCAAGTAATACCCTTTTCGGCCTACCCTTCAATCATGCATAGAAAAGAAAGCTGAAAAAGTCTACGATCGTTCTTTAGCTATAAATTGAACTAAAGAATATTTACAATTGCCACTCCGATGACAGAACAACCTTCCGATCGCTGTTATCCCCAGATTTTTTGGATTCCCTTTTTCAAACGGGAAAATCCGGGGATAAAGGCGAAGCCTTTGCTTCCGAAGTAGCTTTCTTACAGAAAGCTTGTAGCTTCGCTTCTTCAGGTTATTTCTGCCCTCTCCGTTCCCGTGTAAGTGTTTAGTTCAATTCATATAAATATCATTAATTATTGGGGTGAAATCCGTGTGTAGTCCTGCCATTCTTCGGGCAGCAATGAACGATACGGTTCCTGGGTGAATCGATCGTCAACCAGCACCAGAACACCTTTGTCCTCTTCCGTACGTATCAGCCTGCCACCTGCCTGCAATACCTTGTTCATGCCGGGGAATACATAAGCATAATTAAATCCATTGCGCCCTGTCCGACTATAATAATCACGGAGTACGTTGTTCTCCAGACCAATCTGGGGAAGTCCCGCCCCGACCACCACAACGCCGTTCAGACGATCACCCGGCAGATCCACACCTTCCGAAAATACACCGCCCATAACGGCAAATACCAATCGTGTTCGTTCCGGATGTGGCTGGAACGCGTTCAGAAACGCCTCCCGTTCCTCTTCACTCATGCCCTGCTCCTGCATCACGACTTCTGCCTCGCCAGGCTGTTCCATATACGTCCCGTGTACTTCGCGCATATACGGATAAGAAGGGAAAAAGACGAGCAGGTTGCTATGGGGCCACTCGGCAACCAACTGGCGCAGCATATTGGCAATAGGCTGCCTCGAAGCTTCACGATCCCGATAGCGAATCGATAATGGCAGCAATCTCACATCAAGCTGTTCCCGCTGGAACGGCGAAGGGATACGTAAGGTATAATCCTCTTCCTCCGCACCTAGCATATCCCGGTAATAGCCAAGTGGTGACAATGTCGCAGAGAAATGAATCGTGGAACGGAATCCTTTGGCCGTCTGGCGCAGCAGCACGGATGGATCAAGGCAGAACAGCTTCACTCGTACTTCACTTCGCACACATTCTGCATAGGTAATGAAGCGTTCATCGTACAGCTTGGCAATGCGCAAGAAATTCTGTGCGGTGAAATAAGCTTCCAGCAGCAATTCATCCGTCTCGGCATTACCCGAACCCCCTTCTACAAGGCATTGCTCTGCAACCATGACAAAAGGCTCCAGCAGTTCAATCAGTTCCTCGGGTGCTTCCTGCTGCAATATTTTGCCTTCATCTCCACCGTTCTTGCGAAGCGTGATCAGGTATTTGTCGATGGCACCCGTACGATCAGCGATGGCTTTGGCGGCGGGCACACTGTTGCCCAGCGTTTGGAACTCCCTTTTGACATCCAGAAAAACCGCCTTTTCCAGCTCAGCCGAAAACATCATTCGGCCCCGATCAACCAGATTATGTGCCTCATCGACCAGTAAAACCGTCTTGCGTTTCTGCTCCTCCAGCATGCGTTTGAGAGAGATACGCGGGTCGAAAATATAGTTATAATCGCAGATCACTGCATCCGCTGCATACGCAGCATCCAGTGAAAATTCAAATGGACATACCCGATGCTTGCGTGCGTACTGTTCAATAACCGGGCGTGTCATTAACGTCTCATGTTCCAGCATATCCAGCACGGCCCCATTAATACGGTCATAATACCCTTCACACATGCCACATTGTCCCGTATCACAGGCTTCTTCTTCCTTAAAACAGATCTTGTCCTTCGCGGTCAGACTGATCACATGCATCTTCAATCCTTCCGCCTGCATCCGGGCAAAAGCCTCTTCTGCCGCAACACGCGTCGTCGTTCTTGCGGTCAGATAGAACAATCGCTTGGCTTCCCCTTCACCAATGGCCTTGACCGTGGGAAACAGTACGGACATCGTTTTGCCAATACCCGTTGGCGCCTTCGCCATCAGTCCCTGCCCCTCACGAATCGTCTTGTATACCGCTCCTGCCAGCTTGCGCTGTCCCTCTCTATATTTGCGAAAAGGAAAGGGCAGCTCTCGAACGCTTCTATCGCGCTTCTCTTCATAGGCTACGATCATCTCTGCATATGGCGCGTAGCCAGCCACCAGCTCTGCCGCAAACTGTTCAAGCTCCTGCCGTTCCAGCATCCGACGAAACCGTCTTTCTTCATTACTCACGGTGTGCACGTATGTAAGCTGTACCTGCATACGGGGTTCATCATGCTGAACAGCATACATATAGGCATACATCATAGCCTGCGCCCAGTGTACAGGGGCCCCATCGCCCAGATCGTCCAGGTTTCCCGCAGTTGATTTGATCTCATCCACCGTCAGCTGTCCATCCAGACGAATCAACCCGTCGCATCGGCCCTCCACCACGTAGGTTAAGTCGCCATGTTGCAGCTCCACTTCGAGAACCACTTCTTTTAGATCCTCTTCTGTGTAATCCTTCTGCACCCGCTGGTGTATTCGGGTTCCCTCCTGCATCGATGCATTCGTACGAAACCCTGGACGTATGCTGCCGCTGCGGTACACATATTCCACCAAAGGCCTGACTGATATTCGAATTGCGGTTGTCATGCGATCACCCGTTCTGATTGTAGTCTTTATACTTTATCACGAAAAGTAGTGCTCAAACCAGCCAATCAGCGGATTGGACTCGCCCTTTCCCGTATGTTATGTTGGGGGGAGAATGTACGTAAATAAGGAGGCAGCTTCCATGTATATCTATTTGGTACCTTCACCGATTCCGGATGCAATTGCTGCATATCCGCATCTGACTTTGCGCAGCGAGGAACAGGTTCGTTTGGCCATTGAATCGACAGAACGTCTGATGAACATCGAGTCCGATGACAACGTAGAGGCGTATGAAGCCTTTGATGCCGCAGGCTCCTGGACAGGTGGCGGTTACGCTGTTCTGAACAATATACCCGTAACAGAAGATGGACGGAACGACTTCGAGGAACGTTTCAAGAACCGTGCACGCAAAGTGGAAGACGAACCCGGCTTTGTCGGCATTCGTGTGCTTCGTCCGCTAAAGGACGATACGTATGTCGTACTTACCCTTTGGCAGTCCGAAGATCATTTCAAAAACTGGCAGCAGTCACAAGCCTACAATCATGCTCACCGCAACCGCAGCACGAGTGAAGGGCTGACAGCACAGAAGCCTACCATGTTCCCAAGACCGTCTTTCATCACCACATTCACTATTGAATAATCCAAAGGGAAACTTTGGCTTTTAATTGGATATATATTTTTACAGATATCATGCTGCACGTTGGGCAAGCATCATTAAACTTTCAATTAACAGCCTCTTCCGCCTCTTCTTCCATTGGAAGGGGTTGTTTGCATATTCGAGCTTATGAATGGCGAGCCGGTTATGAAGTTGGGTACTTTTTGACACAACATGCCATGAGATAGCATAATACTTGTTAAATGAAACTTCGGAAAGGAAGGAAGGCGGTAACTTGTCACGCAATTCACTCACCCGGTTTCTAAGCGGACCGTTTATAGTGTTCACCGTTATTATGATGATCAAAAGCTCTCTGGCCTGGATTGTAATCTTCGATGACATCCCCGTCTGGAAACCGCTTCTGACAGAGTTGCCGCTGATCTGGATTTGCTTCTGTCTGATTGAATGGTTCGCAGCGAAACGCCGGATGTGGCTTTACCTCGGGCTAGATCTGATTCTGTCGGGTATCTTCTTCGCAGCCATTATGTACTACAAATATTATGGTGTCATTGTCAATTATCACGCCCTCGCACAAGTGAATCAGGTAACCTCGGTCAAGAGCAGCATGTTCTCTTTGCTCGATCCGTATTATTTGTTTATTTTTGCGGATATTCTGGTTATTGCAGGGATACTCATTCTTCGCCGGGTCAAGCTCGGCGTGACCGAACGTTCAGGCAGAATACCGCTTGAACGACGCGCCAGAAGACGGATTGCCTCGGTCATCCTGATGCTGTCCATGGTGCTCTGCATGCTCAACATATACCCTAACCGGGCGAGCATGAGCGAGATTACACAAGCGGAGCAGATGGGAATTCTCGGTTATGAAGCGTATACCATTCTGGCTGACCGCCCTGATAAGCCCGTACCCATCGATAAGATCGATCAGGACCATATCGACGAGATTAAACAAACGACAGCATTGCCTGCTGTTGTAGAGCAGGGCGCAGCCAAAGGACGTAACGTCATTGTCCTCCAGCTCGAATCATTCCAGAACTTCCTGATCGGATTGCAGGTGGATGGACAGGAGGTTACACCCCATCTGAATCAATTGGCTGCACAGAGCCTGTACTTCCCCAACTTTTATCAGCAAGTGGGACAGGGCAATACGTCGGACGCCGAGTTTGTGGTGAATACATCGTTCTACACGCCGCCCAACGGGGCCGCAGCTACCGTCTATGCCAATAAGGAGCTCCCAAGTCTGCCCAGATTGATGTCCGCGAACGGCTACCAGACAGCCACTTTCCATACGAATGATGTGCACTTCTGGAATCGAGATCAGTTGTACAGGGCGCTTGGATTCGACCATTATTATGACATTAATTATTTTGGAACTGAAGATTCCATCGCCTTCTCGGCATCGGATGAAGTGTTGTACAGCAAGACACTGGATAAACTGGAGGCCATGCAGGATTCAGGATCACCCTTCTACGCACAAATTATTTCCATGTCTGCGCACCATCCTTACCATTTACCAGAAGATAAGAAGAGTCTGACGTTGCCGGAGCGGTATGTTAATACGTTGCCAGGGGATTATCTTGTATCCCAGCATTATGCCGATCAGGCCGTGGGGCAGTTTATCGAGGGACTTAAGGAACGCGGACTATGGGAAAATAGCCTGCTGGTCGTTTACGGGGACCATCTGGGTCTGCCTATCTACTCGCTGGATCGGACTGACGAGAAGTTGATGCAGGAAATCTACGGTCGGGAATACACGTCCGCGGACATGATCAATATTCCACTCATCGTCACCGCTCCTGGCATCACCCCGGCAGCTAAGCTGGAACAGATCGGAGGACAGGTGGATATTCTGCCAACGATCGCCGGGTTGACCGGTGCCTCTCTCCAGAACCAACTGCATTTTGGGCAGGATTTGCTGCGTGAGGGAAATAATCTGCTGCCAGAGCGCTATTACCTGCCCTCCGGTTCCGTATTGAACGATGCTTCACTGTTCGTTCCTGCGACGGGATATGGAGATGGAACCCATTACTCTCTTGCGAATGCAGGAAGACAGGATGTAATTTCGGCAGAGCAATCAACTTCTTCTGGCTATATTACGAAGGAACAGTACGGACGGGCATTGGATCTTCTTCATTTATCCAATAGTTATCTAACTCAGTTGCCTAATCGAAATGCAGTAAAATGATCCAACATGCACAATGAACCTATCTTTCACTTTTAATTCATGATAAAAAAGACAAGAGCCCGTGAAAGGTCCGATAACGACCTGATTCATGGGCTCTTTCTATTCCCTCTATATCTAACACTTTCTCCCCAATTCTCTAACAAAAAGACACCTATAACCACCCGATTCATCCATTGCCAACAAATTCCCCTCTTTAGCGAAGACACCTGGACGTTCCTGTTCCTTGAGCAGCGGTTTACAATGAGAGCGTATTATTCCTTGTTGAAGGAGGACGATCATGAAATTTGACCTGAACATTGTACCCTTCAGCCGCAGAGAGTCGTTCCTTGCAGTCTCTCTTCTGCCTGAAAGCAAGAATAGACAGCAGGGCCTCTACCTTCGAACTGTACGGGGTGGAGATGATAAATTTGGCGAAGCGTTCCGTATTGAACTGCTGGATCAGCAGAATCAGACGATTCCATTCACGGCAGAAGCTTCTCCAGAAATCGTCAGGCTGAATTCACCAGGGTCGGCAATCTTTGCCGAAATCTGTATATCGGATAGCCGCACGGTCCGATTCCGTTCAAAAGGGGGTGGGATCCGGTTGACCTTTATTCCCTCAACTTATGATTATGCATATGAGGTAAATAAGGACAGCTGGGAAGTGAACAGCTTCACCCATGAATGCCGATTCATGCTGACTGGACTTGTAGGCGACATGAAGCTGGAAGTGCCGTGGGATAAAATCAAGAGCTCACGCGTAATCGCGGAGTTCAGTATGGATATGGACACGAATACAGCTGAGTTTGCCGTTGAGGAGTTCCGCACCGTATGGGAGCCTCGGCCAAAATGGGCGTCCTTTGATAATGACGCAGAAGCGGTTCGGACTGAGTTTAACCGGTGGCTTGACAGTAGTCTTGCGATCCCTGATCGCTGGCAGGATGCGCGGGAACTGGCGGCTTACATTACTTGGTCCTGCCTGGTTCCGGCGGAGGGATGTCTGACGCGTCCTGCCATGTACATGTCGAAGAACTGGATGACAAATATATGGAGCTGGGACCACTGTTTCAATGCGATGGCGCTTGTTCGTCATGATCCAAAACTTGCATGGGACCAGTTCATGATCTTTTTTGATCGACAAGATGAAAGTGGCTTGATTCCTGACTTTGTGAACGATAAATATGAACTGTGGAACTGCAACAAACCTCCTATTCATGGATGGACACTAGCTTGGATGATGCAACGTACGGATGCTATCCGCGAGTCGCAGCTTCGTGAAGTGTACGGTCCATTGTCCAAGTGGACGAAATGGTGGTTCCGGTATCGTGATGATGATGGTGATGGGATCCCTCAGTATAACCACGGTAATGATTCCGGCTGGGATAACAGCACTGCATTTAATAATGGAATACCTGTAGAAAGCCCAGATTTAGCTGCCTTTCTGATTATCCAGACAGAGCTTCTTGCTGAAATTGCAGGGTTGCTTGGGCTTACCGAGGAATCTTCTGAATGGAGAAAACTGGCGGATGATACATTGGAGAAGATGATCAGCCACTTCTGGAAAGATGGAAAATTTATCTCCTTACGCTCAGGTACACATGAGCCCTCAGCGGGAGACAGTCTGCTGTTATTCGTTCCGATTCTACTTGGTAAACGCCTGCCTGAATCAATCAGAGATGTTCTTCTGGAAGGGCTGCGGGAGGAGAATCGATTCCTTACGGAAAACGGTTGGGCGACCGAGAGCATAAGCAGCCCTTACTATATACCAGACGGGTATTGGCGCGGACCGATCTGGGCACCATCGACCATGCTTCTCGTGGAAGGCGCAGCCGCAGCTGGTGACCTGGAACTGGCTCGGGAAGTATCACGCCGCTTCTGCAATATGCTTAGCCGGAGTGGTATGGCAGAGAATTTCGACGCGCTGACTGGTGAAGGCCTACGTGACAGGGCGTTCACATGGACATCGAGTGTGTTCCTGGTTCTGGGGCATGAGTACACAACCTAAAACGAATAATGCACCTCCCCGTAAAGCTGTTTTAAACGGCTTACGGAGAGGTGCTTTTCCCGTTTCCCCGAGAAATTTTATTTGCACACAACAATTTGAAAGCGTTACCATGAAATGATTGGATTCTTCTATAGGCTATCTGTCCATGCTAGAATGCAGGTAGATGTAGTTATAGCGAGAGGGGAAATCGTTTATGAACGTCCAATGGATCAGGCAGCTTAATAAACGCATTTTCTCTGGTTCCTATCGCAGTATACGGACCAAGCTGCTTTTCTGTTTTCTCATCGTCACTCTGATTCCTCTGCTCTCGCTTGGTGCGTTGTCATACTACCAGTCCGCCAAAATTATCAATTCCCAGTTTGGCAAATATGGTGAAAATGCTGTAGCGCAGTTGGAGCAACAAACAAGTTCATCTTTAAGCCGAATGAAACAAATGAGTGAGACGATTTACTCGTATTTGCTTGACCCCGCCCATGCAGATCTAAGAAATCAGGCACCTGTAAGCTATAGTGAAATCATTGAGAAGAATGACTTTGAAGCCCTACTCAAATCGCTGCGGACAGATCTAACCGCAGGAATCTATATCATTACTCCCTCTGGTTATTATTATGGAGAGAACAATTTGAATGTTGATAAGCTGAAAAATATTCCAGAATGGAAGACAAAACCCGCTTCTTATAAAGGAATATACTGGCTCGGCTTTTATATGCAAAATCACGCAATGAGCAGCTCAGGTGATTCGAATCTTCCCGTCCTTGGGCTCGCTGTTCCGATTCATAACTCCAACGGGACGCAAAACGGAAGTACCATACTCATAGAGGAGAATGCGCAGGAACTGATCCATATGTTCAAACTATTTGAAACAGATACGAAGTCGCATCTGACCATTAAAGCTTCGGATGGAAGGATTGTGTATGAGAGCGCCTCCACTTTTACGAAGAAGGATAGTGATATTACATGGATTCGGACCCTTGCCGTGAACCAGTGGACCATAGAAGCAAGATTGCCTGCCAAAGCCTTCTACCTATCCTCGGGCATTATTCGGTCGAATACCATTGTCGTGGCCGTTATTTCATGTCTGCTTGCTTTTGGACTCGCCTATCTGTTTTCATCAAGGTTTACAGCGCGTATTCGCACGCTAAAGGATTCTATGAAGAAGGTCAGCTTCGGTAAGCTGGATACACGGATGCCGATCGAAGGTAAAGATGAGCTAGGTAGCCTTGATATGAGTTTTAACCGGATGGTAAGCGGTGTCCAATCGCTCGTACAAGAAGTGGAACAGAGCGAACGACTCAAGAAGGAAGCGGAACTGAAGGCTTTCCATTATCAGATTAACCCCCACCTTCTGTTCAATACGTTGAATTCCATTCAGTGGAAGGCCCGTCTGGAAGGGGCTGATGATATCCGTCAGATGTTATATCACTTAACGATGGTGTTAGAAGGAAACCTGGATATATCGCAGGAACTGATTACGTTGGGCAGAGAGCTACGCATGATAGAGCATTTTCTAAAAATTCAGGAAATCAGGTACGGAAATGTGTTCAGCTATGAGCTGAATTGTGAAGACTCGCTGAAGCAGTATCTGATTCCGCGTATGACTCTGCAGCCGCTGTTTGAAAATATATTTTTCCACGGCTTCACGGATGGGATAGGTGTAATTAAGCTGGATGTCACCGTAGTAGAAAGGAATGAGCTTCTGCTGATTCTCAGGGATAATGGAGCGGGTATGACGGAAGAGAAACGGGAGCGTCTGCTTCTTCCAGATCCGAAACGTCGTGGGCGCGGAGGATTAGGCGTACAGAATGCAGACCAGAAATTCAAACTGCACTTCGGCTCACAGTACGGGCTTACGGTACATTCGACTAAGGGTGAAGGTACAGCGATTGTCATTCATTGGCCCAAAGAGGAGGAGCGCCCGGATGGATACAGCAAAGAGAATTAAGGTACTGATTGCAGATGATGAAAGTATTGTACGGAAAGGTCTACGTTCGACCGTACCTTGGGAGAAATTTGGAATGGAAGTTGTAGCTGACGCGCCCAATGGACAAAAAGCCTGGGAAGCTTTTCTGGAGCATAGGCCTGAAATTGTAATTACAGATATTGTAATGCCAGAGATGGATGGCATTGAGCTGTCTCGGAAGATAAAAGAGATGGCGGCGAAGACAAAAATAATTCTGCTCAGTTGCCACCGAGATTTTGAATACGCACAGCAGGGAATTCAACTTGGGGCATCCGGATATCTTTTGAAAACCGCTTTTGAGGACGAAGAACTTGAAGAAATGTTAAAGAAGTTCCAGCAGGAACTGTCTGTCTTCGCCCCAGCCTCTCCAAAAGACGAAGAACGAATGGAAACATTGCTCTTTGCATGGCTGAACGGGCATAGCTGTAAATTTCCAGAGGAGCTGGAGAAGCTGCATAGCGGTCAATGGCATTTTAATGGTCAGCCGCTGTTGATATATCTGATTCGAACGGCAGAATGCGGAGCAATGTGGACCGAGCTACTACAAGATGCTGGGAAGAATGAACGCAGCATGCGCGAGGGTACGATCATTCCTTATGGAGAAGAATACTGCTATTGGATCGTTCCTGATTCGCTGCGAGGGTCTGCAGACAGCCTTTTGGTAGAGAGCAAGAGCAAATTCAGTCAGCTGAAGTGGACTCGCAAAGAATCCTTGTTCCACAGCGATGATCTGAAGCAGGCGTTCCAAAACCTTCATAAAGAAGCTGAGCTAGAGAAACTGTATGGGATATCCGTAAATCAATGGCCAGATTCGATCTGGAAAGCCGTGAATTTACTATATGCTAATCCCGCAGCTGACTGGTCAGCCAGCGAACTGGCGGAAGAGGTTGGGCTCAGCCGCAGTCATTTCTCCATTCTCTTTAAGAAGGCTGTCGGCGATAGTTTCATTGCCTTCCAATATAAACGGAAACTGCGTCTTGCTTATGGCTTACTGCAGGATACACATCTAACCATGCAGGAAATTGCGGAGCGGACAGGACTTGGCGATAGCAAATATTTTAGCAAATGGTTCAAACGATGTACGGGTCAGACACCGAGCCATTACCGTGCCCAACAAAAAGACGACAGGTCCCGAACAGATTGACACCTGCTTCAATAATTCGAACAAAATCACAACAACATTCGAATAGATACACGTTTTGAACCGCTTTCATTCGAGTTACGATGAAAGCGGTTCAATTATTATAAACCTCACTGACAGGGAGCTGACAATATGAAAAAGAGAACTTCACTCATTGTGCTTGCAACGACGCTGATGGTATCTATACTGTCTGCATGCAGCGGTAACGCTGGAACAGCCAATCCGGAGAACGGCGGTTCGGATCAGACGAAGACGCTTCGTTTTGCAACCTGGGACACGGGGGACGCGCTCAAAATTGAGCAGGATATCGCCAAAAAGTTTGAAGCAGAACATCCCGGTACAAAGGTGCAGGTTGAGGCCTATGCGGACGGATTTGACCAGAAGCTTGCCGCAGGTTTTGGAGCGGGTAACCCGCCAGACGTCATGTACATGTGGGACTTCCCTACCTACCATCAATCTCTTGAACCACTGGATAGCTACGCAGAAAAGGATAAAGACCTGAAAATAGATGATTTTTACAAAGGATTGTTCAACTATGGAAAAATCGACGATAAGCTATACGGCATTCCGGCAGGCTTCACGACTCGTGTCGTCTATTATAACAAGAAGCTCTTTGATGCTGCCGGTGTACCCTATCCTAAAGACGGATGGGAATGGAGCGAATTCCAGGATATCGCTAAGAAGTTGACGGACAATTCCAAGAAGCAGTACGGCTTTGGTGCCCGTGCCGAGAATGATACGTATGACTTACAGGGCTTTGTCTGGAGTAATGGCGGCTCCTTTATTTCCCCGGATGGTAAAACCATCGAAGGCTACATGAACAGTAAAGAAACCGCTGAAGCTATCCAAATGTTTGGGGATATGGTGAAGAACGGTACCGCCGTGCTTACAGGTGGTAAAGGCCAGCAAAGCGGTGATGATATTTTTAAAGGCGGTAAGATCGCCATGTGGGAAAGCGGAATCTGGCCGCTCGAATCATTCAAACAAGCGGGAGTTGATGTAGGTACGGTCGAAATTCCTGCTTTTCCAGGCAAACCGGTTAAAGGTGTACTGGCAGAATCCGCCCTGTCTATTGCTAAAGACTCCAAGCACAAAGACCTGGCATGGGAATTCGTTAAATTTTATGTCTCTAATGAATCGATCAAAATGCGTGTTGCTGACCTGCCAGTACGACAAAGTGTTGTAAACGAACTCAAGAAGGATCAGGACCCACTCTATAAGCCTTATTACACCATGCTTGAGCGTTCAGACAATACACCTGCGTTTCTACTCAATCCGAAGTGGAATGAAGTGAACCGACAGCTGTCGGCTGCGGTGGAAGCAGTCATGCACGGCAGCAATGCCCAAGAAGCACTGAATCAGGCGGTTAAGGACAGCGAGCGATATTTGAAATAACACTTGTAGAAAGAAGGTTAGGAGATGGCTCAGACCTACCTGCAGAATACATCGGAACCGACAGCTACCCTTAAGGCCTTGAAAAAACGCAAATGGGGTGGGCTTGCGCCCTACCTCTTTATCTTCCCATGGATATTTGGATTTGTTGTTTTCACTTTAGGCCCCCTGCTGTTCTCACTGGTCATTTCATTTTTTGATTGGCCAATCGTCGGTAAGGTAACTTTTATCGGGCTAGACAACTACGTAGAGATGTTTTCGAATGATCCACTTTTTTGGAAATCTCTATTTGTAACACTGAAATTTGCAGCCCTCTTCGTTCCCCTCAATATTATAGTCGCACTCGGACTTGCGATGCTGCTAAACCAAAGGGTTAGAGGAAGCGCCATTTTCCGTACGGCATTTTATCTCCCCTCTGTCATCTCAGGTGTGGCGCTTGCTATGATCTGGTCCTGGGTATACAGCGGAGACTATGGAATTCTGAACTATTTCTTGTCTGTCCTTGGCATCCAGGGGCCCGATTGGCTGAATGATACGAACTGGTCGCTTGTTGCGATGGTCGTTGCCAGCCTCTGGGGACAAGGATCCATGATGCTTATTTTCCTGGCTGGACTTAAAGGCATTCCCAAGGACCTGTACGAATCCGCTTCAATCGACGGAGCAGGTAGAATCCGAAAGTTCTTGAGTGTAACCATTCCGATGATTACACCAACAATTCTGTTCAACCTCATCACATCGATTATTGCAGCATTCCAGCAGTTAACTCTTGCCCTGCTACTCACGGGAGGCGGGCCAATGAAATCAACCTATTTCTATGCGATGTATATGTATGAGAACGCTTTCAAATATTTTAAAATGGGTTACTCTGCCGCCAACGCCTGGTTTATGTTTCTGATCGTGCTTACCTTGACGTTTCTGGTATTCAAATCTTCGGAAGCCTGGGTGTTCTATGAAGGTGAAATGAAAAAGAATCCGCAGAAGAAGCTTAAAACCAGTAAAAGGGGGCGGGCCTGATGAAAAAAGTATTTGCTTACGTGTTGCTGATTGTATTCTCACTGCTGTTCATCGCCCCACTCTTCTGGGCGGTGACCACGGCACTGAAATCACCGCAGGAGCTTTATCTGTTTCCTCCCAAATGGATTCCGGCCGACTGGAAATTCAGTAACTTCGCAGAGGCATGGAACATCCAGCCCTTTAATTTATTTTTAAAAAACACACTGCTCGTTACGGTTTTATCCACCATAGGTCAGCTGATATCCTGTACGCTCGTCGCTTACGGCTTCGCCAGATTTCAGTTTAAAGGGCGTGATTTCCTATTTCTTGTCGTTCTGGCGACCATGATGATCCCGTGGGAAGTAACCATGATTCCGCAGTATATGGAATTCAACTATTTGGGATGGATCAACACTCTTAAACCGCTGATTATTCCGTCGTGGTTTGGCTCTGCCTATTATATCTTTTTGTTACGGCAGTTCATTATGACCCTGCCCCGTGAGCTGGATGAAGCAGCGACGATTGACGGCGCTAGTAAAATGACGGTTCTGCTCCGAATCATTGTGCCGCTAATGGGACCTTCGCTGATCCTGGTTTCCGTATTCCAGTTCATGAGTTGTTGGAATGATTATCTGGGACCGCTCATTTTCCTGAATGATCAGACAAAATATACGTTGACGCTTGGCCTATCTCAATTTAAGGGCATGTACGGTGTTGATATGCAGTCCATCATGGCCATCACCTGCTTAATTTCAATTCCGCCGCTTGCGATTTTCTTCTTCGCCCAGCGTTACATTGTCGGCGGAATTGCAACGACAGGTATTAAAGGATAGGACACACAGATAGAGGAAGGGAATGACGATCATGACTGTTATGAACATTGGGCGCGACTGGGATAACCTCAGCGTGCTGGAGAGAAACCGCGCGAAGAGTCGCTCCTATTTTATTCCTCACTCCAATAAAGAAGATGCTCTGAGCTATGACAGAGGAAGCTCTCCGTGGTTCAAATCGTTGAACGGCATTTGGAAATTCCAATTCGCTGAGGGGCCTGAGCTGGCCCCCCCGGATTTTCATCAAAATGAATACGACACCTCGGGTTGGGATGATATCCCTGTCCCTGGCCATTGGCAGTTGCAAGGCTACGGAAATCCGCATTACACGGACCTATACTACCCATTCCCTGTCGACCCTCCTCATGTACCTAATGATAATCCAACGGGTAGCTACGTAAGGGAATTCACGCTGCCAGACCATTGGGACGGAAGAGTTGTTTCACTTAAGTTTGACGGTGTAGATAGCGCATTTCATGTATGGCTGAATGGTTCGTTTGTCGGGTACAGTCAAGGCAGTCGCCTGACATCGGAATTTGATCTGACCCCTTACCTGCAGGTGGGAGTTAACCGATTGGCAGTCCGGGTTTACCAGTGGTCTGACGGTAGTTATTTGGAGGATCAGGATATGTGGTGGATGAGTGGCATTTTCCGGGATGTCTATCTGGTTTCCGAGCCTTCAGCGTTACGCATTACAGATTACCGAATCGTAACAGAGCTAGATACAGAGTTTACGAATGCGGTACTGTCGGTCCGCTTAGACCTTAATGGAGAAGAAGTTCAGGGCAAAATACAGTTGCAACTGCTGAATAAAATTGGAGCGCAGATCCTGTCTGCTGAGAAAAATGTAAACCATCCTTCAAGTGTTGAGTTCAATCTGCCTGTGGCGAAGCCTTCCTTATGGAATGCCGAATCTCCTTATTTATATCATCTGATCATTTCGGTGGTAGATTCGAAGAATCAAGTTATAGAAACGATTGCCCAACGAGTCGGGTTCCGCCGTGTGGAGGTCAGGGATGGACAGTTCTTGGTTAATGGCGCAGCGATTCTTCTCAAAGGCGTGAACCGACATGACCATCATCCAGATACGGGACGAACTGTTACGGTATCCACCATGCGCGAAGATATCCTAATGATGAAGCAGCACAACATCAATGCCGTGCGGACGGCACATTATCCAAACGACCCGCGATTCTATGATCTATGTGATGAGTATGGATTATACGTTATGGAAGAGACGGACCTGGAAACGCACGGCTTTGAGCCGCTGGGCAATATTTCACGTCTTAGCGACGACCCGGCTTGGAAGGATGCCTATGTTGACCGTATCCACCGTATGGTGGAACGCGACAAGAATCACCCTTCCGTAATTTTCTGGTCGCTTGGCAATGAATCGGGCTTCGGCTGCAATTTCCGCGCGATGTCTGAGTGGTGCAAAGCCAATGATTCCACACGACTTATTCATTATGAAGAGGACCGTGAAGCGGAAGTATGTGATGTGGTGAGCACGATGTATTCTTCCGTGGAGAAGATGGAAGGTTTCGGCCAGCTAACGGATCATCCGAAGCCACATATTCTATGCGAATTTGCTCATGCAATGGGCAATGGACCCGGAGGGTTACGGGCGTATTTTGACACATTTGATACTTATCGGCGCCTTCAAGGCGGCTTTGTCTGGGAATGGATCGATCATGGACTAAGCAAAAAATTAATCGATGGCAAGGTTGACTATGCTTACGGCGGCGATTACGGTGATGTACCGAATAACAGTAATTTTGTTATTGACGGGCTGGTTCGTCCAGACCGCACCCCCTCTCCGGGACTCATTGAATATAAGAAAATCATCGAACCCGTCAGGGTCACAATGATAGATGCAGGAAAGATTCGCGTAACAAACCGTTATGATTTCGTGACACTGGATCATCTACAGGTCCACTACAGTGTCACGGCTGATGGACGAACCGTTAACAGTGGTGTACTCGTACTTCCGCAGATTAGTCCGGGTGATAGCGCGGACGTATTGATTCCAAATTTGGATTTGACAGATCAACAGTCGATTCATTTTGAGCCGGGTACAGAGATGTGGCTGAATGTCGGATTTACGCTGGCAGCAGACTGCGCTTGGGCGGAGCAAGGGCATGAGGTAGCTTGGGCACAGTTTGCACTGCCGAGTCATTCAAGCTCAGCCACATCTTCCATATCGCAGATGTCTGTAGAGCAGAAATTGTCAGTTACCGAAGAAGGACGCGAGCTAGTCATTGCGAATGACAGTTTCCGTATTTCATTTGACCGTCTACGTGCAGGGTTTACGTCCCTTCGCCTGAACGGAAAGGAGCTCATTCAACATGGACCCCGACTCAATTTCTGGCGCGCACCGATTGATAACGATATGTATGTGCTTCCGGATTGGCGCAAAGCTTACCTTGATCGACTAACAGAGCGAATAGACAATTTTCGTTGGGAGCAGCTGGACGAAACGACAGTACGTGTTTTCTGGACTTCTCGCATAGCACCACCCGTCCACGATTGGGGCTTCCGGTGTGAAACGTCCTATACGGTAACTGCAAGTGGACTAATCATGATGGATGTGAAGGGAATGCCAGAGGGAACACCACCCGCTATGCTCCCGAAAATCGGTCTTCAGATGGAAGTGCCCGTTGATATGGACCATGTGAAATGGTATGGGCGCGGGCCGGGTGAGAGCTATTCGGATAGCCGGGAGGCCGGACGCTTTGGCGTATATCAACGCAGTGTAGATGGATTGTTCACTTCGTATATTTATCCGCAAGAGAACGGAAATCGGACAGATGTAAGGTGGATGTCAATAGCTGATGGAGCAGGAATCGGTTTGCTGGCAGCAGGAACCCCAACGCTAGATTTCAGCGCTAGACGTTACACAGATGGTGATCTGGAGAAGGCCCAGCATATGAGTGATTTGGCACCTCGAGATTTCATCACACTGAATCTGGATTACCGACAGAATGGACTGGGAAGCAACAGCTGTGGCCCAGCACAGTCCCCTGAAAATACAGTTAAGCCAGAAGCGTTCCGGTTCCGCATCTTGCTTCAGGCGTATATGGCAGAGGATAGCTCTCCTGAACGGCTGAGCCGACGCATGCGTACAGAAGCGAAGCAATATGAAATGGAGGAAGATCAACATGCTTAATACACAGGACGTTTTGAATTTATCTGGCAAGGTAGCCGTCGTTACTGGCGGAGCATCAGGCATTGGGCTGGCCACCGCTGAGCTTCTGGCGAGCTTCGGGGCACATGTTGCCTTGATTGATATCAATGAAGCTGCGGGTAACGAGGCCGTCGCCAGTATCCGTGAACAGGGCGGTCAGGCCAGCTTTTACTGCTGCAACGTGACCTCTGCCGCAGACTGCGAACGCACAGCCTCAGAGATTGAATCAGCTCTTGGAGGAATTCATGTCCTGTTCAATAACGCCGGGGTCATCCGCCGCAAAACGGTTACCGAGTTGGATGAAAGAGACTGGGATCTTGTACTGGATGTCTCACTCAAAGGCGTCTTCCTCCTCTCTAAATATGTAATTCCCATTATGGAGCAAAGCGGCGGCGGCAGCATCATTAACACAGGTTCAGGTTGGGGACTGAAAGGCGGAGACCGCGCAGCAGCTTATTGCGCAGCCAAGGCTGGCGTTGTCAACCTGACACGTGCCATGGCTATCGACCATGGCGCAGCGAACATTCGAGTCAACTGTGTTTCACCAGGGGATACGGATACACCGCTCTTGCGTGACGAAGCGAAGCAGCTACAACAAGATGAGTCAGCATTTCTGATTGCCTCTGCAGGAGGCAGACCGTTGGAGCGTCTAGGTACACCGCATGATATCGCGAATGCTGTATTGTTCCTGGCGAGTGACTTGTCCTCATGGGTAACGGGCAGTGTGCTGGTCGTAGACGGAGGCGGAATAGCTTAGGGCGGATAAGAAAGATTATTTTCCCAACATATGAACGGAGGCGTTAATTGTGGCTGACAACAGAACATATGCCCATCCCTATATTCCAAATACCGTTCCGGAGGTCCGGGACGCGATGCTGAAAGAAATTGGTTTAACATCTATGGAGCAACTCCATGATGCAATTCCTGACAGCCTGAAGCTGCAGCGGGAGATGGACCTACCGCCAACCATGAACGAGTATGAACTGCGCCGACATATTGATGGACTGCTGGCGAAGAACAAGCACAGTGCTGATTATCTTAATTTTCTGGGTGCAGGATGCTGGCAGCATTTCATCCCGGCCGTATGCGACGAGATCAATCAACGTTCTGAATTCGTGACAGCCTATGCTGGAGAGCCTTATGAAGACCATGGTCGGTTCCAGGCCCTGTTCGAGTATCAGAGCCTGCTTGCCGAACTGGTGGATATGGATGTCGTGAATGTTCCAACCTTTGACTGGGCTCAGGCGGCTTCCACCGCGATCCGCATGGCGGGACGTATTACAGGGCGCAAAATCGTACTGCTCCCTCGTTCTGTAGATCCAGATAAGGCGGCAATTATTCGTAATTACTGCACCCCGGTCATGGATCTCCAGTATGTTGACATCGATCAGGTGACAGGACGAATGGATCTAAATGATCTGCGTAACAAATTAAGTGACGATACGGCGGCGATATACTTTGAAAATCCCGGTTACCTTGGAATCATTGAGGATCAGGGAGCTGAGATATCTGAGCTGGCTCATAAGGTAAATGCTGTTTCTATTGTAGGTGTTGACCCCATATCACTTGGAGTTCTGGAGCCTCCGGGCCGTTACGGGGCGGATATCATTTGCGGAGATTTACAGCCGCTAGGTATGCATATGAACTTTGGCGGTGGGCAGGCTGGCTTCATCGCAACACGTGATGAGGAAAAGTATGTCATGGAATACCCTTCTCGACTATTTGGCATCGTGCCAACAGAGGTGGAAGGCGAATATGGCTTCGGGGATGTTGCCTACGAACGTACATCATTCGCTCTTCGGGAGAAAGGCAAGGAATCGGTAGGGACTCAGACGGCTTTATGGGGCATTACGGCAGGAGTATATCTGGCCCTCCTCGGTCCTGTCGGAATGCAGGAGGTTGGTAGCACGATTATCCAGAAATCGCATTACGCTGCGAGGCAGATATCACGAATTCCAGGTGTGTCTCTTCGCTTCGAAAGTGGCACCTTTTTCAAGGAGTTTGTTGTTGACTTTAATGACACGGGGCTAACCGTTGAGGAGATCAACCACAGATTAATGGAGACAGGGATTTTCGGAGGTAAGGATTTATCTTTATCTTATCCAGCGTGGGGTCAATGCGCGCTCTACTGCGTCACGGAAACGCATGCTCAGGCGGATTTGGACCGACTTGTCGATGCTCTTCGTTCCATTGTCAGCACATCATAATGATCATATAGAGGAGGACTAACGCCATGAAACGGATTCGCAGAGACCATAAGGTTCGTAAGTTTCACCAAGCGAAATGGGATGAGCCCGTTATCTTTGAACTTCATCGACCCGGAGAGCGGGGCGTTATCCCGCCGGGAACGGAAGCGGCTGTTTCTGCTGAAGTAGGTTGCGCGGAAGACAGCATACCGGTGTCCATGTGGCGGCGCAATGCGCCGGCTTTGCCAGAAATCGGGCAAGCCAAGGTGCTACGGCATTATCTGAGACTATCCCAGGAAACGTTGGGATCGGATATGAATGTGGAAATTGGCCAGGGAACCTGCACGATGAAATATATTCCCCGGATTAACGAAATGCTTATCCGCAATCCAAGTATGACCGAGCTTCATCCGCTACAGGATGTGGATTCTGTTCAGGGCATGCTCGAAATATTCCATAATCTCGATCTGGCAATGCGTGAGATTTCCGGTATGGATGCGTTCTCCTTTCAACCGAGCAGCGGAACCCAGGCACTTCTGGCTATGGCCTCCATCGTCCGCGCCTATCATGATTCACGCGGTGAAGGTGAGCAGCGTGATGAGATCATTACAACGATCTTCTCTCACCCTTCCCAGGCCGCTACAGCTGCCGTTAAGGGATATAAGATTATTACATTGCATCCAGACGAAGATGGGTTCCCGGACCTTGAGAAGCTGAAGAACGTTGTCTCCGAGCGGACAGCCGGATTTGTTGTAGCTAATCCGGAGGATACAGGCATCTATAACCATCGTATCCGCGAATTTACGGATGTGGTACACGAAGCTGGTGGTGTCTGCTATTATGATCAGGCTAATGCCAATGGTCTGCTCGGGATTACACGAGCGAAGGAAGCGGGTTTTGATATGTGCTTTTTCAATCTTCACAAAACCTTTGCTGCGCCCCATATGTGCGGCGGTCCTGCAACGGGAGCTCTCGGGGTGACAGACGCCCTGAAGAGTTTCATGCCTGGGCCATTAGTGGAGAAGGAAGCGGGCGGACGGTATATCTTGAAAGATCAAACTGAAGTCAGCATAGGTAAAGTGCGCAGCTTTCACGGCGTAGCCCAAACCGTACTCCGCTCCTACGCCTGGATTATGAGTCTCGGACCGGACGGTCTGAAGGATGTCGCCCAGGTGGCAGTGCTGAATAACAACTATTTATATCATAAAATTGTTCAAATACGGGGAGCGAGTGCCCCGTATGTCCAAGGACGTCGTTTAGAACAGGTCCGCTACAGCTGGAAGCAGCTCACCGATGAGACTGGAGTAACGACGGAGGATATTACGCGGAGAATGTGTGACTTCGGTCTGCATTACTGGACCTCTCATCACCCATATATTGTTCCACAGCCGTTCACATTGGAGCCAACTGAATCCTATTCCAAGGAAGACCTCGACGAATATATCCATGCGCTGGAGCATATCTCGAACGAAGCCTATACACAGCCAGATATCGTCAAATCGGCTCCGCACAGCAGCACGGTGCACCGCAACGACGAATCATCTTTGGACGATCCGAAGCAGTGGTGTATTACCTGGCGTGCGTATCTGAAGAAAACACAGCCAGAACTTCAGGAACAACATTAGCTTGTACGCAGCATATACTCCTATTGTTTATATAGAGGAACATTAATATTACTCGTTCTATAAATAAACAAAGATGACCCTCAACACGTGTTGAGGGTCATTTTAATATACACTCTATAGCTTTCATATAACGCTATAGCTTTCAGTTGGAGTCTACACCGGATTTCTTATTCGCTCAGCATGGACTGTGTGAAGCCGATCCATTCTCTGGTCGCAAAAGACAGATAGCGATCCTTCCGCCAGATCATGCCAAGCTGCCAGGGAATCACGGGCTCCACCACGGGTATAATGCGCACACGCATATGATCGACCTCACGGCATATCGTCTCTGGCAGCAATGCCACCCCCAGATTGGCCGCTACCATCGCACTAAGCAGGTCCCATTGGGAGCTCTCATACACTACCCGAGGCTGGAATCCCACATGCTGACAGGCGACGATAATTCGGTCGTGCAGCGCAAAATCCTCCCGAAACAGCACAAAAGCATCATGCTCCAGTTCACGCAGCGCGACAGAGTCTTTACCCGCAAGCGGGTGCGAAGGGTGGACAAGCAGATTCAGCTTCTCTTTCACAAAAACAAAATGATCTACCAGTTCATCCACCGTTGGCAATACGGCAACCCCAATATCCAGTGCACCACTGATAACATCGGCCTCCACTTTTTTGGCACCATCCTCGAACAACTGAATAGTCACCTGTGGATAGGCTTTGTGAAACTCACCAATAATCATCGGGAAAAAGCTGGACCCCACCATCGGAGGCAAACCGATCCGCAGATGCCCTTTCTTCAGATTCATCAGATCGTCCAGCTCGGACGACAGGCTGCGAAATGACTTTTCAATCTCCAGCGCTTGCCGGAAAAAGACATGCCCAGCATCCGTTAACGCCACCTTCTTCCCATAACGATCCAATAGGGTTACACCCAGTTCGTCTTCCAGACTTTTAACCGTTTTGCTAATCGTCGGTTGTGTAATGAACAGCACTTCGGCTGCTTTGGTGAAGCTTTGCTGCCGAGCGACTTCCAGAAAATATTGCAAATGGCGGATATCCACTGTCTGATCCCCAACTCTCATAGATAAATGGAATGATAAACATTCTTAATATGCATTTTACTCATGAAAGAATGCGATGTAAAATTTGTGATATCAAACAACGTTTCCATTCATTTTCATAAATAAATCAAAATCATCACGTTCATTATACAAGGAGGGATTGAAGTGAAGAAATGGGGCCTTGGCATTTTGCAAGTTGCGCTCTTGATGGCCTTTTCACTGCTCATGGACCAGTTGGCCCGTGCTCTCCATCTGCCTGTACCAGGTTCCATACTTGGCATGGTTGTGCTGTTCATTTTGCTTCAGACCCGGGTCGTGAAGCTGCGCTGGATCGAAATTGGCGCTGCCTGGCTGCTCGGTGAGCTATTGCTTTTTTTCATCCCGTCAGCCGTCGGCATTATGAACTACATGCCGATGCTCGAGCATGACGGACTGCAAATTTTATTTATTGTTCTGCTCAGCACATTTCTGGTCATGGCCTGCACAGGCCTGGTTGCCACCCGGATTGCCAAACGAAAGGAGCGTCACACCGGATGATTGGATTCCTCTGCCTGTTGTTAACCGTCGGTATTTACTGGGTAGCCAAACGCATGTATCGCAATCTGCCCAAGGTTTATCTGTCTCCGCTGCTGATTACGCCACTTCTTGTCGTCGGCGTGCTGCTCGCAACAGGTACGGATTATGCTGCCTACAGTAACGGCGGTAAATGGTTAAGTCTGCTGCTTCAACCTGCAACGGTGGCCTTTGCCGTACCGCTCTATACGTTTTTCCATGTACTCAAAAAGCATATCTCCGAGATCGTCTTCAGTGTCATGACAGGCTCCGTGGTGGCAGTCCTCTCTTCTGCCCTGCTCGCCAAATGGCTGCGTCTGGATTCAGGACTCATTCATAGTCTGATCCCGAGATCCATTACGACTCCAATTGCCATGAACGTATCGGCTACCATTGGCGGCATTCCGGCCGTTACGGCAGTCTTTGTCATTATGACCGGTCTGCTCGGGGCGATTATGGGTCCATCCATTGTGAAAATGCTGCGCATCGATGGCGAGATTGCACGTGGGACGCTGCTTGGAACCGGTGCCCACGGAACAGGAACATCCAAGGCATTCGAGCTCAGTTCACTGACAGGCACCATCTCCAGTATCTCCATGGTACTGGCCGCATTGTTCACATTGGCGGTTGCACCCGTGCTATCCAAACTTATTTTCCCATAAAAGATAGAATTAACCCTATTTTTTGAAATATTATTGTTGTATTAAAGCCCTTTCTTCCTTACAATAAGGACAGGTTTTAATTGTGAATATTGCGGGGGAGATGCGATGAAAAGAACCGGAATGAAGAGATCTCTGGACCGCCTTGGACGAATTGTCCTTCCCAAAGAAATGCGGGATACGATGGAAATCCATATCGGCGATCCGCTTGAGTTTTTCATTGAAGGGAAAGAGTTGATTTTGAGAAAGTACAAATCAACGTTGTGTATTTTTTGCGGTGATGTGGATACGGAAATGTATTTCAAAGAGCAATTCATCTGCCGGACTTGTGCAATTCAATTAAAACACCCGGATGACACTCCCGAATTTTTCGTTCCTCAGAACAAACAGGCTCCTGCACCCGTGGAGCGTCCTGCTACCGAATCCGCCACAGTCTCATCTCCATCAACAGAAGAAGGGACTACAGCTGCCAATCATGAGTACCCGGACTTGCGACCCAAGACGGCACGTATGCTGCAACAGATGAAGGAAATTGTTGAACAGAACCCTGGCTTGGCTCAACAGCAGATTGCGGAAAAGCTTGGCATTAGCCAAGGACGCGTCTCCCAACTTAAAAAACTACTATAATAGGAATTTAGTCGCTTATTTATATTCAGGAGACCTTCCGTTTAAAGAAGTCCCGTTGCAAGAGAACCCGTTGAACTCCGTGGGTTCTTCTTTTTTTTGAGATAAATCATTAAAAAAAGAAGACTACCGCTCAATCACAGTGGTCACCTTTTTCATATCTGTACTCCAGAGTTTGGCCCTTAGACCTGCACAGCGTCCATATTCATTTCTTCTGCTTCCAGTTTACGCATGCCCATAATCAGAACGATAATGTTGGCAACCAACAACACTGCCGGGAAAGGAATAGCCGCATATTGTCCATAGATCAGATGACTTCCCACAGCCCCAATCATAATGAACGTCAGCACTCCCGAAGCCAGAATACGCGTACGCGGAATCAGCAAACCTACAGCGCTGAGCAGCTCCACTGCTCCGATCAGATACATCGTCCAGGTTGGATAGGAGAACCCTTTGAAAGTCTGCACCATCATCTCTGATCCACTGACCTTGTTAAACCCTGACATTACAAATACACCTGCAAGCACAATCAGTGCGATATATCCCAAAATTCGTAAGCCGTTGTTCATATGTATAATCCTCCTGTAAATAAATCTTTATATCCATCTGTTGTATAAAAAGCAATCTATGTAAAAGTTACAACGTAACTCTATTTTAAAATTAGCCATTTGCACCTGCGAAATTAGTATGTGTTTATATCATACCTATTAATAATCATTAACTTACTTTTATGAAGTGAGTATATAATAATAACATTATTTATTCAAGTAATTTTTTGACGAATAGTGTATAATACATTAAAAAGGTTGTTAGGGCATTATTCGTATGAACATGTTGACTCGTTGTCCCTTACTTTGGTCAGAGCGGCAGAAAGCCAAGCACTTTTATATATACGAAACAAATCAAATCCACCAATACTAGAATCGAGGTGAACACGTTGAAGCTGAGAAAAGTAAAATCGCCTAGTCCCTGCATGATTACTCAGGCCATGGATATCATCGGTAAGAAGTGGGTACTGCTCATCATGTACCAACTCTTATCCGGACCCAAACGATTCACAGAGTTGGAAGCAGAAATGGCGATTAGCGGTCGGTTGCTATCCGAGCGTCTGAAGGAAATGGAAATGGAAGGTATCGTAACCCGGCATATGTATCCTGAAATTCCGCCTCGCGTAGAGTATGAATTGACTCCAAAAGGCAGAGCCATTGAACCCGTCATTAACCAGATCTACAATTGGTCCTCAGACTGGTTGAAGCAGCAAGAGTCTAAGTAGCCAGATTCATGTTCAACACCAAGACGCCTGAATCGAACTGATCTGTGGATCAGTTTTAGGATTCAGGCGTCTTTGTTTTTTACAGGTTCACATTCTTCGGTACGTATAAAAAAGGATTAATGCGAGAGATGTTTGGATGGCTGAAGCTGTACCGGCAGTCCGGAATCTGCCGAAACCAAGGCAGCCGTTGTAATCTCCTGTGTGCGGCACGCATCCGCATAATCAGACAAGATCCGTGAGCGGTCCCCGGTACGAAGCGCATGAATGAACGCTTCATTTTCCCGCTCATACGGGTTATGCCCTGCTGGTATCTCCAGACCTGCCATCGCATGAGGGGCAGTACTTGGCAGAAGAAGACGTTCAGGTGTCCAGTCCCAGACTCCAGCATCCGTGTAGAACTGGAGCCCTGCGCCGCCTTCACCATCTGGCAGCAGGCAGGTGTTGGCAATGCTCGCGATAGCACCACTCTCCAGCTTAAGTGTTACATTCGCCACATCAGCTACCGTGACATGTTCATGCTTCTCATGCATGCTGCGCTGAGCCGCTACAGCGTATACCTCTGTCACTTCACCTGCACAATACCGCAGCAAATCCACGATATGGGTCGTCTGTTCCACAAATTGTCCCCCGGAGCCTTCCTGGCGACGCCACCAGTCAACTCCCGGCATTCCGCCCATCCAGCGTCCAAGCGCCATGCCCACGGTCTGTTCCTTCATCGCTTGTCGCAGAACCTGTGCAGCCTCTTGATAACGGAAATGGTACCCTACCGATGTCAATAATCCGGACTTCTGTACCTGATCCAGCACCTGACGAGGAATATCCATGCCTGTACTCAGCGGTTTTTCCACCAGGAACGGGATACCCCGGCGAATCAACTCTGCTTCAATCGATCCGTGAGACATCGGAGGCACACAGATATAGACCGCATCCAGCTTTTCACTATCCAGCATATGTTCAAGTTCACCGTAGCCAACAGCATCATAGACGGAAGCCATAGCCTCCGCCTTCTCCAGCGTTGTTCCACAGACAGCTGCTACACGAACGCCCTCCATTCGTGCCAGAATATCTGCATGTACCTTGCTGAACCAACCTGTTCCAATGATTCCGATCTGTAACGTCATAGATGTAATCCCCTCTCCTTGTTACACGCTTACATGTTCCATTCGACCCCCATTTGCGAAATCCTGCAATTAGATTCGGCCCGATGCTTCCATAAGCAACTGATCCAGTTCGTTCGCAAACCGTTTCGCCTGCTCCCCAGACCAAGTCAGGCGTTCAGCCATGTACTGAATAACTGCCACCTTATGTTGACGTACTTCGTCAATGCGAAAAAACAAGTCACCGGTTCGTCTCACAAAAAAGTCTGAAGGTGTTACGGCCATCTCCTCGTCTATGGCATAACGCAGCATTAATAACAGTTCCTGTGGCATGCCGTACAGTTCAGCTTTGGCCCGCGGATCAGGCATTCGCTCGTACACCGCATCCACATTGGAACCATATCTGCGGGACAATCGCTCTGCAGCAGATCGGTCGAGTCCCAGTGCGACCCCATCCTTGATCTTGCGTTCAGTATATGCGCCAAAATTAACGGAACCGCCGACATCTCCCCCGGAGATCGGCATCTCTTTTGTTATGCAGGGACCAACGGTTTTACCCGTTTCCTGCTCCAATTGGCGTGCAGCCAGATCAACTACCATCTCGGCCATTTTACGGTATCCGGTTAATTTGCCCCCGGCAATCGTGATCAATCCCGAAGGGGCTACCCATACTTCATCCTTACGTGAAATTTCAGAAGGCCCTTTGCCTTCCTCGTGAATGAGCGGACGAACGCCCGCCCAACCGGACTCCACATCCTCGGCACGAATTCGTACGTCCGGGAACATCCCGTTGACAGCATCGATGACATAATCCCGATCCGCCTCGGAGATTAACGGGTGTGCAGGATCATCTTCGAAGACGGTATCCGTGGTTCCTACATAAGTTTTACCATCACGTGGGACAGCAAAGACCATTCGTCCATCCGGTGTATCAAAATATACAGCCTGCCTTAACGGGAAACGTGTACCATCAAATACGAGATGAACGCCCTTGGTCATCTGCAACGTTTTCCCATGGCGTGAACCATCGATCTTCCGCAGCTCATCCACCCATGGACCGGACGCATTAATCACCTTGGTTGCCCGCAGCTTATAAGATTGGCCGCTAATCTGATCCACAGCCTGGATACCTGTAATACCCCCGTTCCCCTTCTCCTTCAGGAATCCTGCTGCTTTTACATAGTTCACGGCCTGTGCACCGCGCTGTACCGCTTCCTTCAACACCTCAATCGTAAGCCTGGCATCGTCCGTTCGGTATTCCACATAGCGTCCACCACCCAGCAACCCGTTCTTGCGCAGCAAGGGCTCACTGTCTAAGACGGCTCCGGCATTTAACATATGGCGCCGCTCACTGCGCTTCACACCTGCAAGCCGGTCATACACCATCAGGCCAATGGACGTGCTGAATCGGCCAAAGGTACCTGCCGTATAGATGGGGAGCAGCATCGGTTCGGGTGTCGTTACATGCGGCCCATTCTCGTACACCACCGCTCGCTCCCGTCCCACCTCAGCTACCATTTTCACTTCAAACTGCTTCAGATACCGTAAGCCCCCATGCACCAATTTGGTAGAACGACTGGATGTTCCCGCTGCAAAATCCTGCATTTCGACCAGTGCTGTCTTCAATCCGCGGGATGTTGCATCCAGCGCAATCCCGGCACCCGTGATTCCCCCACCAATAATCAATATGTCAAAGTGTGCATTCGCCATCCGATCCAGATATTCCGTACGGTTTGCCGCCGAGAACGATGCTGTCATCCCGATTCCTCCCATTCATTACCTTTGTATTGCCCCTAAGAGCACAAAAAAAAGACCACGTCATTCGCTTCAGCAATTGCTGAGCGGCACGTGGTCTCTCCCGATCTCCAGACATCATTTTTTAACTTGTGACTTAATCCTATCACACATTTCCGGCGGCGTGAAGGCCTGAAATGACACATTATTCAAAAAAATTTCAAAAAGTTGTTCTGCCTGCGGATGGAATTTCAAACTGATCCACTAATCATTTATTTTTCCTTAAAGTGGATATATGTTTTCACTCCTCTAGGAAAATAAACCCTGTAAGTTATGCATCATTTTCCACCAATAAATATCATTTATTGTATATGTTTAACGAAAAAGTACAAATGCCCATTTCAAGTATTATTCATTCATTTGAAGACCATTGCTGCCTTTACCGCACGTTGCCACCCTGAATACAGTTCTGTACGCTCTTCCTCAGTCATAACCGGATGGAAGACACGTTCCGTATTCTCGTGATTCGCCAATTCATCTGCACTATTCCAATAGCCTACTGCAAGTCCTGCCAGATAAGCCGCACCCAATGCAGTCGTTTCGTTCACATTGGGACGCTCCACAGGGATATTCAGAATGTCACTCTGGAACTGCATCAGAAAATCATTGGCCGCCGCTCCCCCATCCACACGCAAGGCATTCACCGGAATACCTGAATCAGATTCCATGGCCTCCAGCACATCCCGGGTCTGATACGCCAGCGCCTCCAGGGTTGCACGAATAAAGTGCTCTTTGGTCGTTCCTCGCGTTAAACCAAAGACCGCTCCCTTAACCTCACTGTCCCAGTAAGGGCTTCCCAGGCCAACGAATGCAGGCACCATATATACGCCCTCTGTAGAGGGTACACGTGCCGCGTAATCCTCGCTGTCCTTTGAGGATCGAAGCATTCTTAAACCGTCACGCAGCCACTGTACCGCCGAACCTGCGACAAAAATGCTGCCTTCCAGCGCATACTCGATCTTGCCATTCATGCCCCAGGCAATGGTTGTAATCAGCCCTTGCTCGGACTGCACCGGCTTTTCTCCGGTATTCATGAGCATAAAACATCCGGTGCCATACGTATTTTTCATGCTGCCCTTCGTATAACAGCCCTGACCGAATAATGCCGACTGCTGATCTCCTGCTGCTCCGGCAATCGGAATCCGATGACCGAAGAAGTGATAGTCAACTGTATGTGCATACACCTCGGAAGAACCGCGCACCTCTGGCAGCATCGCTTTGGGAATGTCCAGAATCTGCAACAATTCATCATCCCATTGCAGATCATAGATGTTGTACATTAAGGTGCGAGAAGCATTAGATACATCGGTGACATGAGTCCCACCGCTCAGCTTCCAGATCAGCCAACTATCGATTGTGCCAAACAGAAGTTCACCTTTTTCTGCACGCTCCCGGGCATCAGGCACATGATCCAGAATCCACTTTACCTTGGTTCCCGAGAAGTAGGGGTCAATGAGCAGGCCTGTTTTGCGATGAAAAAGGTCACCCAGTCCCTTCGTCTTCAACTCATCACAAATTCCAGCCGTTTGTCTGGACTGCCAGACAACTGCATTGTAGATGGGCCGGCCCGTTTCCTTGTCCCATACCACAACCGTTTCCCGCTGATTCGTAATGCCGATGCCGGCAATCTGGACCGGCTTGATTCCACTTTCCGCAAGGCACGAAGCCATTACCGCCAGAATAGAGCTCCAGATTTCATTGGCGTTCTGCTCCACCCAGCCCGGCTTGGGAAAGTACTGCGGAAATTCCTGCTGTGCAATATGCACAATCTCCCCGCTCCGGTTAAACAGAATAGCCCGGGAACTCGTCGTCCCCTGATCAAGAGCCAACATATATTTTTCCATACAGACAACCTCCTGTTGTGGGATTACTGCTTATATTTCTGTATGCGATTTCTTGTAGTGTCGAATCAGGTCCACGTTGGAAGTGGTTACTGCGGTAGCTCCAGCCTTCAGCGCCAGTTCAACCTCTTCCGGTGAGCGGATCAGCCCACCTGCAATAATGGGTATACCTGTCCGTATGGATACTTCTGCAATAATATGCGGGATAACACCAGGCAGTACTTCAATATAATCCGGCTGGGTCTTGGACAGCAAAAGATAACTTTTCTCCAGTGCATTCGTATCCAGCAGAAAAACGCGCTGAATGGCTGTGATCCCTTTCTGTTTCGCCTTCTGAATTACGCTGGCTCGCGTCGAGATCAGTCCTGCCGGGCGAATATGCTGACATAAATACTCTGCGGCATATTCATCGTTCTTCAGCCCCTGCACCAGATCGGCATGCAGTAATATTTTCTTGTCACGCCGCCGCGCTTCCTCCAGCACACTGTGAAGCTGGGCAATGTGCGTATCCAGCAAAACCCCATAGGTGTAAGGGCCTTCAATCATTGCTTCGAACTGCTTCATGCTCTTGGCAGCCGGTAACACATACTGTCCCTCAAATGGCACCTTCGTTCCTCCCGCATAAATCAGATGCCTATATTGTATAGTCCGTATGGTGTGAACGGCAAGCGAAGTCAGGATAGCAAGATTAATTCTTGGCGTAGACCGTTCCGTTCCGCCCCGTTCTCCGAAATCAAAAAAAGCTGTTCGCATACCCTCCGGAAGGAGCATACGCGAACAGCTTAACCCGTCTGTTGAACAGCATGACAGACAGACTTTTGGCAAAATCATGCTGAGTGATCTCTCAGGATCAACCTTTTAAGCTTGGGCTTGCGGAAGCAAGGGTTCTCCTCCAGCCCAGCCATCATTTTCTGCCAAGTGACCGGAACGGCTCACTTTGGTCTGCAAATATTTTTCATTGAAGGCCGAACGATCGCCCCACAGCGGAACACGTCCACCGACATTCAGTCCCGCTTCCTGCAAAGCAGCGAGCTTGCGTGGATTG
Source organism: Paenibacillus sp. NPDC056933 (assembly GCF_042674385.1). Classification (NCBI taxonomy): domain Bacteria; kingdom Bacillati; phylum Bacillota; class Bacilli; order Caryophanales; family Paenibacillaceae; genus Paenibacillus; species Paenibacillus sp. NPDC056933. Next base: position 486,750 of record NZ_JBHUQN010000003.1, on the reverse strand, counting down.
TTGGTGATCAATGTAACGGGTGCTGAACGCAATGCGCGCAATACGGCAATCGCATCATCGTAATTACGCGCATCGTCTGTGAATCCAAGTTGCAGATTGGCATCTACGGTATCCAGACCTTCCTCTTGCAGCAGGTACGCCATCGCTTTGCTGAACAGGCCGATGCCGCGGCCCTCATGGTTCGCCAGGTAGAACAGTGCGCCTGCTCCATGGGCAGCAATCATCTTCATCGATTGCTCCAGTTGGAAGCCGCAGTCACAACGTTTGCTGCCAAAGATGTCGCCTGTATGACAGATGCTGTGCATCCGAATCAGCGCTTCCTGGGCTTCGGCAAAGTCGCCGTAAACCAATACGCTGGATTGCTGGCGTTCTGCCAGTTCGGCAGTTGCCAGGGATTCAATCAGCTCGCCGCTTTCCATCACTTTCTCCGATTTCATCCAGCTATACCATTGGAAGGTATGTGTCTCTCCATCCAGGTTCACCGGAAGTTTAATCGGCCCAACGAGGTATATGAATTCTTTTCCACTCGGAAAAGTCTGAATTTTGGGGGCAAGCAGTTGAATAATATGTGAATTAATCATTAGTAGTTCCTCCTGTTAAGCCATCTTATATGTTGATTGATTCGTACCCCGACGAAAAACGGATCACTGAACGGCATATTATACATATCGGAGCATTTTGCATAAATCCTTAAAACGACTTCCAATCAGCAAGATTAGATCAAAGCGATCCTATTCTTCTATATCTTGTACCCGTTAGCGTTGGAAATCAAATTATGCAAATTTTTTTCTATATCATTGTCATCGTCATTAGTTACTTTATGTAAGCAAGTTTAAAATAAAAATTTTGTTGTGTCAAGTAACTTTTGTTTTTAAAGTAACTATTGAACACTCCCGCCACTTAGCCTTCACTTGAAGTGGGGGATTCTTGGGTAATCGAACCTCTTGGTTCGAAGTGGACCAAGCTATTCCTGTGGTTCCCACAGTTCTCGAAGTTATTACGATCTATATGGCAACATCCTTAATGTTTCGGGCTGCATTTACATCCCGATCATGGAGGGTCTGACAGGATGGGCACATTGCAGTAATTATAGCACATACGTTCGGTTCCGAATACAAAAAGATAGCAATTTATCCCCGCCTAAAGCTGAAGCCTTTGAGGAAAGGGTCTTCTCTCCTTCATATAATAAATTCATGATACGTAACCGACACAAATTTGTGTTTCATTTCAGGAATATTGGGTATGAGTTTATAAACTGCTCATACACTTATGTTGTAGTCCATCGCACTTCATGCCTCGAACTTAACGATGAGGGGGTTATCACATGATCCGCCGAAAAAGAACATGCTGGACAGCCATTCTGCTAGTCTGTGTCATGCTGGTGAGCGGATGCTCCATCTGGCCGGGACAGAACGATTCATCGAGCAACAAAAAGGTAGCGCTTACATTATGGTACTGGAATCGTTCCATCGATGATAAGCTGATTGCCAAAGCCAAGGAAAAGTTCCCCAATATTGAACTGACTGCCCAGAAAATTGGTGGTGATTTCAAGGCAAAACTCAAAACGACACTCGCTGCGCGCTCAGGTGAGCCGGACATTGTCGCATTGAACGATTGGATCATGGAGCTCTTTCCCAGCGAGGACCGTTTCTATAATCTGTATGATCTTGGCGCAGGTGACGTCGAAGACCAATATCTGGATTGGAAATGGAAGCAAGGCGTTACACCGGACGGGCAGATGATCGGGTTCCCCATGGATACGGGACCAACAGCCCTCTTTTACCGTGCAGATCTGTTTAAGGAGGCCGGATTGCCTTCCGAGCCTGAAGAAGTGGCTCGTCAGATCAACAACTGGGATGCCTATTCTGCTGCCGGAGAACAGATCAAGGAGAAGTTCGGAGGCAAGGTGTTTCTGACCGACAACATTGGAACCGTTTACAATCAGGTGTTGTCGCAAGGAACCGAACGGTATTTCCGTCCTGACGGCTCGTTTATCGGCATGGATTCACCACTCGTCAAGCAGAGCTGGGATACCGCCGTATCCTTCAAGCAAAAAGGGCTGCTCGCCAATGCAGACGGCTGGACCCCCGGCTGGAACGCAGCGATGAATAATGGTGAGATTGCTTCCTTTGTGGGAGCGGTTTGGATGAAGCAGGTCTTGCAGGAAGCCGCACCGGATACATCTGGCAAATGGCGGGTCACTCGCGCTCCTGGTGGAGATGGCAATAACGGTGGATCGTTCCTGTCCATTTTGAAGTCAAGCAAACACCCTAAAGAAGCGTTCGAAGTCATCCAGTGGCTGCAAAGCCCGGATAACCAGCTTGAACAATATAAGACGTTGAACCTGTTTCCTTCGGCACCGAGTGTGTTCGATACACCGGCGATGAAAGAAGAAGAACCCTTCTTCGGCGGACAGGCAACAGGGCCTGTATTTGCCGAATCGGCAAAGCATGTGCCAGAGGCTTTCTTTGGCGAACGATACCCTTCGGTGAACAACATCATTACTCGACGGCTGAATGATATTGCGAAGCAAAATGCCAACCCGGAGCAGGTCTGGCCTGATACGGTTCACCGTGTTGAGCGGGAGTTACAGCGTTAATTCAGACACTCTAATGAGATGGAAATCCGCAAAGGAGGAATTCATATGGCTGTAACCGAACCTCGCCTCACTCCAGATCCGGGGAAGGTAAGCCCGGATTTGGATCGGCAGAAATCACTCTTGTCCCGGATGTGGGAACATCGTGCACTCTATGTGGCGATCTCCCCGTTTTACATTCTGTTTGCCGTGTTTGGACTGTTTCCGATCGGTTTTTCCTTATATCTGGCCTTCCACAAATGGGATGGCATTGGTGTGATGACCTATAACGGACTAAACAACTTTAAATATATGCTGACTGATGCTGAATTCTGGCAAGCGGTGGGCAACACGTTCATGATCTGGATTTATTCCACCATCCCCATGTTGTTCTTTGCCCTAATAATTGCGTTTCTGCTGCATGCACCTTTTGTGAAGTTCCGTACGCTGTTTCGCGTGGGGTATTTCCTGCCAAACGTGACGTCCATCGTGGCCGTCGCCATTATCTTCGGTGCCCTGTTTGCCAACAACTACGGGTTTCTCAACTATCTGCTCCAGTCCGTCGGGCTACCAGTGGTGGAGTGGCTGAACGCACCATGGGGCATCAAAGTGGCGATCTCCTCCATGGTGGTCTGGCGCTGGACGGGATACAATGCGGTCATCTATCTGGCCGGACTTCAGAGCATCCCGCAGACCTTGTACGAGGCTGCCAAGATTGACGGCGCATCCGGGATACAGTCCTTTTTCCGAATTACGATTCCGATGCTGCGTCCTGTCATTCTGTTCACCGTTATTACATCAACGATCGGCGGCATGCAGCTGTTCACCGAGCCACAAATTCTCGTGGGTAACGATGGCGGTGCAGGTGCTGCCGGGATGACCATTGTACTGTACCTTTACCGTGAATCGTTCATTAACAACTACTTCGGCTATGGTGCTGCGGTTGGCTGGGGCATGTTCCTCATTATTGCTCTGTTCTCGATTGTGAACTGGAAGCTCGTTCAAGGCAAGTCATCCTGATGTGACAAGGGGGGAGCGCTCATGACGTCCAAATCTCTCAAATCGCTGGTGTTGTATACCGGTCTTATCGGGGGCATGCTCATTTCCATGTTCCCGTTCTATTGGCTGATTGTAATGTCTACCCGGACGACGTCCGACATTTATAAGTTCCCGCCTCAGCTCTGGTTCGGGGGCGAACTGTGGAACAATATCAGTCGGGTGCTTCAGCAGATTGATTTCTGGGGCGCATTCATGAATACGTTATTTGTGTCGGGCTTGGTGACGGTACTAGTGCTGTTTTTTGATTCACTGGCAGGGTTTGCGTTTGCGAAGTTTGAATTTCCGGGTAAAAAGTGGCTCTTCGTCCTGCTGCTTGCCACCATGATGGTGCCTTCCCAGCTGTCGCTGGTCCCTTCCTTCGTGCTTATGGCGACGTTCGGTTGGGTCGGTTCCTTCAAAGCCCTCATTATTCCGGGCATGGTGAATGCCTTCGGCATCTTCTGGATTCGCCAGTATGCCACGGAGTCCATTCCAAATGATTTACTTGATGCCGGACGCATCGACGGGTGTAATTTCTTCAGGCTGTACTGGAACGTGGCGTTGCCAATTCTGCGGCCTGCGTTTGCCTTCCTCGGCGCGTTCACGTTTATTGGCGTATGGAATGATTACCTCTGGCCCCTGATCGTCCTGACAGATGCACGAAAGTATACGCTGCAGATTGCATTGTCCCAGTTAAACGGGCTGTACAATACAGATTATGCGATGGTTATCGCGGGTACACTGCTGGCTGTTATTCCGTTGATCGTCATGTTCCTGTTCATCAGCCGCCAGTTTATCTCCGATATTGCCGCAGGAGCTGTGAAGGATTAAGGATAGCCGCATTTTGATCCATCCCTCAAGTCTGATATTCTTATCTATAGATAAATACCAGATGCCATATAAGCTGGATGAATAGCGCCACGTGGACGGAGGGCTTTTTGTACCTGGAGTGTAAACGTGTAACAGCATTCATTTAACTTATATATTCAAGAAAGAGGGATGACAAAATGGCTTCTTCACCCTATATGATCGGCGTAGACATCGGCACCACCTCCACCAAAGCCGTCCTGTTTGAAGAGAACGGAACCATCGTGGCTCAGGGCGGTGCCGATTACCCGCTGTATACCCCTACCCCTGCAATTGCAGAGCAGGATGCGGAAAATATTTTTAAAGCCGTCGTGGAATCGGTTAAACTAGCGACCTCCAAGGCGGGTATCAAACCGGATGAAATTCTGTTTGTCTCGTTCAGTTCAGCCATGCACAGCATTCTGCCTGTTGACGAACACGGCAAACCGCTGATGCGGGCGATGACATGGGCAGACAATCGTAGTGCCGAGTGGACGGAAGCACTCAAGACCGAAATGAACGGTCACGAAATTTATTTGAGAACAGGTACGCCGATTCATCCGATGTCACCCCTGACCAAAATCATGTGGCTAACGCGAGATCAACCGGAACTGTTCAAACAGACGCATAAATTTATTTCAATGAAAGAATACGTATTTTATAAATTGTTTTCCGAGTATGTGATTGACCACTCCATGGCCTCTGCCACGGGAATGATGAATCTCGAAAAACTCGACTGGGACGAGGAAGCTCTCCATGTCGCAGGCATCACTCCGGATCATCTGTCCCGTCTTGTGCCAACGACGCATCTTCTCAAGAAAGGATTGAATCCGGAGTATGCCAAGGAGATGGGCATTGCGGATACGACGCCATTTGTCATCGGGGCAAGTGACGGCGTGCTCTCCAATCTGGGCGTAAACGCCATTGATCCTGGAGTCGTGGCGGTTACCATCGGGACCAGCGGAGCGATTCGCACCGTCGTGGACAAGCCGGTCACCGATCCAAAAGGACGTTTCTTCTGTTATGCGCTCACGGAGGATGCGTGGGTGATTGGTGGCCCAGTCAATAATGGCGGAGTCATTTTCCGCTGGATACGGGATGAATTTGCAGCGTCCGAGGTAGAAACAGCGAAACGGCTGGGGATTGATCCGTATGAAGTATTGACCCGTGTCGCCGAAAATGTACCGCCAGGCTCGGAAGGCCTGCTGTTCCATCCGTACATGACAGGTGAGCGGGCTCCACTCTGGAACCCGAATGCACGCGGTTCATTCTTCGGCCTGACGCTGCATCATAAGAAGGAGCATATGATTCGCGCTGCTCTCGAGGGTGTCTTGTTTAACCTGTACACCGTCATGCTGGCGATTGAAGAGAAGATTGGGCGTCCCAAAAAGATTCAGGCCACAGGCGGATTCGCCCGCTCTGAGCTATGGCGCCAAATGATGGCTGATATTTTCGACCAGGATGTCATCATTCCCGAAAGTATCGAGAGCTCCTGCCTCGGGGCAGCCGTACTGGGGCTGTATGCCCTTGGCCGTATCGATTCCCTCAGTGCCGTCTCCGGCATGATTGGATCGACCCATCGGCATCAGCCAGACCCGGATAGCGTTCGCATCTATCGCGAATTGCTGCCAATCTTCATCCGCATCTCCCGCAAGTTTGAAGAGGAATATGCCGATATTGCCGCTTTTCAGAATAAAACGATGCAGAAGTGAGTGGATTGGGTGGGTGAGTGAGTAGGCAAGTGGGCGAGTTCATCACAGGCCGCGTCTTCCTTCTGCCAAACGCCGTACGCTAACGAACCGTACGCACCTTATTAGAGGTTTAAAGCTTGGTTTAGTATTCTAACGAACTTCAGCCACCTTATATCGGCTGATTGCAGCATATATCTGCCTATAAATTTAAAATACAGGGCAATAGCTTGCCTGAGATTCGTTAAAAACTTGATTCTGCCGAATATCCTCCAATAGCGTGTGTGAGGTTCGTTGGAAGTAGCCTTTCATCCTATACATGCTATGGATGGCCGCTGGGGGCTGCGCCCGGTTCGTAATAACATATGACATCCTGATGACCAGTCTGAGGCAGGGCCGTCCCCGAGTGCAATGGGGGACGGTCTTTTTCATGCAGGCTTTTTTTCACAAAATAGAATAAGAATGATCCACGTTACGCCTCCGCACCCTTCACATACGGGCATAACAAAACTCCACAGCATAAAGCTGCTGTGGAGTTATAGGTTGTCTACAGACACCTGAAAATTACTGCTTATATTTGCTGAATGCATCCTGATCCGCCTGCACATTTTCCAAATATACAATCTGCCCCGCCTCATTCACACGAGCGATATCGATGCCTGTTTTGGCATACACCTTTCCGTCCGCAGCTTGTCCGCATACTGCCCAGTTCGTTTGGTAACTGCCGTCCGGCTGAAGCCTCCACTCGTCCCACATGTGTTTCACATCGCTATTGTATTCATAGAAAGCCTTCATAAAACTATCGAATCCTGTTCTGCTGTTGCCATTCAGCACAATCTCGGCATCCGGTGTAAACAGGGACAACAAATCTTGCATCGCGCGTTCGTCTGTACGGGAAGCGTCAAATAAACGGAAATAGTTGTTTAACATTGTTGTAGTGCTGGTTGTGCTCATTCATATTCCTCCTAAACGTATACAATCCGGTTTTTCATTTTATAGTTCGAAAAAATTCAAACTAAATAACTGAGATGAAATGTACCACACTTTCCATCCCCGGAACAACCATCAGTTCGAAAAAAATCAAACATTGAAAGGGATTGTCGAATATGCTACCGTCATAGATATGAAAACTCCAACGATCCCTATGGCTTCGGAATTGAATCTGACCACGGTCTGCAACGCACTCGGTGATCCGATACGGATGAAAATTGCACACTGTCTGGCCAGCTCTGGCGAGAAAAACTGTTCTGCCTTCGAAGTAGACCATATTTCCAAATCAACGTTGTCCCATCACATCAAAATTTTGCGTGAAGCAGGCCTTATCCGGCCTCGCATTGAAGGCAAACAACACTTTTATTCTCTGCGGAATGACGATTTAAACACCCGTTTTCCCGGCCTTGTTGAACTGATTCTGAATACAAACGAGGAATATGTACATTAAGGAAAACGAAGCTTGAATCATGCGATACATCATCTTATGAATTGTATAGGGGGATGATTTTTTGGATAAAAAAGCGGCAAAAATTTTGCTCGGCACCTTCTGGGGAAGCGGCGGCTGGAAAACGGTATCTCTTCCCTTCTCAGGAGAAGACTTTGAATATGCCAAAAGCAGAGGTCTGATGTTCGATCCACTGACCATTACCCATGATGAGATCGTCACCCGTTTACATGAGATTCATCAGGACAACTCCATTAAGCGACGGGTGGTATCGGCATTTTTACACAGTTTATCTACCAAAAAAGTATATCTGCGCAGCGCGCTTTCCAGCTGGGCTTTGACATCGCAACTGCCTTTGCATACCTACGAGGAACGCCGCGCCCTGCATGCCAACACCAGTTCTTGCGGGGATTGCAACTTCCTTCGCCTGCAATCGGACAAGACGTACACGGACGTCGATCTGAACGTTTTGAACTTTGAACGGGTGAAATGGGGCGGGGTCCGGCACAATAACCTGTTATACTGCCTCATGGATCTGGAACTGCTGCTGGCTAGCAAGGAATCCATCTACGAAGTGACTGACGCAGACATCGCTATACTTGTAAGCATGCTTGAAGCCGCACAAACCTGTGAACCCCATGATAGCGCACGCGGGCTGGAGAAACGGTGGAAGGGCTTATTTCCATCCAGTAAGCAGGAACGCGACGCAATTCTCGAAATCTGGGGTGCATCCGGTCTGCTTGTTCCGCAGGATACGCCACGAAAAGGCAGAGGCGGGTACAGCGACTTCCACTTTGCCGCAACCTGGCAAGGCGATGACGGTTATAGCGCAGATGCGGCGATTTCCATCTTCGGCTCCTATTTGCCCCAGAAACTCTAAGCTAAATTTGGCTCACGTACAAGTTTGAATCCGGCTTTGGTTACAATAATGACATCGACAGATTTCCTGTTTAGCTCGTATAATAGGGGGAAATGGGTAGATAGGAGTGAATCAAGCGAATTTATGGTATACATACTGGCTTTTATGCTGTCTTTTGCTGTCGTGGTTCTGCTTATTCCGCCGCTTGGTCGACTGGCACATCGGCTCGATTTTGTGGACAAGCCCCGAGAAGATGTGGAGCGCAAGCTGCACAGACAGCCCATTCCACTGACGGCGAGTTACGCGATATTTACTGGATTCTTCCTGACATACATTGTTCTTACGAAAGAAATTTCATGGGAAACGGCGGCTTTGGTCGCTGGTGGAATGCTTCTATTAACAATTGGTACAGTCGATGACTGGTACAAAACCAAAGGCAAAGATTTTCCTGCCTTGCCCAAGATGCTCGTACAGATCTCTGCCGCAGTGCTCGTATTTGCTTCCGGTATTGCGTTCACCGGGTTCGTGAATCCCTTCAACGCGGAATACATTATGCTTCCGATCTGGCTGCAATTTATTCTGACGATCCTGTGGATCTTCGGTGTGACAACAGTCATTAACTTCACGGACGGCATGGACGGACTGGCAGGCGGTTTGTCTGCCATCTCAGCCATTACACTGTTTATCGTGGCAATGACCAAAGGCCAAACCGATTCTGCCCTCATGGCCATTACGCTGGTCGGTGTAACCCTTGGTTATCTGAAATATAACAAAGCTCCAGCCAAAGTGTTCATGGGCGACGCAGGGGCTACGTTTCTCGGCTTCATCCTGGCGGTCATCGCCCTGGATGGTGCTTTCAAACAAGCGACCATGCTATCTATCTTCATCCCGATTCTGGCGCTCGGTGTGCCAATCTTCGACAACATTTTTGTGGTCATCAAACGTTTTATCCAAGGCAAAGCGATCTACCAAGCCGATGCAAGTCAGGCTCATTATCGACTATTGCGTGCTGGTCTGAAGCAAAATCAGGTGGTTGGTGTGCTATACCTCGTCAGTACCTGCCTCTGTCTGTCCTCCATCATTCTGATGCTGGTGGAGCTGTAAATAGTATAAACAAACAAGGAAGCAACCTTCACTACCATGAGGGTTGCTTCCTTGTTTGCGATGAATCCATGCTCATTAATCAATAGCTCGTGCACCAAAATTAAGATTTAACAGCCCCGGCCATAGCGCCTCCAACAATGAAGCGTTGCAAAGAAACGTACAGGATAGCCAACGGCAATGTAACGATCAGAATGCCACAGGCGAGCAGCGGCCAGTTGTTCATGTATTGTCCATAGAATGTGAAGAGTCCTTTGGTTACAGGCTGATAATTCGGATCAGACAAATAAATGGTAGGTCCAATAATATCATTCCATACGCCAATCGCCGTAAGAATAATGCCTGTTGCCAGTATAGGCTTCATTAATGGAACAAGGATGGTGAACAGATACCTTGTATATCCGCACCCGTCCATGGCGGCCGCCTCATCCAGTTCACGCGATATTGATTTGATATAACCCACAAACATGAGAAACGCAATGCCCGTACCCGTCGTCTTCAGTAAGATGTACCCAATTTGGGTGTTGTAGAGACCCAGATTATTGATCAGGGAAAACTGCGGAATGAGCGGGTTGGGAAGATACATGGAGATCAGAAAGAAAATATAAATGAATGTGCTGAACTTCACGTATCTGCGTGCGAGCGGGAATGCAGCAAATACAGACAAAATCAACGTCAGCAGGGTGGACATCCCTGTATAGAGCACACTGTTCCACATATACTGAGAGAAGTTTCCTTTATTCCAAGCTTCGGAAAAGTTCTCAAGCCGGATTCCTTCGGTAAGGGCTACAGGATCAAGCAAATACTCTGTCTGTGTCTTCATGGATACATTGAACAGATAGAACAGAGGGAAAACGTACAACGCAAGCATAAGCAGGACGATGACGTAGCTGACAACTCTCGACGTTTGGCTCTGCTTCATTACGCTTCCACCTCTCTTCTGCGAAGATAAAATAGTGCGACCATCGATATCGTAAATACAAAGAGGAACTGAATCATCGCGACGGCCGAAGCCAATCCGTAATCTGCCGTTCCGGTGCCAAACGCCGTAGCATATACATCAAATGCAAGCGTCGTTGTATTGAACTTACCACCCGTGAGTACATAAATAATATCAAAGGTTTGCAAAGCTCCGATGATGGATAACAACATGTTGACCGTGAATGAAGGAGCGATCATCGGGAATGTAATGTTTGTGAATGCTTTCCACCCTGAAGCACCATCCATGTAACCCGCCTCATACAGATCGCTTGGAATGGATTGCAGACCGGCCAGAAAAATCGTCATGGAGTAGCCCATATACATCCAGATCTGAACAAAAATAATCAATTCAAAGGCAATATTATAATCACCAAAAAAGTTGGAACTGGTGCCAAAGAAATTCAGAAGCGACTGGGCGGGTCCACCCAGCGGATTCGCAACAAGTTGCCAAATGAGTCCGGATACCGTTACACCCAGCACCACCGGTAAAAAGAATACCGCACGATACAATTTATCGCCTTTAAGCTTCTTATTGATCAAGATCGCCATGAACAAGCCCACTGCATTTTGTATGATCACGACAGCAAACGCAAAATATAGGGATCGCCCAATAGCATCCATTCGGTCTCCCGCATTGGATGCACCAAAAAATGTTTTATAATTTTCAAAGCCGATAAAGCTCCATTCCTGGCCCCGAACGCCAGTAGCATCCGTAAACGAAAACAGTACCGTCACAAGTGATGGACCGAAGCCAAACACGACATAAAGCAGCAATGGAATGCTCAAATACAGATAAGGAATCAGCCGTGCCTTACCTTTTCCAAACGGATACATCGTCCTCACACCTTTCATGGGGTAAAACTAAGACAAAGGAAAACCGGAATAACAGCCTGGTCGGGCCTGAAGGCTCTGACCCGAGCGCTATTCCGGCGCATGCGGCACATCTTGTGCCATGAACGTTAATTTACTTTGGAGCAGCAGCGTCCCAGTCCGCTTGTGACTTGCCGGCAAGCTCTTCCGGTGTTGCAATCGGTCCGGCAGGCTTGAGCATCTCCGCGTGAACGCTGGCCTCAGCAATGTACTGTCCTACATTCTGACGGTTAATGAACAACTGATCCCAGGAAAGCTTGAAGTCTTCCAAATAGGGCTGAATCCCTTTGATAAACTCACTCGTCATTTCCACATCAGGCTGTGTCGGCAGGAAACCGGCTGCATTCACAAAGTCCGTGTAGTTCTCTTTCTCTGCTAACATTTCGAGCCATTTCATTGCGTAATCCTTGTTCGGTGATTTATCCACCACCATCCAGGTCATATCGTATTTACCAGCCAGATTTTTGTTTTTGGCAGCATCGTTGCTACCCGGAATTGGGAAATACCCGAACTTCAGATCAGGGTTTGCCGTTTGAATCGTCGTTGCATCCCAAGTGCCGTCAGCAATCATGGCAACCTTGCCTGTGGCAAACAAACTTGGCAATGTTCCATAGTCAACACCCATGAAGCCAGGCATTGCGCTGTTCATCAAAACCTGAGATTTTTGCAAGACTTCAATTTGGACCGGATCAGTCAGTTTGGTATCTCCAGTCCACAGACCTTGGATATAACCAAGCTGATCATCATGAATAGAAGCCTGAAGCCCTTGTACCGCAAGGCCTATTGGCCATACATCCTTACCCGCCAGACCAAGTGCTTCGACGCCATTGTCTTTAAACACTTTGATTGCATTTTGCAATTCATCCCAGGTTTCAGGTATGTCCAGATTGTATTTTGCGAAGAGATCCTTGTTGTAGAACAGTCCCGTGAAAGCCACCTTGCCCATGTTTACACCGTACACTTTGTCGTTGTACGTCATTGCGTTCTTTATGTCAGCTTCATTGTAGTTTTTGATAAATGATTGATCAGACAGATCACTGACCAGCCCTGCATCAATCCACTGCTTCCACATCGGATCAGCAGCACCTTTGGACCATTCCTGCGGAGCGCCTACAAAGCTTGATTTGAGCGGAATGATATCCACGTCTCCGTTATTACCAGCATTCATCCGTGTTTGCATCAACTGATCGTAAGTTGCGTCTGCCGGAACTGTTGTATATTCCACCTTTACATCCGGATATTTTTCTTCAAATTTCTTATTGAACTCTTTGATGTAGTTGTTAATATTCTCTTGCTGCCAATGAATGATCTTCAAAGTCACTTTTTTGCTGCCATCTGCAGTCTGGCTACCTTCCGACTCAGTAGAGCTGCTGCCACAAGCGGCAAGTACGAACAGTAAAGCGGTTACAAGTGAAATGGATAAAATCTTTTTCTTCATATCGCTTTCCCCCAACCATTTAAGATCGATTTACGAAATCAGTTTCGTTAATTTACAACCTCATTATGACTCTACCTGATAAATTTGTAAATAGTTTATTTACTTTTTTTCAATTTATTAGATAGAAATCGCCCTGGACAAGGGTTTTTGCATCTTTTTTTCATTTATAACCGCACTCACTTTTACGAAACCCGGATGCACACAATACGTTTTGATGCAAAATATATACTAATTCCCCTTTTAAAAATGGCATGAAATTTCTAAAATGGTAAGGTGACTCAGCTAAAATGTGATAGAATTTTCGCAATATTTATTTCTGAACAACTAAATTCTATTGATGCATATTATTTCAGCTTGGAAACACCCCTGTTCTGTTGACTCTCGGGTCGTTGTAGCATAAAATACTTGCAAGAAAACAAAAATGACACAGCTGCAGTTTGCGAAACTAGTTTAGAATCCGAGGGATGTAAATGAATATCAAAACGATAGCCCGTTTAGCCGGCGTGTCTGTAGCAACGGTATCCAAGATCATCAACAACTATCCAGATATCGGCGAGGAGACTCGCCAACGAGTGCTCAAGATTATGGAAGAGACCGGCTATCGTCCTTCTTCTTCAGCCAAAACGCTCGCGACCAAAAAATCCAACCTTGTTGGCGTTGTATTTGCAGGGAAACTGAACGTCGATTTCAGCCACCCTTTCTTTGTAGAAGTCATCAATGCTTTTAAAAAACAGATTGGCTTGCTTGGATATGATCTGCTCTTCTTCTCCAATGAGAAATTTCTGGATCAGGGCGAGGACTACTTGGCGCGATCGAAGTATTTTCAAGTAGATGGCTGCATTATTATTGCAGGGGATGAAGTGGAGAGCAGTGTATTCGACCTTGATGCAAGCCCCATTCCTTGTATCGGAATTGACATCGAGCTTACAGGACAGAGCTCCTGTTACATCATGTCGGATAACGAGAAGATCTCAACCAAGGTTGTAGAGCAATTTTATATGAACGGATACCGGCAAATTGGTTTTATCGGACTAGAGCGGGCCTCTCTAGTGATGCAACAGAGGGAGGAGGCTTTCAAACGTTCCCTAAAGCAGTTTAGTCTTGAGGAGAACCCCGAATGGGTGGTATACAGCAAAGATTATGCCGCGGTGGACGGATACGAAGCCGCAAAAAAAATGCTCACCTGCGAAGTCCTGCCACGCGCTGTATTTGCAGCCACGGATCTGCTCGCATTCGGAGCTATCCGCGCCTTTAAGGAAGCCGGGCTGCGCATTCCGGAGGATATTGCCGTTGCCGGTTGCGACGATATCGAGGCCTGCCGTTATACCGATCCGCCGCTAACCACCGTCAAGCAGGATACCGACAAAATTGGACGCCTTGCTGCCATGATTCTGTTCGATCTGATGAACAAACAGATGGATAACCGCTGCATTAAAGTAGAGCCGGAACTGGTTCTGCGTCAATCCTGCGGCACAGCGATGCTGCTGGGACAAGAGATTTGAACGATGTAGTTGTGTGGCATGACAAAAACGAGCCTTGGAATGACTTCCATGGCTCGTTTGGCGTTTAGAAAGAACCGGCATTCCCTCTAGAATGTTGTTATACCGGGAGTCCTGCTATCTGGAAGCGACAGGAGGCAGCTTCAACTCCGCTGTCAGCAAATCAGACCACCCCGGTCGATCAAGTTCAACGAGACGGCGGTAACGCTCTTCCCGAGCCAGCAATTGTTCGTGAGAACCTTGCATCGTAATCTGTCCATTTTCCATAAAAACAAGTTCGTCCATTCGTTCCGCTCCCATCAGGTGATGGGTGACCCAGATCATTGTTTTGCCCTGCATGCTGTCCAGAATCGTCCGCATGAGCGCTCGCTCCGTTACAGGATCAAGACCTACCGTCGGTTCATCGAAAATAACGACAGGCGTTTCACGAAGAAGTACCCGGGCCAATGCAATCCGCTGTCTTTCTCCACCAGAGAAACGAAGTCCTGTCTCCAGCATCGGGGTATGATAACCCTGCGGCAAAGATTCAATGAGATCGGATAAGCCTACTTGCGCAGCGACTCGCTGGATTTCTTCGTCTGTTGCATGCGGACGGCCGATCCGCAGATTGTTGGCTACTGTTGTATCAAATAGATGCGGACTTTGGTTCAGCACCGCAATGACATCCGTTATATTTTCGCCCATCGTTTGCACTGGAAGATCATTGATGATTACGTTCCCGGCGGATGGGAGCAACGCACCCTGAATGAGCTTCAGAAGGGTTGATTTCCCACCACCACTGCGACCGAGAATAGCCAAACGTTTGCCCTGAGGAAGATGAAGAGACACCTCCTGCACAGCAAATGGAGCATCTGACATATAACGATAACTCACCTGATCAATCTGAATGTCGGCTCGCAGCCTGGGCGGAATGCGCAAGCGGATACGTTGGGCTAAAGCTCTTTCCGCACGCTCCGGGGAACCCAGTTGCTCTCCAACTACTAGATTGCTGCCTGATACGCCTGAGGTCTTATCCTCTTTGGCTCTGGCTGCTGCATCCGCTTCTTCGGTTCCAGACGGGCCTGGCTTGTGCTCTTCACCTTCCAAGTGCTGCAATCGTTCCATCGATTCACGATACTGCGGGATATGCTCCACGGCATCTCCTACGGGCAGCAGTGCTTCCGTGAGTGGAAACAGCACCAGCACAAATGCAGCAATCATGACCGCAGGCAGCTGCCCGGCAGAAGCCGCACTTCCCGCCCACAAGGTCATGGATACCACCATCAGCCCAATCACGCACTGGGCAGCCAGATCACGCCAGCGGGTCCATTGCCGCAAGCACAGCCGAATCATATCTGCCTGCCCTTCAGCCTCTTCCTGCCGACTTACAAATTCTTCAGCTCGTCCACTCGCTATCCAATCCCCAAGACCAAGCACACCATCTGTCAGACGAGTGTACAACCTGGCATTCTCCCGCTTCTGCCGTACCCGCAACTTCCACGTCACCCGGAGGGAGATGGCAGGCAGCACAGCGACCAGAAACAGCATATACAAACCCATCCACAGTGCAAATCCCGTATCAACGCTGCCAAAGGCCACAACTGCTCCACCATACATCACGAGTGCCGTAACCGCTGGAAATACCGTGCGCAGGTAAATATCCTGCAGTCGTTCTACATCCTCTGCGAGCGCACCGAGTACATCTCCCGTCTGCAGGCGGGAGCGCAGGAACAGTGCCTGCGGCTCCAAAATCCGATACAGCTTCACGCGCTGATCCGCGAGTATACGCAGCACTGCATCATGTCCGGCCAATCGTTCGACATACCGGAATACGGCACGGAAAATCCCGAATGCACGAACACCCACGATAGGTACATATACCATCAAAATATTTTCAGGACGGAGCGCCGACTTGGATATCAGAAATCCGGAGGTGAAGAGCAGCAGGACAGCACATAACGCAGCGCAAACCCCCAGCGCAATGACTGCTACGAGTCTCCAGCGGTACTGTGCCACGTACGGAGTGATCCAGCTATTCTTTTTGCTCCCGCTCCGGGCTGTTTCTGTCTGCTCATATCCGGATTTCATCTTACACCGCCTCCATCTGGGCCTGAATCATGTGGTAGTACATGCCTTGTCGGGCCAACAATTCCTCATGTGTTCCTGTCTCTGCAACCGTGCCGCCATCCATCACGATAATCCGGTCCATATGCGGCATCCAGTGCAGTCGATGTGTTGCCAGAAAAACCAGCTTGCCCTCAAACAGCGGCAGCATCGTCTGTTTCAGTTCATACTCCGTCTCCACATCCAGATGCGCAGTCGGCTCATCCAGCAGCAGGATTGGCCGTGCACTAAGCAAAGCCCTCGCCAGAGCCACTCGCTGCTCCTGTCCGCCGCTGAGCTGCCTTCCCCCAGCTCCAATAAACTCCTGCATCCCATTGGGCAAGGAGGAAGCAAGCTTATGCAAACCGGCTGCGTGAATGGCTTCATCCACCTCCGCATCCGAAGCTTCAGGCATATAGAATCGAACATTATCCGCCAGACTTCCACTGAAGATGTATGGATGCTGCGGGATCGCCGCCGTTTGTTTTCTCCAATTTTCCATCATCTCTGGAGATAAGGGCTGGCCGTTATATAAAATCTGACCTGAAGTAAGCGGCTGAAAACCTGCAAGTACGTCAATCAGGGTTGATTTCCCTGCTCCGCTAGCTCCGATGATTCCTACCTTTCCAAGTCCCGAAACCTGAAACGTCACATCATTCAGCGAGCATGGTCCGTCTTCCTCATGCCGCACCTGTACGTTGGTAAGTGCCAATCTGCTCGTCGCCTCCCATGAGAACGTCGATGAAGGAACGACAACGCCACTCCCGGCATTTTGCTCACCCAATATCACCCGTATCGTGGATGGAGACACATCACTTTGGCCAGAAGAAGGTTTAGTCGAAGAGGATTCCCCGTTCTTTTCTGACACACCATGTAGAACAGCACTCGCATACGCTTCCTTTTGCTTAAGCTCGGCTGCTTTCCCTCGTTCAATCATCTGACTGATCGCTTCCCCGGCCTCCTTACCGTCCAGTGTCGCATGGTAATCTGCACCCACCATTCGTACAGGCAGGAAGTATTCCGGCGCGAGAATCAGTACGGTTAGCGCTGGTCCAAGCAGCATATGCCCTTCCGTCAGACGCAGCCCCAAGCCAACCGCCACCGAAGCCACCGACAGCATGGTGAAGAAATCGAGTGCGAAGGAGGACAGAAAAGCCATGCGAAGGGTAGACATCGTAGCCTTTCGATAGCGCTGACTCACCCGGATAATCGTTTCCGCATGTTTGCCGCTCTGTCCCAGTGTTTTGAGTGTTTCCAGTCCCCGCAGCGTATCCACAAAATGGTTCGCCAGCGCTTTGTACGACTTGAACTGTCCATCGATCTTCCGCTGTGCAGCCAATCCCACCAGAATCATAAACACGATCAGAATCGGCAGCGTCAGCGTCAAAATAACCCCGGACATCATATCCAGCTTGAAGACATAGAACAGAATAACGATTGGCGTGAACCCCATCCCCAGCATTCGGGGAATAAACAGTTCCAGATACGTCTTATACTGGGCTGTTCCTTCGCGTGCCAAGGTTACCAGGTGCCCTGTTCCTTCAGTTTTGGCAAAACGCGGCCCCAGCCGGAACCACTGCTGCACCATCTGTCTGCGCAGATCGTTTCCTGTCTTCTCCGCGTACCGCGAAGCGATGAGCTGCAACCAGAAGGATAGGGCATAGCGGGCGGCAAAAGCGGCCAGGAACAACAGCAGTACCGGGTACTGCTTCGTTACGGGCGAACCTTCAAACAGTGCCGTAATCGCCTGTGCCAGCCATTTGGCATGCATGATAATGGTCATCGCCTGCAGCAGTACCAGCGCTGAAGCCAGCGCCAGTACAGGCCGGATGCCCGGCAGCTTCAGCAGCCCCCGTCCCATGTCAGTACTCCAGGTGATGCTGATCGTTCAGACGTTTGCGGAAAATATAATAACTCCAGATCTGATAGCCGAGTACAAACGGAAGCAGCGTACATGCCACAATCGTCATCACTTTCAGCGAATAGGCACCGGATGAAGCATTGTAGACCGTCAGGTCAAACGCCGAACCCATTGAACTTACCATGACCCTTGGGAACAAGCCGATGAATACGGAGGCAAACGCGATTGCAATCACAGCTCCCGTCATGCCGAAAGCCCAGGCTTCACGTTTCTGACGCACGAAGTAAGCTGCCAAACCCAATGAAGCAGCGCCCAGGACAACCATAATCCAGAGGGCCCAGCCACGTACGGCGAACACATCCGTCATGAAGTATGTCATCACAGCGTAGATCACGAGGATCGCGGCCAGCGGCAGCATCAGTTTTTGGGCCGTATTCAGGGCACGTTCTCTAAGATCTCCGACGGTCCGCAATGAAGCAAACAGCAAACCATGCACCAGACACAACATTGTAACGCTCAACCCACCTACCACCGTATACGGATTGACGATGTCCAGGAAGCCGGGACGAAGCTGCATCTGTGCATCGATAGGTAACCCCTTCATCAAGGTAGCGAAAACAACCCCGAACAGGAATGGCAGTAACGCACTGGATACTACGATGATGATATCCCATGTTTTGCGCCAGCGTCCCTGTCTCATCTTGCTGCGGAACTCAAAGGCAACTCCGCGACCGATCAAGGCCAGCAGCACCACGACCAGCGGCAGATAAAAACCGCTGAACAGCGTGGCATACCAGTGCGGGAAGGCTGCAAACATGGCACCCCCCGCCGTAATCAGCCAGACCTCATTGCCATCCCAGAATGGACCGATCGAGTTGATCAGGGTACGACGTTCACGATCCGTTTTGCCAATAATGGCAGTGGACATGCCCACACCAAAATCAAAACCTTCCAGAAAGAAAAAACCAACAAACAAGACGGCAATCAGCAAAAACCACAACTCACTTAGTGACAACAGAATAACCCCCATCCACGCCGAACGGATCGGCCGATTCATCATGCTCCTCCGGCTTTTCGACTGCATATGGCCCTGCCTTGATTTCACGAACGAACAGATAGACCATCACAATTCCGAGTACCGTATAAGCTGCTGTAAAAGCAATGGTGGAGAACAAAATCTGTCCTGCGCTTACGTTCGGGGATACCCCGGCTGCGGTCGTCATATAACCAAATACCGTCCACGGCTGCCTTCCCACCTCAGTCATAATCCACCCAGACGTATTGGCGATAAACGGCAGGGAAATGGCGAACACCATCAGTCGCATAAACCATTTGCCTGCTCCCTCCAGCTTCCGGCGCATCGCCAGGAATGTACCGTATAGAGCTAGCAAAATCATCAATCCGCCCGCAGCAATCATGATGCGGAAGCTCCAGAACGTCGTCCGTACCGGTGGAATATAGTCCCCTGGTCCATACGTTTGCTCATACTCGGCTTGCAGCTCTTTCATGCCTTTGACACTGCCGGAGAATTTGCTGTAGGACAGGTAACTGAGCAATCCGGGGATTTTGATCTCACCGGAATTCTCCTGTTTGTCCGGATCGATAGCGGCCACCACCGTCCATGGCGCAGGGTCTTCCGTCGTCGTCCATGTTCCTTCACTGGCTGCCATTTTCATTGGCTGCGTCTCCACCAGATATTGCGCCTGGAAGTGACCCGAGAAGGCAACCCCCAACGAGGAAACCAGACCAATAAGGATGGCAATGTTGAACGATTTGCGGAAAATCTCCACATCCTGTTTCTTCATCAATTTGAAAGCGCTGATCCCGGTCACTACAAATGCGCCTGTCATCAGGGCACCAAAGATCGTGTGGGGGAACTCCACCAGCAGTTGACCATTCGTAATCAGTGCAAAGAAATCATTCATCTCGGCACGGCCATTATTAATCTCGAAGCCAACCGGATGCTGCATGAATGAATTGGCTGCCAGAATCCACAGCGCGGACAGGAATGTGCCGACAAATACCAGCCAGATACAGGCCAAGTGCACTTTTTTGGACAAGCGATCCCATCCGAAGATCCATAGCCCAATAAAGGTAGACTCCATAAAGAACGCCAGTAAGGCTTCCACAGCCAGTGGCGCACCAAATACGTCCCCGACAAAACGGGAGTACTCCGACCAGTTCATGCCAAACTGGAATTCTTGCAGAATGCCTGTGACCACACCGACAGCAAAGTTAATCAGGAACAACTTACCCCAGAATTTGGCCATCGTTTTGTAAACTTCCTTACCCTTCACTACGTACAACGTCTCCATAATGGCTACCAGCAGCACAAGACCGATGGACAGCGGCACAAAAAAGAAATGGAAAATCGTTGTGAGCGCATATTGGATACGCGATAACATAATCGGATCCATACCGTCACCCCTTCTTTCTGTTCATATCGCAGTTTTCGTATTTGGCATTGAAGCCCCTTCTTCAGTTTCTGTCAGCCAAACACGTATTGATGAACGTATTGTGCCAGATTGACCATTTTATACATGTGACAATTATCACAAAGCCTGTCATGACAGCAAAAAAAAGTGACGACGGTCACACAATAGATAAAATTCAGTCTAATCTTTCGGCTTGTCAGCTTCGTCTATTCACGGAAGATACTCATGTTTGGGACGGAATGCCCATATGTTAGTGTCAGGCATAAAATGCAAGGTACAGAAAGGTCATTACATATTGGATGTCTCCAAAAATGCAAATCAAGTGAGGTGAATCATCGATGGAAGAGCTGTCTCCAATCCCGGATTCGGAGCCTCATCAGGAGATAGATGCAGAACAGTCAAGTAAGGCCCCTCCTCCCTTTCGTTACGTTCTTTTCCCCCGAAAAGGAGGATGGTCTGCTTTTCCCTATCCAGACATCGCTGCTCTGATGGTCGCGGAAGGGCATGTCTACTATGTCAGCAGTCTGGAGCGCTCCGAGGAAATGCCTGCGAATATCACCGTTATCACGCTTCCCGAAGCAGAACAATTGCTGCAGGAGCCCCATACGGTAGCCGTGATCGCTCATCCCTACTGGATGACCGCAACCGCTTCGCTTCATCCCGAACGCTGTATTGTACTGTTACCAGAGCCAGTTGGCGAAGAAGCAGAGTCCCCCTTATGGGAGGGCTGTATTTCAAGACTGGTCGGCATCGCCGATCTGGTGGGCACCTCATCGGAAACTCGCTATATGAAGCTGATGTTCCAGGGCGTACGTGTCATCTGGATGAATGGGGAGGACGCTACCCCTGCTGGTTTCATGCAAAAGGAAGACCTTGAAGTCCCTCTCCGGGACTATGAATTGCTATTCCTGCATGCGCTGCGACAGACTGTCTCGGGTGTTCAGGATACGGTTACCCGGCTGCAATGCAGTATGCGTGCCGACTTTTATCGTCAGCTTCGGTCCAAAGCAGGAGCGCATGAGACGATTTCCTTTTTATTGGCGGCCTATGAATATTTGCTTCAAGATTCAAGAGCAGCCCTTTCGCTGAAGGAAGCTTTCACCCATGCGGTAATGAACGGGAGAGTGGATTCTGTGAGTTCCCACTATCGGTTCCTCTCTGCAATTCATGCAAGAACCGGCGAAATTGAGAACGCTTTGCAAGTCTACGGAATCAGTGCAGGTAACGAGCAGGAGCGGCACCATTATGAACAGCTCTGCCGCTGGCTGGAGGCCGGTGAGGATCAGCTTGTCCGGGCAGAACTGCTGCGTCTGAATGATGATTATGGAAATGCATTGCATATCCTGGATGAACTCGGAGGCGAAACAGCTCGCCATTGGAAATTCCGCATCTATCAGGAGACAGGGCGTGTGGAAGACGCATTGGCTTTGGTAAACGCAGTGGATATAGAGGATAAAGGCAGCCGCAAGGATTATCAGCAATTGTCAGGTCTGGCGATGGCACTGCGCGGAGAACGCCATGGTGCAGTGAGGCAATTCCTTGAGACGGCGCTGGAGGATGAAGATGCCCTTGCCCGAATTGTCGAGATGGAGCTGCTGGATCATGCTGTCCAGCAACTGCTGGGGGAGATGCCATGATGCTGGATCCGAAGAAACGCAGACTACATGTGAATGGACCGATGATGCATAGGGATATCCGAGCCGAAACAACACATAAGCCAACTGAAACGTCGGAATCGCTGCACGCCGAACACGCGGAAACAGCCGATAACCGTCTGGAACATGAGCAGAGGACGTTGGACATCCGAAGTCAGACGCATCAAGAATATGTAACAGACGGGCAAGGAGATCAGGGTGCTGCAGATCATCAGAAAACAGGCCTATGCAGAGAGCCGTTCTCCATTCGTCGTGTTCGTAAAAGTCAGGGTAATAAATTGACCGCGATGCTGCAGGTTCGTAACGAGCGCGGGCGATATCTGGAGGAAGTACTGGACGATCTGAGTGATTTCGTGGATGAGATCGTCATTGTGGACGACGCCAGCACAGATGGAACACCCGACATATGCAGAGCCTATCCAAAGGTCGTTCGTCTGGAAGTACTGGAAAAGCCTTTATTTGCTGAGGAATGGCGATTACGCAACGCCCTGTGGCAAGCAGCCGTGGGTACCGATCCGGATTGGCTGCTCTCCGTAGATGCCGATGAGTTGTACAGCACAGAGGCCAAGAACGCCATACGTGCACTGATTAATCAGGAGCATTCAGACTGGATCGCTTTTCGCTTCTACGATATGTGGGGTGGTCGAACCCACTATCGGGAAGATAACCTTTGGGGGCTACACAGACGGCATACCGCTTCGCTTGTCCGTTATATGCCGGGTTATCCCTATTTTTATCCGCAGCAAAATCATCATGTGCCTCGTCTCCCCTTGCCCTGTACCGTCTTGCCCGGAATCAGTACGGAATTGAAGGTTCAGCATCTTGGCTGGGCTGGAAGTCTGGAGGATCGGGTTCGGAAATATTTGCGTTATAAACGAATTGATCCACATGGCGAGTGGGGCAGCCTAGAGCACTATGAATCGATTCTTGATCCGGAGCCCCGGCTGATTCCCTGGAAGGAGGACCGGTGAGATGGGCGTAGTCAGCATTTTGACACACAGCTTCACCGGTGGCTATAACCGGGATTTCAGCCGGGTGTTCGGCGGAGGTTTGGAGCGTTATATCCTTGACTTGTGCAGTGTGATCCGCAGCTTGGGACATATTCCGGAGGTTCATCAACTGTCCTATTTCGAAGCGTTTCAGGCACGGACGGAACAGATTGATGTATTTGGCTATGTCTACGATATGAATGATGTCCCCGAAGCCTTTGCCCGAATGGCTGCGGCGGCGCGTGGACCCGTAATCTATGCCAGCTGCCTCTGGCAGCCCATTGCCTACAAACCGGGCAGTCTTGGCATCTGCCACGGCATTAACTGGGATCGTCCCGGGCTGCCGCTGGAGACCAAGCAGCAAGTCGCCGAACATATTCAGCAGGCACTGGATGGACTTGTACGCATCGTATCCGTGGATTCCCATTTTCAGACCTTTTGCCGCGCTGCATGCACGTTTACCGATCCCGGCCAGGTCATACTAATTCCCAATGCAGTGGATACGTCTTTCTTTACGCCTGCTCCACCCAGAAGAACATTCGAGCATGAACAGGAAGAAGAATGGCTCGCTGCATGGAAGAAGGATCTTGCAAGCCAGGAGGAGCCTGCCGAAGCCGTCATATCAGGGTTAAATGCTGCGTCATTCGTGAAGGAAAGAATCGATGGAGACGGGGTGTTCCGGATGGACAGATCCGAGGTGACCGTAATGGCTGAGGAACTGGACTCGGCAGATATCAGACAGGGTCCAGATGATCGGCAGGCAAATGGGCTGACGGTTGATCAATTGAAGGAGCAGGGTGATCACAAAACAGCTGCGATCCATGTGAACCCTTCGCGTCCCCTGTGCATTGTATATCCGCGCCGCATTAGCATGGAACGGGGCATTATCCCGATGATGCTGGCTGCCGATCGACTGCTTGGTGCCTTTCCTGATCTGGAGATCGAATTCGCCGGAGAACTGGTCGAAGGCAGCACGGTGGGCCGATCCTTTCGTTATTGGCATCGCACGCATCCCCATGCGGATCGAATCAAGCAGCACACGTATGATTTTCAGGATATTCGCGAGGCCTACCATCAGGCAGATATCGCTGTGATTCCAACCGTCTTCTCGGAAGGAACTTCCTACGCTTGTCTGGAAGCGATGAGCTGCGGACTTCCGGTTGTAGCTTCCAATGTTGGCGGCCTGAACGATCTGATTCAGGATGGCTTTAACGGGCTGCTGGTACCTCCAGGCGAAGAAGCGCTGACCGCCGCGCTGGTACGTCTCGTTCAGGACAGGGCCGAACGGGAGCGGCTGGGTATCTATGCCCGCGAGACGGCACTGTCCTACGATATATCCCATTGGCGGCACAGATGGAGCAAGGTATTGGAATCTTTTCTGGCAGAAGCAGGACTAAAGGAGGGAATTCGGGGATGATGGATACGCCTAATGCAACGGAATTCATGGAATCGAGATACATTCGGGAAAGTGATCCCAGAACGGATACGTTGGTCTTCCCACTGCATCCTGCGTGGTGGAGCCGCCCGTACGAATACGAATGGGCACGCCAGTTTGCACGCCAGGAAGACGTCGTACTTGATGCGGCCTGCGGTATATCCCATCCCTTCAAGTTCTGGCTGGCGGAGCACTGCCGGGAAGTTCATGCCTGTGATTGGGATGAGCGCATTTTGTCCAGAGAAGCGATTCGGCTGGATATCGCGTCTGATTTTGGTGATCAGGCAGCCCTTGACCTGCCGGAATCGAGCCTGGATCGACTGCATCTTGCGCAGGCCAATCTGGCTCAGCTTCCGTATGAATCCGAGATGTTTGACAGCGTATTCTGCATCTCTGTGTTGGAACATCTGGATACAGGCACGATGCTGCGGGCCTTTCGCGAATTCGCCAGAGTGCTCAAACCCGACGGACGGTTGATTGCCACGTTCGATGTGCCCGAGATGCGTCCTGACCTGCTGGAGACGATTATGGCTGTTACCGGACTGACGATCGAGGGTAAGCTGATCGTGAAAGAACCGGAGGATGCCATCTGGTCTGACATGTACGGCCCGCCAATTCGCTGTTTTCGTGCGGTTATCTGTAAACAGTAATTGGGATGGATGAACGGATCATAGATCAAGATCAACTCTATGGCCTCCACTGCCTACTTTACCTGGTGGGAAGCGTACTTCCACAATCATTTCGCATAAAAACAGCCGCTTTCGAATCATGACCGAAAGCGGCTGTTGCTTGCTTCTATTCTGTTTAGACCATAACCATGCTAATCATGGTTGTCTGACCGATTCCTGCCCAAGTTCTCCTGTCGGCTCTAGCCGCCGGGGTTGTTTTCCCTCCCATAAGATTCGCTGCAGTATGATGCCTGCCAAACCAATAGTCAGTGTTGCCATGCCGATATATTGAAAAGTAAGACTGGCTCCTGTCGCCCGAATCAACGCTCCGCCTGCAAGTGGAGCAACGACCAGCACGACACTGGAAAGCGAATTTTGAATACCGAATACACGGCCTACATAGGCAGGAGGGGTTTCTTTTTGCAGCAGATAATTCAACGTCACCATAAACAGGCCATTGCCAAGTCCAATACACAAGCCCCAGATTATAACCCAAATCTCGGACGTTTGAGGACCGATCCAGCCCAGTGCAGCAATTCCCACACCGATCAGCAGATACCCTCCGCCCAGCCCCCAGCCATACCCGATTCGCGGCAGCCGATTTAATAGAAGAATAATTACAACTGCACCAGCTCCTGCCGATGATCCCATCCAGCCGATCAGGGCCTCATTACCCGGCTTAATCTCCCGAAACAACGTCGTAAACTGGTAATCAATCATGAGAATAGCCATTAAACCAACGCAGCCGAACAAGATCGTACTCAGTAGAGTACGGCTGCTTAGAATAAAGCGCCAGCCTTTCTGCCACTGGGTGAATAGGGGTTCCTTGGACTCCGCTCCCAAAGGACTCCCCTCCAGGGTAAAGGATTCAGAAGGTTCCTTCTTCTCTGTCAAACGCCGTAAAGGCCACAACACGGCTCCGGATAACAGGCGTGTGCAAGCGTTAATGAGAATGCAGACTTGCGGAGAAAATACGGCCAGAGTGACTGCACCTAGCAGCGGTCCCGCAACTTTGGAGCATTGGCTCACAAAACCGTTCAGTGACGATGCCTGAAACAGGTGCTCCTCTGGTACCACCTGACGTGTCAGCGCTTGTTGTGCCGGTACGTGGAATACCCCCATCATGGCTCGTAAAGCAAGCAGCGGAAGCAGCCATGCCGCACTCGGCGCGAACAGAACGGCAATCGTTAACAAAACGGTGACCACATCACATATCATCATAATTTTGACCTTATGCAAACGATCCGCCAATGCACCTGCTACCGAGCCAAGTACGATACCCGGAACAGCCATACATACCGGAATAAGGGCAATGATCAGCGGATCAGCCCCCCAACGATAAGCGACCATCACCTGGATGGCAAGCGCATCAAACCAATCTCCAAAGGTCGCAAGTGCATATGCAATAAACATCCGCATGAAGCGGTTGTTGGTCCACAGGCTTTTGGATGAACCATTGGACGAATTCGAATAGAGCGTGGATTCATTAGAGACGGTGTTCATTTTTGCGGTTCCTCCCCAGATTACAGCCTTGTTGGCTTATATATATTCCTTGGCTGTAATCATAAGGGCGTTATATCAGAGGAAGATCAGAGGACGGGGTAAAAGGAGATAAAAATGTGCGGATTTCACTCACGATTCGCTGTCCATAAGCAGGCACACCGTAATTTTTGGAGATTTCCGCATACAATTGGCGGTATTTCCTTTGCAGGCGCCCTTCTATCCGATGGTGTGCCATGAACAGCAATATCTGGTATGCAGAATTCAAATATAGCGGGGCGTTCAGTGTCATTTTCAATACATCCAGACCATCGTCCATCCTCGGCTCTGCCTCACGTGTTCGGCCCTGTCTGAGCAGCCATAGTCCCTCCATCACCTGAAAGCGTCCGATTTCTCGCAGATAAGGCGCATCTCTCAACCCGGAGCGCAGGACAGCCATCTGGTCCTCTACCGCTTCGCCGCTGCCACCCCACAGTTCCACATACAACTCTGAGAGCTTTACCGGAATTTTAAAATTGATCAGCTTATCCGACTCCATGATTTCATACGTCTCCAAGAGCTGCAGTTTGGCTCGTTCATACTGGCCCACCTCTGCGTAGACTTCAACAATATTCAGAATACGAAGTTCACGATGCTGATCCGCAGACAACGCCGATGAATTCAACGCCTTTTCGTATAACTGCAAGCTCTCCGCTGGTTCAGTCAGGGGATGTGTAAAAATCAGCAGCCAATACAATCGTTCCTCGAAAGGAATTTCCGTCGTTGTAATCAGCCATTTCAGATCTCCCTGAATAAAGTGGATATATAACTGATAAAATGGATCAATCTCAATGCCCAGCGCTTCTTGCTGATCGAGCAGTGTGAGCATCGATTTCCCCTGCCCATACAGATGATATTTGCGAAACAATCCATGAATCGCATCTCGCATCTCCTGATCTTGAGCGGAAGGGTTAGAGGGCATTAACGCCATATTGGAGCTAATGGTAAGCCGGTACCCATAACCACGTACGGTATCCAGCACAATTTCCTCCCAATGTCTCAGTTTCTTTCGCAAACGGTATATATGATCATCCACAGTCCGTTCTACCGGATACTCCAGGAGCCACACCCGATCCAGCAGCTGGCTGCGAGTGAAGGCTTTTTCCTTGTTCTTATACAGAAAATGCAGCAAAGCAAATTCCTTCGCCAGCAGGCGAATGCAATCTGCACGCCGGGTTACGGTGTATGTCCCTTCATCAAATTGTAACGACATGCTTGGCCCCTCCTTTGTATGCTTGCTAATTTGTGGTCCTTATCCTGTCCAACATACCACAAAAACCCTTTGCGAGAACGCAAAAGGTTTTGTGAGAAAGGGGGACTTGGTCTTTTTTGCTGAGCGCTAGGCACCCCCCGGATTTAACCCAGCACCACGCGATCATCGGCCATTTTTTTACCACTGATGCGTTCAAATTCACCAAGCAGTTCGGATACAGTCAACGTGCGCTTGCGCTCTTCACTGACGTCCAGAATAATCCGGCCCTTGTCCATCATAATTAGACGATTACCCAGACGAATGGCCTGCTCCATGTTGTGCGTGACCATCAGGGTAGTGAGTCTCATCTCCCGTACAAGCGACTCCGTCAGTTCCGTGATCAGCTCAGCACGAGAAGGATCAAGTGCAGCCGTATGCTCATCCAGCAGCAAAATTTGCGGCTGGGTGAATGTCGCCATCAGTAGACTGAGCGCCTGGCGCTCACCACCGGACAGAAGGCCTACTTTGGCATTGGGGCGCTTATCAAGTCCAATGCCCAGCTTCTCCAACTGGGCGTTGAAAATCTCCCGTCTTGCACGGGTAACTCCAAAGCCCAGTCCACGGCCCTTGCCGCGTTTGTACGCCATCGCCATATTCTCCTCAATGGACATATGCGGTGCCGTACCCGCCATCGGGTCCTGAAAGACGCGGCCAATCCAGCTGCTTCGCTTATGCTCAGGCAGGTTTTTGATGGAACGGTCATTGATCAGCACATCACCCATATCGGGCTTCATAACACCTGAGATAATGTTCATCAACGTTGATTTGCCCGCGCCGTTACTGCCAATCACCGTCACAAAATCTCCCGGATTCATCGTCAGGTTTACGCCGACCAGAGCAGTCTTCTCATCGGTTGTTCCCGGATTAAACAGTTTGGTTACTTGTGTAATCTCAAGCATGATCACATGCCTCCCTTCGCCTGTTGGCCCGACGAACGCATAAGCTCTTCGGTCCGTTTGCGAGCGAGACTTTTCTGCTTCATGGAACGCTGCATGGTTGGGAAAACCAGTGCGATAATAACAATCACCGCAGTGATCAGCTTCAGATCAGATGTGTCGAACCATTCAACCTGAAGTGCCAAAGCGACCACAATCCGGTAAATAATTGAACCGACAACGGCCGCAAGTGTAGCCCAGAATACGGTTCTTGCACCCAGAATGGCTTCCCCGATAATAACGGAAGCAAGTCCGATAACGATCATCCCAATGCCCATCGTGATATCTGCAAAGCCGGATTGCTGCGCGATAAATGCTCCAGACAGGGCGACAAGTCCGTTGGACAGACTGACACCAACAATGGTGGTTACATCCGTATTAGCGCCGAAGCTGCGGATCATGCGTTTGTTGTCCCCTGTTGCACGCAGTGCCAGACCGATATCTGTTTTCATGAACAGATCCAGCATGATTTTGAATACCAGCACGACCACGATAATGATGATCATGACATGCTCACCCGAGAAGGGATTGTCCATGCCCATAATGGATTTGTTCGGTGCACCGAGAATACGCATATTAATCGAATACAGAGCGATCATCATCAGAATACCGGATAACAGCCCGTTAATTTTACCTTTAGTGTGCAGCAGACCTGTACAGGCTCCAGCCAACATGCCTCCAGCCATTGCTGCCAAGCAAGCGAGCCAAGGAGAGAAGTCGTTGGATATCATGACCGCCGCGATTGCGCCTCCTGTTGTAAAACTTCCGTCTACGGTGAGATCGGGGAAATCCAGTATGCGGAATGTGATATATACACCCAGTGCCATCAGTGCATACAACAATCCAAGCTCGATTGCCCCTTCAATTGAACCCCAAGTCAAATTCACATTGCTTCCTCCCTGTCTATCGAAAAGAATGAGGCGAACCCGTTGCTTGTCCGCCTCGCATCCATACTGCCGGAGGATCTTCCGGTCAGGTTATTGAATAATGTTGTTGTCCTGATCCTTCACTTCTGCCTTCATCTCATCGGTAACGGTGATGCCTTGAGCTTCAGCAGCTTTCAGGTTCAGAATCAGATCCAGCTTGTCCGGCACGGTGACTTTCATGTCACCCGGTTTGGTCCCATTTTTCAAAATGTCCGCAGCCATCTCACCAACCTGGTATCCGTGATCGTAATATTTGAAACCTACGGTTGCAAAAGCACCTTTTTCCACGGTGTCCCGGTCACTGGAGAAGAACGGAATTTTATTTTTATTCGCGGTCTGGATGATTGTATCCACTGCACTAACGACCGAGTTATCCAGCGTGATATAGAAGGCATCCACTTTGCCAACCAGAGAATCGGTTGCCTGTTTTACTTCCGATGTATTGGTAACAGGTGCTTTGACCAGCTTGATATTATGTGTGGCCAGCGCTTTCTCCGCATTGTTTGCCATTACAACCGCATTCGGTTCGCCCTCGTTAATAACAAGACCTACCGTCTTCACATCCGGCAAATATTTGGCGATAAAATCAGCCAATTGCACAATCGCCTCCGGGTTTGTATCCGACGCACCTGTTACGTTTCCACCTGGCTTGTCCATGTCGCTCACCAGTTTGGCACCGAGCGGGTCCGTCACCGCTGCGAACAGCAAAGGCTTGTCCTTTACTTGTTGAGCCAAAGCCAGTGCGGATGGTGTTGCAATCCCCAGGACCAGATCATTTTTGGAATCCCCGGCAATCTTCTGGGCAATGGACAAGTTATTCGTTGAATCACCTTGCGCGTTATTGTAGTCAATCGTCAGGTTCTTGTTCTCCTCAAGACCAGCATCTTTCAGAGCCGCAATAAACCCTTCACGTGTGGCATCCAGCGACGGATGTTCGACGATCTGCGAGATGGCGATGCGATACGATTTTTCTGCAGTGCCTTCTCCTGTTGTGCTGCCTGATCCCTCGGACGTTGTGTTACTACCGCTGTTATTACCGCAACCAGCCGCTACGATCATGGATGCAACCATCATCAGAGACATTACGAATTTCTTTTTCATGTGTGAGAACCCCTCTCCATCTTATAAAATATTGGTACCCTTATCGCTATTCAACTGACACGATAGGGCGGGACAAAACAAACGCTTCAACGCATTGTTGCTTTGATCGACAAAAGTAGACAAATACAGACTTTTCTCATGCGACTGAAGTCCATGACCCGTGTTGGTATTTTATTGTTTCCCTAATATTAAAGTGCGACCTGTTTCCCGTCAATGGTTGAACCGCTTCCAAATTGTATTCATTGCAGATACGTGAGAGAAAACTTTACATAAAACAAAAAAAGCCATCCACAACATTGTGCCGATGGCGCCTTAAACATTTTTTATATATTGAATTTTGCTAACGAATATGGAGTCTTCTTCTAATCTCGTTTATAAGCAAAATCTTTTCCTCTTCGGATATCCCGTCGGCAACCAGTTTGCGTGCTGCAACAGGAGCAATCCAGGGTTCAATATCTGCATAACTGATGCCAGACAATTTCTCGTACTTCTCCATAAACAAGCGAATGCTGGTCTCCCTCGTAGCATCGAGGGCAACACTAGCTTCATTTGGCAGATGCGGGGGCAAGATCGCATATCGAATCATAATGACATATTCAGCCAAGTCAGCTTCCGGATTTCCGGTCGAGGCATTGTTCCAGTCGATAATAACCGCATCATCATCCCTGAGCAAAATATTACCTGGATTTGGATCTCCGTGACATAACTGCTGCTTAATAGGTAATCGGTCCAATTCGGCGATCACGGCTGCCTTCTCCGCTTCCGTCAAATATTGCGCTCTATGAATATCATTCCTGATATTTTCCCGCTGGCTCGGCATATTGGCCACTGAATGGGAATGAATTTGATGAAAAAGTTGTGCTGTAATCTCGGCGTTAACGTAATCATCCATTATATCTATGGGTTGCTGCAGTCTGGACTGCTCTACTGCTCTGTCTACAAATCGCTTTATAATGGGCTCACCATAAATCCGTTCAAATACAACACCTGACCGGCCTTCAACGTTCACCAGGTCATAGGGTCTTGGAACTGGCAGCCCGCATGCCCAAGCAATTCGACAATGGTGTAGTTCAGCTTGTATAGCAGCCGGGATGGTGTTAGGCTTAGCCAACTTAATGATTTTGCTTCCATCCTCCCATTCAAACACTTCCGCACATCCGCCTTCTCCAATTTTGTTACCGAGCCCATGGACCATTATGCTCACTCCCTCTTCGGATTCAATAAGTGAGACCTTCCTTATGCAACAACATCTCATACATTTCCCGGATCATTTCAATCGCTTCGTTCATGTCCAACTCAAGGGTATGGGAGTTCAGTAACGTTCCAATACCGATTAAATAGATCGTTAGTTTTAAGAAAATGCGCTTGAGTTGCTCGTAGGAAACGTCCTGCAATCGCTTGCTGTATCGCATATAATACGTGGTCAGTTCTTCGCCCAGAAACTGATCGGTGTGCGGGTTGTATTGTCGGTAACCTGATAGATACAAGGCTCTAAATAGCTGTTTCTCGTTTTTTGCAAAGTACAAGAAACCGATGGTCAGGTTCAGGGCAGGGGAATTGGCGCTGTCCTTATACTCCATCATGCTATGGCGAGCAAATTCGGCAGCTTTGTCATACACGCTTGCTTTCAACTCTTCAATGTTGTTATAGAGGCTATAGATCGGTTGGGTGGAGCAATGGAGCGTCTGAGCAACGTTTCGCGCAGTGATCGCCTCAAACCCTTGCTCCCGCACAAGCTCGAAAGCGGCGGATAACACTTTTTCTTGCGTAATCTCAGATCTTGGTGGCATTTCTTTCTCCCTTCCTTAAAAATAACACATGTTATATAACGTATGTTATTGTA
Organism: Paenibacillus sp. NPDC056933; assembly: GCF_042674385.1. NCBI lineage: Bacteria > Bacillati > Bacillota > Bacilli > Caryophanales > Paenibacillaceae > Paenibacillus > Paenibacillus sp. NPDC056933. The sequence goes on along the minus strand of NZ_JBHUQN010000003.1, from coordinate 453,696 downwards.
ACAAGATACATGTGTCAAGTCTGCATATACGATAAGATTCCCTCGTAAATAACGTAAGACTTTATTCCTTTTCCTTTTGCAATGCTTCTAGTTCCAGATGATGTTAACCCGGTAGCTTTGACGATGATCTCAAGCTCAACCCAAAGCGAGCATATTGAGGGCAATTCTCCGTTTGCTCTCAGCTTCACCTTCCTTAATTCCTTCCTTAATTCCTTCTTCAAGGCCTTTCTTTAGTCCCTCTTCTCTTGCCCCTTCGATCATGGATGCTTCATCCCGTAATGATTTCTGACGTGCCTCGTATTGTTGTCGCGCCTACTCATCCTGGCTTAGAAACTCCAATACACTCATCGCCTTTTTCAAAGCCGGTTCCGGTTCGTGCATCATTAACGCCTCCCAGTTAGACTTGGAATCCCCTTCAAAAATAACAGCCATCGCACCAATCCATCATCCATTCGGATGTTGTTGTCTTTTAACTTAGGGATCTCCATAAAATGGATTTCTATATCATCTGTCAGCAGGGATTCACCTGCATTTTTGAATGTGTGATTAAGAAAGGCCAGCAGCACAACCGTATTTTCTTCACTTTCAAAGATTCGTTTGAACACATAATCGTTCTTTGGGATCAAGCAGTTCATTTATCAGACGCTTTTACGTCATTCTATGACAAAAAAAGAGACTGTTTCGAGTGATCGAAACAATCTCCATAACTTCACTAGTTCCCAGCCGCTTCACGGATCTGGTACGTGCATTTTTTGCCGCCGTCGGCGTAACACTCAGTGCGCTCCACATCGGCCTGCAGTAATGAACGGAACAGCTCCAGTTCACAGCGGCAAGCTTGCTTGTAAACACTCGCTACTTGCACAATGGGGCAGTTCAGCTCAGTAAGCACATATGAACCATCCACTTCCTTGGAGGCATCGGCCATATATCCATTTGCATTCTGAATGCGTGCAAGTTCCTCGACACGTCCGGCCAGATCCTGACCTTCCATCTGTGGCAGTCCGCTGCGAAGCAGCTTGTCCCGGCGACTCTCAAACAAAGCATCCACAACACCGCTGCCCGCTGAATCCGATAGTTCTTCCAGCAGTTCCAGGGTCAGTGACGAATATGATTTTGGGAAAAAGCTATCTCCACGTACCGTCAAATGGTATACGGAGGACGGACGTCCAGCTGTAGCTCTGGCTTCCCGAACCTCAATCCATCCATCCTGCTCCAGTGCCGTCAGGTGACGACGAATCGCCATGCCGGTCAGACCAAGCTCGGCTGTCACTTCCCTTGCGGTCATTGTGCCCTGCCGCTTTAGCATGAACAAAATCCGTTCACGCGTCGTCATTTCATCTTCACGCTTCACATGCAGCACCTGCTCTCCTGCTTATGCGTGTACCGGTGCTGCCTCCCGGCAGGCATCCGAGCAAAAGCGGTTATGCGTCTCTTCGCAATCCTCACAGCATACATGCTGCAGGTTGCAGGTTGGACAGTTAATATAACGGTCATGCGTCGTGCCACAGTGATAACAGCTGGCAATTACGATATCTTCATCCGTCCGGTTAATTGGCACGGAAATACGCTCGTCAAACACATAACATTTGCCATCAAACAAACGACCTTGTACTTCATCATCCTTGCCGTAGGTCACGATTCCGCCCTCAAGTTGTGCCACGTCCTGGAAACCTTCGTTAATCATGAACCCGGTCAACTTCTCACAACGGATGCCGCCAGTACAGTAGGTAATGATCTTTTTGTCCTTCATGTCACCCAGGTTCTCCCGAATCCACTCTGGGAATTCACGGAACGATTCCACGTCAGGACGGATCGCTCCCCTGAAATGACCAATCTCGTACTCGTAGTCATTACGCCCGTCAATCACAATGACATCCTCCTGTTGAAGATGCTCGTAAAATTCTTTCGGGGACAACCGTTTACCGCTAACTACGTTAGGATCCAAATCGTCGTCCACGCGGAACGTAACCAGCTCGGCTTTGTGACGAACAAATATTTTTTTGAACGCATGCTCCTCCACATCATCGATCTTGAATACCATATCGCTGAACAGCGGATTGGCGTGCATATCCTTCATGTACTGCTCTGTCTGCTCCGGTGTACCGGATACGGTACCGTTAATGCCTTCTGATGCAATCAGAATACGGCCTTTCACACCCAGGTCCTTGCAGTATTGCAGATGCTCTTGCGTAAACGTCTCAGGGTCTTCAATCTTCACGAACTTATAATATAAAAGCACGCGGTACGCGCTGTTACACATGTGTATCACCTGTTCCTATTCCATGTTGTTATTGGCCGGATCATCCGGCAAGACTACAGCATTGCAACCTTGCTCATTAAAAGGCAATTTGCATAAATCCAATGAGCGACTTCCAATCAGCAAGATATAGATCGAAATGATTCTATTCGTCTACATTTTGTACACGGGAGCGATTAATCGAATTATGCAATATGCTAAAAAAGAAAATAAACAGCCGCCCGAAACATGGTCTCGAACTGCTGCTTTGAACATTCGACTTTTATTCCTGCATTCTAGTTTATCGGAAGCGGAACAGCTTAGTCAATATAAATGTATAGAAAGGGATGAAAGTTATGGAACATTTCAACCATTAATGATGTATCTTTGGAAAATTCAAAAAAATATTTTAAATCTGAACTAAAATCGTATTCATTTTTGCTTTCATATCCATTAAACTATGCTCATCATTATATGGCTTCCCCCTGTGAATTAGAAAGATAAGGTGGATCAGGAATAAGCATAACGTAACATATTTAAATGGAAAATGGGGATGAGATCGTGAGTTTAACACTATTCAGGAAAGTAAGCATCATATGGTTGGTATTCCTGATCGGACTAAGTGGTCTATGGAATAATATCAGCATTGTACAGCAAGCCCATGCCGCAGCCGCAGATCCCTACCTCGGTGAGATCAGATTATTCCCTTACAGAGCGGTGCCCACAGGATGGATGCCCGCCAGAGGACAGACGCTCTCTTTAACCCAAAATACAGCCCTCTACTCGTTGCTAGGCAGTAACTATGGCGGTGACGGAAAATCAACATTTGCCTTACCTAACCTTACCAATGCTGCACCAGAAGGGATGGGCTATTACATAGCTATGAAGGGTATATTCCCTTCCCGAGACCCAGATGTTTTATACACCCGAAATGCTGTGTTAGGCGAGGTTCGCCTATTTCCATATGTCTTCTCTCCCACGGGTTGGTTAACTGCTGAAGGGCAGAGCGTTAATACCTCCGTATATTCGGATCTATATGAAATGATTGGTACAACCTACGGATCAGACACACCTGATGAATTCAAGTTGCCTAACTTCCCAGAGATTAATGGTGTACATTACGCTATATTTACGAACCCAGCCAACCATGCCGAGAATGGTACAGGTAACGAATATATAGGCGAAATCATTCCCATGCTCGTTAATCTCTCGACGAACAATTGGATATTAGCTAATGGTACGACACTCCCCACCAACGATAACCAACCCTTATTCAGCCTATTGGGCACCAAGTTTGGCGGCAATGGTTCGACCGAATTTAAAGTACCTAATTTGAACAGCAGCCAATCCGACCTGGTTTATTATGTTGCTAACGCAGGAGCGTTCCCCAGCTTGGACGGTGGGCAGCTTCCGGAAGCAATCGAAGACACCTATACCACGAACCAAAACTCCACTTTGGCTGAGTCTGCACCAGGCGTGCTTTCCAATGATAGCGACGGTTCTACCGCTATTTTGAAAAGTGGGCCGATGAACGGAACATTGGTAATGAATGCTAACGGCGCATTTACTTATACTCCGAACGCCAATTATGTGGGAAGTGACAGCTTTACCTATAGTGCCAGCAATCCATGGGGTACAAGTATTCCGGTGTCAGTGACCATAACGATTGAGCAAACCACTCCTCCTATAGTCAACGGCATATCTGACGGTGGAATATATAATCAAACGGTAACACCTACATTTAATAGTGGTACCGCATTTCTGAATGGTGCTGCATTCGCAAATGGCACTACAGTTACGGCTGACGGGGTTTATACATTGGTGGTAACCAACAGTATTGGCAGTACAACGTTGAATTTTTCCATTGATACAGCAGCTCCTGTTGTAATTGGTGTCACTGATAATGGAAAATACAATGAAAGCCCAACAATCACTTTTAATGAAGGAACAGCCACTCTGAACGGTTCACCCTTCAGCAGCGGAGAAACGGTTCAATCTGAAGGAGAATATGCACTGATTGTTACCGATAGTGCGGGCAATACCACAACCCTGCATTTCAGCTTTTATACGCCTCGAACGATCAACTTTAACAGTAACGGCGGTTCTGAAGTAAACGAACAAACGGTGTCTTACGGTGACAAGGTTATTGTTCCAGCAGTTCCAACTAAAGCAGGATACACCTTTGCTGGATGGTATACCGATTCAGGTCTGAGTCAGGCTTTTGATTTCGACAATACAACTGTAACCAACGATATCACTCTGTATGCAAAATGGACGGTCAACTCCTATACGGTTCACTTCGCATCTAATGGTGGTTCAGTCGTTGCTGATCAATCTATTCAACATGGTGACTTGGCGGCTGCACCTGACATTCCAACCAAAGCAGGACACACTTTAGG
>NZ_JBHUQN010000003.1:421478-448965 GCF_042674385.1 Paenibacillus sp. NPDC056933 | reverse complement strand
CGCATCTAATGGTGGTTCAGTCGTTGCTGATCAATCTATTCAACATGGTGACTTGGCGGCTGCACCTGACATTCCAACCAAAGCAGGACACACTTTCGGTGGATGGTATACCGATTCAGGATTGAGTCAGGCTTTTGATTTCGACACTACCACCGTTACCGCTGATATCACTCTGTATGCAAAATGGACGGTCAACTCCTATACCGTTAATTTCGATTCTAATGGTGGTACAGTCGTTGCTGATCAGACGGTCCCATATGGTGAATTGGCGGCTGCACCTGACATTCCAACCAAAGCAGGACACACTTTTGCCGGCTGGTATCATGAACCTGAACTGAGTACGCCATTTGACTTGAATACTGCATCGATTGTCCAGGACACCACATTGTATGCAAAATGGGCACCAAACACATATACGGTAACTTTCAATACACTTGGAGGATCCACAGTATCCGATATAGCTGTTGAATACGAAAAGAAACTTTCTGCACCTGCTTCGCCAAGCCGTTCCGGCTATACGTTTGCAGGTTGGTATACAGACCCCGAGTTGAAGACACCATTCAACTTTGCTCAAACAGTAATTACAGCCGATCTGACCTTATATGCCAAATGGAGTGTTAATTCCACGCCACCGTCAAGTGGGAGTGGTGGTAACAGCAGCGGCGGCTCCGGTAACCAGAATAACAACGGGTCGAGCGGTAATCCTTCGCCACCTAACACAACGAATTCATCCAATAATGGCCGTTTAACCCTCGCATCGGGGCAGGTCGGGCAAGTAAGTTTGGGCGGTGGCATCGCTGTAAATATCCCTGCGGGGGCAATGAACCAGGAACTCAGAGTCACTATCGAACAGATTGCAGATCCTTCTGCCTTGCTGACCCATCAGATCCAACTGCTCAGCCCGGTATATGAACTGCTCAAAAATGTTCCGCAAAACTTCAAAGTACCCGTAACATTAACGCTGACATTTGATTCATCAAGCTTACAGCGCAATCAGCGGGCTGAACTATTTTACTTTGATGAACAGGATAAGGTTTGGCTCTCCGCCGGTAAATCATCTGTGAATGGAAATCAAATTCGGGTAGACATAGACCATTTCACCAAATTTGCCGTATTGGCGGTTGATCAGCCCAAGGAGCCGACAGAAATTTCATTTAATGATGTCGAAGGTCACTGGGCGAAAGAAGTCATCCAACAGGCTATTCGTAAAGGCATAGTGAAAGGATATGCCGATGGAACATTTAAGCCGAATGCATCCATTACACGTGCAGAGTTTACGGTGATGCTGATGAATGCATTGCAAACAGAGTACACGGAAGCGACTTTATCTTTTACCGATCGTTCAAAAATAGGAGACTGGGCACAGTCTGCTATAGCACGTGCCGTGCAAGCGGGATTCATTCAGGGAGACACCGACGGGGCCTTTCGCCCTAACGAGGCTGTAACTCGTGCAGAGATGGCTGTCATGGTAGCTAGCGCCTTGCAATTGAAGGCAGAATCCGGCACCGGCTCACCCTTTGCAGACGATGAACTGATTCCGCTGTGGGCCAGAGCATCTGTCGCCGGCTTGCAAAAGTCCGGGCTATTGAACGGCAAAGGACTGAACAATTTTGCCCCCAGAGACAACACTACACGTGCAGAAGCGGTGAAGTTACTGCTGAGCATGCCAAAATAACAAGCCATAAAAAAAAGCCTGCGTTCTGGCAGCGCCCTCTCGAAACTGGATATAACAGTTTGAGAGGGACTACCATAAAACACAGGCTTTTTACTTTTTTAAGAATACTGAATTGCATTTGCAATAAGCATAAATACAATACCCATGGCGATCCACATCACCATCAGCGGCCAGAAGAATCTAACCCATTTCTGATACGGAATGCCGGATACCGCGAGACTGCCCATTAAGGCAGAGGACGTTGGCAGAATCATGTTGGTGAATCCATCTCCGAACTGGAAGGCCAGGACGGCTGTCTGACGGGTAACGCCGAGCAGATCCGATAAGGGAACCATGATCGGCATCGTCGTCACGGCCATGCCTGTACCGGACGTGATGAACACGTTCATGATATTTTGGAAGAAGTACATACCCAATACCTGTACGGAAGATGGCAATTCGCCAACCAGTGTAGACATTCCGTAAACTACAGAATCAATCACGTTACCCTGATCGAGGACAACCATGATGCCTCTTGCCAGACCGATGATAAAGGCACCATAAGCGATGCTGCTTGCGCCTTTGACGAATTCACTGGCAATCCGGCTAGGACCGAACCCGGACACGAGACCAGAGATCACACCCATGCTAAGGAAGAGAGCCGCCAACTCCTCCATCCACCAGCCTTCTTTGGATACTCCCCAGATCAGCAGGGCAAAGCCAGCTACAATCGTAATGATAGTCAGAATATGTGTGATGCGAATCGTTGGCAGTTGATTCAGGTCCACCGCAGTTGTATCTGCTGCCTGCTCCTGTTCCAGCTCATGCACCAAACCGCGGGTTGGATCAGACTTCACTCTGGACGCATACCGCATAATATAGATACTTGTCACAGAGATGAGGCACACCAGAATAATCGCCCGTAACCACATGCCTGAGAAGATCGGAACTTCTGCAATAGCCTGAGCCAATCCCACGTTGAACGGATTGAGCAGTCCGGCAGTAAAACCACACGATGCCCCCAGCGAGATCATTGCCGTACCCGTTAGAGCGTCATATCCCAGTGCACGTGCGATGGCGATTCCGATCGGGACAAAGACCATGACCTCCGTGGACATCCCCATCGTAAACCCGCCAATAGAGAACAGGGTAATAAATACCGGGATGACCCATAATCCCTTGTTGGCAAACGATCGAGCTACCCTGCCTGTAAGGGCTTCAATTGTTCCCGTGCTCGTAATGATCTGAAATGCTCCGCCGATGATGAAAATAAAGAATACAACGTCCGCAGAATCAACCAGTCCGCGAACGATAGACTTGGGAATATCCCACAATCCTGTTGGATTGGCCTCTACATGATGGTATGAACCCGGGACGAGCAAGGATTTGCCGGTCGCCTCATCCTTGACCCGATCGAATTCCCCTGCGGGAATAATGTAGGTCAGCACGGTCGCTACCAGCACCAGAATGAACAAGATGACAAAGGTGTGAGGCATCTTGAACCATTTACGCCGTTGTTGTGGTTGTTTTGTTATGTTCTCCAATGCATCATCCCTCGTCCTTCTGTTTGTTCCACGCTTCAAACTCATTCCGTACCTGCTCCAATGCTGCCTTGTCTGCATACAAATCGAACGCTGTAAGTGCGAGTGCCTTCGCCGCACGATTCAGCTCAATCATGCCCTCTTCTGCTCCGGCAAGCCGGGCAAATTCAGGCGTGTGTGTTGTTGCGTCCCCTAACCGAATATACGGATGAATCGCGGCTGTGATTTGGCTTACGTTACCGATATCGGAGGAACCGACACCGCCTGTTTGTGGTGGATCATGCACTTCAATACCCATGTCCTCCAGGTTCTGCCGGAACAGACCCGCCAGAGCCTTGTTGTTATTCCGCTCGGCATAGATGAGGCCTTCCGTAATATCTACCGTAGCCCCAACACCTTCCGCAGCATGGCGTACGACGCGGTATACTTTATCCATGACCACCTTCAGTTCCTCGACTGTCTTGGCCCGGATGATGTATACCGCTTCAGCCAGTTCAGGCACCACGTTGGGCGCATCTCCGCCTTTGGTGATGATTCCGTTCACCCGAACGTCATCCTTCAAATAAGGACGCAGCGAGTTAATCCCCGCATACGCGTTGACCAAGGCATCGAGTGCACTAATGCCTTTCTCGGGAGACGAGGCAGCATGAGCCTGTCTGCCGTGGAACGTAAAGGTCGCGTCCACACAAGCCAGCGCACCTCTCAGCACCATCGTTTTTTGCTGCGGGTGACACATCATGACGGCATCGATCTCATCGAATACACCATCGTTTACCATAATGATTTTGCCGCCACCCTCTTCTTCAGCCGGTGTGCCAAGAACGATGATCCGTCCCGGAAGATCAGGACAAACTTCCTTGAGTACCAGTGCTGCACCAACAGCAGCGGTTCCGATCAGATTGTGTCCGCAGGCATGTCCAATGCGGGGCAGTGCATCATATTCAGCGAGTAGTGCAATCGTAGGTCCTCCAGGCTGGCCTTCCCATACGGCTCGAAACGAGGTGTCGAGGCCGGAAATGCCTTTTTCCACCTGAAATCCGGCTGCTTCCAACGGTTCGGTTAACCATTGTTGTGCTTGAACTTCCTGAAAACTAAGCTCAGGGTTAGCGTGAATGCGCAGGGATAATTCCCGCAAGTCAGGGTCCAGCCGATCTACGGTTTCTTTGATCTTTTGCTTCATATGAGCAGGGTCAGTATACATATTTTTGCCGCCTTTCTCCAAACACAGCATTTCTATATTCAATTTAATCGAATAAATATACAATCAGATTGGATATATTGTATGTGTGACCAAGCCATAAGTAAATTCAAAAAAATTAAGGAATAGCCCATAAAAAATTTTATGGGCTCGTTTGGTATTTACATATGGATATCATGAGATGTCAGCATATTACTGGTTCATTTATACTTTTATCAAGACAGCGTCAATATACATTTTGATCTTATGTACATCCTTTGAATGGATAATCCTTATGAAAAGGATACCGCCCAATAGCAATAAAACACTCTTTATGGCAAGAAAACAGCGGATAATTATGCATAAAGCAATGCACCTAGTTCACTACGTCTGTATCAGCCTCTACCCACAACATGCTGTGTTCCCGCCGTTTTCATCAAATCGACAAAGCGACCCACCGTTGCCTGTTGCAGCACACTTTCCTTATAGACAAGCCACGTATTCCGCCTTACTCCCTGTCCATTCTGTCGGATCAGTTCCTGCTGATGGAGGCCATCCGAAGCGGATACAAAGATACCCGGAATAATCGCATAGCCCAGGCCATACCGCACCATTTCCTTACAAGTCTCATAGCTGTCCACACGCATCGCTATGGTTGGTGAACGTTCAAAACGCTCATACCACCAGGCAGCTACTCCCTCTCGGAAGGGGCTTGCGGGCGAACCACCCGCTTTCGTCAAGGGCTCCTGAAATGCAATTTGCGGATGATTCGGAAGTTGATCCAGGTCAATGGGTTCACGGGATACAATGCAGACCGGCTCATCGTGAAGCAGATGTTTCCCCTCATACCATGGATGCTCACCCCGTATGACACCCACCTGAATTTCATCCCGCATCAACAGCTCCATAACCTCTACGCTCAGAGCACAGGTCACAGCAAACTGAACCTCTGGGTACAGCTCCTTGAACTGTTTTAACAACGGAGGAAGCTTGTACAACGAATAATGATTGGCAATCCCAAGGCGCAATGTTCCCTTAACTTCATTACGAATGTTCGACAGCTGTTCCTTGACTTGATTGAGTTCATTCAACATTTTACGGGCATACATTGCCAGATGCTCTCCCTCAGGAGTGAATCTGGCACCCTTTAACGTTTTATCGATCAGCGGTACGCCAAATTCCTTCTCCAATTGCTGCAAACGATATGTCAAAGCCGGCTGGGTCATAAACATGCGCTCCGCAGCCTTGGTGAGACTGCTTTCTTCGGAAACGCTCAACAGCAAACGGCAGTCCTTTTCATCCATGACCATGTCCCCCCTTCACTTCTCGTCTCATCAGTATAACCTCTATAGTCCTGCAGAAGTGCCTCTCCTTGACACAAACGGATACGAGATTTAAAATATGGAAAATTAGAAAAATAAAATAATTTATTTATTTTCCTATGAACTTTGGGACAGGAGGACATTTTAATATGGTTAAAGAACACATCCTTGATGTTGCGCGTACAGAGGTGATACGCAGCGGCTTTAGATTCAGTATGAATGACTTGTCCACCCAGCTTGGAATGAGCACCAAAACCATATATGAACTCTTCTCCTCCAAAGAAGACTTGCTCACTGCCCTGCTTGAAACTTCACTCGCTGAGATCGTGGAGAAGGAAGAGCAACTACTGAGGGATCCTTCACTCTCCAATCGGTCCAAGTTAAGACAATCCCTTGTCATGCTGCCAGCCGATCTGGTTATGTTCGATCTCAGGCGTTTGTCAGAATTGCAACGATATTATCCAGCCGTCTGGAGCAAGTTGGATCGCTTTATAGCGGGGCACTGGGATGAGATCAGACAACTGATTCAGACAGGGAAAGCATCCGGCGAACTGCGTGCATTCGATACCGAAATTTTTGTACAGGTATACATTGGTGGGTTGTACAGGTTGATGGAACACTCGGCAAGCGGATCATTCAGCGGAGGCACATTGTCGGCAGCACTGCAGGAGATGGTAGACATGCTGCTGGAAGGCGTGCTGCCAAAGGAGGAGCAATAATGGCATGGGTTTGGCTCTCTATAGCCATTTTATTCGAGGTTGCCGGGACAATCTCCATGAAATTGTCGGAAGGACTCAGCAAACCAGGGCTTGCTGTACTTATGGGGGCTTTTTATCTTATCAGTTTCGGTGTCATGAGTCTGGCCTTGAAAGAAATTCCCGTTAGTATCGCTTATGCCATATGGTCCGGAGCTGGCATCACCATCCTGGCCGTTGTTGGACTGTTCGCGTTTCAGGAACCGATGACCTGGTTAAAGGCAGGATCACTGCTACTCATTATTCTCGGTGTGGCTGGATTGAGGATAAGCAGCCCGGAAGCCAAGGTATCCAACTATTCTACCAGCTCGATAACCGGGTACTCGTCTTCCGCAGCACCAATGGAAGTGTCGATCCATCCATTGGCTGAATCGGCTTCTATCAAGGAGGAATCACGTTGAGCCGTTCGTTAAAAACTCTGTTTCTGCTCACGGATATTGGTTTTATTTTATACTGGATTGTGACTTGGGGAGCGTGGATTCCAAAAGAATACCTGTATCAGGATTATACCAATCCCCTGCTGGTATCGTGGAACCTGTCTTTTCTGCCGCTTGATCTACTCATCTCAGCGACAGGGCTTTACTGTCTGTTCCTGCTGCGCCATTCCGATCAACGCTGGCGGTTAGTCGCCTTGATCTCTCTTGTCCTGACCTTTTGTTCCGGGCTTCAGGCCATTGCCTTCTGGTCGTTCCGTGCAGACTTCGACTGGAGCTGGTGGGTTCCGAACCTTTACTTGATGATCTATCCGTTATTCTATATACGGGCGCTTTTCAGTAGTAACGACCCTGCTACCTTACAACAGACTTCCACGACTCCACAGTCTGGTTCCAGTACTTCTGTTACCTGATACAATGAATCACTATGGTTATGGGTTATGGGTTATGGGTTTTAATCATAAGAAAGGCCTGTGCCCTCACGGGAACAGGCTCATCATGATTACTGCGAGATCGTAATGACCGAGGTGACGAAATGATACGATTCATTTTCCTGCACTGCCTGTGACAACAAAATCCGATTACCTTCCGGGCTCCAGTTTAGCGGATCAGATGCGTTATCCATATCGGCCGAGATCTGGAACTGCTCCGCCGATTCTGTATTGGAGACGAACAGCCCTTTTTCATCGTCACTTTCCGAATTAATGGTATAGGCAATTTTGGAATCGTCACCAGACCAGCTTGTTCCGAAGATTTGCGTGCCTCTGGCAAGCGTTGCTTTTTCATTTCCTTCCAGATCGGTCAGCACCAGCGCCCGTTTGGTATCAGCTGTTTTTTTCACAATCGCCAGTCTCGAACCATCATTGGACGGAATCACCCACTCTACACTTTTTAGCACCTGCTTCACTTCGCCGGTCTTCGCACTGTATGCATTCAGCTGCCCGTCCGTACCTGTGATGTAGTAGATTACATCGCCTGAAACGCTGACGCTGCTTACATTGAAGTTACCCGTCTTGACCAGCACTTTGGTCGTTCCATCCACACTCGCTGATACGATATCCCCTTTCATATTCGGGAAGACAACATGTTTCTCGTCCAGCCAAGCCCCTTCAAAGACGAAACCGTCGTCCTTGCCAGCAGGAGCTACTTCCCCGTTGTGCAGATTCAGTATGAAGCCCTTGCCCGTCGACTCCTCTGGTTCTCTGTAGAAAATATACTGACTATCTGGCGACACAATCGGTGCACCCAGGCTAACTTCACTTTCCTTCACAGGTGTATCTGTGCCCTTCGTCAGATCATACATGTATAAGTTATGCGGATAGCGCTTCTCACCCTCAACAGTGACAGGCTTCATGGACGTGTTCTCTTTATCCGACAAAATCCAGTCATTACTCAGCCACGCTACCCCGCGCATATTCGGCAGTTTATCGATTTTCTCCAGCTTAAAGCTCTGGTAGACCGACGTATTCGTGTTATCCTTCACCGTAATATCCGTGCCGGATTTCCCATCCTGTGTATCTCTCCCCGGCTCCGTTGTTCCCCCGCATGCTGTTGCCGATAATAGGACGATTGCCCCGAGCGTACCCAAAGCCGCCTGTTTCCAATTCATCATGGTCCCTCCTGATTGCTCTTCTATAGACCAAGCATACACATCGCATACTTCCAAAGTTATTCAGACTTGTTTCCAACTTGTAAACTCAAATCAGCCAGAGGGAAAATCAGCTGGAACGTTGTTCCTTCCACATGATTCGTCTCATTAAGCAACAGTGTAATCGTACCGCCCTGCTTCTCAACAAATTGCTTGACGAGCGATAGCCCCAGCCCGGTTCCTCCGGTTTTTCTGGCCCTGTCTTTGTTAACGGTGTAAAAGGGTTCAAAAATCTTCTCCTGCGCTTCTGCCGGAATCGGCGTACCCGAGTTGAAGATGCGAATAACCGCTTGTCGCTCCTGCATCCGCAGTTCATTGCTTACCCGGATGACACCTCCCGGCACGTTATATTTAATGGCATTATCCAGCATATTGATGAAAATATGCATCAGGCTCTCGCGATCACTGCGGATCACCGCAGGCTGCAGATTCAGTTCCATGTTCAGCGCAAACTTCTCAGCCTTTCCTCGCATCCGGCCACAGGCATCCTCCAGCAGGGCACGCACCTCTACATCTTCCGCCTGATTCTCGAAATCATATTTCTCCAGAGCAGACAAATGCAATACCTTCTCCACCATCTCGTACAGCCGCTCGGTTTCCTTGCCAATATTGCTCGTGGCATCATCCAGCAATTGTGGATCATCCTTATACATGTCCAGCAGCTCGACATACGCCTTAATTGACGTAAGCGGTGTCTTAAACTCATGGCTGATGTTGCCAATATATTGTTTCTGCTGCTGTTCCAGGGCCTGAAGCTTCTCAATGGCGAGTTGGAGCTTCTGCTGTTCGGCATGCATGGCTTCAATATTGTGCTGAATGGATGTGCTCATATAATAAATGCCCTGTCCCAGCTCACCCAGTTCATCCTTGCTTCTCACAGGTGATTCGGTAATATAATGCCCTTCACGGATGGAATCAGCAGACTTCTTCAAGCGGGTTATGGCAACAGCAAAACGGTTGTAGAAGAGATATCCCAGAATGAAACTTAGTCCCACAACTGCAATCCCCGCCCACATAAATAACTGAAGGATGCGGGCATAGAATTCATGATAGCTCTGAACCGGATACTGCATTCGTACAGCACCCATCTGTCCATCCGGCCCATCCAGCGGTGCCATATATAGCAGGGTATCTCCCTGTTCGTGGTAAGCAATTTTATTTTGCAGCGCATAGTTTAGCGTATTCTGAATATCTGCACTTTCTTCAGACGTGATTGAGGAGCCGACCTGCCGCCCGTTCATATCATAAAGCGCAATGGGCAGACCTGTAGAGCTCGCAAGCTCCTGAGCCAGCCTGCGACCATTTTGCTGTAAAAAAACCTCCTGCTCCAGACGAACAGCTTCGGTATAGTAAGACTGCCGTACATTCAGATTGACCAGACGGGTCTGCTGGGACAGAATGGTCTCAATCTGTGTCTGCTGGTTGCGCTCAATACCGCGCAGTACAAGGGAACTGAGCACTACGACGGTCAGGATCAGTAATGCGGCCAGAAAAACGCTGAATTTCAGCTTGATGCTGACTCTCATACCGAGCCGCCTGGTTCAGGGGCTGACGCCTTGTATCCAATTCCGTATACCGTCTGCAATTTTTGCTGATCGGTATCACCAATTTTTTTGCGAAGCCGCTGAATATGAATATCCACCGTACGTGTTCCCCCCGCATATTCCATGCCCCACACCCGATCCAACAGATCATCCCGCGTATATACCCGCTCCGGATTGGACATGAGGATGGTGAGCAGATCGAATTCCTTTGGCGTCAGATCCAGCTTCTCCTCATTCACCGTCACGGTGCGGTGAGCGATATGGATGCGTAGCGTTCCATTGACGATAGCCTGATTCTTGGGATCATCAGATGATGGGCTGCTTTTCTCCACGCGCCGCATTAACGCCTTTACCCGAGCGAGCAGTTCTCGGATCTCAAACGGTTTGGTCATATAATCATCCGCGCCCATTTCCAGGCCGACGATTTTATCCACGATATCATTTTTGACGGTCAGCAAAATAATGCCGATATCCTCCCGGTCCTCCAGCCTGCGGCACACGCCGTATCCATCCAGCTTGGGCATCATCACGTCCAGAATCATGACCTGCGGGTGAAATGACGCCACCTTGACTAGCGCTTCCTCGCCGTCATTTGCTGTCTCTACTTCATATCCTTCGCGCCGCAGCGCGTAAGCAATAGCACTGACGATGCTTGATTCGTCATCCACGACCAGCACTTTTTTATTCATCGGATTCATCCTCTATATATGTCATGATTTATATTATTCTTTGGATCTATGTTAACAAGGTATGGCCTGATTAGCCATGGAGGACTTTACAATTTGCAAGAAAAGCCTATATTCTCTTCTCAGCTTGTACTTCGCTTCACTTTTTTTATACCCCAAATATAACAAAAAAGAGCCAATCCGTATTTGGATCAGCTCTGGATCGTGTTGATTTAGTTTCAGTTACTGCTTGGCAGCAGTTTTTTGATTTCCTCTTCAGAGAGTCCAGAGGCTTTCACAACAGCAGACGTGTCCACGCCAAGTGCAAGCAGCTCACGAGCCATTTCTCTTTTTCCTTTGGCCTCTCCCTCGGCAAGCGCACCTTCTATCATCGACTTTTCATCGCTTAGTGCTTTCATCCGCGCATCATAAGCCATTCTCGTAGCTGCATCCTGACTCAGGAATTCCAGCGTGTCCATCGCCTTTTTCAGCATCGGTTCATTCATCGCCAGCACCTCCCAGTTTGATGGATCAATCCCTTTTAAGAATAAAAGCCAGTTCACCAGTCCACCCTTCTCCATAGGGACAGGGTGTTGATCCAGTTTGGTCAATTCCATCACATGAATTTCTATATCATCCGTCAAACCAATACCTGTATGATCTTCACGTAAATGAAAAACATTGTGATATCGTTCATTGTCCAGACATGAGTAATTTAAAATATTGATCGTCACGCATTTTTTCAAAAGATTATAGTTCTCGCCCTTCTTGATCTGGTGAGAGTACATTTCGCTCCAGTAGAACAGCGTCCTTTTTTCCATATTATACGGATTAAACAGCTGCATCTCAATGTTGATTAACTTGCCTTCCACCGTACGCGCTTTGATATCCAAGATGGATTGTTTATCTTCCGGACTATCTTTGTCCGTGAACGTGTTAATAAGTGTAATCTCCGTAAGAGGCGATTCACCGGTTTCAATAAACGTGCTGTTAAGGAAAGCTAACAAGACATCTTTACTTTGCTCACTTCCAAAAATACTTTTAATACAAAATCCACTCGTGGATCGAGCAAATCCGCCATCCAGCATCAGCTCCATTCTTCACCAGCATTATATCATAATTCCCATACTTTCTTCAGTTTAACGTTGAACCTGCATTCATATCTGATCACTCCTCAAATGACAGATTCAGCGGCTCGTCCGACATCTCGTACTCTGTCTCCATATGTGTCAGCGGTGTGTTCAGATCAACCTCTTCGAACCGGAAACTATCCACCCACACTTTGCCTTTACCGTTCAAAATAACCCCGAACGAAATGACCGCGCTGCCCTCCGGCACATCAAGCACAATACTATACTGATTCCATGGCTGCGTACCCGTAATGGGCCGATCATGCATGTTATCGAATTGAAGCACATCCTGGACATTGTTATCCAAGCGCATCCATAATCCGCAGAACGCATCCACAAGCTCGGTCTTCACGAATCCCGATAACTTCATCCGCTTACCCACATACTTGTCCGCTCTGAACTGCTGCATCATTGTTGCGAACTCGTTAGGCTCCATCGGCGTAACTGCCTTCAAATATCCTGAAGCTTTCCCCTGATGCACTTCGGCAGGATCAATACCCATCTCATAATTTTGCGGATGACTTCCGGTTAACATCCAACCTGTAATCGTTGACGTCTGATTCATCTGTAATTCTCCTCCTCTGGTTCTTCCTTCGAATAATTTCAAATCGAACAATTTGCGAAAACGTCCTGGAGGCATGTCATATAATTTGCGGAATGCGCGGGTGAAGGCTTCCTGACTCTCAAATCCACAAGTCAGGGAGATGTCCAGAATGCCTGCATCCGTCGATCGCAGGGCCGTGGACGCCAGACTCATCCGACGGTTTCGGATATAATCCACCACGGTCATGCCAACCTCATTACGGAAAACCCGGTGGTAGTGATACGGCGACAACAACGCCTCGGACGCCACTTCTTCCAGCCCGATATCCTCATGCAGATGGGTTTCAATATAGAACAAACTTTGCTGAATCATTGCACGGTAACGGCTCAACTGAGGTAAAGCCCCCTTCCATATCCTTACTATACGTGAATGATGTCATCGCCGTTTTGATCATTTTTGCTATCCCCACTCTTGCTGACCTCTGCCGGAAATGCAAAGAGAGCCAATCACGGATTGAATCCTTTCCGTAATTGACTCTCCTGGGAAACTGCTGCTCCGTGGCTCCTGTAGAGGCACTCCATTGATCTACAACAGGTTCATTTATCTATTCGCACAACATTCTTCGTCAGACAGCCGGTACCGGCTGTGCACCAACCTCTTCGTCATCATGCTCCACAAGGTCATGTTTCTCCCAAGCCCGGCTCTTCCAGCGAAAATACATAATGACAGCGCGTGTCCACTCGTCTGCAGCAATCGCAAGCCAGACGCCAGCGAGTCCCATGTGAAGCTTGAATACCAGCAGGTAGCCCAGCGGCAGACTCATGCAGACCATCGAGATCAACCCCATGTATACCGGGAACTTCGCATCACCTGCGGCACGAAGGGAACCAATAATCACAATATTGCAGGTTCGCCCGGTCTCCAGCAGAAGACTGAGCAGGATCACCTGCGCACCCAATTTGATAATTTCCGGATTATCCGTGAATATACTCATCAGCGGCACACGGAACAGAATAATAATCACGTCGATTACAATCGTGGCGAGCAGCGCCCACTTCACACTGTCAAATACGCGTTTGTATGCATCATTCTTGCGTCGCGCACCAACCAACCGGCCAACAATAATAGATGTCCCCATGCCGATCGCCATGCTGAATAGATAGATGTAGCTTGAAATGTTACCTGCATATTGCCGGGTAGCCATCGCTTCCGCACCCAGATAGGTCACGTACAATGTGAAGACGAGCTGGCAGGACTGATATACAACCGATTCCAGCGCAGAAGGAATACCGATTCGCAATATTTTGCTGATAAACTTCTTCGAAAGATTGATGTAATAGCCGAACTCCACCCTTACATCCATAACCCGATAGAGCAGCCAGAAGAAAATAATCAAGCAGATCAGGCGGCTTCCAACCGTCGAGATCGCTGCCCCTTCCACACCAAGCTTCGGCAGGCCGAAATGGCCAAAAATAAGAGCATAGTTACCAATGACGTGAATCACGTTCATCAGAACGGAAACATACATCGTTTCCTTGGTGTAACCATGCGTACGAATCGTCGCGGCCAGCGCGTTAATCAGCGCCTGAAGGAAGATCCCGCCTCCGACTATACTTATATAAGAACGGGCAAAATCGTATATTTCACCTTGAATATGAAGCAGTGTCAACAGATGTCCTCCGAACAGAAGGAAGCTTCCGCTCAGGATCAGTCCGACGATCAGATTCAACGTAATCGCATTACCCGTGACCTGTGCCGCCTCACTCAACTTCTTCGAACCAATATATTGTGCCACAACAATCGCAGCGCCATGTCCAATGACTTCCAGTACAAGAATCGCAATGGAAATAATCTGGTTGGCTGCTCCGACTCCGGATACTGCATTATCTGACACCGAACTGAGCATGAACGTATCCACGCTCCCCATCAACATAAACAAGAAGAGTTCCAGGAAAATAGGCCATGTTAGCCGAATCAGATTCAGATCCTTGGCATCCGAACGCAGGGACTCTTGGGTTGAGGATATTGCTGTCATTTTCTCACCTTTCCCGTGTGGGCTTTAATTCTTAGGGTATGTTAGCACAGGTAGTTTGAAAATGCAGTAGTTTTGCAAAAAAAACTGAAAGTTTTTTGAAATACCATAAAAAGGAACTTTCATCTTTTCATTTAGATTATTTACATCATCTCCATATACCCGCTTTTTGTATGGTTTGGTTCAATGCATGAGATACTCCACGCATATTCCCATTGCAATGGAATCAGCTCGTGACAAAGGCCCCATCCACTGCCCTTTTGTATGGGAGGTGGATGGGGCCAGAATCAACTTTTTCAATGACGCAAATGCGCCTGTATGCTTCATATGAATTTTATCTTTTATCCTTTTACCGATCCGGCAGCAATACCCTCCACAATTCGATTGCTCAAGACGAGGAAGGCGATCAGGATCGGCAGGATGCTAATCATCAGTGTCGCACCAATGGCTCCCCAATCCGTTGTGTACTGTCCAATAAAGTTCTGGACTCCAACGGTCAGAGTTTTGTATGCATCTGTGCTGATGAATGTATTCACGAAGATGAATTCATTCCAGTCATAGATCATGTTAATAATTGCCGTCGTGGCGATCACCGAAGATGTCATCGGCAGGACGATACGGAAGAAAATTCGATGAACGGAGCAGCCATCCATCACCGCTGCTTCCTCCACTTCCCGTGGAAGGGCGTAGTAGAAGCCCAGCAGGATCATAATGGTGATCGGCATATTAAATGCGATGTATGACAGAATGACCGACAATGGATGATCCGTAAGGTGAAGCTTCAGGAACAGGCTGAACAGTGGGATCAGGGTAGAGTGCACAGGGATCATCATACCTACCATGAACAACCCCAATACCAGTGATCGCCCTTTCCAGCGCATACGAGTGATCGCAAAGGTAACCAGACTCGCGAACAGCACAGTGAACACGACAGACACAACCGTAATCCAGACGCTATTGAAAAAATACAGACTGATGTTGCCTTCCGTCCACACCTTCACATAGTTCTCCCAACGCGGAGTCGCAGGAAGGGCGAACGGTGCCATATCGAATACTTCCTGATTATTTTTGAGCGAGAACAGCAGCAGCCAGATCAAGGGCAAAATCTGCAGCAGCGCCACCAGAATTAGCAGGATGTAGAGCAGGACATATCCGAGCCTTCTCAGCACGGTCGGTCCCGTGCCTGTTCCCGGATAGGCTGGCAACCGAACCGCGGTATCGGTCTTCACAGGGATGGACCTCCTTTCATTTCACTTCACTCAAGAATACTGAATGGTGTCCTTGGATGCCGTAGCCTTTCGAAGCAGCCAGGTGACGACCAGACATATCACGAGCAGGAAGAAGCCAACAGCACTCCCGTAACCAAAGTCGAATCCTCGGAAAGCCTGATGATACATATAGGAAGCCATCACCTCACTGGAGCCATTCGGTCCACCGTCCGTCATCACATAAATGAGGTCAAAGTATTTTAGCGAGCCAACGACAGCCAGTACAATGGTCACTTTGATCACTTCCGAAATTAGAGGCAGCTTGATTCGGAAGGCGATCTGCCAAGGGCTCGCTCCATCGATCCGAGCTGCTTCAACCAGCGACTCCGGGATATTCTTGAGCGCGGCATAGTAGATCAGGATGTAAAATCCGGCATACTGCCACAGAATAGGTACAAAAAGGGCATACAGCACCAGGGATGGCTCCGCCAGCCAGGCTGGCGGATTGGCAATCCCGATTGCTTCCAGAAAGGAGTTAAGCACACCATTGCTGGGATGATAAATCTTTAGCCATAACTGGGCAATGGCGACGGAGGACAACAGCATCGGAATCAGATATATTTTCCGAAACAGGTTGGCTCCCTTAATTTTGCCTGACAGTACCAGGGCAATCATCAGATAACCGATCAAGCTCAGTGCAGAGAACAAGGCTAGCAGAAAGGTATGATATGCACTCTGCCAGAACGCTGCGTCATGAAGCAATCTTGCATAGTTTTCGAAACCGATAAAGGTCATTGCGCCGATCCCGTCCCACTGCATCAATCCGTAATATCCGGTCAGTACGATCGGTACATAGATCAGGACCAATAACAGCAGCAGCGCGGGAAGCACGTACAACGCAGCGACTAAACGGTTGGACATGACTTTATCCATCACAATATCCTCCCTATGAGCGTTGTACGGTTAGTTGCCTTTATCAATGGCTGCCTGATGATTCTTCACAAAATCCTCAGGAGTGACCGCTTTTCCGAACAGCGCCTGAATCATGTCCAGATGAACCTGGGCTGCCGTCGGTTTCATCTGCACGTCGGCGAATAATGTCAGGCTGCTGGCCTGATTCAATTCATTCAGCAGGTCTGTGTAAAGCTGCGGCAGTTGTACTTCCGCTGTGTCCACTTTTGTTGCCGGAATGACACCAGCTTCGGTTACAGAGCTTTCGCCCCATTTCTCCACAAAATATTGAACGAATTTCTGAGCCTCATCCTTCACTTTGGAGTTCTGTGCGACGAACAGGCCTACACCCGGACCGCCGACCCAACTGTTAATATCACTTTTGCCGCCATCCATCGTTGGGAATTTGAAAAATCCGATTTTATCCTTGAACTCCTGCGGTATATCCGGGTTGGTGGTATAGTTCGGAAGTTCCCAGGTGCCCATGAGGTACATCACGGCTTTCTCATTCATAAATTCCGATTTTCCCTCATCATTGGACAGGCCGTTATAGCCTTTGTTAAAGGCGTTCATATCCACCAGCTTCTGTACTTCCGTTGCCGCCTGGATCAAGGCAGGATCATCAAACTTGCCTGTTCCATTGATAGCCTTCTCCAGTGCATCCCCGCCCAATCGGTTAGCCAGATACATGTACCAGAGAGAACCAGTCCAGCGATCCTTGTTACCTAGAGCGATGGGAACCTCGCCATTGTCTGTCAGCGTTTTCACAACATTCAGGAATTCATCATATGTGGCTGGGGGTTGCAGATTATATTTGGCGAAAATGTCTTTGTTGTAATAGATCGGAGATATGTTCAGTTCAATCGGGAGCGCATAGGTTTTCCCGTCTACCGCATATGCCTCGGTTGTTCCGGCAATGAATTTCCCCTCAAGTGAACCACTCAGGAGGTCATCCAGCGGAGCAAACAGATTGCCCTTCACATAAGGCTCCAAAAAACCTGCTGCCCACGTTACGCCTACATCTGGGAGTTCATTGGAAGCGGACAAAATTTTCAATTTGTTCTTATATTGCTCATTCTCCAGCACTTCCTGTTTGATGGTCACGTTGGGATGATCGGTCTGATACTGTTTGATGATCTCATTGACCAGCTTATTCTGCTGTGCAGAGCTGCCTGCTGGCCAGAGATGCATAAACTTGAGGGTTACTTTTCCATCAGAGCCACTTCCACTCGCTTCACCCTCTCCATCAGAACCTGAATTGCTGCATCCGGATAAAAATATGGCGAGGATAAGTGTCAGTGTCAGTAGCATTGCTATTGGCTTTTTTCTCATATTCCCAACCCCCTGTAATGGTTATTCGGTTGATGTAACCGCTTTAATAAAATTGTAGCATGGGTACATCTCCCTCATAAGACCAGGATGATTTGGAAAAACTCCACTATTTTGTGGTTATTTATTCCTCTTTTTGAGCCGTAATGGAATGTCTGTATTTGCTAGGACTGAGCCCTTCGAGGCTTTTGAATACCTTAATAAAATATTTATCGGTCTGATAGCCGACCTGTTCGGCGATCTCCGAGATTGGCAAATGCGTCTGAACGAGCATCTCTTTGGCCCGCTGAATACGTGTACGTGTCAGATATTCGCTAAAATTGATTCCGGTCTGCTCCTTGAACAGCACGCTAAAATAACTTGAGTTCACGTGCAGCATACCTGCAATTTCCCGCAGGGTGACATGTTCGCTCAGATGCGATTCCACATAAGCAACAGCTTCACTGATCTGGGGACTAAGTCTCTGGTCTCCCCGTTCCTTGGCATCCAGCAGCTTGGGATCAACCAGCTTCTGCATGGTCTGAATACGCCGCTGCTCATCACCGAGCTGCAGCGCCTTCTCTACCGTCTGTATCAGCTGCTCTTTCTCAATTGGTTTAAGCAAATAATCTACCACGCCGAGCTTGATGGCCTGCTGTGCATACTGAAAATCGGCGTGCCCTGACATAATCAACACGACAGGCTTGCTCGGAAAGTGCTGTACGGCTTCAACCAGGGACAGGCCGGAGAATTCAGGCATGCGAACATCCGTAATCAAAAGGTCTGCCGTTCGGTCCTGGAGCCATGCCACCGCCTCGACTCCACTTGCAGCTGTTCGGATCTCATTCCGACCGGTTGACCAACCTTCCAGCGTCTTGCGAATCCCTTCTCGTGTACGTGGCTCATCATCAACGATAAGAATGGTTCTACCTTGAATCATATACACCCTCCGTATCCTTCGGAATCTCAAAGCATATGACGGTCCCTTCACCGACCTCGCTCATAATGGAAAGCCTGCACATTTCCCCAAGCTGACTGCCAAAATAGAGCTTCAACCGACGATGGACGTTGATCAAGCCCACCCCTGTTCCCTTGTCGGAAACAGCAGGTCCACCGTTCAATGCGCAAATAACAGATTGAAGCCGAGCATCATCCATGCCAGGTCCATTATCTTGTACCTCGATGCGAACCAGCCCCTCCTTCGTGGAAGAATCAACTAGAACGCTTACCTTTCCTGGTCCAATTTTGCTCTCAATCCCATGAAGAATGGCATTCTCCACCAATGGCTGTATGAGCAGTTTGGGGATTCTGACCCTTCGCATCGCATCGCTTAGATTAACCTCCCATTGCAACCTTTCTCCCAGCCTCATCTCCATAATTCGAAGATAACGTTCCGCGTGTTCCAGTTCATCCGCAATCGTAACCCATTCATCCTGATTGGGGCTGGAGATGATGTAGCGAAATAATCGGGACATCGCCACAACCATACGAGCCATTTCCTCGTCCCCTTTGTCCTCCAGCGACCAATAGAACGCCTCAAGTGTGTTAAACAGGAAATGGGGATTGATCTGCGACTGGAGCGCCTTCAATTCCGTTCGGGACTGCATGATTTCCTTTTCGTACACCTCTTGGGTCAATTCGTTCAGTCGGTAGACCATCTGGTTGTATACTTCATTGAGCTTGTGAATCTCCATCGTCGAGCTGACCATTAGGTTGGGCTTCATGGCTCCTGGGCGTGCACTGCGCATGGCCCTCATCAGTCGGGTGATGGGACGTGTAATCATTGTAGACAAGAGGAAGGACATAATGAGGAACAATACAACCCCAAACAAACCGGAAATAAGCAGCGCCATACGAAGAATGGATACCCCCTCCGTCGTCTCGCTCACAGGAGTAAGGACAGCAAGTGTCCACCCCGTCATTTCGGAATGCTGTTTGACAACGATGTAGGGCTCTTCCCGGGTCTGGACTACTGAGCTCTCACTGCTCAGCAATGCCTCCACATCCAGACTTGTATCCAGATTGGAAGTAACTACACTTCCGGTCGCATCCACCAGCAGAATAGAGTCCTGTACATCGTCCTCTGCATCCAGATCATTCAGTTGAAAAAAACTGCGCTGCATCCGCACCACAACATATCCCCCATGATCGAAGGCCCGGTCCATCAGGTTGATTCGCCGAATCGCCATAATGACTCCCGGATCTTCCGGATCGGGACCTGTCCAGACCAACCGACCTTTCTCCTCATCTGCCTCTGCAATCCAGTGCTGCCCGATCCTTTTGTCCAAAGATCGGTCATCCATGGGAAATATTCTGCTGTAATTTGTCGTGTAAATTTCCAAGCTCTGCACACCGCTCATAAAGGATTGGTAGCTGCTCACAATCTGCAAGAGCGCTTGACGTTGATTAAACATAGCCGGTTCTGCGCCTTTCTCATTGCTCAGCAGACGCTGAACATAAGGATCATCCGCTACTTGGGCTGTCAGAGAATTAACCTGTGCAATTAAGGCATCCAGTCTGCCATTAGCCTGAACAGCAGTCTGATGGATATGCTTCTCTGCATTAGTCTTCAGCAAACCGGATACTCGATCGTAGGCGACAACTCCCGCAATAAACAACACCACCAGCATGACCAATACAAAGCCAACAAAAATCTGATTGCGCAACGAGTTCCATCTGCCCAAATTCCCTCGCAAACCCCATTCTCCTCCCCGCATGTAAAAGAAATCGCCACCCGTTTCTCATGTTGGGTAGCGATTGAGTACAAGTATGCCGGAATCCATCATCGCCAATGGTTGAAGCGTTTACATATTGGCTTATTGATCTCTTTCACCGCGCTTTGTTTAGCGATTAAACTAACGACTAAAAAATAGCACAAATTCCCATCTTAATCAATCTTTTAAATACAGGGCTGCTCCACAAACCAGAAGCTCACGAAAACAAAAAAAGGAACAAAAAAAGGCCGACTCATTGAGTCAGCCTCTTCTTCATTATTTCACCGAACCTTGTGTCACACCGTTGATGATCCACTTCTGTGCAAATAGATAAATGATGATCATCGGCAGCAAAGCCAGCAGGTACGATGCAAACGCCAGGTTAAAGTCGGTATTGAATTGACCCTGGAACACATATTGTACCAGTGGAAGCGTGTATTGTGCCGGATCGCTAATAATAATGAGTGGCAGCAGAAAGTCATTATAGGTAGACAGACAAGTTAGAATACCAACCGTGGCACTGATCGGCGCCATCAATGGGAAAATGATTTTCCAGAACGTGCCCCAGGTTGTTGCTCCATCTACGAAGGCTGCTTCCTCCAGCGCTACCGGAATGGACCGAATGTAACCTACATACACAAATACGTTAAAGGCAAGTCCATACACCGTGTGCAGCAGGATAAGACCCAGCAGATTGGTCATTTCCAGTGAAGCGGTCAGCTTAACAATCGGCAGCATGATGATTGGAAACGGAATGAACATCGCGCTGACAAAGTAGTAATACAGCCCTTTGAAAAACTTCCGTTTCTCCATATTCCGTGCAATGGCGTAT
This sequence comes from Paenibacillus sp. NPDC056933, assembly GCF_042674385.1. Classification (NCBI taxonomy): domain Bacteria; kingdom Bacillati; phylum Bacillota; class Bacilli; order Caryophanales; family Paenibacillaceae; genus Paenibacillus; species Paenibacillus sp. NPDC056933. Next base: position 427,506 of record NZ_JBHUQN010000003.1, on the reverse strand, counting down.
GCGACCATAGAGTTACTGAGCAAGGTCAGGATAACTGTCGATGCAGTAACAATGGCACTGTTACGGAATGATTGGAAGAAGTTAGTCATGTCTATTGCACTTGCAAAGTTCTCCCAGTGGAGTGTTGTCGGAATGGCAAATACGGATTGGGCCATTTGCTCCGGATTTTTCAATGCAATCGTGACCGTCATATATAAAGGGAACAGAATGAACAAAGTGCCCAGAACAATTAACAGCATGACGGGCCAGTTCGTACGTAAACGGCTTCTCATTACAGATCCATCTCCCTTCTTTGCAGGAACCGGATTTGTAGAATCGAAATCACTGCGATAACGATGAAATAAATAACCGAGTTTGCAGATTGATACGCGTATTCGCCGCCTTCAAATCCACCCGTGTAGATCAGATGGGAGATGGACTGCGTTGCTCGCCCTGGTCCACCATTGGTTAATGCGACGATCTGATCGAAGACCATCAGGGAGTTTTTCATCGCCAGCACCATATTAATCGTGAAGAACGGGGCAATAAGCGGAAACGTAATACTCCAGAATTCACGCCATTTGCCTGCACCGTCCAGATTTGAAGCCTCATATAATGTGGTCGGAATGGTTTGCAATCCTGCCAAATATAGAATCGTATTCAACGCGACCGATTGCCACACCGCCACAATGACGATTCCGATCCATGCCAGGCTTTCGCTGCCCAGAATGTTGGTAGATAGGGCGTTGATCCCCAGGTTCTGTCCCCAGATCGGGAATACGTTAGAGAAAAGGTAGTTAAATATGTAACCCACAATCAATACACTCAGGATATTCGGCAAGAAGTAGATGCCACGGAAAAAGTTACGGAACTTGATCTTGGCATTCAGCCCGAGTGCAATGAGCAGGCTTAGAATATTCGTCAGGATCGTTACAACGATCGCAAACTTGAAGGTAAACCAGTAGGCGTTGCCTACATTGTCATCCTGAAAGAGATTGAAATAGTTTTTGAATCCAACAAAGTCATAGCCTTTTCCGAAACCATTGTAATTCGTAAATGAATAATAGATCCCCTGAAGGGCCGGCAGTGTCATAAATACGAAGAACAGGATTACCGCCGGAACCGTCATCCAGTAATAAGGCGCGATGCGCTTGTTCATACTCCATCCTCCTTCGGACAAGGTGTTATCGCCGATTCGCTACCTTGTCCCATTCTTTGTCGAGTGTATCCAGATAGTTGTCGATGTTCTTATTTTGCAAAAAGGACTGTACGATGGAATTCAGCTGCACCGCAGCCGGAATGTAGTGATCGGCGAAGTCGATAACCTTGCCCTGCTCAATGTAAGGGGTCAGTTCCTGTACAGCAGGATCGTCCTGTTTTACACCCTCCACCGCAGAGAACAGCGTCTGTTCCTTAATGTACTTGCCTATATTTTCAGGTTCCACCAGAAACGCGAGGAACTGCTCGGCCTGCTCTTTATGCGGCGTATCGGCTGCAATGGTAAACAGGGAGTCGATTCCGTTTACCAGCTTGATCTGGCTTGGATCGTTGCCCGTCGGGAACGGGAAGAAACCAATGTCCACATTCGGGTTCGCTTTGCGAATCTCGGAGATCGCCCAGGTTCCCTGGATGTACATAAATGCTTCACCATTGGCAAAGGCCCGGTTACCATCCGAATACGCCTTACCAAAGTTATCGCCGTGACCGTAATTCATCAGCTCCAGCTGTTTCTCGGCGACCTCGCGGTATTTCTCCTTGAAGGTCACCTTGTTCTCGCGGCGCTCCAGATAGAAATCAATACCGACCAAGTTAGGTCCAAGTGCATTGAACGGCAGATTCGTTTGCCAGTCATCCTTGTATGTGAAGTAAAACGGAATTTTACCCGCATCCTTAATTTTTTGGGCCGTAGCAATCAGCTCGTCCCAGGTCTTGGGTACATCCAGACCCATTTCCTTAAACAATGTTTTGTTGTACATGATGCCGTTTGCATTTGTTGCGTAAGGTACGCCCGTCACTTTATCCATACCCGTGACATCCTTCAGCATCTGTATGTAGTTGGGATCGATCGTTTTTAACAGTGGACTGTCTGTCAGATCCGCGAAAATATCACTCTGTGCAAGAATGGAATAGGTATCCGTTGCCCCCATCGCCATAATGTCGGGCACATCATTCTTCACCACACGTGTCTTCAGCACCGTCTCCGCGTCTGGTGGATTCACCTGAGTGACTTGAATATCGGCGTGTTCGGCGTTGAATGTTTTGATTAACTCGTCAAAGGTTCCTTTGGCTTCGGGCTTGTTCTGAAAAAATTCTATCTGTACTTTTCCGTTGGCGCTTTTCCCGCTTGTACAGGAAGATAGAAGCACAGCCGTTATTCCACAAAGCAGTATAATCCCGAGTGCCTTGGTAAGCGATGTTCTCATGTTGTACCTCCCTCAGCTTATATACGTAAAGATTTACCCATTAAATTAGTGGATTAACCATATGGTTAATCCTCCCACCGACTCATACTATGAGCGTTGGCTATAATGTACTCTATTATTCCTAAAACGATTTCGACAAAATTGAATCAAGCCCCCTGACCATGCATCCGGTTATCCGCATAACAAAAAAGGACATCGGAATAGGTCCGATGCCCCTCAACTATTCATTTACAATTACTCACAGCAAAGCTGTTGTTGCCTCATGATGAACGCCCGATTTTCGGTAAAGAATTACGTAAACGCTTGGCCCGATAACTCTGAAATGCACGAATCAGCATGCCAATTACCAGTAGAACAACACCTACATTGATCGCAACATCCGCCAAATTGAGTATCCCGCGTCCTGACGGAAATACGAGGAAATCCGTTACGCGTGCGTATATAAAACGGTCAATCGCATTCCCCAGCGCACCTCCGACCATGAAGCCGGCACCCGCCTGCATCCAGAATCCGCGAATTTCACCCTTTCTCCGATAATACATCATGCCCGCCACAAATAGAATGGCGACTACGCCGAACAGACGCGCATTCCCTTGGAACAGGCTGCCGGCCATCCCGCTGTTCTCATAATGCTGCAACTGCATTCCCGAATCGCCAAGTCTCATCGTGTCGCCAACTTCCATATACATCCTCACCGCCATCTTGGTTCCCTGATCGACCAAGGTAACCAGCAGTGCTATAAAATAAAACAGCATATCGCCTCTCCTCCTGCCTGACTGCGCCATAACCTATGTATACCTCAAAGGTTTCTGTTGTAACGTTACTTTCACTTTAACACACCCGAAGCAATGTCTCCAAATGATTGACCGTATAAGAACGAGTAAACGGGTAAAAACCCGGCTTATCGTCCTGCCTGCACGCAGCAGCAGGTACTTCATGATGCACGTCGAATGTAGACATGAACCACACACGCAAAGGAGCTGCCTAATTTGAACCTAACGATGACAGAAAAATTAAAGGAAATGCAGCAGGAAGAAAAGGATTTGATATTTCAGACATTCGATGCTGAAATGGCGCTCACACTCGGACTACATTTGGTCGAGGAAGCTAAACTTCGTTCCAAGGCGGTTACCCTGGATATCACCGTCAAGGGACATCGTCTTTTTTTGCATGCCATGGAAGGGACTCATCCCGACAACGAAGACTGGATTCGACGCAAGAACAACGTTGTGAATCACTTTTCCTCCAGCTCTTGGCACACAGCCCTTCGATTGAGAAGCGAGAATAAAACGCTTGAACATGATTTTAACCTGCCTTCCTCGGACTATGTGCTGGCTGGTGGTGCTTTTCCACTGATTGTGGAGGATGAGGGGCCAATCGGCACCATTACCGTATCCGGCCTGCCAGATGAGGAAGACCATGATCTGGTCACCTCCGGAATTCGCTCTTTTTTACTGCAGCAAGGCTAGATTGAGCAAACGAAAAAAGCCCCCCTGATCACTTATGGATCAGGGAGGCTACACCTTCCAGCAAGCTTGAACCTATTGGATAGCTGAAAGCACATCCAGCAGCATGGACTTGAACTTCGGCCGATCAATGGCCTCGCAGACACGTACGTTTGACTCTTTGCCGAAACGTCCGTTGATATCCACAACGCTGTATCCGCGCGTTAATTCTCCTGCTGCTTCCACATCCACATAATACTGGCCGGATTGGGTCATGAGCGACTCATCTGCGGCAACAGCCATTAACAAGGTGTCCGGGTGAGTGGTGCCATTCAGTTTATGTACCGATTTGTTGAACTGCATAACCACTTTGTTGATGGCGGTGAAGAAATCAGCGCCCGATGTGCCGAGAGCTGCAATCTCTGCATGATCGTCATCATCCATAACGGAGTATTGGGTACACATCTCCCAGCCAACCATGGTGATCGGAATGCCGGCATGCAGTACAATTTTGGCCGCTTCCGGGTCCACATAAAAGTTATACTCCGCGGCTGGCGTAATATTGCCCAGTGCATTATTCGTTCCGCCCATGATGTAGAGGTGAGCTATCTCCGGAATAATGGTTGGGTCCTTCTGAATGGCCATCGCAATGTTGGTCAGGGGTGCAATGGCCAGAAGCGAGATCTCGCCAGGCTGTGCGTGGACCTTTTCAATGATAAAATCAACCGCATGCCCGCTTTCGGGACGCTGGTCTGCCTTCGGGAAGTGGGCTCCGCCCATACCGTCATCACCATGTACGTCTTCCACCGTGCGGTGTTGGGCCTTTCCGTAGGCCATTAACGGACGTTCGCACCCTTTGTATACAGGCACCTTGCCGCCATGTCCAGCAACCTGTACGGTGTACAGGGCGTTTTCAACCTCTTGGTCAAACTGTACGTTTCCGCCTGTAATTGTAATGCCCTCCACCTGGAAATGGTGCAGTGCCGTCAGAATCGCAATCGTATCGTCTCCAGCTGTATCTGTATCGATGATGACTTTTCTCATGATGCCGCGCTCCTTCTTCGTTGGATTGATATTCATTCCAATTAAACACTAGGGTTCATTTTACATCAAAAACGTACCGATGACGATGGAAACGCCGATGATAATGGAACGCAGCAGCTGTGCAACCGCCATATTGCCACGTGCGATTTCGTCACATACCCGCATTTTTGGCGTCAGGAAGTCAAATATAATATAGACCAGACACAAAATAATGATCCCCAGCGCTGACCACAGCAGCATATCCAGCCACGAATGCGTGGAGAAGGACACCATGCCCACAATGATACACAGTCCCAGCAATTTACTACCCATATACATGCCCGCTGCCTCGTTGCCTTTCGCAATTTCCTCACTATCGTTATACCGGGTCAACTGGCTAAAAGCAAAATACCCACACACCAATACAACCAGCAGAATGCCAATACCTATCGCTACATTCAGCAGATTCAATCCCAAATTGTCCATTATTTCTCCTCCTCATCTTCCATCCGTTCATTGACCACAGCCGCACAATAATAGGCCATATCCCCGGTGACCTTCTCCCCGATTCGGGGCAGCACTCCGGCAAAGCGTCCACCAATGACAAACACCCCTGTAAGCAAATAGCCGCTGTACTCGCCAGCCTCAGTCTGAATCACGGCTTGCTCCATCGGAACCAGCTGCTGATAAATTTTAGGCTGGTTATTATAATAGGCTGCAATCTCCTCATCTTCGTGCATTTCAGCTGTTATATTGGTTATGTGGACGTCCAGCTGATTAGAGACATCAGTTTGGCCCGCATTATGAACCGACTCCTCACCCAGCAGCGAGGTGCCCCGACCTTCGCGGCCCCAATAACTTTTGGCCACATAAGGTATCGCACTTAATTCGAACGGCCCAGCCTCAAAATAGGTTGGTAGCAGATACCGGGAGATCGCAGCCAACTCTACATCGTTAAACAGCCGAAACCCGCAATATTCGGGGGTTTGTTCATTGCGTTCATAGAGCGACCAGATTGCAGCCATGAAGCCCTTGCTCTGCATCAGCACATGCTGTGCAGGATTCATCAGCCCTAAGCGCCCATCCTGTACCAGCCCAAGCAGCGCTGCACCGATGTCCACCCCCGTCGTTTCATCTCGATCATCGACTAGATATTAC